>NZ_JBEXAE010000002.1:0-623856 GCF_040566695.1 Sediminicola arcticus | reverse complement strand
ATTTGTTTCCTAATATTTTAAAGAAAAAACTTGTTTTTTAACACAGTACCTATGATTCCGTTGTTGAGATTTGATGTTAATCAAATCGAGCTGGGAATCGTTCCGGATTAAATGTACGAAAACTTTTGAACTGTAGTAAATATGCTAAACAATGGATTATAGGCCTTGTTAGCAAAAGTTTTTTATTATTGATCAATCAATTTTGTCGCTTTTTCAATATATAAATTATTGTCATCCTGTAATGCACTCTCTTTTATTTCATAATCTAATTTTAAATCTTTTCGTTGTACGCTTTGATCATTTAGATAAAATGCTCCTGCTCCTGTAAAGTCGATTGTGGTACCATCGATGAGAAGTATTTGATTTCTATTCATCACCGCGCCAAAAGTTTGTTCTCTAATAGTTATACAGTTTGGTGATGCTTGAATATTCATTCCCATCCACTCTGCTTTACTTACCGTTGTTTGATCGACTAACAGGACTACTTTTCCCTTAAAATATGCTTTATGACTCTTCCCAGCTTCAAAAGGATTGTTTATGATACTCAAAGCTGTATTTGAAACAAAATCGCCATAAGTCGGTTCTATTGATTTAAGTGCTTTTAGAAATGTGGTTTTTTCTGGATAAAGGCGCTTAACTATCTCTGATGCGCCAATATTTTTTGGATAGTTTCTCAAATCTATAATTACGGTCATTACAGGGTTTGTTATGAAAAGTAAGCAGAATAAAAAGGGCATAGAATAATTTCTTAAAAACTAAAAAACGAGCTGTAAAAATGATTACAGCTCGTTTTTCATCGTATTGAACATTATTACTTAACTAAGGTTATTGTATAGCCTTCTGTCTCCAATAAGTCTTTTAAATTATTCTTAAATGGTAGCATATGGGTAACTCCTATGGCTATAAAAGAAGATTTATCTTTCATTAAACTTGTTAATTGTGGCAGCCATTTAATATTACGTGCCTCTAGCATAATTTTTTCCATTTCTGTATCTTCAAATTCTTCCAATTCTCCATAAATGCCTTTAATATCCTGATTTTTATAATATGTTATAATCTTATCAGATCTTTCTTTCGCTATTTCTGGATTTGTTATAAACTCTGTAATTGTTTTTACCTGTTCTGAAAGTGGTACTTTTTCAAATTCTTCTATTTGTTCCTCAATAGTTTCTAAACCAATAATAGTTTGATGATGCGTTTTTGAAAAATCAGCCAATTCTGCAGTAATATCATAAGGAGGAATGATTTTAGATTCAATTAAATTACTTATCATAAAAGGCTTGTATGCGCTTAGTCTCTTAAAATCAGCTCCATAATGTGTAACGAAGAAGTCATCTAACTTTTTTTGAGTAGCTTTATCAAATTGATTATAAAAATATTTTGCTCCTGCCTCATTTACAATTAATTGTTTAATTTTTGAAGCCTCTTCAGGAGTATTCTCCTTCTTCAAGTCTAATACCAATTGTTCGGTAGTTCTCAACACTTCATTTATTTCACTAATCATTTCTGAATTTTTATAAGCACCATTTACCCCAAAAATGTAGGAAGGCTTTGCTAAATCATTTCCACTTACTTTCCATAACAAATATGGCTTTTGAGAAACCTCTTGGGAGTATCCATTTTTAGGAATTAAAAAAGTAATTGTAAGGAATAAGATGAAAGCAATTCTTTTTAAGGTATTCAAATAATTATTCATAATTAAAAGGTTTTATATTTACCTCATAGGTTATTTGTTTTCAGCATTTATTACACTAAAAATATAAATTTTTAAAAGTGTAATAAATTGATGAAATGATAAACTTATATATTGAACAAACTATATAATGTGAATAAAAAAAAGAGTCAGAACTTCGATGCTTTTATAAAAGAATACAACAACGTGATTTTTAAAGTGTGTTATAGTTATACGGATAATAGAGAAGATTTTGAAGATTATTATCAAGAAGTATGCTACCAGTTATGGAGATCGATTGATTCTTTTAAAGGGGACTCAAAACTTTCTAGTTGGGTATATCGAGTCGCATTAAACGTATGCTTTCTTCAACTTAAAAGAAAAAAGCGAAATATTAAAACTTCAAATTTTGAATACATTGATATTGTCGATAATAATTCTAATGATAAAGAAGAAAGTATTCAACTACTTTATGCATCTATACGAGAACTTTTACCTGCAGAACGAGCTCTAATCATATTATTTTTAGAAGATAAAAGCTATAAAGAAATGGCTGAAATTTTAGGAATCACGGTTACAAATATTGGAGCTCGAATAAATCGAACAAAGAATAAACTAAAAAAAATAATAGCTTTAAAAGCTGATTAATTATGGATATAAAAGAACTATGGAATGAAGGTGCTATTTCATCTTCATTTATAAAGAAAGAACCTTCTTTTAAGGTTGAAGATCATAAAAGCATTGATATATTTATTGCCTTCGAAAAGAGGATAAATACAATATCTCGAATTAGTATTCCCTTGAGCGTGCTTATATTGTGTATTTATCTATATATAGGGTTTTATGAATTAGCAATTATTCTTATCCTAATCGTATTATTCTCTGCGTATATGAGTTTTAAATTTCTTAAGAGAATTAAAAAAAATAGATTTGTACTTAATCTAAAAAACTACCTTAAAGAGACTTCCAATATTCTAACTAATTATATTCGATTTAATCTTTACGGGATTCTATTTACAGCACTTGTATTAGTGCCTACTTTATATATTATAGGAATAAATTCATATTTTAACTCAATAAATTTATTATCCCTATCTCTTTTTAAAGAACACTCGGGATTATTTGTTGGTTTTGGTACTGGGATATTGTTATACGTTTTTATGTCATTATTCGTTTTACATAAAGTGTATTATCGCGCATTAAAAGAAGTGAACAAAGCAATTAAAAATTTAGATTCGGAGTAGCTCTAAAACTAAAAGAGAAGTTGAAGTATTGCCTATACTTTTTGAGGTATTAAACTAGTTTTCATTTTATCTAGTAGCACTTTTTTAAACTGTAAACCTATAGGAATTTGAGTATCACCGATAGTTACATAATCTGAGTTAATTGAATTGATCTTTTTAAAATTAACGATAAACGATTTTGTATTTGAATAAAATCATCATTTAAAATTGTTAATGCCACGGTAATACTCTCTCACCGGCCATAATTTTTTTTATCAAAAGCTTCCTTTGTCTCAATTAATTCCAACTTTTGATATTCTTTATTGAAATTAAATTTTCCGTCACTTATTTCGGGTTTATAATATTTTAATAAGCCCCAAATTTTAATGAAACTCTCATTTTTCCCCTTTTCATTTATTTAACTAAATGTGTTTTTAAAAGGAAGAAAAGACAGATTAATAAAATATATTTCACAGGTTGATTCAAATTTTTGCTAACGGTTTGTGTATGAAACGTAGCGTGTAAAAAGACGCTAACTTTTCGGATTAACACAGAGCCGAATTTTTATCTTTTGTTTTTATCTTTTCTATTCTAAAAGCCAAATTTAAAAATTTGGCGGTCTTTGTAAATAAGCATGAACCTCTCTGAAAGTAATTATTAGCTATTTTTTATACACGGTGTTGTGCTTGCGTTATTTTTTTAATTCTTTTTCAATGAGTATGATTGTTTCATTGGTTAATCTTAGTAAGCCATATTTAATCCATAATTCGTCCAAAGTGTTGAAATAATAAATTTGATATAATTTCGAATATGTTTTAGACGACTTTATTAGATTAACCAACTCGTCATCATTTTTTATAAAATCTGGGTGCATTGATGTTGGTTTTTGCACATAATACACTTCGGGGATATCTGGATAAGCTGAAAGACTTAAGACTAAATCAGTATCGATACTATTACTAATAGTTGTCAAATCGCGCAATTTATCACTTATCTCCTTTCTAGATATTGTGAAATCCCTTAACAAATTTATCGTGTGCTTTAAGCTGTCACTTAGCATTTCAAATTTACCTGATGATATAGTTCCCTCTTGAACAGAGTTTAATAATGATAAGGTTAATGGGAAATCCAAGTTAGAAGAATAGAGTCTTAGACTATCTATTGGCAATTCTATTGCACTTGCAGAAAAATTAATAACTTTATTTAGCCGAGAATTATGTTTATTCAATCCTGACAAGTGATTCTCTAAAGCTACTTTATTAGTCGAAAATTCTTGTTTCAGGGCGTGCATAAGTTTTTTCTTATCGTTTTCTAATTTTCTACCCTCATTCCAATTGTTAATAGAGAGGGCAATCAAAATTCCAATAACAACCAGCACAATTTCTCCGATAGCATATTTAAAGTACTTTCCAGTTTTGTTTTTTATTAGCAAGTTTTGTCTAATTTTTCTAAAGAATTTTATCATTGGTTAGCGGTTAGTCATAATGAAGCACAACCATTGTTGTGCTTTCGTTATTTTTTTTCTGAATTTTGTACTTGTTTGGCATTGTTCAGTTTATCCAAGAGGTCATTAGTAATCACAAGTATTTCATCATATATCCTATAACTATTAAATTGATGTGTCCACAATTTTTTGTAGCCATTATAAAATTGTTTGTTTTGAAATAATTCATTCAAATCTGATTTAAAAGGCACTCTATCTATATTCTGGGATTTGTTTGGCGAAGGTTCAATATCAGGATTATACCAACGAGGTCTATTTTTTATGTCATCTACTTTTTCAAGCTCTTTAATATAATAGTCCTTGTCCAAAACACCATTAGGCATAATTTCATCAACCATCTCGACTCCATTTCTAAAATAACTTTCTTCAATTCTTGTAAGATCTACAAGTTGACTTTCTACTTTTTCAACATAGGATACTATGTCATTTCTAAGTGCTGTGGCGCTTACTAAATCTATATTCCCTGAATTTATTAGTGATTTTAAATTACCTAATATTGGGCTATATTTTATAGTACTTCGGCTTCCTCGTAAATCATATGCTATAGAATCGTATGTTGGTTCTGTTTTCCAAAAAGCACGAAGTATCTTGGCGCATGTTGTTGCTCTACCTAAATGATACGCTTTCATTTCCTGTAGTTCTATTGTCGATTTTTCTAAATCGCTCTTAATCTGTATTAAAACTATTTCTTCTGCTTTCTTTTTATTTCGGTCATTATTCCATTCATTAACCTGTAAAGCAATCAAAATTCCAATAACTACAAGTATGATTTCGCCTATTGCGTAAAGTAAATATTTACCGAATTTGTTTTCAGTCAGAGTTTTTTGTCTAATTTTTCTAAAGAATTTTATCATTGGTTATTGGTTGGTCATAATGAAGCACAACGGTCTTGTATATGATTTGTGGCGAAGCGACAAATCATATTATTGTTTTTTAATGGGGGAGGTTTTTAAATGTAGGAATTGAAATTCATTTAACCAACTGAGCCATAAATTATATACGTTGTTAGCCTTTCGTTATTTTTTTAATTCAATTAATTCTTTCTCTATCGCTTCAACAACTTTTAATGCACTTCCTTTTGTTGGTAAATAGAATTCATCCAGCATTTGTTTATTATTAACTCTAAGCAGAATTATTAAATATTTAAAATTATGGTCTGATAATAATTCTTCATATGATTCTTTTTGGATATTTAATTTTCCAAAATCATCAAATATAAAAATGCGGTCTGTCCGGTTAGTGACTAATTCGTCGTATTTTTTAAATCGTTTAAGCTCATTTTCAATGGATAACAGATTGATGTAATCAAACTCATAAAGACGATTAATTTTCTCTCTTAAAAGCTTGTTTGAAATAATTGAAAGTCCTTTTTGCTTTGCTTCACTAAAATATGAATTATGAAGAGTTAAAATTAAGTCACTATTCGAATTTTGCCACAAAAGATCAATAAACGTACTATCTAACTCCCTCTTTTTTATTAAGTAATCAACAAGGTTCTTATTTTGTTCAATTGCTTTTTCATAGCTACGAATATTAAAGTTTATGTCAATTGTGTCTTTTAATATATCAGCCCTGACACCTTCTAAAATTTCGATTTCCACTAGTTTTTCTTTTCGATTCTCATTCCAATTATTAATTGAAAGTGCAATCAAAATTCCAATAACTACAAGAATAATTTCTCCGACAGAATATTTCAGATATTTTCCAGTTTTACCTTCTGAGAGTAAATTATGTCTAATTTTTCTAAAGAATTTTATCATTGGTTATTGGTTGGTCACAATAAAGGCTAACTTGTTTATATAGATGTAAAATACATCTATATACCACCAATATAAGAATAAAACCGATGAATAGTGTCGTTCTTTATTTTACACATCAAAATCATCTAAAGGGTTCTTTATCTTGTCCAGACTGGTCTTACTAACAGGGGTTTAAATCATGGTTGTATTGGGACTATTGTGTCCAAGTACTTCCTGAACTGCCATTATACTTTGGCCATTTTCAGGCGAATAGATATTAAGCATTGTCCTAGGGTATGGCGGTCCTATTCCGGCCTTTTCAATCAGCGTTTTTAGCACCATCCTGAATAAGAAAATAAAAGGCTAGTGAAAAATAAAAAAGGTCAAAAGGTCAAAATTTTGGCTGTTTTGTTCCTTCTCCAATAACCAGGGCTTCCGTGCACCAGTCCCGGAACTGACGGTCCGGTTTTTCGTTTCATTTAAAACATTTGACGCAAATACTTCACTAAAAATGGGCTTTCACAGGTCATTTGACGCAAATCATAGAAGGTTTGGAATTTCGAATAATTATAAACACCTGTAATACAGTTATTTATAAATAAAAAGGAGCCACTAACATCGCGCAGCGTGTTATCCTCTTGCTACTCCTTTTTATTTGCTTCGCTCCCAAAAACGGTAGCCCTCAACTTCCAATTCAATCCAAATTCTTACCATTATTTTTGGTGGCAAACGGTATTAAAATAAATGGAGACAAAAACACCCATTACTTATTATATCCGGTGCGCTTTCATCTTTTTTATGATTCGCGTAACTCAGCTTCCTTTTTTTTATTTGGACTTTCAAGAACCGAAAAACGGTTAAGTCTTCATTTTTTGTTCCCTTTACTTCCCATAGTGCCGTATGCGTTTCTCTATGGTCCTTCCCCTTCCAAGAACCGATTTGGGCAAAGCTTTTATAAAAAGAGCGAGTGTGCGAGCCAGGTTATGCAAAGCGTCCCCAAGCGGATCTTGATCCTTTGGACAATGGGAAACGGTTCCTTGGTAAGGGGCCTATGGAACCTAGCCTGTTTTTATCCATGGAAGAATCAATAACGTATGCTTCAACCTGATGTGGGCGAGTGGACTTGATCCTCTTTTCGGGATGATGTCAAAGACTATGTAGTGAACCTCTTTTCACGGAATGGAGTTTTTCGCGTAATGTAGGGAAACGTGGTGAATGGCACGCTCCGTCAGCGAGCTAATCCTCCATGCAAAAACTATAGATATAATTGACTCTTCCATTATGTCTTCAACTTAATTCGCAGGGCGTTGATGTCGTTCGATATCTTCGTATCGACCACACGTGCATAGATCTGTGTGGTCGAGATCTTATGGTGCCCCAAGAGCTTGGATACCGTTTCTATAGGTACACCGTTCGCCAAGGTAACCGTAGTCGCAAAAGTATGCCGTGCCGCATGGAAACTCAACCTTTTCCCAAGGTTTACGGCCTCGGCAATCTCCCTTAAATATTGATTGGTCTTTTGATTGGAGTAAACGGGCAATAGGATCTCTTGGTTGTCCACCTTGGGATGTGTCCGGTAACGCTCCAAAATAATCTGCGCCTCTTCCAAAAGGGGTATCCTGACCTGGGTATCGGTCTTCCTCCTTCGCATGTATATCCATTTACCTCCATCGATACCAGTCCGTAAGTGATCCTGTTTCAAAGCCTTAACATCTGCATAGGCCAGTCCGGTGTAACAGGCAAATACAAATATATCCCGTGTAACCTTTAAGGTACCCTGTTCGAATTCCTTGTCCAAGATCCTTTCCAATTCCTGCCGGTCCAGGTAGACCATGTCTACCTTGTCGAAACGCAGCTTGAAACGCAGGGTCGGATTCTTTTCGATCCATTCCAGATGAAGGGCTAGGCGCATCAACTTTTTGAAACGTTCCATATGCTTCATAACGCCATTGTTGTGCAAGGAGGGCTTTTCCCGTAAAAATCCCTCGAAACCCAAGGTAAACCCATAATCGATCTGCTTGAGATATATATCCAGACTTTTATGTTTGATCTTAAGATAATCCTTTAGGTATTTGGATGTGGTGGTATAGTTTTTCAAAGTCCCGTATTTCAGTACGTTTTTCATTTTACCGTTATGGTAATCCAGCAGGTAAACCAAAGTGTGATTGGTTACATCGTTACCAAGGTACCTGTCCTTCACTGTATCCGCAGTGATGATTCGTTGTTCCTTAAAAAGGTCCTCGTAGGCCTTGTAAAGTCCCGTCCTTGTGGTTTCTATTTTCCTGTTGACCAGTTGGCTTTTGGCACCGTTGCCCAGCATCTTTCCGGCGGGTTGGTTCCACTTGTTCAACGGAAGGTCGTGTTTCAAGCTGATCTCTTTTGACCAGCCGTTCACGGTGATACGGGAATACAACAAGGCTAGTTCGGCACTGTTTTTCTTTTTACGGACAAAAAAAGAAATGGAGAATGTTAGGTTCGTTCGCATCGTATATGCTTTTTAAATGAAACAATGATTTTATACGAAAGTCAAACTACCCATCTGCCAATGGCAAATCCTGTCCCTAAAATACAAAAAAAAAGCTCACGATTAACTCACGATTAACTCACGATTATAATGAAGCTAATTGTGTTAAATCAGAGCACAAAAAAAGGTAACTATATGGTTTTCATATAATTACCTTTTATATAACATATTCTGGTATGTTAAAAAGTCGGGATGACAGGATTTGAACCTGCGACCCCACGCCCCCCAGGCGTGTACGCTACCGGGCTGCGCTACATCCCGAATCCGATTTGCAAAAATAATAAGATACAGACTATTTACAATGCTCTTTTTGTAAAAATAAAAAAGATTCTCTTTCGGTTACTTTCCTTCCTTAATTATATTCTCCAACAATGTTGCGATTTAATCTTAGTTGATAGTCTGCTTTATTCTAAAATTGTTCGGATTGTCCTTTGTCTTTCTAGTATTAGTAAGCGCTCTTGCATTGTAGATTGCCTTATTTTTGATCACTCCTACCTAGTAACTCATAATCACCGTACAGAAATTGGTAGTATCACATGCATTTACGGCATGGAACCAAGAACATGCAATGTTCTATAAGCCAAATACTACAAGTAATCTATACATTATATGCAGAACCTTTCATGCTACCGCTTGGGTCAATGACCTATATTCGTGCAGAGAGAAAAGAATCTAACACCAAATAATATGAAGCTTATGACGGGCATAATTAAAAATTCATCGGCACATCAAGTATAGTTTTTACGCTTCCCCATAAATAGCAGCAATTTCCTCACTATATTTTTCTCTTATTACCCTTCTTTTAAGTTTTAAGGTAGGTGTAAGTTCTGCCAAAGACCCATCTTCATGAATGGGCAACCAAGGAGTGGCTATAAGTTTAAATTTCTTTATCTGTTCTATATGACCAAATTCTGGATTGTAACTATCAATTACTTTCTGATATTTCCGGATTACCTTTTCATTCCGTATCATTTCCTCTAAGGTGGTCCACTCCATTTTTTTATGGAGGCACCAATTTTTTAGTGCTTCTTCTGAAGGTAGTATCAAAGCGGAAACAAACTTTTGCTTATCCCCTATCACCATCATCTGTTCAACCAAAAAATCTTCCTTGATCCGATTTTCAATAGGTGCAGGAGCTACGTACTTGCCCCCTGAAGTTTTCAATAATTCTTTCTTCCTATCCGTAATCTTAAGAAATTCTCTTCCATCAGGTCCTTTAATAAGTTTTCCGATATCACCTGTACAAAACCATTTTTTACCATTAATTGTCTGGAATACCTCGGCATTTATTTCAGGTTTTTGATAGTACCCTAGCATCACATTTGGGCCGTGGGCCAAAATTTCTCCTTCATCTTCCTTATACTCTCCAGAATTTGTATCGATTAACAACTCCACGCCATCAATGGCATACCCAACCGTTCCAATCATTGCGCCATTTGGCTCCAAGCTATTACCAGTTAAGGTCGGCGAGGTCTCCGTTAACCCGTATGCTTCTCTAATAGGGATACCTGCTGCACAAAAAACACGTAATATTTTAACGGGGCAAGGGGCGGCACCAGTAATGACCTGCTTTACATTACCGCCTAAAGCTGCCCTCCATTTACTAAAAATCAATGTATCTGCCACCTTCCATTTCAAACTTGCCATAATAGATAACTGCTGGTCTATCTCGTAATCATCGGTTAGGTCCAAAGCCCAAAAAAATAAATTTCTTTTAACACCTTCCAATGCCAATCCTTTATTATAAATAGCCTCATAAATCTTTTCCAATAACCTAGGAACTGTTGTAAAGGCGACTGGACGAACCGCTACCAAATCCCCATCCGGTCCACTTAAATTGTTTGTCCCACAGAAAAATACCGAAACTCCCTTAAAGCAATAACAAAAAGAAACGGCTCTTTCATAGATATGGCATAGTGGAAGAAAACTTAATACGTTTTCTTGGGGTTTAGCAACTAGTAATTCTGAGGTGGCTGTAACAACATGCATAATATTGGCATGACTCAGCATAACTCCTTTCGGTTTTCCCGTTGTTCCCGAGGTATAGATTATCGTAACCATATCTTCTCCGTTGATTTTGGATTGGATACTTTCTAAGCTAGAAATACCTTTGGTGTCAAAAATAGTTTCCCAAAAAGGGGTACCGTTCAACCCATCAAAGGTGTAAATGTGTTTTAGGGTAGCTACTTCTTTTTGAGTTTTCGATAGTTTATCAAACAAATCCAATCCCCCACAGAAGGCTGCTTTTACCTCAGCTTCATTTAAAATATATTCATATTCAGAGACGCTGATAGTAGGATATAAGGGAATACTAATCATTCCTGCCATTTGCACAGCATAGTCCATGATAATCCATTCTGGCCTATTTTCATAGGATACAATGGCGACCTTATCTCCTGGCACAAGTCCTAATTTAAGTAATCCCGCTGCCGCCTGTTCCGCAGTGTCTTTTAATTTTTGGGTGCTGTAGGATTCCCAATTTCCATCTTTATTCCTTCCGCTAATGGAAGCTTCTAACGGATTATTTTTTAATTGATAATCGAGTAAATCGAAGAGTCTGGTCATTGTTTGGTTTTTTTTAACAACCCTGAATATACAAAATAAAGCGTACTAAT
Organism: Sediminicola arcticus; assembly: GCF_040566695.1. Taxonomy (NCBI): domain Bacteria; kingdom Pseudomonadati; phylum Bacteroidota; class Flavobacteriia; order Flavobacteriales; family Flavobacteriaceae; genus Sediminicola; species Sediminicola arcticus. Next base: position 612,579 of record NZ_JBEXAE010000002.1, on the reverse strand, counting down.
TCATAAGGGGTAGTTAAGGTATTGGTTAGGTATTATTCAAACATAATACTAATAAATTCGGCCACACAGGCTGGTTTGTCAGCCTCCTCAATTTCCACTGAGCAGTGCCATGTGACTTTGACACCATTTCCGGGATATTCCTCAATAGTAGCAACTTTCCCATGCAATCGCAACTTGCTATCCACCATGACGGCATTTGGAAAACGAACCTTATTCAAGCCATAATTCACTCCCATTTTTACAGATTTAACCTGCAGAAGGTCTCCTAGCATTTTGGACAATAGGGATACCGACATAAAACCATGTGCAACTGGCTTTTTAAAAGGGGAATATTGGGTTGCCTTTTCCACATCCACATGTATCCACTGAAAATCTAAGGTGGCTTTGGCAAAATCATTTATCATTTCCTGTGTGATGGTAATCCACTCCCCCATCGGCAGTGCTTTTCCTTCGTAGGCACTAAATTCCTTTAAATCATTTAAAACCAGTTTAGCCATTTTTTCTATTGTTTATCGTGAAGTTCCTCCGTCAATGGTCAAGCAAATTCCTGAAACAAAACGTGCCTCTTCAGATGCTAGGTATAAATAACCATAGGCTATATCAATAGGTTGTGCAACCGTTTTTAAAGGAATGCTTGCCTTGATAGCCTCAAGGTGTTCCTCCGGAATGTTGTCGACCATATCGGTCATGGTAAAACCGGGAGCTATGGCATTTGAGGTTATTCCATATTTACCTAGTTCCATGGTCCAAGTCTTGGACATGGCAATGACACCTGCTTTGGTTGCTGCATAATTCGTTTGACCAAAATTACCTCTCAATCCCACATTGGATGCCGCACTTACAATTCTTCCATATGTATTTGCCTTCATGTACGGTGCAACTGCCTGCGTACAAATGAACACCCCTTTCAGGTTCACCGCGATAACAGCGTCAAATTCATCCTCACTCATTTTTTCCAAGGTGCGGTCCCGTGTTATTCCAGCATTATTAATTAAGATATCAATTTTACCGTATTTGGAATTCACCTGTTCAAAGAGTGCTTCTACAGCCGATTTATCGGTTACCGAAACGGTATGGAATTCTGACTTACCACCGGATGCACTTATACTGTTGGCTACTTCTTGGCCTTTGGGAAGCAAATCCATGATAATCACCGTAGCACCCTCCTTTGCGAACAGTTCGGAAATGGCCTTTCCAATTCCCTGTGAACCTCCTGTTACAATCGCTATTTTATCCTTTAATCTCATATCGTTTAGTTTCACTACTTGTTATTATTATTTTATAAGATTTGCACAACCATTTTCCCTTTCACCTTTCGGTTCATCATTTCCTCCAATCCCTCTTTAGCGTCTTCTAAGGGGACTATTTTATGAATATGTGGTTTTAACTTCCCTTCTGCATGCCATTGCATTAGGGTCATGGTATTGGCCATATTTTCCTTGGGATATTTCATTGCGAACCCGCCCCAAAAAACACCAACAATGGATGCTCCTTTTAGCAAGGGAAGATTTAATGGTATCTTAGGTATATCGCCCGTCGCAAAACCTACAACTAAAAATCGACCGTTCCATGCGATGCCTCTAAGTGCTTGTTCGGAAAAGTCGCCGCCCACAGGATCGTATATCACATCAACACCTTTTCCATCCGTTAGTTCCTTAAGGGTGGATTTCAAATCTTGGGTGGTATAATTAATTCCTTCATCGGCGCCATACTCCTTACATAGCTCTAGCTTTTCTTGGGTGGACGCTGCTGCGATTACCTTGGCTCCCATTAATTTCCCCAGTTCAATAGCAGCCAGGCCAACCCCTCCAGAGGCACCCATGACCAAAAGGGTCTCCCCTTCCATTAACTTTGCCCTATCTTTTAATGCATGATAGGAGGTGCCATAGGCCATCATAAAGGATGCCGCTACCGGGTAGTCCATTTGGGGAGGTTTAAGAAAACAAGCGTTTCTTGGCACGATAACTTCTTCCGCCAAGCCTCCATGTGCCACAAAGCCAAAAACGGCATCGCCCACCTTTAAATGGGTCACGCCATCGCCAACTTCCTTTACTACACCGGCTATATCGCTTCCTGGAGTAAATGGTAGTTCTGGTTTAAATTGATACAAGCCTTGAATGATTAGCGTATCAGGGAAATTTAACCCACAGGCCTTCACCTGTACTACTACTTCCTTTGGGCCTGCATGCAGGGAATCTATTTCCTCCAATTTCAAATTAGAGGGTGGGCCGTATGTTTTACATCGTATTGCTCTCATTTTCTATATTTTCCTCTTTTATATTAGATGGATCCAGAATAGTCTCAATCCTCAATAACCTTCAACACCAATTTACCCAATTTATCGCCAGAGAAAAGTCGATTATAAGTCTCTGGGAAGTTCTCTATTCCTTCATAGACATCCTCACGGGTTTTCAACGCACCTTCCGCCATCCATTTACCCATTTGTTGACCGGCTTCCCCATATCTTTCAGCCCAATCAAAAACTACCATCCCTTGCATAGTAGCCCTATTCACCAATAAAGAAAGGTAATTGGCTGGTCCTCTCATATTTTGCTTGTTATTATACTGGGAAATTGCCCCACAAATAACCACCCTTGCATGCATTCGTAATCTTCCCAAAGCAGCATCCAAAATCTCTCCTCCAACATTATCAAAATAAACATCCAACCCTTTTGGACATTCTTGCTTCAACCGCGCCGATACATCTTCATTTTTATAGTCGATGCAAGCATCAAAACCTAAATCCTCAATCACATATTTACACTTATCCGCGCCACCAGCAATGCCAATTACAGTACACCCCTTTATCTTTGCTATTTGTCCTACAATACTTCCCACGGCGCCAGCTGCGCCAGAAACTACGACAACATCTCCTTCCTTAATTTTGCCCACTTCCAAAATACCAAAATAAGCGGTCATTCCAGGCATTCCCAAGGTGCCAATATACGTGGGCAGTGGTGCTAACTTTGGATCAACTTTATAATATCCTTTTCCATCCGTTGCAACATATTGTTGTACACCACCATGGCCTGAAATAAAATCCCCTACCTTGAATGTTGGGTTATTTTTGGCTTTTATGACCTCGCCTACCGAACCTGCGCGCATAACAGCCCCAATTTCTACCGGCGCTATATAAGATTTTCCCTCATTCATCCAACCACGCATGGCGGGGTCAAGAGAGATATAATGATTTTTTACTAAGACCTGCCCTTCCTCCAGTTCCGGAATAGGGTTTGTTTCTAAGGACCAAGTGGAAGCATCTGCCGCTCCTAACGGTCTCTTTACAAATATCTGTTGTTTATTCATCTTGTTTGATTTATCTATTTTTTGTTTTTATTGGTAAAACTTTCTACATAAGCCTTCATCTTGGCTCTAATTTCGGGTTTCCACCACAATATGGACGCTTCTTTTAATGCGTTCTCCGCATTTAAATCGAGTTTATCCCATAGGTGCTTCCGTAATTTTTTCTTGGTATTTATCAAGATTTCCTGATTTGCTTTCAAATAGTGCTTCATCTGTTTTTCGGAACGTTCCAAAACAGCATCCAAGGGAACCAATTCATCTATCAGACCAGCAGCCAATGCTTCCTTTCCGTTCAATAATTTCCCTTCCAAAATATAGCGATGTGCTAAACCCTCACCCATCCAGAAGGCATAAATTTCTGTGAGGTTTTGACTGATTTGAATATTAACGGCCACCTCGTTCAGGCCAATGACATAGGTGTCACCTTCCGCCATATAACGATTATCGCTAGTAACGGCCAAAACACATCCCCCAGCTGGAGAATGCCCCGTTATGGCTGAGATAAAAGGTTTTTTAAACTGTACCAATTGCAGATACAGCCCTCCAAAAGCAGTAAAAAATTCCTGTATTTGCTTTTCGTCGTATTGATACAATTCAATCAAATCCAATCCTGCAGAAAAATAGTGGGGTCGTCCCGTTAAAATTACGCCCATCACCGCAGGGTCTTCTTCCAACTTCTTGAAAACCTCGGTTAACTCGTTCACCATCTCCAGGTTTATGGCATTTACCTTTCCCCGGTTCATTTGAACTATAACATAGTTTTCCTTTTCCGTAAGTTCTAATGTATTCATAATTTAGTTTTATAAGGAGGTTCCTCCGTCCAAGGTTATTGTTTGCCCAGTAATGAATTTGGAATTTTCAGAGGCCAGCCAGCAAACAGCTTCTGCAATTTCCTCGGCTTCTCCAAACCTGCCCATAGGTATCATTCGTTTTAACTTATCGCCCATATCTGGACTTGCGGCGAGTAATTGTTCCAACAATGCCGAATGGGTAAACCCAGGGCACACTGCATTGATTCTGATTTTCTTTCTTCCATACTCCAAGGCAGCCGATTTTGTCATTCCCACTACTGCAAATTTACTAGCGGAATAAGAAAGGTTATTTCCCGAAGCCTTTAATCCCGCCAAAGAAGCAACATTCACAATGTTACCATATCCCTGTTTTAGCATCTGTTGTATTGCAAGTTTCATACAATAGAATACGCCGGTTTGGTTCACCGCTATTACATTATGCCAATCTTCAAGGGTATGATCTGCAGTCTTTGCCTGTTGTTTGCCTCCTATTCCGGCATTGTTCACCATGACGTCCAGACTATCATATTTTGCTATTACTTTCTGCAATAATTCATTCACCTGCTCAAACTGGGTGACATCCGTTGCCAAGGCCAATGCCTTACCCCCATCATCTCGAATTTCACTTGCTACCTTTTCCGCACTTTCCAAATTGATATCAGAGACAACGACTATGGCCTTATGTGCACCAAAAAGTTTTGCCGTGGCTGCCCCTATCCCACTACCAGCTCCTGTAATCACCACTACTTTGTCTTTCAAATTCATTTTTTCGTTTTTGCTTGTTCTACTATTTTTGATTAGGTGTGCAATGAATTAATCGTGAATCTTCCAATGCTTGCTCCCTTAATTCTGAAGGATATCCATCGGCCATTATCATGTTCATGAAATCGGTAACGGAATTGTATTTTATGATAAGTACATCATCCCATAAGGTATCTTCTTCAGGACCTATCAACATATGCTTTGGCGATCCGTAAAACACTATTTCCGCATTCGCTTTAACAAAAAAGGGAGTCGCTTGTCGCATATATTCGGTGTAAGATTCCTTTCCCGTCATTCCCCTTTCAGGCACCAGAACTTTATATTTTAGCATATTTAGCATGACCACAGAATCCTTGGATTGGTTATTTGCAAAGTCTGATACTTGCCCAGGATTCATTTTCAAATAGTATTGCTCGTCCATAGTTAGTACAAATTATCTATTTGATTTTTCTGAATAGCCTGCCATGCGGTATTACAACATAGAGCAGAAGCCTTATTTAAATTCGCAAACTTGGGATCACTGGTATGGCCATGTTTATATCGATAATAAATCTGTTGGGCGATAACTGCAATCTTAAAAAGTCCGTAAGCAAAATAGAAGGTTAGGTTATCTATATTTCTACCACTTTTTAAAGCATATTGCTGCACGATTTCCATTCGTGAGGGATTGCCCTCCATAACTGTTGGGGAGCGTAGCCCTTGTTTCATAAACTCTGGATCATTAGCTGTTGTCCAATACCCAAGTGACGTTCCCAAATCCATCATCGGGTCACCAAGTGTACACATTTCCCAATCTAAAATGGCTGAAATCTTCTTCCAACTATCATCTTCAAAAACCACATTGTCATATTTGAAATCGTTGTGAATAAGGGTATGATCATACTTTTTAGGTTGATTTTCACTCATCCACTTCATTACCTTTTGTGCTGCCGGCACTTCATCGGTTGCCGCGGCCAGATACTGCTTGCCCCAATTATGTACCTGACGTTCTACGTACCCTTCTGGTCTTCCCAGTTCTGAAAGTCCTGCAGCTTTATAATCGATATCGTGAAATTCTGCAAAGGCATCGACCCAAGTATCCGAAATGACTTTAAATTCCTCGGGGGAAACTTGTTTACTAAGGGCAGATGAAGCCGTTAGAATCTCTCCATTGACCTTCTCCATAATATAAAATGGAGCTCCCATAATTTTGGGATCCTCATTAAAGACATATACTTTAGGACTCTTGTCATAAACAGGATTTAACTGCTGTAGTACCCTAAATTCACGTCCCATGTCATGCCCGCGTTTGGGCGCTGCAAAGGGCGGTCTTCGCAGGACGTATTCCTTGTCCTCAATTTGAATTAGGTAGGTTAGGTTGGAATAACCATTGGTGAATTGTTTCACTTTCAATTCGGTATTCACATTGGTTATTAACGCTTGTTTTAGCAAAAAATCCTTAAGCTTAACCTCATTGATTTCCTCCCCTTCCCGTACTGGTTTTAAGTTTTTTTCGCTAGACATTCGAATCTTTTACATACTTGTATATCGTACTTTTCCCTAGTTGACTCATATGAACTTCATCCGGACCATCGGCCAAACGTAGCGTCCGTGCCGCGGCAAAGAAATGTGCCAAGGGGGTATCACTCCCAACTCCCTTTCCGCCTAAAATCTGAATAGCTCTGTCTATAACCCTCAAAGCCATTTGGGGCGTTACTATTTTTATCATGGCAATTAAATCCTTAGCCTCTTTATTTCCTACTTTATCCATTTTATCAGCTGCGGACAACACCAACAAACGGGTCTGTTCAATCTCACAGGCAGAAAGGGCTATATCTTGTCTTACACTACTAAAAGTATCCAAGGTTCTACCAAAAGGTTTTCTTTGCACTGTGCGTTCCGACATAATTTCCAAAGAACGTTGCGCCATACCAATCAACCGCATACAGTGATGAATACGGCCAGGACCTAAACGACCCTGTGCTATTTCAAAACCTCTACCCTCACCTAATAGTAAATTGGATTTGGGTACACGAACATTGTCCAAAATGATTTCAGCGTGACCTTCAGGCGAATCGGTATACCCAAAAACACTCAGTGCTCTTTCAATCGTTAAACCTAGGGTATCCATAGGTACCAAAATCATACTCTGTTGTACATGCCGCGGTGCATCAAAATCAGTCTTCCCCATCACGATGGCTATTTTGCAATTGGGGTCCATCGCACCGGAAGACCACCATTTTCTACCATTAATAATGTAGTCATTCCCGTCCGAAATAATGGCGGTTTCAATGTTGGTGGCATCGGATGAGGCAACCTCAGGCTCCGTCATTAAAAAAGCCGAACGAATTTCTCCGTTCAATAAAGGCCTCAACCATTTTTCTTGTTGTTCTGGAGTACCATATTTGGCGAGTACCTCCATGTTTCCTGTATCGGGAGCGCTACAATTAAAGATTTCAGACGACCAGATGATGCGCCCCATGATTTCTGCCAAGGGGGCATATTCCAAATTCGAAAGCCCTGGACTAAGTTCCCCATACGAAGCAGGAAGAAAAACATTCCAAAGTCCAGCATCTCTGGCCTTTTGTTTTAAGGCTTCCATTCCAGGCCAACGTTTCCAACTATTTTCTGGATTTTGATGGAACAACTCCACCTCCTTTTCAATAGGGTGAACATGGGTTTCCATAAAACCCTTCAATTTTTCTTGAAGTGCTATTGATTTATCGCTGTAGTCAAAATTCATAGTTCATTTTTATTAACCCGAAATTAAATAACCTCCATCCGCAGCATACACTCCGCCCGTCATGTAGGAGCCTGCATCGGACGCCAACAACATGACTATTCCAGCCATTTCATCAGGTTCTGCAACCCTTTTCAAAGGAATGATACTGGTATATTGTGCTGCCAGTTTTTCATCAGACCACAGACTTTCACTGAATTTTGTTTTAATCAACCCAGGACAAACCACATTGGAACGGATGCCGTATCGGCCCCACTCCTTTGCCTGGTTCTTCGTTAGCATAATCACCGCAGATTTCGTCATACTGTAAAGCCCCAATCGAAATCCGGGATGTATACCTTCAACCGATGCAATATTGATAATGCTACCACCACCATTGGCTTTCATATGCGGCAGCGCCAAATTGGAAAGTATCCAAGGCGCCTTAACGTTTACGTTCATGATTTTATCGAACACATCTTCCCCTGCCGATTCCAATGGTCCGTAAAACGGATTTATGGCAGCGTTGTTGACCAGGATGTCTATTCTTCCATAGGCCTCCATCGTTTTGGCTATCAGTTGCTCCCTTTGGGTGGCGTCACCAATATGACATTCAATTCCTATTGCTTCTAATCCAGCTTCATTAAACTCCTTCGCCACGGCATCAACAGCCTCTTGTTTTCTGCTACTAATTACCACTTTGGCCCCGTTTTCGGCAAGACCCTTGGCTATGGAAAGTCCTATCCCCTTGCTTGAACCTGTGACGATGGCCACTTTTCCCGTAAGGTTAAATTTTGATTTTATAGTCATTTTAGTTGTTTGTTATTGGTCTTTGGCTTTTGGTTATTGGCTCTAATTTATGCAAACACCTGCTTCTCTGTGTTCAGTGTCAATGCTTGTTTATCCATCAATATCTCAGAAAGCCCTGTTGTTTTGGGGAGTTCGTATTTAAAATAAAACTGCATGGCGTGGATTTTGTTTTCGTAGAATTCAGCGCTAAAATTAGTATTTCCGGAGATCAATGCTTTTTGTGCTTCACGACCAATATCTAACCATTGCCATGCAATGATGATAGTACTGAAAAATTCCATGAAGGGTGTAGCATCTGCCAGGAACCGCTGATAATCACCCTTCATTGCATAACCCATTAGGGATTGAAGCACTTTTTGGGTTAATTCTAGTTTACTGCCTAATTTTTCTGCCAACGGTCTCAACGATTCGTGCACCATACTTTCATTAATAGAGTTTCTAATTTCCTCAGAAAGTAACTGTAGTGCTTTCCCGTTTTCCATAGTGATTTTTCTTCCCAAAAGATCTTGGGACTGTATACCCGTAGTACCTTCATAAATGGCGGAAATTCGGATGTCTCGTAAATACTGCTGTAAAATATAATCAGAACAGAAACCATAACCCCCAAGTACTTGAACTCCATTATTAACAGAAGTAATGCCCATTTCAGAAGGGTAGGTCTTAACTACCGGGGTTAAGATTTCCAACAACAATTTGTATTTTGCCCTACTTTCTGCGTCTGGAAGCGATTGCGAAAGGTCTTGATAACGAGAGGTCAAAAACACCAGACTTAAAGATCCTTCAGTAATCACTTTTTGCAAAAGCAGCATTCTGCGTACATCGGGGTGATTAATGATAAGGGTTTGTTCTTGGGAGGCATCTTTTTTACCTGTGCGTTGCAGCTCCCTACCCTGAGGTCTTTCTTTAGCGTAGCTAACTGATGCATGATATGCTCCTGTAGCAATTGCAGCAGCTCCACGTCCAACGGCAATCCTTGCGCCATTCATCATGAGGAACATATATTTTAGACCTTGATTGGGCTCTCCTACCAGCCAACCGGTACAGTCTTCTTTATCCCCAAAGAACAAGTGTGTGGTACAATACCCTTTTTGACCCATTTTTTGAAAATCACCAACCGTGGTGACATCATTATCTTCCAAGTTACCGCCTTCATCTAGTCGGTTTTTTGGCACAACAAAAAGTGAAATACCCTTGGTTCCTGCAGGCGCTCCTTTGATGCGGGCCAAAACCAGGTGTATAATATTTTCGGCTCCTTTATAATCTCCTCCAGAGATGAATATTTTTTGTCCGTTTATTTTGTAGGAGTCACCAACAGGAACAGCGGTTGTGACAATATCTGAAAGTGAGCTTCCGGCCTGTGGCTCGGTGAGGCACATGGTACCACCCCATTGCCCAGCTATCATTTTGGGCACATAGGTATCCTTAAGGAATTGATTCCCAAAATGCACGATCAATTCTGCTGCTCCGATCGTAAGGCCTATGTAACCGGGTAAGTGATTATTGGCCGCCTCCTGAATAAAGGCAGAAGCATTTACTGCCATTGAGGGCATTTGCATGCCACCAGCCTCATAGGAGAACGGACCTGATAAAAACCCCATTTCACCCCCTTCTTTCATATACTTGTTTACCTGTGGATGAACAATAATTTCCCCATCCTTAAAGTGAGCAGGGTTTTCGTCCATCTCCTTAAAATAAGGGTAGAGTTCCTTATCTGAAAAATCCTTTACAGAGTCGAGCATCATGGCAATAGACTCCTCATCGTATTCGGCAAAGCGTTCTTGTTGCAGTACCTCTTTGAGATCATGAACGTTAAACAATAAAAATTTAAGGGTGTCCATTTCTATATAGGTATTGGCCATAACAATTTCTTTTAAAGATTAATAAGATTCAAGTTAGGATTAATTCCTAGGAATCTCATTAAACTAGTTTAATAAAAATTGAAAGATAATACCTGATAAGAATATTGTATTTCACAGAGAAAGGTATTTACATGTTTGCTAGCCCTATGTTTATTAGACCAAACGTAAAAACCTACCCCTTTCCCAAACGTTTCCGAAGTTTTGAAAGACCTACTGGAGTTAGTCCCAAATAGGAAGCAATCAAGTATTGAGGCACCCGCTGAAAAAGGTCTGGACGTTTTTCCAATAATCGTAAATAACGTTCCTCGTTGCTACGACTATTTAGACGCTCTACTCTGGTGAAAATTTTCATAAACGCCTCCTGCATGGACAATCGACCAAAACGCTCCAACTGGTGCGACTTTTCAAAAGAGTTCTCCGCATCGGATTTTTTTATGGCGTAAACTATTGTGGCCTCGGAAGCCTTTAGATAATAATTGGAAGGAGTGCCCTTTACATAGGCCGGTAAGTCAGTAAAAAAAATATCATCGGTATAAAATTCCAATACTTTTTGCTCACCTTCGTCCAACTTATAATAATAAATACACCCTGTAGCTACATAAAAAAAGTAATGAACCAATTGCCCTGGGATTACCAACGTATCGCCCTTTTTTAAATCCATTCGTTGGTAGAATTGCATCTGATCCTGTAACACTTTATCGTTTACCTGAGTATAAGATAAAATCTTTTGCTTTAAACTCTCAAGATGTGTTGTTTGGAATATTGTTTTCAAGGGGTATTTTTAAATAGGAAAGAAATCCATGATTAATATTAGTCGTTCTGCCATGGCCATTGGGTATTTTGAATCAGATACATATTGACTGCCTATCTTGTCGATGGAAAGTGGCATAAAGGCCTGCATTACTATTTCGGATTCGAACTGCTCTTCAGCAATCATTTCAGCGTTATATTCATTTACTTTTCTGAAAAATACTAATTTATGTAACTGCTAAAAAAATAAAAACCAAGTTCGTGAATAAATTATAAAAACTATGTACTCTTGATAGGTTTAATGATTTTTTATTAACGTAAGTATTTCAAACCTCATTTTTATAAAACTGCCACAACTATTTCTGTAACTTATTGTTACTGAATTCTCCACTGAAAATTACTGCCTTTTATAAAGTATTAGATGACATCAAATGAATGTATTAAAAACAAAAAAGCCAGACAGCAATGTCTGGCTTTTTTTAGTCGGGGTGGCAGGATTTAATAAAATCGCATAACACCCTATAATTCAACGTTTTAAAACAATATTAACTTTGTATGTTCACCTAATTGTACACTAAAGTTAAAAAGAACTATTTAAAAACAAATTTTGTTTGTCTTTTGAGGGTGCAAATATACAATTTAACTTAAAATAATATAATTTATATTAATGTTTTTTAGATCAAGATTAAAAAACAACAAGTTCTAATCATAGGGAACCTATAATACTGGTGTTCATTCAATCTATACTGGCATTTTTCTGATCCATTCGCTGGTGACATTGGATTGTACCCCATGAGTCAGTACAATTTGTCTTTTGAATAGTTGCCCTTGGCAAGTTCAGCCAATACTTTGAGTTTAAAGCTTTCGCTGAAACGTCTCACATATCCATCATTTTTATATATATACAATTGATATTTTGTATACATATTTCAGGACGGGTCAAAATTACTGCCAACGGTTGGTGTATGATTCGTTGTTGAGATTTGATGTTAATCAAGTCGAGCTAAGAATCGTGCCGGTCTAATGTACGAAAAGTTTTGAATTGTAGTAAATAAGCTAAACAATGAATCATAGCCCTTGTTGGCAACTGTATTTTTAGTTAGATCGGTTTATTAATTTAATTATATAGGAAATAAGAAGTCCGATTGTAAATGTTGAAAGTATAGTGCTTATTAAAAAAACAATAATAGCTGGAAGCATATATTTAAAACTATCATCCTCTATTGTCTGATAGACAATTAAGCAATATGTAGTCCAAATTATCAAATTCACAAATGTTGAATATTTAAATGAAGTTAAAATCAATGATTTTCCTTTGTTTACATTTTTATAGGCTAGTTTTCCTCCAAACCAAAGTGCTATTATAAAGGCCGCAATAAGTCCTAAAGTTGGAAATCCATACCCCATGATTATTGACATTGAAGATATTCCTTCCCGCGAATAGAGAACAGGTATTATAATAGTTGCAATAATTGTCAAAATTCCCATAGGTGCTCCAATCAGATATGATATAAGAATACTTTGCCATAACTGTTTATTCATCTACTCAAGGTTCATTTAATATAGTTTCCAACGTGTTCGTGTATGGTTAGTTGCGTGGTTGAGTAACTCATTTAGTAAATAAATCACAGATAGAATATTCCGCAGGAATGTTCGTAAGTCGGCAGTGATCAAGCAATTAATTATACACGGCTTAAGTTTGATTCTCATTAAATTGATAGTATAATAAGAAAGAACAAAAGAGAGAATTAAGGTTACTATATACGGTGAAGCTTTAGACTTCGACAACATTGATAACCCTCTCTTTTTTACTACTATAATCACGTTCAGTTCTGTGAGACTGTAGATCTCGTTTTCAAGTTGTTGTGATACCAGTAGCTAGTTCTTTCATAAATCAATTTAATGAGAATCAATCTTAAGAAGAACTGAGGTAAAAAACAAGTAAATTCTTCCTTAATCTGAGACAATACTATTCTAGGTTCATAGATGCTAAAATCTGATTCTTTGAGCTTTTTTTATTTTTTAATTCTAAATATTAATTAAGATTCAATTCACTATTTATTACACCTAACAATAGTTCAGCTTCTTTTTTTGCTTTACCCACACTGCCTTTGTTGGTTTTAGCTACAATAATTCGTAGACTAACTGCATTTATCAAATCAAATTCCTTGTTTGAATTATTTAAATTATTCTCGAATGTTGTTTTCAATTTGTCTTCTAAATCTATCTTTTTGTTTTCAAATCCAAAATTTTCTAGACTTATAATAACGGTAGATTTTATTATCGGGAATATTTGATTATAAACAACACGTTCTGTGTTTCCATCAACCGATTTTTGATAATTTTCAGAGTCTTGATAATACTTTATTATTTGAGAACGTAATGATTTTTCCTTTATTAAGTTGAGTTGTCCAGTACTATTTAGTTCATTAAAAGTCGTTGAGATTTCTGGGTACTTTACAGTAAACATCAAATATGACAACTTTCTATTTATACTGTCAATTTCTGATACTTTACCTGTTGAACTAAAATCTACCAAAATAGATTCTCCTTTACCAATTATAAAGTCATAATTTTGATTTGAATTATTAAAAGACGCAATTTGTTTTTCTAAATCGTTTTTAATTCCAATTAAATAGTCTTGTTGCTTTTCATTATTAATTCTTCTTTGATTCCAATTATTAATAGCTAGTGCTATTAAAATTCCAATCACTACAAGGACTATTTCTCCGAATGCATATTTCAAATACTTTCCAGTTTTTTCTTCTAAAAGTAAATTTTTTCTAATTTTTCTAAAGAATTTTATCATTGGTTCGTTGGTTGGTCATAATGAAGGCTAACGTTTAGTATATGAAAAGTAGGCGATTTGGAAGCACCAAACTTTCAGTTAAAAACAAAGTTTGATTCGAGCTAAAACTATTGAATTTATTACTGTTTCGCCTATTTTTTATATACATTGTTATGCGCTTTATTTTTTAAATACGATGGTATTCGGATAAAAATTATTCCAAGCCCAATCATAAACAATTGTACTAGGAATCATACCTCCTTTTTTGTCCTCTGCCCAAGCAGTTAATCCTGAAGAATCAAAATGTATATAAACTTCTTCATTCTTTTGCTTGTAAATTAAAGGTGAATTCCCTTCAAATAGCGTTTCTAGTGGAAAGAATATATCTAAACTACCTAGGTCTATCCCTAATCCCAAGTTTTGAATTTGGTGTTCGGAGTTATTTGGACGTTTCTTCCCTGGCATCCAAGTATTGTAATATCGTTTTTGAAGTACCTCTTCCGGAAAAGCCGCATTAGAGGTATCTTTATTAATAGCTACTTTAGTAGTAGGATACTTTGCCTTCCAAAAGCCCCATGTGCTCTGGATTGATGCGAGTGGGGATAAATGCTTACCCTTTAACTTCCCTTCAATAGCTTTACCTGATAGTTGATTCCATACTGACTTTGTTTCCCTGTCGATTATCAACAAATTATTGTCTTTAAGTCCTCTGCCAAAATCAAAACCTGATTTAGTTCCATTAATTTTACCTTTGAAAACTCGTGCAGAACCTACAAGAGGACAGTAAGTTAATAGAAAGTTATCATCACCTATAACAAGATTAGCCACTTCAAAACCTGATAAATACTTAATTGGAACAGCAATGTGAGAATTTGCTAATGATATACCAAGAACTAATTCATTACTGTCTAATTCTTCATTCCCAGAATCCGTTAACTCTAAATTATCTAGTCCTTCGTCAATTGGCATATTAAAAACGAAAGGCTGCCCGCTAGGTCTATCCTGAGCGAATAAACGTACGTAGTCACCTTCTGCTTTTGAAGTATCATTTTTAGTTTTATTTTGTTTACATGATGCAAATGCTACCACAAAAAGCATCATTAAAAAAATCAGTTTCAAATTTTTTACTATAGTCATTATTTTATTGCGCATAACGGTTAGGCTCGTATGTTTGATTATTGATTTAAATCAAATCGAGCTTGGGATCATGCCGGTCTAATGTACGAAAACTTTTGAATTGTAGTAAATACGCTAAACAATGGATTATAGCCCTTGTTGTACAACGTTTATTATATTAGAATTTTAAAATAATTGGTTTACTCAGTGGTATCCATTGTTTGACTAGACATCCTATTAGATCCAGCAAAATATTTAAGTAAATATGCTATCGGTCCAATAACGGGAAGAAAAATTAAAACTATTAACCAGATAAAATAAATCAAACCCTTTTCATGTTTTCCGATCAAAAAGAGTGCGGTGAAAAATAAAAGTAATATTACACTTACAATAGCTATTATTTGGTAAGGTCCAATGAGTAGAGGTAAGTTGGTCATATTATGAATTTTAGTTAATTAAATTATTACTTTTTATGTTGTACAACTGTTTTGTATATGAGCCGTTTTAATGGCTTATATACGTTGTTATACTTAGTTTTTCTTTTTCTTTATTTCAATTTCTCCAAAATCAACGTCAAGTAGATTTTCCTGATCTATCGAAAAGCCCAATATCTCTCTTTTCGAATTAAAATTGAAAGTTATAAAACCATCTGGAACTCTTATATCATACCAATCAATTTTAAAGGTGTCGAATTGCCAATGAATCAATCGCCCCGTGAACAATGGTGTATGAGAGAACGAAAGTTCTAGTTCATCATTATTGGTAAACGATAAATTGATATCCCCATACATCTCATCATTATAATCACCTGTATACTTACTAAGAGATAAAGATGGATTAGATTCTTTTGGTCTAATTTCGTTGCTATCGGCTTCTTCTAATTTCTTTATTAAACGTTTACGATAATCCTTTCCTCGTTCATATATATCAAAAGTCTTATCATGGAAAATAAGGTCGAAGATTTTTGTTTTTATCAAAAAAGATGCAGGTTCTTTCGAATCATTACATAGAATAACCACACCAATGTTCATGTCCTTTATCATAAAAAGCTGTGCAGACATTCCATCGATCCCGCCACTGTGTTCTATGATCTTATGGCCATTCCAGGGAGTGAGCCACCATCCGAAACCATAGGAGGAAAACTCGTTGCCAAATGGAGGGCCACTAATTTGGAATAATGTCTGAGGTTTAAAGATTTCATCGACCACGTCCTTGCTTACAATAGTATCATTCTTAAATACCCCATCATTCAGCAACAGTCTCATATAGCTGTTCATATCCTTGGTTGATGAATAAATGAAACCTCCAGGCCCCAGGTTATCTCCATTTTCCTGTTCTATGGCAACCTTCTTAAATTCTGCATTCCAAATATGAGGCTGGGCCAAATTGATATTGGCTTCTCTATCCTTGGACAACGAAGTACTGTTGTTCATTTCTAGTTTGTCAAACACTCTTGATTTTAGAAACTCATCCCAAGTCATTCCCGAAACCTCTTTTACTATTTCGGAAGCTACAACGAACATTATATTTTGATAAGCAGGTTTCTCTCGGAAGCCAGCAACGGGCTCAAGGTATTTAAGTCGCTTAATGATTTCAACTCTGGAATAGTCTGAGTGATACCAAAGAGTTCCGGCACTAACTTCTTTCAGTCCACTTCTGTGTGTGAGCAGGTCTCTAATCGTAAAGTTTTCTGATACATATGGGTCGTACAATTCGAAGTAGCTTAGGTAGTCCTTCACTCGGTCGTCCCAACTTATTTTTCCTTCATCCACGAGCAATCCGAGTGTCAATGCTGTAAATGATTTGGAAATTGACCCAATTCCAAAAGTAGTTTGATCATTGACCTTTGGATCTTTTCCGATTTCCCTTGATCCAAAACCTTTTGAATAGATAACTGTATCATTTTTCACTATGCCTACTGAAAGACCAACTACCTCAAAATCCTTAATAACTTGTTCAAGGTATATATCGAGCGAATCCAGTGGTATTTTTTGAGCATTTGAAATATTTAAAGAAATTAACCAAATGATTAGCAACAATAAGATTTTGTTTTTCATTTTGTTTTTTTTTAATTAAGTATAACGTGTTTGTATATGGTTTGTTGCGTGTTTTAAGTACCTAATTTGCACATACAAACCGAATAGATAATCCGCGAGGATTTTCGTAAGTAGGCTTGAACTAGCAATAAATTATATACGGTGTTATACTTAGTTTTTTAGTTTGCAAAAATTTAAGTAATCATAACTGTAAATGATAAAATTTCCATCAACTAAATCAAATTTTAAAATACCTGAATTTTTTTGGATTCCTAAATTTTGTTTGGAGGTCAGAGCTAATTCAAATTCTTTTTTAAAATCTATTGTATTATAAAAATATAATCTATTCTTTTTTTCTTGAGGTCGTAATATAAAATACTTGTTATCTGAACTATGGTTTCCTTGACCTTTTGCAATTTCATAATTACAAATCCAGTTTTTTTTTAAATCGAATTTTGATATTATACTATAATCCCAAGCACTACCACTTTTAACTCTTGTATTTGAACCACCAGTTGAGTAGATGTATAAGAAATGTTTATTTGTAAAAATATCTCTAATGTTTAACCAATCATGATTTGGCCAGTCATCATTAATCCTAACTTTAGGGTATTTGTCCTTTGGTAGCTCAAATAAAGGTGTTTCAAAATTAGCTGATGGTTTTCTTAAAAAACTTTTTGGGCCAATTTTTAAATTACTCACATATCTTGGAGGATAATTTTTTTTGTATAAATCTTCTAAAGCAACAATAAAGTTATTACTATATTCATTGTAACATGATAAACTTATTTTATGATAATTATTAATATCTAATGTGAGCGAATTTTTAACTTTTATTATGGAATATTTCTGAAAGTCGTGGTTTCTCCATAATATAATTTTATCAGTTTTAAATACTATACCAAAAAAATCTGCTGAATTAATTACTCCATAACCATTAAAACTAGAAGCATTTTTAAAATCGCTGAATACATCTAAACAAATCGAGTCTGTGATTTTTCCATTTACATATTTGTCAATAAATGTGGGAGATTGAAACTTATTACTTATAACAATAGTAGTTGACTCATCTGTGTTGAATATCCATCCAAATCCATATCCTTCTCTAGGCTTGTATGTTGTAATAAATTCTGTCTTCAAAATTAAGTATAACGTTTCAGCTATGAGTAGTGCGGAGGCAAGGAAACATTTTCGTTTCCGTCTTCGCATGTAGCAAAAGCTTTTTGTTTTGATTTATATTTTTATCCCAGAGCAAAATCCAAAAGATTTTGCGGTCATAGTAAATATACGCTTACTTTAGATTAAACACCAAACTCCGAATTACTTATAGCTATTGTTGTGCTTTCGTTATTTTTTCAATCGTTCTCTAAAATATTCAAAAGATTTTCTGACTGTTCTCTCAACCCCATATTTAAACCAAGTTGAAAATTAAAGTTTCTAATTGCAGCAAGCGTTTTATTTCCAAATAATCTGTATTGCTCTGACTTTATATTGTATATCCAATTTTCTCGTTCTTTGTCTTCAATACTTTGCCTCATATAAAATGAACCTAAAAATGAAGCTAAATCTATAGTCCGTTCAAACTCAAGATTACTCGAAGTAAAGTATTCTTGCTCTTGTATTTTTGCAATGTCATAATAGTCCTGAACATCTTTTAATTTCAAAATAGCCTCTTTTTTCTCTTTGCTAAACAATGAAAGTTTTCCAGTGCTAATAATATCATCAATGGTATAAGTTACACGGTTATATTGATAGACTCCATAAGTTTTTGCACTATCCATTTTTTGAATAAGAGTATCGATATTGATAGACTTTTTTTTAGAATAAAGCATATAATTAACCCTAATTTTACGTTGAATGGTTACCATACTATCTAGTCTTTGTATATTCTTTAAATCGACTTTAAGTTCAGTTATCAAGTTCTTTTCATAGGTTGCAACTAACCTGTTCTGTTTTGAAACTTCGTTGGCATTGTTAATTTGCAATGCGATTAAAATTCCGATAACAACCAATACTATTTCCCCAATAGCATAAAGAAAATACTTGCTTACTTTATTTTCAGTCAGCATTTTTTGCCTAATTGTTCTAAAGAATTTTATCATTGGTTAGCGATTTGTCATAATGAAGCACAACGTGTTCGTGTATGATTAGTTGCGGGAAATCAGTTTTGATTTTCCGATTAGTGAATATATGAAAGAAAATAAACTCTTCCTCTTAACCATCAAGCGGTAATAAATTATACACATCTTAAGTTTGATTCTCTTTAATTTCACTGTCTATTAGGTTTAATATTTCAATAATTTGATTCCTCAAGGCTAAAGACTGAATATTCCCTACATGACTCCAATTGAATGAATCTGCCACAATACCCTCAAATTCTATATTATTCAAAATTTCGCTAATATTTAGTTGTTTTTTAGTATTTCCTATTTTGTGTTTTACACTAGCTGTTTTGTTTAAAGCGAATTTTGGAATATAACCATCTTTCCATAATGCATTGATAATATTCCTGTGCAAACCTGTTTTTTCGTTGAATGGGATTATTATTTCCGTTCTAATTTTTTGATATTCAAGCTCTATTTCCTGTAATTGATACACGTCAGTAGTCCAATTAGTCAATTTTAGTTTTAAGCTATCATTTCTAATTAAATGTAAATTTCCAGATTCAATTAAATTATTTTCTACTGGGTCAAAAGTAGGGTCTGTTAAAAGAAATGAAAGTTGGAAAAAAATACTATCAAGCTCAACAAATTCTGGATTATCAATAAATCCTAATAATTTTATTGAAGCTTCAGTAATATCTGACCGCATTGAAATTTTCTCATCTAATTGTTCAAGATTCTTATTAAAATCTAATTTTAGTTGGAACAATATTTTTTGCTCCTGTGCTATTTCTTTACGTTGCTCATTCCAATTATTAATCTGTAATGCAATTAAAATACCAATCACAACAAGAATAATTTCTCCGATTGCATAAATCAGATATTTACTGAACTTATTTTCAGAGAGTAAATTTTGTCTAATTTTTCTAAAGAATTTTATCATTGGTTAATGGTTGGTTATAATGAAGCACAACGGTTTGTGTATGAAACGTAGCGCACAAAAAGACGCTCATTTTTCGGATAAACACAGAGCCGAATTTTTATGTTTTGTTTTTAGTTTTTCTGTTTAAAAGCCAAATTTAAAAATTTGGCGGTCTACGTAAATAAACACTTATCTTTTGATTTAGCACTTACTAGCTATGTTTTATACACCGTGTTGTAAGCAGTTTTTATTCCGTTTCTTTTTCAATTAACTTATATAAAGTATTCAAAACTGATTTTTGATTCTTTTCGTAGTTGTCATTTGACATTTTCTCGTCAAGCATTTCCGTATCCAAATAGTAATGATTTATAGTTTTAACTATTTTTTCGTTTTGCGAATGAAAAGTAAATTTTGATTCACAAAAGTGATCTATTTCCATTTCTACGGTTTATATTTCTCCATTTTCATTTGTTTCAGAAGTATGGATTACAGGTAGAATTTCAGCTTTTTTAATTTCATCTATTTTTGAAACAGATGTTTTCAGCAATTCTGACCTATCCATTTGTACAGTTTTGAAAACATCACAATCAGAAAA
Organism: Sediminicola arcticus; assembly: GCF_040566695.1. NCBI lineage: Bacteria > Pseudomonadati > Bacteroidota > Flavobacteriia > Flavobacteriales > Flavobacteriaceae > Sediminicola > Sediminicola arcticus. The sequence goes on along the minus strand of NZ_JBEXAE010000002.1, from coordinate 592,047 downwards.
TTTACGCTTATAATATTTTCCATCTTTCAACCAGAAAATATAGAATGATCTTTCATACACACAGTCATCTGTCTCTTCGATATTAATAAATTCTTCACCTATGCAATCGGTTTTAAATTCAATTATTAAGTCCGTTTTAGATTCCAATAGGTTTTTTTTCAATTCCCAATATTCAGTATTCAATTCCTGTCCGTAAGAATTAATTACGAAAAGGAACAAGACGAATTTTAGAATTTTTATCATAAATTTTATTGATACTGCAAATTGCTTACAACGTTTCAGCTATGAGTAGTGCGGAGGCAAGGAAACCTTGTTGTTTCCGTCTACGCACGCAGCAAAAGCTTTTTGTTTTGATTTATATTATTTCGCCAGAGCAATCCCGACGCTTCAGGAGAAAAGATTTTGCGGACATAGTAAATATACGCTTACTTTAAATTAAACACCAAACTCCGCATTACTTATAGCTATTGTGCCTGTTGCACAAGTTAGAATAAAATCTGCTAAGATTATTGTAGTTCTTTGTGGTAGATCGTAACTTTAGGTATGCAGGGAAAGAAAGACTACCAAGAAAAACTGTTCGCCCATTTTCAGTTGAGCGAACGTATACCGAAGCACAATTTTTATAGGCGGTTAAAAGGGGAATTGGATTTGGAGTTCCTCTATCCCTTGACCAAGGACTATTATGGCGACAGCGGCCAAAAGAGCATCGATCCCGTGGTGTTCTTCAAACTGTGCCTGGTGGGTTACTTGGAGAACCTTATCAGCGACCGCAAGCTCATCGACCATTGTTCTATGCGTTTGGACATCCTTTACTTTATCGGTTACGATATCGACGAGGAACTGCCCTGGCACAGCACGATAAGCCGTACGCGCCAACTTTTCCCGGAGGAAGTATTCGAGGAGGTGTTCACTAAAGTACTTGGTATGTGCGTGGACAATGGGATGGTGAGCGTCCATACCCAGGCCATCGATTCTGCGCCGGTAAAATCCAATGCAAGTATGGACACCTTGGAACTAAAGGTTCCCGAAGAAGAATTGGAGGAACATTTGCTCAGGGTACGCTATGGATAAAGAAACACCGCACCGCAAGAGCAAGGGGGACAGGTCGGACAAGGGCCAGCGCAGTGTTACGGCCAACAAAAAGGAACTGGACGCGATAAAGGGGCGCAACAAAAAATGGGCAAAGGACCAGGACCAACGCCCGGGAGCGGGGAACCAGGGTTCAAAATATACGAGCAACAAAACGCACTACAGCCCGACCGATCCGGATGCGTGGATAAGTGTCAAGCCGGGCAAGGCGCGAAAGCTGAACTACCTGAGCCAGTTGAGCGTTGACACGGCCAATCATGTGATCACCGACATCAGGGCCTATCACGCCGATGGGAAGGACAACCAGCAACTACGGGACATAGTTCAAAGATTACAAAGACGCTTATGGCAACAGGGCCTGGTGTTCGAGAACTGCGTGGCCGATACGGGCTATAGCAGCGGTGAGAACTATGCCATGCTAGAGGAAAGGGGCCTAAAAAGTTTCATCCCACCGCACGGTACTTTCAAGGGCGGTCCCGATGGCTTTGGTTATGTTGAAGGCCAAGACCATTATGTATGCCCGCAGGGAAAAGTCATCCCGTTTACCAAGGAGTTCTTGGACAGCCGGACAAGGACAAGGAAGAAGGAGTATCGGGCCAGAAAGCATGTCTGCATTGGTTGCCCGATACGCCAACAATGTCTTGGCGAGAGCGCACAGGAGAAGAAGTTCAGTGTCACCTATTACCGCTCGGAGTACTTTCGCAATATAGCACGAGTGGAAAGTCCGCAAGGGCGATACATGAAGGGCAAACGGCAAAGTACGGTAGAGCCTGTTTTTGGCACATTGACCCAGTTCATGGGCCTGAGGAAGATAAACACGATAGGGTTAAAACAGGCGAACAAGGTGATGCACCTCTCTGCGATAGCCTACAACCTAAAGAAATATCTGAAGTTCGAGCAAAAACGCTCAAAAAGCAGGGCGGGAAGGCTCGTTTTGGAACAGGCCGTGAAAATCGTCCTTCAAAGTCTGTTCTGGAGCTGTACAAGGCACCAAAAAACGGTGTTCCAATGACCGGTTTAAAAAGAAAGGGCCAGGCAGAAGGGCTTGATTGGGTCCTATTTTTCCGAAATTAAGGGCTTGTGCAACGATTACTATTGTTGTGCTTTCGTTATTTTATTTTTGAAGGTTCTTTTATAGGCCCTATTCAAAAAGGTTATTTCTTTTTTTGCTCTTCCAAAAGTTTTAAAACTACGTTAGTTTGTTGTGAAACTTCTTCGGAAAGTTCTAAATATCTACTTATCGTATATGCTTTTCTAATAATAAGAGTATATAAATCTTTAGGCAGCTCATCAGTTTCTATATCTTTCCATAAAATTTTTAGAAGTGACTCATTTGGAAATTCTAACGGTGGATATTTAATTCTGAAATTTGTCGAAATAATAACATAACTCTCACGATTCACTGATGAAACTTCTATTTCGTGAAGCTGAAGTCTATTAAGTTCCATTATAGCTTCTCGAAGCTCTTTATCTAGTAAATCTATATTCCCACCAGAGATTAATAGGTTAAAGCTATTGGTGTTGTATGTATTAAGTGTCCGTAAGTTACCTTTATAAGCTTCACTCAACTTTGAAAGGACTTCATCGGACGTGTTAAAAGTTGTAGTTTTTAATTCTTCGTAAGTTTCAGATATGGTTTCGAGTATTTGTTTGTTTTCATTAATTCTTTCGCTTAGTTGTATGCTATCTTTTATAAAATCATTTTTTAATGATATCTTATATTCATTTTTGAGATGATGTTTCTTTTGTGATTCATTCCAGTTGTTGATTTGCAATGCAATTAAAATACCAATAACCACAAGCACAATTTCGCCGATTGCATACTTAAAATACTTTCCAGTTTTGTTTTTCTCCATAAGGTCGTAGCGGATTTTTCTAAAGAATTTTATCATTGGTTATTGGTTGGTCATAATGAAGCACAACGGTCTCGTATAACTGACAGTTACGGGTTAATATACGTTAATTTCGATTTGGCACAGACTTTATCAATTCCGAGTTTATTTGGACGTAGTCGAATCCTTCGTAATTGCGGTTATACATTGTTGGCAACAGTATTCTTGTCTTTTCTGTGATTTTCAAACATTTCGATTGCAGCTTTCAAAAATCCAAACAACCCCAAACTTAACACGATAATCCCAACAGATAAATCTTTTAAAATTCCATCTTGCGCATTAAAATATCCAGTCAATCCGAAGATTAGTGAAAACAGAATTGTCAAACACATTACTATGATGGTAATTTTACCTTTTATTGGGTTCTCCCATATTTTTCTTGAAAATGTATTCTGTGTTTTACTAGTATCTTGTAATGAAGAAAAGCTTGTTCCGAGTCCCATAAAAATTAAGACCGAGTTGAAATTCTCGAATATTAATTTGGGGTTTTCTTTTAATATTTCCATTCCTAACAAATAAGGGCTAAACGCAAAGTATAGTCCAATCAACATTAATGGGTATTGCAGGTAACTTATGTAATGAAATATTGTTTTAAAATTCATTAATTCTAGGTTTTGTTTTTATTGTTGCCAACTGTTTTGTATATGAAAAGTAGCGCTGAAAATAAGCGATAATTTTCGGATGAAACACAAGCCGAATTTTTAAATTTTACTAATTATTTTATTTTTGGAAATTTGTCAAATTTAAAAATTTGGCGACTTCCTAAAAATGCCCGAACCTTCGTGTTAGCAAAGACTCGCGCTATTTTTTATATACGTTGTTGTGCTTTCGTTATTCTCGTAATTGTTCGTCAATTTTAAGTATAATATCTTTCGCACTTTGCTTTGTTTTAGTTAGTATATTGTCCAAATATCTTTTTCTATATAAACTCATTTTTATAGAATTTCTCATTTGAGGTTTATTTAATTGTTCTATAAAAACACTTTTTCTATTTTCTTCGGTCTGCGCAAATCTCACATTATTCTCCGTGTAAGTAAAATTTGCATAAATATCAATTTCAAAACCCATTGCTAACCAAAGGGAACCATCTGCTGTGGTATCTTCATCATCCCATTTTATAATTTTTTGGTATTTATTTGCATCCAGAGTGTAATAGTTATTGATGTCATTATATAGTTCGTTGAATTCAAAAAAATCCGTTATTCCTGCATTTATGACTTTCTCGTAGCTTTTATTGTTTATAACATAATAGAATGAATAATAGGGAAGGTTATTAAATAAGTCATTCGCAGATAATGTATCTAATTCGGTGCTATTAAGTAATAATGTCGCATTTGCTATGACTTCCGGAATGTCTTGGATGTTTTTAGAAAACTGTAACGTATCTGTCTGCATATCCAAACGGATGTTATGCAATAAATTTCTAATAACCAATTTTTCCTTTCGTTCCTCGTTCCACGTGTTGATGCTTAATGCAAGTAAAATTCCGATAACAACAAGAATAATTTCTCCGATAGCATACTTAAAATACTTTCCAGTTTTGCCTTTTGAAAGCAAATCCTGTCTAATTTTTCTAAAGAATTTTATCATTTGTTAACGGTTTCTGTTAATGAAGCACAACGGTTTGGCTATGATTCCGTTGTTGAGATTTGATGTTAATCAAATTGAGCTGAGAATCATGCCGGTCTAATGTACGAAAAGTTTTGAATTGTAGTAAATAAGCTAAACAATGAATTATAGCCCTTGTTAGGCAACGTATTTAGTTAGGATCTGGTTTTCCGTAATTAGTGTAAACAATGAAGTCCGAACTTGCGTCGAGAAACTTAAATATTTTCAGTTTAACCAAAGGTAGTTCAAAGTCCTTTTCGTTATATACTTCTAATATCAAATTGGCAAGCGTTGAGCGGTTTAATTCCTGTCCATTTTTTGCCATTTCAGAAACCTTTTGACTAAAAAGAAAATTTTTTGAATTATGAATATTTAGATAGCTCTGGGCAATCAGAGAGCTTTCAGTTGAGAAGGCTTTACTTAGGCCATCTACATGTCCTTCAAGTGAACCCTTTAGGTCGTAGGTAATGTCAAACTCTAACTTATCGTCCTCACTTATTCGATTAAGTAATCGAATATAGCTTTGGTAATTGTTATTTTCAATAATATTATTTGAAATAAGATTTTCTTGAAATTGTAAAAGAATATTTATTAATACATCATAATATTCAGGACTTTTTTTGGCAAGTAGTTTATCAAATTCCAGTTCATATTTATTTGTTGTCACTTGGCTAGTTGTCTTTGGTGAGAACATAAAGAAACAAATCGCAAAAATAATTAATGTATTTTTCATATGTTGCCTAACGGTTTGTGTATGAAACGTAGCGTGTAAAAACACGCTAAATTTTCGGATTAGCACAGACCCGAATTTTTATGTTTTGTTTTTAACTTATCATTTTTAAACGCCAAATTTAAAAATTTGGCGTTCTTAATAAATAAGCAAAATCCTCTCGAAAATCCTATGCCAGCTATGTTTTATACACGTTGTTGGCAGTAGTTTTTATTATTTTAATTTTTATTCTTTCGGTATATTTTGATTCTTATCAGCCGACGTTCCACCTAAAATTACCCAACCATCATCATATTTTCTCCAAGTATGAAGCATCGCAGAAGAATACTTTTCAACGATATTATTTTCTTTGTCAGTCAAAATAGTATCCACATCATAATACACAATAACCACATCATCAATTGCATTAGTGACTTTTCTATAAAGTTTGTAACTAAATTTTATATTTGGGTCGCTATGTAATTCAGGTATCCAATTTGAAACCATACTTTTATTAACAAATTCGTCTCCATTACCTGGTCGACCAATAAAATCATTGTGCCAAAGTTTTTTATAAGCAACAGTATCATCTTTTTGGGCATAAGCCCAATATTTCTTCTCCATTTCCCAAGCTTCGTTTTCGAATTTTTCCTTGCTAATTTTTGGTAAAACTGTTTCAGTCTGTTTTGATTCAGTATTTTTTTCGTTGCAACTTTCAAGTGTGACTAATAAAAATAGTCCAATTGCAATTGTCAAAATCAATTTAGATAATTTCATTAAATTCCGTTTTCTATTGCCTACTATAATCGGATTTCGGCTTTTCCGTTTTTGTTAATCAGCTTAAAATTAGTTCGTTGTTCAAATTACTGCCAACGGTTTGTGTATGAAACGTAGCGTGTAAAATGACGCTTATTTTTCGGTTAAACACAGAGCCGAATTTTTATCTTTTGTTTTTATCTTTTCTATTTTTAAAGCCAAATTTAAAAATTTGGCGGTCTTCGCAGATAATAGCCAGCCTTTGGGTTTAGAACTTATTAGCTATGTTTTATACACCGTGTTGGCAACAGTTTTAGTTCCGGTTTACAGAATCAAATCAAATCCTTAGATATATCTAAATTATATTGCTTTTTCAACTTTTCCACTAAAACTTCACTTTCGCAAGGTGTGTTTTGTAATGTATCATAAACCCATTCTTTGAGTTTCTCCATACCCATTTTTTCTTCCAATTTTTTGAACAAAAGATAAGAACCATAATATCTTGCAGATTGGTTTACATTATCCTCAATCATATCTTCAGGTGAAATACTAAAAGTAGCGCTAGGCGGTGTTCTGCCATTTTCATCAAAATATTTTTGTCCCTCAGGGGTTAATTGCTTTCTTATAGATCCTGGTTTTACAGTTATTCCGCCCCAGGATGCTAGATTTAGTTTTCCATCTTCTTTTATGACTTTATCGTATTGTTCTTTACGACTATTTAACATTTCTTCGAACACTTTAGGCTGTAAATTATACGTAACCTTAGATTCTGACCATACTGCCTGTCCTTCCTCAAACCACCTTGGCAAATCATTACAAGTTGCAAATTGTTTCTACCAGGCGTGAACCTGTTCATGCCCAATAAGGTCGTAAAGTTGTTTTTCAGCTTTTTGAGATAGATTATCAGTTTGATTTTGTATAATCCATCTCGTTGTACCAAAAGCTGGTGCCAAGTAATTGTTGTCTTTGACAAAAGCAACATCTGCCCAATTTGTTTTTTCTCCATTCGAAATGTGAAATTTGAGAACTTCTCTATAAATTGTATTCAAATGATTAATGGCTTCAATAGCGGCATTTTCATTTTTTTCATCAAAATACACTTTATATTCTATGTTTTTTTCCTCGTCTTCTACAAGATAATAGTCCAAATCTTTATTTGCTGAACTGTGTTTTTGATAGGTGTAATCCTTGTGATTACAAGAAAATAAAATGCACATTGTTGATAACAGACAAACGCGCTGAAATTTAAATAGTTTTGTCATTTTTATTATTTTGTTTCTTAAGGATGGCGTTTATTGAATTGTTGCCAACGGTTGAGCTATGAACAGTACGGGAGCAAGCTAGCGTGTACTTTCCGCCATGCACATAGCAAATATTTTTGTTTTCTTTTTCTTGTTTAAAGCTATCCCGATGCTTCGGGACATAAGATTTTGCGGACATAGTAAATATACGCTTACTTTAGATTAAACACCAAACCCCGCATTACTTATAGGTATTGTTGGCACCAGTTATTTTATCAGTTTTATTATGTTAGGATATAAATTTTCTGTTTTTCCTTTATTAGTTTTAATAGCAAAAATTATCGGTAATATTACATTCATAGCGTAAAGTCCAATGAATAGGTAAAATAGAATTGGATAATATTTAAAGTGCAATATTTTTAATAAAGCAAATCCGGTAATAGATAGAAACGCTATAATTGACCAAATGATTTGAAAATTCAATAGGTTAGCTCCTACTTTTTTAAGTCCAATTACTCGATCTTTTTTATTCATCCACAAAATCAAAGGAAGAATTATATTTCCGACAGGAATCGCTAAAAAAGATATAACAGAAAGATGAAAAATGATCAAATAACTTTTGTCAGTTTGTTTTCCGTAATCTAAAATATCTTCGGCATTTATATCGAGTACTTCACATATTAAATTAAGTGTTTTTCCTCGAGGCTCACTTTCGTTGTTTTCGATTCGCTGTATTGTTCTTAAATTGATTTTTGCGGATTCTGCTAATTCCTCTTGAGAAAGTCCTTTTTTCTTTCTTATTTCTCGAATTTTATTTCCGATTTCGTTCATAATTAATTCTGTTTTTTGTTTTTACAAAACTGCATATGAATCAATGGTTTTGATAGCGGTTTGTTTGCGACATTTTTACGGCACTCTTGTCAATCTGTTAGATTTGTTGTTTTTTTAATTGGTGCCAACGTCTAGGCTATGAGTAGTGCGGAGGCAAGGAAACCTTTTGTTTCTGTCTTCGCACGTAGCAAAGGCTTTTTGTTTTGATTTATATTTTTTCGCCAGAGCAAAATCGAAAAGATTTTGCGGACATAGTAAATATACGCTTACTTTAAATTAAACATCAAACTCCGCATTATTTATAGATATTGTTGTGTGTAGTTTTTATTTCTTTTCGAAAATAACTTTAGTTTTAGATATTTTGTCATGCCATCCTCTTGGTATTTCACCAAGAAAAGAAAAAGAATCAAAAGGTATTCTTCTACACATACTTCTTAATAGAACTGTTTTGAAATCCATGATTTCATTTTCAATAGTAACAGCTCTTGTATTGGTCACAAGTTTTCCAATGGTTTTTCCTTTTAAAAGATATTCTAGGAAAGAATAAAAAATAGTTGTTGTAATTAACCCAAAAAAGATTCTTCGTAAGTAGTTTGGATCATCATAAATAAGTAATCCGGATAGAAAGGATAAATCTTCTATTTTAGAAATTTGCCTTATCGAAACCATGTAAAAAATGATAAAGCCAAAATAAAGAATACTATCTATAACATGATTAATTAATCTCTGTTCCGTGCTAGCTAAATCGAATCCAGCAAAATTAGTATTATTCTTATTTCTTTTAATTTCGTTCATTTTTTTTTAGCTTTTTTAAATTACACACAACGGTTAGGCTATGATTCCGTTGTTGAGATTTGATGTTAATCAAATCGAGCTTGGGATCATGCCGGTCTAAAGTACGAAAACTTTTGAATTGCAGTAAATAAGCTAAACAATGGATTATAGGCATTGTTAGGCATAGTCTTTTATTTATTTTTCCGTCTTGTAGCCCTATTCAATTTCTTCAAGTCCCTATTTTCGAGTCGAATCGATTTTTTATCTCTTTTTTGCCAGTCGTTTTGGGTCAGAAAATGTATTGCTAAAACTATTTGAACATTCCGGTCTTCCAAATTCCAATTTTGAGGATTTTTTATAATGTCCCAGACTAGAAAATTTCCAGAATCGAATGCCCCGACGTTTTCCAGTCTTTTTCCATAATATTCTAAATAGGGATTTGATTTTCCTAGTGCTTTTAAAAATTGGATAAACTTTTCGTTTTGACTGAAACATATACTTTTATACTCATATTTCGGTTCTTTCACCCTCCAAGTGTCGCATAACGACCAAATCTTGCTAAAAGTGGAATCGGTAATTTTAGAGTATAATTTTTTCTGCTTACTCCAACTTAATTTTTCTTGCAAATAATATTGTTTCCAATCTGCGAGATCAGGCAAGGAATTTTTTATACAACTAGCGAATTCTGTCCTATCCGATTTTCCGCATAGTTCCGCCTGCAAAAAGTCCGCAATCAGATTCAAATCCGTAATTTCTGATTTTGAGAAGAAGCTACTTAAGTCCGTTCGTTCACCCTGTCCGAATATTGACAGGCAAGAAATTAGATAAATGAACAGAATGGTTTTTCGGAGCATAAGATTGTGCCTAACGCCTAGGCTATGATTTCGTTGTGACGACATCTGCGAGAGCAGTGGGCGGGTTGGCGCGCTGGCATCGTAGACTTTTCCACTTTTGAAATCAGGCCGGTTAATTGTTTCTATTATTGTTTTTTGCATAGTGCCACAATGAATTATAGCCAATGTTGGCAACAGTTATTTACAAGTCAAATATTGTCACAAAACTTTGGTGTTCACCTTCAACTCCGTAAAAGTAAATTCCAACTGTAATTTCAGTGGCCTTTGAGATTTTCGATTTGTCTTTATAATAAAGCTCAAAATTATCTTTAAAACATTGATTTATAATGCTATTGAGAGATTCGTTTCCTAATCCTTTGATAGTGGTAACCGCTTTGACTTTGAGTTCTTTACTAACCCAAATTTTAAAAAGCCCAAAAGTTCCTTCTTCAAGAGCAAAGCCTTTTCCCTTATCCAAACAATTGTTCAAAAAGGTATAATTCAATCGAAAGTCATTTTTAATGTCTATTTCCGTTTCTTTAATGAATCGAAGTACACTAAGTTTTTTTTGATTGCTCTGTTCAGTTTTTTTGTTGAATTCAGGGTACTTTTCTTCATTCACTTTTCTGTCTAGTTGAATTGACCCAGAACAAGAACCAAACACAAGCCCGAGTTTGCTATCCTTGTATGCGAAAATCAACCAATTTGATTTTTCTGGAGTATAAAAGGAGCAAGAAGAATTCAAGATACTCTCAATTTTTAATTTATTAACGCTCGAACCTTTGAAAACCTCACCAACTTTTATTTCGATATTGTGATAATCACTACCAGCAGGAGTGATTTTTTGAATTTCAGCAGTGGCTACGAAATCTGCTCTTTCAAATCTGTCGATAAGTCCTACTCGTGCGCACTCACAAGCAAAAGCACTTGAGCAAAATAGAGATAAGATAATTAAAGGTAGTTTTTTCATAATTGGTGCCAACGGTTTGTATATGAAACGTAGCGTGTAAAAAGACACTGGTTTTTCGGATTATACACGAGCCGAATTTTTAAATTTTCTTTTTATCTCATTGTCTCAAAAAGCCAAATTTAAAAATTTGGTGGTCTTCGCAAATACAAACAAACCTCTCGGAAACCATGTAATAGCAATGTTTTATATACGTTGTTATACTCAGTTTTTATTTTTTAGAATATTCAGTTCTCCGAAATCAACGTCAAGTAAATTTGCTTGGTCAATGGAGAATCCTAATATTTCTCTTTTTGAATTAAAGTTGAAAGTTAAAAATCCATCAGGAACTCGAATGTCATTCCAGTTTATTTTAAACGTATCAAAATGCCAATGTTCTAATTTTCCTTTGAATACTGTAGAATGGGAAAATGAAATTTCTAACTCTCCGCTCGTAGTATAATTTATTAAAATGTCTCCATACATTTTGTCTGTGTATTTTCCAGCGTATTTTTTAATTTCCAATGAAGGTTTTGCGTCCTTAATTTTTAATTTTTCTATCTCTTTCTTTTCTGTCTTCAATTGTTTAAGATTCTTGTCCCTCGATTCTTTTACTTCAGAGTATATATCATATGAATTGTCTTCTAAAAGATTCTCTAATATTTTAGCTGTCAATAAAAAAGTTGCAGGTTCTTCAGCTTCATTGGTTAGTATTACAAACCCAATATTCATATCTTTTATCATAACTAGATTAGCAGACATGCCATCAATTCCTCCACTATGTTCAATTATCTTATGTCCTTTTTTTGGGGTTAGAAACCAACCAAATCCATAAGATGTGAATTCATTGTAAAACGGAGCACCACCAATAGGATATATAATTTGTGGTTTGAAGATTTCATTAATTATTTTTGGACTCACAATGGTATCATTTTCAATAACTCCATTATTTAGTAAGAGCCTCATGTAATTTGACATTTCTCTTGAAGATGAATATATAAAGCCACCAGGAGCAAGATTATCTCCTTTTTCTTGTTTTATGGCGACTTTTTCAAAATCCTCATTCCAAATATGTGGTTGAGCTAGATTATTGCTAGATTCTCTTTTAGTTGATAGTGATGTGGTGTTATTCATTTTCAGTTTATCAAACACTCTGGTTTTAAGGAAATCATCCCACGATATTCCAGCAACTGTTTTCACGATTTCCGAAGCAACTACATACATCACATTCTGATATGCTGGCTTTTCTCGAAAGCTGGATACTGGTTCCAAATATTTTAGACGCTTTATTATGTCTTCTCTTGAATAGTCGGAATGGTACCAAAGCGTTCCTCCGCTAACATCTTTAAGACCACTTCTATGGGTTAGTAAATCTCTAATTGTAAAATTATTGGTTACATAAGGAGCGTACAATTCAAAATAAGGTAGATATGATTTAACTTTATCATCCCAATTAATTTTCCCTTCATCAACTAATATTCCCAATGTTAAAGCTGTAAATGATTTAGAGATTGAACCTATTCCAAAAATTGTATTTTCATCAACTTTTCTTTCTTTATGAATTTCCAAGTTTCCATAACCTTTGGAAAATATTACAGAATCATTCCGAACAACAGCGATAGAAAGACCTGGTATGTCAAAATCCTTTATAAGTTGGTGAACTTGTGAATCAAGTGAATCTAATTGTATTTGTTGGGCGAATGAATTGGAGAATAGAATTAACCCAATTACGGTAGAGAAGAATATTTTCATTTTCATATTTTTTAATTGAGTATAACGTTTCAGCTATGGCAAGTATGGTAGGCAAGGAAACCTTTCGTTTCCGTCTGCGCTGGTAGCCAAAGCTTTTGTTTTGTTTTTATCTTTTTCATTTTAAAAGCCAAATCCAAAAGATTTGGCGAACTTAGTTAATAAGCCCAAGCCTTTAAATTAAACTCTTTATGCCCTATTTGCTATAGGTCTTGTTAGCCTTTCGTTATTTATTTTTCCTTTTTAAGGATGTAATAAGCATAAGGTTGTATGTCGCGATACTCATTATTTTTAATCACTATTCTATTATTACTATCAGCCCATGTATTGTTGCCAATGTATGTTTTTAACGTATCTATTTTATCGCTTTTTAATTTTTGAACAATCATACCGCCCACAATAGATTTAACTTGTATGGAATCTGTATAATTACCTCTTGTTGGACCTGTGTAAAGACCTTCTAAAAGTGCAGTTTCAATATCTAAATCCACGTTTTCCGGCATTTTTTTATCGAGCAGCTGCCAGGTAATTGGGTCTGCGAAAAAGGTTGCATTTTTAGGGCCACCTGATGTATTTACTAGGCAAATAATATATAAATCTTCTTCTGGATAATATCTGGTGTCTGTCATAAAACCACTGAATCCTCCTGTATGTCCAATTTTATCGTTTCCAAAATCTGAATAATTAACCAACGCTTTAGCGTATTGAAGTTTAGAACCATCATTTAATTGCCTTGGTGTAATCATCGATTGGTAAGAGGCTGCTGATAGTATTTTCCCTTGGTGCAAAGCCTTCATCCAGATAAGTAAATCTTGTGTATTACTTGATAGTGAACCCGCTGAATAAGGCAAATTATAATTTAAATAAGGTTTTTGCTGAATGCCAAGTGAATCATAGCGATACCCATTTACTTTATTTTTAGTCACTTCGATATTAGAACCAAAAGAGGTGCTGTTCATACCCAAAGGCTTAAAAAATATCTCTTTTAAATAGTCTTCGTAGGATTGTCCAGTTACTTTTTCAATTATTAATCCAAGATAAGAATAAGCATTATTGTTATAAATTAAAGCTTCGCCAGGTTCAAACATAAAGTCTTTTGGTTTAAACATTTTTACAATTGCATTGTGGGGAAGGCCTTGGTTAGTTAACATATCGAAGAATTCTACCTCTTCGCCCATATCAGCTTCCATCCCAGAGGTATGGTCAAGTAATTGGGCAATTGTAACTTTTCTTCCTTTAGTATCAAAGGGAAGATACTCTGTAAAATCATCATCCAATGAAAGCTTGTTGGCTTCTACTAATTTTAAGATGGCGGCTGCTGTAAATTGTTTGGTTACAGAGCCAATATCAAAAATTCCATCGCTTGGCATTGGCGTTGATAGTTCCAAACTGGCATAGCCATAAGATTTGTTTAACAGCATCGTATCTTTTTGAAACACTAAAATTGCTGCACCAGCAATCTGTGAACTATCGATGCTTGCTTGAAATAGTGAATCGGCATAGACTTCTAAAGATGTTACATTAGAATCTTGCTTCTCATTATGACAACCTGTTGCTACTAGAGCTAATGTCAAAATCAATAAAATTATTTGTTTCATATTCTGTTTTTTTAATGAAGGCTAACTTGTTATATCAGAACTAAATATACTATTTATCGGTTTATTACTCCGGATAAACGTAATAAATGTAATTGTTATCCTTTTAATAATAGTTAGAAAAAAAGAAGAGTATTCCCGATTGAAATTACCAAATATAGAAACTCACTAACATATAAAAATTTCTAAATAAAGTGTTTTCGTAAACTGAGGGGAATAGCAAGAGGGTAACACGCTACGCGATGTTACATAATCACAATTACCTTACAATCAGTATGTTACGTATTTTTAATATATGTGGTTTTTATAAATTTGCGACAAATGCTCTCGGAGCCCCAGTAAAATGATACTTTTTTGCGACAAATTCATTCTCACTAAACCCAATTTAGTGAGAATTATAAAATTGATTCGCCTTTTGAAATAGAGTTGTTCATTCTATCCCCACCCTATTTCCTTGCACTGCTTTTCAGGAAAAAAGATTGGTCCCCATATCTTGAACACAAGCCAAAAAGTAATTTGATTTGATGGTGTTTTTTTGGAAAAATTCCTTTTTGACTTACGTTCGCTTGGTCAACTTTTTAGTGAACCTTATCCATCTACATTTCAATACTTTGTTTGAAGAGCTTCTTTAGCCTGATTACCTTTTTGATAGTAAAAGAACAGCATTTGAAATTAGCGGGCGCATAAAACGGAGGGTGCTCCCCTCCTATTTATAGCCCTTTCCCAATTTCAAATCCTGAAAGAAAATCATATCAAAAAGGGAATGCGATTGGCTCTGAAAGAAGTAAATAAAATACAGCACAAATCCTATTTCATTTGATCTTTTATCGTGGTTTAATGGAGCTTTAAAAAAAGGAAAATGCTCTTGGTTAAAAAAAGTAAAACCCCAAATCTTACCATAACTAACCTTGCGCCGGATCCTGTTTCGATTTTATAGTGTTCAGGTAGATAAGCGTTCATTAAAATCGAATCAGGGCGCTTTATGCGATGAACTTTAATTTTATATAAGAAACATATAAATAAGTTATCTACAGGACATTTTAATTCTTGTCCTTCTTTTTCTTCTTCCTCCAAAGGATATAAAAGATAATCATTAGTACAGGCAGAATAATATATACAATGACATCAAATGCGTTTGTAAGATCGATAGGACTATTGTCATCTGGGTTTCGTGTGCCTATAGGCAATTGTAGTAGTAAAGGATATAGTTTGTATATCATTGTTTTTTTGTGAATAGCTTATATGCAATTTACGAAATTAAGTAGACTGTCCATTTCAGTTTCATCGCTTTTCTATTTTTTTAACCTTCTTTGCAACCATCGGGCGTAAAGCAAGTTTGTTTTTGTGGCAACAAAAACACATCTTGCGTTTGCTGACCAAAGTCATTTTTTTACCACTGCAATAAGATTCTTTTTGATGACTGAAATACTGCTCTATTTCATCCATTTATTACTAGTACTAGTTTTTTTAGTTTTCTGTTATTCTGATAACGATAGTCTTATTTCTCTTTTTTCTTCATTAGCTCTTTCACACATAGTATAGTTGCCCTATCTTAGATCACATCATATCATTCGACCACAAGTTTTGTCATCGTATGAATCGCTTCTTTCTGTTTAAAGCGTAACAACAGGTTGCTAATATCCTCACTAATTTTGGTCTCCACTACCCTAGCATAGATTTGTGTTGTCGATAGTTTGGTATGTCCTAAAAGCTTAGATACTGTTTCAATGGGCACTCCATTGGATAGCATCACTGATGTTGCAAAAGTGTGCCTCGCCACATGAAAAGTTAGGTTCTTTTCTATACCACAATCTTTGGCTATTTCCTTTAAATAGCTATTCGTCTTTTGATTTGAACTTAAAGGAAGTAACGCTTCATTAAAATCCGTTTCAACATTAGTTTTATACTTTTCGAGTATTTCCATAGCCTTAGGTAAAATTGGAACTTTTACCGTTTCATCTGTTTTTTCCCGTTTCGTAAATATCCAATAGCTATTGTCGATGCCTAGTGTAATCTGCTTTTTTGTAAGTCCTTTGACATCTATAAACGATAATCCCGTATAACAGGAAAATATAAAACAATCCTTTACTTTTTCCAATCGCTCATTGGCATAGTGTATATTTTCGAGCACATGCAATTCTCTCTCTGTAAGATACTCTCTATCATATTTATCAAACTTTAATTGAAACTGTTGAAATGGATTCTTATTCATCCATTCTAGTTTTATGGCGAGGTTGATGATTTTCTTGAAGCGTTCCAAATGTTTCATCACGCCATTATTAGTCATCATCAATTGTTTTTTCGTATTCTTAAAATTTCTCAGGTAATGCTCAAAGTCGCAGATAAAGCGATAATTCAATTGTTTTAAATAAATATCACTTGATTTTAGTTCTAGGCTTAAGAATTTTTGCAAATACTTTTCTGTAGTATAATAGTTTTTCATAGTACCATACTTCAATACGGTAAGCATATGGTCATTATGATAAGTAGTAAGGTCATTCAAAGTTTTATTAGTATCATCTTCTCCTAGGTAACGAACCTTAATAGCAGTAGCAGTGATGATTTTAGATTCTTCTAAGAGCTGATTATGACAATCCAATAATCTACTATATACTTGATCTAAATAGGTGTTTAATACTCTTATTTTATAAGAGCTTCCTCGACCTCGATTCTTAGAACTATCCCAGTCTTTAAATAAAATAGTTCTCTTTAGACTAATCTCTGAACGTTGTCCAGTAACGGTAATACGAACATAGATGGATAACTTGTTAGATGTACTTCTTGATTTTCTTGTGAAGAAAATAACGGAAAAGGTGCTGTTTGTCTGCATTGTTTAGAGCTTAAGTTTGACATTTTTTTTAAAACGAAAGTCAAATTGCTTTTAAATGCTCTTTAAATTTACGACAATTATGCTAGAAGCATGCACACCTAATTGCACACCTTTTATATGTTATTGTTTGGTATCATTTGATACCCCTAAAAACAAAAAACACTGATAATCATACGATTAACAGTGTTTTAGTGCAACCTATTTCTAGGTTCGTCGGGGTGGCAGGATTCGAACCTGCGGCCTCCTGCTCCCAAAGCAGGCGCGATAACCGGGCTACGCTACACCCCGAAAAATATACGATATATACTGATAAAGAACCCGTATATTTTCGGACTGCAAATATAGAATAATCATTAGAAAAACAAGTCAAAAAAAGTCTTATAAAAACAAAATAGGTGCTAAATATTTTTAACACCTATTTTATCAAGCTTTTAACTTAAATATTTTATTTATCGATAGAGTGTAAAGTGCCCTACATATTGTTGTTTATCAGTATCATTGGCATTTACTACATACCAATAATCCCCTGTAGGCACCTCATTGCCCTCATATTTACCATCCCAACCGATCACATTATCTAAAATTGCTACAACTCTACCATATCTATCGTAAATCTTAACCTCCAGATTAGGGAAAAGTTCCCTATTTCCAGGAGCCCATACCTCGTTCATATTATTTCCGTCTGGAGTAAAGAAATTAGGCATTTCTAGTACCCCTGTAAAATCGAACGGGATAGTTATAGTAACATTACAACCATTGGCATCTACCACTCTAATGGTTACCGTTGCATCCATATTCAGCGTAAAAACATTGTTTTCACCGGTTGATTGCCCTTGAAAGAAATATTCGTAGTCACCGAAACCACCAGTAGCCGCAGCTGTAATTTCATTTGGCCCAGTTTTGATAGCTTCAAGAATTAAAGGATCATAAGGATCTATTGTGAATGCTACCGAGGTAGAACAACCATTCTCATGGTACAAATACACAATATGGTCACCAGGAGCCAAATCTCCAAATGTATAATTGGTGTTGGCCATGGTAATATCATCCACATCCAAAGAAAATAACAATCTTGGAAGTACAGTGGGATCTTGCATCTCCACGGTAACCGTGCTATTAGGGAATATCCCTTCACAACCATATTCAGGTATAGCTGTCGCCGTAAGATCCACTCCTATGATAATTGGCATTACCACATTTGTTTCACAACCTCTGGCATCCCTAACAAAAGCTACATAAGTATCACCTCCCACTAAATTATCAAAGAACAAGGCATCATTCCTCACAAAATCTGCTGGATCGGAAGAATTTAGGCTGGTCTCATAATATGTCTGCAACGTTATAGGGTCCACAAATGGAGTTCCCCCTGTTATGGTCAATTGGGCCGAGCCATCCATCGCATTGATACATGTTTCGGGAGTCTCAATGGAAGAAACCGTCAGCACATCTGGTTCCAGAATAGTCAAAGTTTGTTTCTCAGAACATCCTTTTTCATCCAATATCAAAATTTCATAGGTACCCGCGTCTAAATCGTCAAATACAAACTGACCAGGTGTTGTTGGCTCACTAAAGAATTCGTTGAAGTTCGGAGAAATGGCGAACTGCAAAAGTCCTACCCCCCCTGACTGCACTTCTATCTCAATAGAACCATCGGATAACCCGTTACAAGATACTGCAATGGGAACAGCCGTAAACTGAATAGGTTCAGGTCTTAATATCACCAAAGGTCCTTGCACATCACCACAGGTCACCCCACTAATAACGCTTACATAATAATCGTTCCCTTCAGGCAAGGCCTCAAAAGTACCATCATTTTGGGTAGGTCGAAATAGTGTTGCAGATGCGTTTGGTGCAAAAGGATCTCCGGGGTCACCAACCCATAATTGGAATTGATAATTTCCTACTCCACCAGCAGCAAAGGATTCAATCCTTCCATCCAACTCCGAGGCACATGAAATATCATCTGGTAGGTTTAAGACAAGATCTACATTCTCAGCATTTACCAAGGTGATCCCCTGGGAACGCACACTATTACAAACATTCAATCCCAAAACATCTTTTTTACGGATGTCATATTGATAAAACCCAGGACCTACGGTTATCAATACCGAAGTACCTGCCATATCAATATAAGGATCTGTTGGTAGGGCATTATAAGCCCTATACTCATACACAAAACCAACTTCAGGGTTTTCGACACTTAATCGTATTTGACCTTGTCCCCCGCAACCAGGAGCTTGTACCTGTACCAACTTAGGATCAATCTGTGGTGGTGGGTTTACAAAATAGGGAACTGTTACTCCTTCACAGGCAAAGCCTGAAGATATCTCTATAGCGTACCATCCTGCGCTAATATACCCACCTGTTATCCCCACGAAGGTTGGCAAATCTTGCAGCCCACTCGTAGATATAATATTCGTATTGTCATTGCTTCCCAAATACAATAATCTGTATTTGTATCCTGCTCCTGGAACACCTCCAGAGGCGCCTGCTAAAGCTGTGATGATAGTACCTGTAGTAGTGTCATAAGCCTCTAACACAGCATTATTTCCCCCAGGACATATCAATGCCTGTGGCTCTCTTATACCGGCTATAATTGGAGCAATGGGAGCCAGTTGTATATCTATGCTCGACTCACATCCTTCTATATCCCTTACTGTTATCCTGTAATTTCCATTAGATAAATTTTCAAATTCATTACTTGGTCCAAATACTACAACACCAACAAAAGTTCCGCTACCTGACGGACTTTCAATTGCCAGACTATAGTCATATGCAGCCGTATCCCAACCTCCCTGTGCTGTGACTTGAATTTTACCTAGGTTATTATCACAACTTACATTACCCAATTCTATGGCGGTTAATGCAAGTGGACCATTAGGGCTTCTTATGGTTGCCACATTACTGTTTCCTGAACAATACGGCAAACCATCGGAAGTAACGATCACATAGAAATTACCCCCTGGGAGTCCCGTAATGGTTTCCGGATTGTTGGTTGTGTGAAAGCTACTAGTTGCCAAAGAAAAAGAGGCCGTTAGATCATCACTTCTATATACATTGTATGTATAATTCCCAACATAATCAGTTACTGAGATCGCCATTTCTCCATCATCCACTCCAAAACATTGGATAGGTTTTGCCTCACTAATAACTATAGTGGGTGCTATAGGTTCCTGAACCGTGTGTGTTGGTAAGGGGTACGTACAACCCCCAATATTGTCTCTAATTTCAAACAGATAATCTCCGGCAACTGGTAAATCTATCAGTGCAAAACTATTACCAACCACAACTACAGGTGCCACAAGAACAAGCGAATTAGTAGTCACTGTAAAGCTTGTGGTTCCCAAAATATCAATACGTACTTGTTCCGGATCTCTACAATCCAAATCCCGTATAACGCTAAATGTAGGTACTACATCCGTTGGTGGATTAATAGTTGGCAATACAAAGGTGGTCTCACAACCATTACCGTCAATGGCATAAATAGTAAAATTTTGTGGAGCTCCGGTATCAATAATTTCAAATTGATTGCTGCTTTGGTAATTTCCGAACCCTGTTAAACTATATTGATACCCTCCAGAAACCGTTCCTAGATCTACAATATTTACAGTGATAATGGTAGAACTGAATCTATTAGCGCCTACCTCACAAGAAAAATCGGGTACCGATGCTGAAATTGTGAATGGCAAGGGTTCTGTTATTTCCACTAAGCCTGTTTGTGTGGCACAATTTCTATCTGTAACCACCTCAACTTCGTAATGTCTTGGCGGAAGATTTGGGAACGATCCAGAATTATTGGAAGCCAATAATACCCTGGTATCAAAATCGACCAAGGTATAAGTGATTGGCGTATCCACGTCCGAACCACTGGTAAGGATCACATCTATACTTCCATTGTTGTCACCCGCACAGCTGACATCCAATTCCAAGACAGCACTGATTACCGGTAATGTGGGATCGGCCAGAAAAATATTGTCCACCAAGAAGAAACAATTTCCTGTTCCATCACTTACGATATTATCTGTTACCAGAATCTTATAACTCCCTGGTCCTACTCCTGGAAAAATTCCTGCATTTCTATCCCCAACAATTGGGGCTCCAATATTCGCTCCGGTGCCATCCTGTAATTGATAGGTAAAATAATCACTACCCCCACTGGTGAACACGCCAATGGTGCCATCTGCAACTTCACAAGTTGGCATTACTGTAAATCCACCACTAGCGGAAATAAATTCATAAACCTCAGCAATAATGTTACTGGTACAACCATTGGCATCTATTACATCTATAGTGTAAAATCCTGGAGAATTCACATAAAAGGTTGCAGTATTAGGACTTCCAAATTGAGTGACGCCACCAAGGGTAAATCTGGGGGTATCTACAGTCATTGGCATAGTAATATCTATCTGGAAAGACGTTGTCGTATTATCACATTGGTTGATCACCGTAATGGCTGGCGCAGGTAATGGTGGTTCTAATTGTACGATCTGCCCAATTCCAAAAGAAATACAGCCGCTAATGTCAATTACATAAATATCATAATTCCCATTAGGTCTAGAGGCTGTGGTATTGGTCGTAAAATCGTCCAAAAGAGTAGGAGTCGCAAGACCAGTATAATCTGGCGTGTCTCCTTGTGGCACATAGGCAAATTCATAAGGTCCTCCAGCACCTCCGTATCCTCTAACAGTAAATTGCCCGTCCGCATTACAATTGGCCGGATCTTCTTGTAATATAAATATAGATGGCAGGTTTTGGTTAATAGTTATTGGGGCGGCATCCGTACAATCATCGTTTGGATCTGTGGCTACTATTTGATAGTTACCTGGCAACGTTTCATAGGTATTGGAATAAGGTGATGAGATACCCGTGGGTGAATTTATCACCATTCTTGCGCCCGTATCTGAATTGATCAATTCAATAATCAAAGAAGTTCCTAAAAATTCGCTAACGGTATAGGAAATCTGTCCGTTTCTGCTGGCATCACAAAAACCAGCGGTCGAGGTTGCCGTTACATCAAGCAGAGTCGGTCCTTCTATAGGGTCTATAATATCCAAATAGGTACAACCTGTTCCTAAATCCGATACTTCAACCGTATAGGAAACTCCATATTGCAATCCGTTAAAGGTATGTCTTCTTGGAGGTGAACTTGGACTTACAAAAGGATTGGCGGGCACTTCTAACAAACGAATTTCGAATGGGCCTGTACCGCCAACTATGTTTACTGTTTCAGAAAAACCAGTAGCACTACACACCAATGGACCAACGGGCTCCGGAACCACATCCACTGTAGACTGGATAACAGTTAAAATATCAATATCATTACAACCATAGCTATCAACCGTAATAACAGTGTAATTTCCTGGGATCACATTGGTAAAAGTCTCTAACGTACTTGCTGTAGGCCCTATTCTATCCAATTCAAGTCCAAATTGATCTTGAAGGATATATGTGAAATCGGCTACTCCATTCGCCACACCTGTTATTTGGATACTACCCTCAACGGCTCCTGCATTGCAGATGGCATCAACTGGCACTACGGTTGCATCAGGTGGAGGAGTTCCATCCGTTGGAATGGTAACGGTTTTTCCTATGGTCTCACATCCCCTTGAATCTCTTACAATATAATTATAGGTTGCTCCAGCTGTTAAATTAGAATAGGTTGTTTGGGAAGTAAAAGAACCTCCACCAAAACTTACCACATAGGGCGGCACACCAATGGTAGCATCTGGTATTATGGTAGCGCTACCATTATTTGGCTGTCCACAGCTTGCAGGGGTAGTCGTTGCCGTAGACTCAATGGCTAACGGTGGCTCTAAAACCAAGGGGTTGGACTCCTCTGTACAACCCTGATTGTCCGTGATCCTAAATACATAGGTTCCACTCGCGTTGGTATTGTAAAAGAATACATTGGAAGCTAAAGGAGACGGTGGACTTGTAGTTACAACAACTCCATCATCATAAATTACTTCGTATGATTTTGGTCCTGCACCAATACTATATCCATTGGTAGCCTCCACACGTATGCTTCCATCGGCTCCACCACAAGGAATATCGGATGCAATAGTAGTTGCTACCCTTAATTGTGGATTAATGGTTACACTTAACTGGTTAGAACAGTTATTGGTATCTACCACTTCAACCGTATAGTTACCAGGAGTTAGTCCAGCAAAAGTAGTTCCTGCCTGCAATGCTCCCCCATTAATTCTATATTGATAACCCGGAGTTCCTCCCGCGGCATTTACAACTACGGTTGCTCCCGTACTGGGCACATAACAGTAATCTGTTGACGCATCTAAAGTAATCGTAGGGGATGATAGTGGTGCCAAGGTAAAACTAAAAGTTTCGGTACAACCTTCTGCATCTGTAACACTTAAATTATAGGTTCCGGGCGTAGATAGATTCCCAAATGTCCTATTGGTCCTTGGACTCACTATGGGTGCCCCTCCAGGATAAACTAGGGTGTACCTGTAATTGCCCCAACCTCCAGTGGCATTTGCTACTACCCTACCAATATTGCTGTTCTGACAGTTCATGGCAGTTACGGTTCCACTCAAAGCGGTAGGTGTTGCAGGCTCTGTAATAGTAAATGATGTAGAATCTGTACAACCTGTGTTTACATCTGTCACATTGATGACATATACACCTGCACCTGAAGGAGGTAATATTACCTCCCCAGCATTTTGGGGAGCACTTTCTGCCCCTCTATTAATATTATATGTATAGTTATTGGCAAACCCATCTATAAGAAAAGTTCCTGTTCCGTCTGATCCTCCTGAACAAACTCTAGTATCTCCGCCTGCCTTAACCCTAGCCCTAATGGAACTAATATTAGCTGGAGTATAACTACTGTTGTAGGTACATCCATTTGTATCGGTAACCCTAAATTGATAAGCAGTAGAAGTATTTAAGCCTATAAACGTATTACTGCCACCATTATCCACAAACGGTGTCGGACTTATTATTTCATACTTAGCAATTGCAAAACTACTGGTTACCGTTAATTGTACATCGGCCGTTCCAGCACCACAATTTACATTGCTCTGGGCAAAAGCTATCCCTGTTGGGGGTGCTGCGTCTGTAATGGTTATCGATGGTAACTGAACACGACAACCTCCCGAATCCCTAATAATAGGAACATAAGTACCTGGAGCAAGATTGTTATAAGTGGTTTGGGTGGTAAAGTTGATAGGTGCGTCCCCTGAAATACTAAAAACATAGCCACCTCCAGATCCTCCAGAAAACGGCCCTTGGAATTCAATAGATCCCCCAATAGTACCTCCTGAGCCATCACAGGTCCTGTCTGCCAATTTCACTGCTGCACCATTGATAGTACCAGTAGTGGTAAGCGTTACTGTATTGGGCAAAGTAAGAATACAGTCAAAGCCACCTTGTTGGTAGCGTACTTGTAAATTGCTGTAGTTTCCCGCGGGTACCGATAATTGGGTATTGGTACTCCATGGATCGGCTGGACTAGCCCTAAAAGAAAGGTTATACCCCTTGCCATCAATGACGTTAAAATTTATCTTGGCCCCACCATTACCACAGGTACCATTTACTCCACTTGCTGTAATATCAGGTGGAGTAAGCACCTCAACAACGGCAGATGCGGTAATCGTACACCCATTACTATCTGTGATATAAAAATCATAGGATCCTGGAGTTGTTACCGTATATGTTGTGGAACCCGTATAAGAAGGACTAACAGTAGACCCTCCGTTAACTGTAAAGGTATACGGAGCAGTTCCTCCAGAGGTTCTTACTATAATATCTACGCTGGCTACGCTACAGCCAAAACTATTATTTACCTCTGTGGAGGCGCTCAATGCTACAATACCACTACCTATAACTATAGGATTACCATTGATGTCAAAACTCTCTGTTGGTGGTGGAATGCCATTTGCTGGATCCCCTTTACATTGTTGGGTCTCTACCCTAACACTATATGTGCCAAAACCAACGGCACTAAATACATAATTGTTTGCCGCAATAAAAGAAGTAAATTCTTGTGGTATACCATTAGAATCCAATAAGGTATATTTAAATGGTCCAGGGACATTATTGGTAACAACAGATATGCTTCCGGTATCTCCACTACATTGGGCATCAACAAAAGTAACATCAATATCCATATC
This sequence comes from Sediminicola arcticus, assembly GCF_040566695.1. Classification (NCBI taxonomy): domain Bacteria; kingdom Pseudomonadati; phylum Bacteroidota; class Flavobacteriia; order Flavobacteriales; family Flavobacteriaceae; genus Sediminicola; species Sediminicola arcticus. Next base: position 567,062 of record NZ_JBEXAE010000002.1, on the reverse strand, counting down.
CCTTTGCTCAATTACAATAGGCTCATAAGGATATTCGCAGGTATTGGAAGTATTTTGAAGTCTAGCCTTAACAACATAGGTTCCTGGCAATAAATTATCAAATATAGGGCCTTGATAAGGTCCAAAACCACTACCACTGTTTATGCTGTATTCATAAGCACTTGATAAATTGGTGATTTGGATTCTTCCTGGGGCACCGCATATGAAATTACGTTTTACGTAGGTTTGGGTAATCGTACTCTTTTTAACCTTAAAATAATAAAACGGTCCAGACCCGTTTACTCGTACTCTAAAGCCGGCACCAGTAGATGAATTAATGGTACTGGCATTAATAGAAAAATTGGAACTATTATTTACCACACTCCAACAACTGGCCGTAGTATTGGCACATTCACTGTTCACATCAAAGACACAACTACCACTAGGGTTAAATCGTTCCCATTGGTAACTGCTATAGGCTCCCTGCAAAGCAACAATCCTATTATCAAAATCACCACAAAGGTTGTAACGAACCAAGGTGCTACCGTCATTGCTACAGGTAACCGTTTCATCACCATTGGTAATGATTGTAGAAAACATGGCAGTACTTGAGAATGTCTCTTCTGCTGAGCTATACCCAGCCGATAGATTTGTAAGAGGTGCTATTATATCGCTATTGGCAATTATTTCATTTTCAAAACAAGCTGAATCGTCATGATCTAAATTATAGATTGGGAGAATATCGGTAAATAGATAATGGACTTTTGAATTTGCCAATGCTGAGGTACACACAACCGATAATGCAATCAGCAGTATGGCATACATAAGATGCCTTGAAGTTCTTGGTAGCATAGGTTAAGTCTTTTTAAGAATATATTCGATTTGGGATCTTGAATATTCTTTGGTGTAATTATTTTTACTTATAAAATCTAATTATATTTAAACATTAATTCTTTTCCTTTAATAATAATCTTAACGTTAAGATATGAAAATTAGTATTGTATTTCTCTATTTATTCGTTGTAATGACAACCTTTTCTTGCGGACAAGAGCCAGAAAACAAGGCTAAAACCGCTGAAAATGTAGCCTTTACCGTTGAAACGGTAGTAGACGGAATTTCTATCCCTTGGGGCATGGTTATGCTCCCCGATGGTGCTTTTTTGATCACCGATAAACCCGGTGAACTGATTTATTTTAAGGATGGAAAAAAAACGAGTATAGAAAATGTTCCTGAGGTTTATATAAGAGGACAAGGTGGCCTTTTAGACATAGAATTACACCCTAATTACGAAGAAAATGGATGGATCTATATCTCTTATGCTTCCTCTGAAGGAGAAGAAAAAGGTGGACATACTGCCGTTATGAGAGCCCGATTAAAAGACTTTAAATTAGTGGACAATGAGCTATTGTACAAGGCCACGCCTAATACCACTGCTGGACAGCATTTTGGTTCTCGATTAGAGTTTGATAATGAGGGTTACTTATTCTTTTCCATTGGAGAACGAGGAGATAGGGATGTTAACCCTCAAGACATCAAACGTGATGGAGGAAAAATATACAGGATAAATGATGATGGCAGCATTCCGGCCGACAATCCTTTTGTGAATGAGGAAGGTGCAAAAAAAGCCATATATAGTTATGGACATAGAAATCCGCAAGGATTGATAAAACATCCTGAAACAGGTGCCATTTGGGATCATGAACACGGGCCAAGAGGTGGAGATGAAATCAATATTATTCAAAAAGGTAAAAACTACGGATGGCCAGTCATTACGTATGGCATCAATTATAGCGGAACCCCAATTACCGATAAAACCGAAATGGAAGGTATGGAGCAACCTATTCATTATTGGGTGCCTTCCATAGCACCAAGTGGAATGGTGATGGTCACCTCAGATAAATACCCTAATTGGAAAGGCAATTTATTGGTGGGATCCTTAGTATTTCAATATTTAGAAAGATTGGCTATGGATGGTGAAAAAGTAGTTTATCGTGAAAAGCTTTTGGAAGATATAGGTAGGGTTAGAAGCGTGTACCAAGCCCCAGACGGATTCATATACATAGGCGTTGAAGGCAAGGGAATTTTGAAACTGGTTCCTACTGAATAGTTTCAACATTACATTGAATCCAAAACCCATCTTAGAAAAGGTGTTCAAGTAGTATGCTGTCTTTACATTAATTAAAATCTGTTAAAAATGAAAGTTCTTCTAATTCTTTATATAACCATAGTATTTTTATTGGCCAATACATTATTTCAAGACAATGAGCTTAAAGAAAGTATGAAACGTGGAAGCGAGATCTATGCCGACTTTTGTGTTACTTGTCATTTGACAAAGGGAGAAGGAGTACCTTATACATTCCCTCCCTTGGCCAAATCCGATTATTTAATGAACAACAGAAAGGAAAGTATTAGAGGAATCAAATACGGACAAAGGGGCGAAATTGTGGTCAATGGAAAAACGTATAACAATACCATGATGCCCATGGGACTTACTGATGATGAGGTGGCTGATGTGATGAATTATATCACGAATTCCTGGGGAAATAAAAATGATAAAATGGTTACCGAAGATGAGGTTGCTACCATTGGAAAAAGGTAGTCCTATCTTTGATAAGTATCGATTGCCTTTTTAACGGATCCGTGCAATTGCAATAACCGTTCGGCATCGTGGTAAGGTATATCTAAAGCTTCCACGAGATAGCGAGTACCGCGATCTACCAGTTTTTTATTGCTGAGTTGCATGTTCACCATTTTGTTACCCTTCACCCTCCCTATCTTAATCATCAGGGCTGTGGAAATCATGTTGAGCACCAATTTCTGTGACGTGCCACTTTTCATTCTAGTACTACCTGTAACAAATTCGGGTCCTACATTAACGGCTATAGGTATTTCCACGGCAGCGGTCAATGGAGATCCGGGATTATTAGTGATACAACCTGTAAGCAGGCTATTTTTCATTGCGGCTGATACTCCCCCTAATACATAAGGGGTGGTACCCGAAGCGGCTATGCCAATAACAGTATCATTTTTAGTTGGTTTATAAGCCTCCAAGTCTTTCCAAGCCTGCTGGGTATCATCTTCAGCCCCTTCCACAGCCTTCCTAATAGCATTATCGCCCCCTGCAATAATTCCAATAACTCTATCATGGGGCATCCCAAATGTTGGTGGAATTTCAGAGGCGTCTAAAATTCCAAACCTACCACTGGTACCTGCACCTATATAGAACAATCTTCCTCCTTTTTCAAAGCGAAGGGCCAAGGCATCTACAAGTTTAGTAATCTGGGGAATGGTCATCTCAACCGCCGCTGCTACCTTCTTATCCTCCGCATTCATATTTTCTAAAAGAGACTTAGTCTCCATCTTTTCTAGATTATCGTAAAGCGAAGGTTCTTCTGTAATTTTATGGTAACTGGACATAGCTATAGCAAATGAATATCGTGGTTTCTAAAAGAATCTAATTGTTTGTTCTCCGGATTTAACTCGGTAATCATAATGTTTACCGCATTTATATCGCAGGTTTTGTAACGATGCTGGGAGTTTAATTTCTCCGAGATGCACAAAAGTACCGTTTTTTTAGAAGCGTCCATGACTGCCTTTTTTACCTGGACAATATCCCAATCAAATTCGGTAAGACCAAAAGCAGAATCTACATAACCTGTCCCTATAAACCCATAATCCACCTTAATTTGAGAAAGATTATAAACTGTACTAGCGCCAATGGCCATTTGGGCATCTTTAGAAAGTTGCCCTCCCACAAAAATCACTTCTATATTGGCTTTGTTCAATAATTCTAAAGCAACAGGTAAGCTATGGGTAAAACAAGTAAGCTGCATTTTTGAAGGAATGGCTCTTGCCAATTCCAAACACGTAGTACCGCCATCTATAAATATCACGCTTCCCTCTTTTATAAATCGGACCGCCTTTTCTGCAATCGCGGACTTTTCTTCCAAAGCGTAGGTATTCACGTTTTTTGGAGTATAATTAGTAAAGCCCAAAGCAATGGCACCACCGTGTACCTTTTTAAGCTTTCCTTCAGCATCTAATTCCTTCACGTCTCGGCGAACCGTATCAATGGATACATTGAGATTTTCAGCAATATCAGTCAGTAGCACCCTATTGTGCAGTACCACTTCATTCAATATGTTTCTTTGGCGTTCTTCCTTTAACAAAGCTTCCTTGTGTTATCTAATTTAGGCAAAGATAAAGAATTATAATTTATGCTGTTTTAATTCCTTTAAATTCTAAAAAATTATCAATAACAGCAATATAAAGCATAATTTACAGCATAAAAAAGCATTAATTGAATTATTTGCATATATTTGCTGTAATCGCGTTCATCATAAAAACATATTCCATGACCAGTAGACAAGAAGATATAGAAGCCAAAAAATTCGAAAAAATAAACACCATCATCCATCAAAACTCAGATGAGGCTTCGTTCTTCGTAGCGAAGGAAATTGCACAACTTATTAAACAGCGACAAAAAGTTGGCAAAAAGTTAATTTTAGGCCTGGCCACTGGATCTTCCCCTACAAAAATGTATGAGTATTTGGTAAAGTTTCACAAAGAAGAAGGTTTGAGTTTTAACAACGTGGTCACCTTCAACCTAGATGAATACTATCCTATGCAACCAGACAGTATGCACAGCTATGTACGTTTTATGAACGAACATCTATTCAATCATCTGGATATCAAAAAAGAAAACATCCATATTCCCGATGGCTCACTGTCTAAGGAAGAAGTCAGATCATTTTGCGAGCAATATGAACAAAAGATAAAAGATTTAGGAGGGCTAGACGTTCAAATACTGGGCATAGGGAGAACAGGGCATATTGGTTTTAACGAGCCAGGGTCTACCCTCTCCAGCAAAACGAGGATGGTGCGTTTGGACCAAGTAACTAGATTAGATGCAGCTAGTGATTTCTTTGGACATGAAAATGTACCAACCAAAGCTATTACCATGGGGGTAGGCAGTATTATGGATGCAAAACGCATCATCCTCATGGCTTGGGGCGAAGGTAAGTCAGACATAATTAGGCAAGCAGTAGAAGGTAAAATCAAAGAATCAGTTCCCGCCACTTTTTTACAGCATCATAATAATTGTGATTTTATCTTGGATGAAGCTTCTGCCTCCTTATTAACAAGATCTAACACCCCTTGGTTAGTAGGCGAATGTGAATGGGATGAAGTAAGAATTAAAAAGGCCACTATTTGGCTTTCGCATACTTTAGAGAAGGCCATTTTAAAATTAACCAATGAAGACTATAACGAACATGGCATGGGTAGTATGGTGGCAGAAAAAGGTTCTGCCGAAGACATCAATCTTAAGGTCTTTAATCAATTGCAACACACCATTACAGGTTGGCCAGGAGGCAAACCTAACGCCGATGACCACAATAGACCTGAAAGAAATACGCCATTTCCAAAAACATCATTAATCTTTAGTCCCCACCCAGATGACGATGTAATCTCCATGGGCGGTACATTATTGCGCTTGGTAGACCAGGGCCATGAGGTACATGTGGCTTACCAGACTTCTGGAAGCATTGCCGTTTTTGATGATGAAGTGATCCGTTTCATGGATTTTGCCAGCGATATGCAAAATAAAAATGAAGCCCTACAACAAAAATACAAGGAAGTAAAGGCCTTTTTGAACAATAAAAGAGTTGGAGAAGCAGACAGCTTGGAAGTTCAACATTTTAAAGGGCTTATCAGAAAAGGGGAAGCCCTGTCTGCCTGCCGCTATTGCGGGGTAAAAGAAGAAAATGCCCATTTTCAAAACCTTCCTTTTTATGAAACAGGCACGGTAAAGAAAAAACCCTATTCGGAGGTTGATATCCGACTAACAAAAGAACTCTTGAATAAGGTAAAGCCTCATCAGATCTTTGCCGCAGGAGATCTTTCTGATCCCCATGGAACGCATAGGGTATGCTTGCAAATTATCTTTAAAGCCTTAGAGCGACTAAAAAATGAGGGTGCTGCCTGGCTAAAAGATTGCTATGTATGGCTATACAGGGGAGCTTGGCAGGAATGGGATATTGCGGATATGGAAATGACGGTTCCTATTGGACCAAAAGACATGCGAAGAAAAAAGAATGCCATATTTAAACACCAATCCCAAAAAGATAGTGCAATGTTCCCGGGAAGCGATGAAAGGGAATTTTGGCAACGTGCGGAACAGCGCAACAAAGAAACCGCCAAAAAATATGATGCCTTGGGAATGGCAGAGTATGAAGCCATGGAAGGCTTTGTAAGATATCACTTCTAAGAAACTTAATTTATTTCAAGAAAGCCCGCCCTTGAGGTGGGCTTTCTTAGTTATGAAAGCGTCACAATTGCAGGAAGAGATACTTGTTACACATACCGCGTTAATATGTAACAAGGTATTTTATTTTGGAGCTTTTAAATAAGAATATATATCCAAAAGTTCCTCATTTATACTATTTTTAGGGCAATTAGCATTTTATGGTTCAAAAAGACAAATGGGCATGGGCATGGGTCCCCGTACTTTATTTTACCCAAGGACTTCCTTATATTTTAGTTGTCAGCGTATCAGTAATCATGTACAAAAAACTGGGTATCAGCAATGCAGATATCGGATTTTACACCAGTTGGTTGTATCTACCTTGGGTGCTAAAACCATTATGGAGCCCTTTTGTAGATCTAAAGAGCACCAAACGCAAATGGTTCCTCAGTATGCAACTGCTCATTTCAGTTGCCTTATTGGGCGTTGCCCTCACCCTGCCCACCAGTATTTTCTTTATGACTTCCCTTGCCTGTTTTTGGATGGCAGCTTTTGCATCTGCTACCAATGATATTGCTTCCGATGGGTATTATATGATAGGACTTACGGAAAAGAAACAGTCTTTTTTTGTAGGTATGAGAAGCACCTTTTATCGATTGGCCATGGTTACCGGTCAGGGCCTAATCGTAATACTCGCAGGATTTCTCGAAAACTATTATGGAGATAATACCAAGGCATGGTCCATTACCATGACCTGTACCGCTTTTCTGATGCTATTGCTTACCCTTTCTAACTTTTTTGTCACCCCAAAGTTCGAAACATCTTCGGCTATACAACAGGACAAACCTGCAGGTTTTTTTGAGGTCTTTTCCTCATTTTTCAAAAAGCCACATTTGGGCATTGCCCTTGCTTTTATATTATGTTACCGCTTGGGAGAATCTCAATTGGTAAAAATGGCTTCTCCCTTCTTGTTGGATGATGTAGCCGAAGGTGGATTGGGTTATTCCACAGAAGCCGTGGGAACCATCTATGGAACGGTAGGTGTGATCATGCTTTCTTTTGGAGGGATATTGGGTGGAATATTGATTTCTCGAGATGGTTTAAAAAAATGGATGCTACCCATGGTTCTTTCATTGAATATACCTAACGCCCTTTATGCCGTTTTGGCCCTTACCAAAACCACTAATATTGTCGCTGTAGTAGGTACAGTGGTATTGGAACAGTTTGGCTACGGCTTTGGTTTTGCAGCCTTTCTGATATTCCTAATCTACACAGCCGAAGGGACATCCAAAACCTCACATTATGCTATTGCCACGGGGTTTATGGCCCTAGGCATGATGATCCCGGGAATGATCAGTGGTTATATTCAGGAATGGCTAGGGTACGGTGGATTCTTTATCTGGGTGGTCATTGCTGCTCTCCCTGCCCTATTTCTATTGAAATTTATAAAATATCCTGCCGATTACGGTAAAAAAATAGCCCCAACTAATGAATAAACTAGTTCCCCATCCAAAAGCTTCGGCCACACTTTCCCTTAAAGAGAAAGTAGGACAACTGTTTATGCCCGCCGCCTTTATTAATGATAGCGAAGTAGACATACAGGCCTTGGAAAAATTGATCAAAGAACATCATATTGGCAGCCTTTGTTTTTTTCACAGCAGGGCCAGTGCCGCCACCAATTTTGAGGGCAAAAAAGAGGTGATGTTCAACGAGGAGAGCTTAAACACCCTAAAAAATTTGATTGCCCGATACCAAAAAGGAGCCAATTTACCTTTACTCATCAGTATAGATGCAGAATGGGGTTTAGCAATGCGGGTAGAAAATGCACCTCAATACCCGTATGCCATCACCCAAGGAGCCATAGTTGGGCACACCGATCTAATGTTTAAAATTGGAAAGAATATTGCCCATGATTGCAAATACTGTGGCATCCATTGGAACTTGGCGCCAGTGGTGGATATCAACAATAATCCTAATAATCCCGTCATTGGCTACAGATCTTATGGCGAGAACAAAGAAGTAGTGTCCGAAAAGGCCATTGCGTATACCCTCGGCACTAAAAGCGAAGGCATACTTGCGTGCGCGAAACATTTTCCTGGGCATGGGGATACGGCAGTCGACTCCCATTTGGGGCTACCCATAATAAAGAAGTCAAAAGAGGCCCTTTTGGAAAATGAACTTTTTCCTTTCCAGGAATTGATAGAAAATGGGGTAGAATCCGTAATGATAGGGCATTTGGCAGTCCCTAGTTTGTCTAACGGAGAAAATACACCCGCCACCCTCTCAAAAGAGATCATCAAAGGAGTGTTACGCCAAGAAATGCAGTTTTCTGGTGTTGTTATTTCCGATGCCCTTAATATGCATAGCGTTTCTAAAATGTATCCCATAAAAGGGGAATTAGAATGGACCGCTTTTGATGCGGGTAACGATGTACTCTGCTTTGCCGAAAATACAAAGGAGGGCATAGATCTCATCCTAAAAAATGCTTCTGCGCAACAGATAGAGGAAAGCTTTGAACGTTTTTGGAAATTGAAGTTAAAGGCTTTTTCGCAATTAGAAAAGGCTCCAGATGCAATAAGAAATCCAGATATCTTAAACCATAAATTGGCTTATGAGAGCCTAAGTCTTATCCATGGAGAACAAAAGGAGATCAAAACATTTAGAAACGAAGGTTTTGTAGGCGTGGCTATAGGAAAGAAAACTCATAATCCGTTCTTTAACACCATTTCAAAATCGGTGCCTTTTACTGCTTTTTCTACAGAATCTTCCTCAAAGAAGGCTTTTTTGGAGAAAACTGAAGGCAAAAATATCCTTTTGACACTATTTCCAAACCAAGCGAAACCCAAGGATAAATTTGGGGTATCACCACAAGATTTCGAACTTGTTTCAGAGTTACTTGCCAACCAAAATGTGATCCTTTACCTTTTTGGGAACCCCTACTTTTTACGCCTACTTAATTTTCAGAAAGCCAAGGCTGTTGTGGTTGCCTATCAAGAATTTGAAACGTTCCAACAAAACGCCGCCAACCATTTTCTGGGCAAGGTAGACGCAAAAGGAAAACTCCCAATAACCCTAAATTCTGAGGTATGCAGATCTACAAAGTAATCGGACTCATGTCTGGCACCTCTTTGGACGGCTTGGATCTGGCCTATTGCCATATTTGGAAGAAGCTTGACCGTTGGGAGTTTAAGATTTTGGAATCCAAAAGCATTTCTTACGATAAAGAAACATTTAACAAACTAAAAAAATCCATTTACCTCCCTGCCGATGAGCTTCTTATTTTCCATAACACCTATGGCACGTGGCTGGGGGAACAGGCCAAAAAATTTATAGAGGAACATCATTTAGAGGTCGACTTTATATCCAGCCATGGGCATACCACCCACCATCAACCAGCAAAAGGTCTCACCTTTCAAATAGGCTCAGGGCAGCATTTGGCGAATGCCAGTGGCCATAAGGTGATCTGCGATTTTAGGACCAATGATGTGGCACTTGGCGGACAAGGAGCACCCTTGGTACCCATTGGAGACCGCTTGTTATTTAGCGAATATGATTTCTGTTTAAACTTGGGAGGCATCAGTAACATCTCCTTCGAGCAGAACGGAAAGCGCTTGGCCTATGACATAGGCTTGGCCAATATGATCCTAAACCACATTACCCAAAAGGTTGGGTTGGCTTATGATAAAGACGGACAATTAGCCAGAAAGGGCACCTTGAACAAGGTACTATTACAACAATTGAACGCCTTGGAATTCTATAGCTTGTCCTTTCCAAAATCCATAGGTTTTGAATGGTTTGTGGAAAAAGTGGTTCCCATAGTAGATGATACAAAAGACAGCATGGAAAACCAATTACATACCGCCATACACCATATTTGCGAACAGGTGGCCATACAGGTAAAACAACAAGTCTTAAAAACAGAAAATACATTATTGGTTACCGGAGGTGGCGCACTAAACAGCTTCCTTATTGAAACCCTACAAGAAAAATTAGGATCCACCATCAAGGTGGAAACCCCGTCCAAAACCCTTATCGAATATAAGGAGGCACTAGTTTTTGCGTTTATGGGGGTACTGCGGTTAGAACAGAAAATCAACTGTTTGAGCTCTGTTACAGGGGCTAAGCGAAACTCCTCTAGTGGGGTGGTATTCTTAGCAAATTAATAAACCTTAACCTTAGCTTACGAAAACGATACAGGTCGTTCCATCAAAAAGCCCGTAGTTTCATCCCAAATCCTTATTTTTGGACTAAAATATGTAAGCATGTTGATTATTGGAATTGCGGGGGGAACAGGTTGTGGTAAAACAACCGTTGTGAATCAGATCGTTAACGAGCTTCCCTTTGAAGAAGTTGGTGTCATTTCACAAGATTCGTACTACAACGATATCTCCCACCTTAGCTACGAAGAACGTTCCAATATTAATTTTGATCATCCTAGAGCCATAGATTTTGACCTGCTCATTGAGCATTTACAAATTTTAAAGCTGGGGCAACCCATAAACCAACCCATATATTCTTTCGTTAAGCATAACCGCACCAAGGATACTATACATACCTTTCCGAGAAAGGTAATGATCGTTGAGGGCATTTTGATCATGACCAATCCCAAGATTCGGGAGATGTTCGATATCAAGATTTTTGTGCATACAGATTCCGATGAACGTTTGATACGTCGTTTAAAAAGAGATATTACAGAGCGCGGAAGAGATTTGGACGAGGTGCTGAGCCGCTATCAGAACACCCTAAAGCCAATGCATAACCAGTTTATTGAACCTACTAAGGAGTTTGCAGATATCATTATCCCTAACAATAAATACAACACCGTGGCTGTAGATATCGTACGGACTATTATTAATGAAAAATTAGCATAGACTACCATGGGCCTAAAAGAACTAAAAAAGAAAAAATGGTTTGGAATCGCAACCAACATGTACATGTTGGTGCTCACTGCATTTTTAATTTGGATGATCTTTTTTGATACTAATTCCCTCTTTATTCATTGGGAACTTAAAAAGGAAATCAAAAAATTGGAGAAGCAAAAGGAATTCTTGCAAGAAGAAATCGAAAATGACAAAGAGACGATAGAAAAGCTATCCGATAAAAAAGAACTCGAAAAATTTGCCCGAGAAAAATACTATCTCAAAAAAAAGAATGAGGAAATCTATTTGATAGAATACGAGGATAGCCTAAAAAACAAAGAAGATGAGTAAACCCAAACTTTTTAACGAATTTCAAGAAGTTTCCTCCAAAGCCTGGAAACAACAAATACAGTTCGACTTAAAAGGAGCGGATTATAATGAAACCTTGGTGTGGGAATCCCCAGAAGGTATCAAAGTAAAGCCTTTTTATCATTCGGATGAACATGGGGAACGCATCTCTTTCCCCAAACCCTTGGGAACATCTTGGAAAATTACCCAGCACATCTATGCCAAGAATGCCACCATGGCCAATGCGAAAGCCTTAGAAGCCCTAAAAAAAGGAGCCGAGAGTTTGCTTTTTACCCTTGCATCAGAGGATATTAAAATAGAACGACTCTTAAAGGACATTCCTTTAGAAGCCACTGTTATCCATTTCGAATTTCAGTTTCTATCGGAGAATTATATCCAGAAGCTATTTAATTTTATAGGCAATAAAACCCATCGCATCCATTTAAATATTGATGTTATAGGTCATTTGGCTAAAAGTGGAAATTGGTTCCACGACCTTAAAAAGGATCATGAGATCTTGGAAACTATTTTTACCCTAGATCACACTACTAATTTTAACAATATCCTTTCCGTTGATGTTAGTCTATACCAAAATGCGGGAGCCAATATGGTACAGCAATTGGCTTATGCCCTATCGCATGCCAATGAGTATTTAAATCATTTGGCAAAGGATGCTACCACTAATAAAATTCAGGCCATCACTTTTAAAATAGCCGTAGGCACCAACTATTTCTTTGAGATTGCAAAACTTAGGGCAATGCGCTTGTTATGGAAAACCTTGGCCAATGAATATCATTTGAATTTGGAATGCCACATCTTGGCCCTTCCAACCAAACGCAACAAGACCCTTTACGATTACAACGTAAACATGCTCCGAACCACCACGGAATGTATGTCTGCCATCCTTGGAGGTGCAGATACTATCTGTAATTTACCCTATGATGCGTTCTACCATAAAACCAATGAATTTGGGGAACGCATAGCAAGAAACCAATTGTTGATCCTAAAGCACGAAAGTTATTTTGACAAGGTCAGTAATCCTGCTGATGGAGCCTATTATATAGAAAACCTAACTACCCAATTGGCAGAAAAAGCGTTGGATCTTTTTAAAACCTTGGAAGCAGGAGGCGGATTTTTAAAGCAACTGAAAGAACATTCCATACAGAAGAAGATCAAGGAGAGTTCCCAAAAAGAACAGGAACTATTCAATACCCATAAGGAGATTCTGGTAGGAACCAATAAATACATCAATAAGGAAGATAAGATGAAGGATGATATGGAAATCTTTCCCTTTGTAAAGACCGATGCAAGAAAGACTTTATTGGAACCCATTATAGAGAAACGACTGTCCGAAGCTTTGGAACAAAAAAGATTGAAAGATGAGTAGAAAAAACTTGCAACACCTAAAACTAAAAGTAGATGAAGTTTCAGGAAACGAAACTCCAACTTCCAAAACAAAGAGGAAGGTCAATTCCGATACCCCCATATATATCAAAGAGGATGTTTCAGATTTAGAACACCTTGATTTTGCGGCAGGGATAGTGCCCAACCTACGTGGCCCCTACGCTACCATGTACGTCAGGAGACCTTGGACCATTAGGCAATATGCTGGTTTTTCCACAGCGGAAGAAAGTAACGCCTTTTACAGACGCAACTTGGCCGCTGGACAAAAAGGCTTGTCCGTTGCCTTCGACCTACCAACACACCGTGGGTATGACAGTGATCACGAGCGTGTGGTGGGCGATGTAGGAAAAGCTGGTGTTGCTATAGATTCCGTGGAGGACATGAAAATTCTCTTTGATTCTATTCCCTTGGATGAAATGTCGGTTTCCATGACCATGAACGGAGCGGTATTGCCAATTATGGCCTTTTATATTGTTGCTGCAGAAGAACAAGGCGTATCCCCAAAACAACTAGAAGGAACTATACAGAATGATATTCTTAAAGAATTCATGGTGCGGAACACCTATATCTATCCTCCGGAACCATCCATGCAGATCATTTCGGATATTTTTGAATATACGAGCAAGCATATGCCCAAATTCAATAGCATCAGTATCTCTGGATATCATATGCAGGAAGCTGGGGCTACCCCAGAAATAGAATTGGCTTACACCTTGGCAGATGGTCTGGAATATATTAGAACCGGACTTAAATCTGGCTTGGAGATTGATAAGTTCGCTCCACGCCTATCCTTCTTTTGGGGCATAGGAATGGACCATTTCATGGAAATTGCTAAAATGAGAGCGGGCCGTATGCTCTGGGCTAAACTGGTAAAAAAATTTAATCCTAAAAATCAAAAATCCCTAGCCTTAAGAACACACTCCCAGACCAGTGGATGGAGTTTAACGGCTCAGGACCCTTTCAACAATGTGGCAAGAACCACTATTGAGGCAGCTGCTGCTGCTTTTGGAGGCACACAAAGTTTACATACTAATGCCTTAGATGAAGCCATTGCATTACCTACCGATTTCTCGGCACGAATTGCCCGTAATACCCAACTCTTTTTACAGGACGAAACTAAAATCACCAAAACTGTAGATCCCTGGGCAGGCAGTTATTACGTGGAATACCTCACTGATGAGATTGCCCATAAAGCCTGGAAACTAATTGAAGAGGTGGAAGAATTGGGAGGAATGACCAAAGCCATTGAGGCCGGAATTCCCAAAATGAGAATTGAACAGGCCGCCGCAAAAAAGCAGGCTCGTATTGATAGCAACCAAGATATTATTGTAGGTATCAACAAATATCAATTAGAAGAAGAGGATCCTCTTATGATTTTGGAGGTAGATAATGAACAAGTGCGCAAACAGCAGTTGGAACGTTTGGCGCATACCAAGAAAAAAAGAGATACAGCAGCTGTAGAAGCTGCATTAATTAAATTGACCGAAGCCGCAAGAGAAAAACAAGAGGGAGACGGGTCTGCAACTGAGCAGAATTTACTAGCTTTAGCGGTAGAAGCAGCAAGAGCAAGAGCTACCCTTGGGGAAATCAGTGACGCAATGGAGGTTGCTTTCGGACGGTACAAAGCAAAGATTCAATCATTTACAGGCGTGTATTCCAAAGAAATCAAAAACGACGAAAGTTTTAAAAAAGCCAGGGAGATGGCCAACCAATTTTCGGAGACCGAAGGGCGTAGACCACGCATCATGATCGCAAAAATGGGTCAAGATGGGCATGACAGGGGAGCCAAAGTGGTGGCAACAGGGTATGCCGACCTAGGTTTCGACGTGGACATCGGTCCCTTATTCCAAACTCCACAAGAGGCTGCGAAACAGGCTGTTGAAAATGACGTTCATATAGTAGGTGTATCCTCCTTAGCGGCAGGACATAAAACATTAGTACCCCAAATTATTGAAGAGCTTAAAAAATATGGTCGGGAGGATATCATGGTCATTGTAGGGGGTGTGGTTCCAAAACAGGACTACGATTACCTCTTCAAAGCTGGAGCTGTGGCCATATTTGGTCCTGGTACGAAAATTAGTGAAACAGCCATCCAAATATTGGATATTTTAATGGATTAATCTGTTGAATGTAACATTACTAAAACATTAATTTTTATACGATTACCTTCATTTTGCCGATTAACGGGCTGTTATTCACCGCCTGTTAACAAAATACATTTTTTAGCGTTATAAATAATCGTATTTTTAGCCCCTAACTTACTATGATAATGGGCAAGATAATTGCTATAGCAAATCAAAAAGGTGGGGTTGGGAAAACCACCACTTCAGTGAACCTAGCTGCCTCCTTAGGTGTTCTGGAGATGAAAGTATTGTTAATTGATGCTGATCCTCAAGCTAATGCCACATCTGGTCTAGGAATAGATGTGGATAATGTGGAAATGGGAACCTACCAATTACTAGAGCATTCCAAAACAGCTTTGGAAACGATTATTTCAACATCTTCCCCAAATGTGGATCTAATACCTTCACATATAGACCTTGTAGCCATTGAAATTGAATTAGTGGACAAGGAGAACAGGGAATACATGATGAAACAGGCCCTTGAAGGATTAAGGGAAAAATATGATTACATATTAATTGATTGTGCTCCTTCTTTGGGGTTATTGACATTGAATGCCTTAACAGCGGCAGACTCGGTCATAATTCCTATTCAATGCGAATATTTTGCTTTGGAAGGTTTAGGCAAATTATTGAACACTATCAAAAGTGTCCAAAAAATACACAATCCAGATTTAGATATAGAAGGGTTATTACTCACCATGTTCGATTCTCGTTTACGCCTATCCAATCAAGTAGTAGAAGAAGTGAACAAACATTTTTCCGAAATGGTTTTTGATACCATCATCCAAAGAAATGTAAGATTAAGTGAGGCCCCAAGTTATGGGGAAAGCATCATAAAATACGATGCAGCAAGTAAGGGAGCAGCCAATTATTTAAATTTGGCCAATGAAGTAATGAAAAAAAATAAGGAGATAGTTTAATATGGCGAAAGCAGTAAAAAAACAAGCTTTAGGAAGAGGATTGTCCGCACTATTGAAAGATCCAGATAACGACATCAAATCAGTATCCGATAAAAACGCGGATAAAGTAGTGGGCAATATTGTAGAATTGGAACTATCGGCCATAGAAGTAAACCCATTTCAGCCAAGATCCAACTTTAATGATGACGCCCTTCAAGAATTGGCGACATCTATTCGGGAACTAGGGGTCATTCAACCTATTACCGTTAGAAAGCTCGATTTCAATAAATATCAATTAGTTTCTGGGGAAAGAAGATTTAGGGCCTCCAAACTTATAGGCTTGGAATCAATTCCTGCCTATATCCGTATTGCCAATGACCAAGAATCTTTGGAAATGGCCTTGGTGGAAAACATACAGCGACAGGATCTTGATCCTATTGAAATTGCATTATCCTACCAACGTTTGATAGACGAGATTCAATTGACCCAAGAGAAATTAAGTGATAGGGTAGGTAAAAAACGATCTACTATCACCAATTATCTTAGACTTTTACGACTAGATCCTATCATTCAGACCGGAATTCGAGATGGTTTTGTAAGTATGGGACATGGTAGAACGCTTGTGAATGTAGAGAAGAGAGAAGATCAAATTGCCCTCTATGAGAAAATAGTTGGACAAAATCTTTCTGTTAGAGATACCGAAAAAGCGGTAAAGGCCTATCAAGATGCTTTGGACAATCCTGAAAAGCAAGAAAAAAAAGTTGCTAAAACCCCTGGTTTTATCAAAAAGGATGCGCCGAGATTTAGCGACTACCTCTCTGTAAAAGTAGATGTGAAAGCTTCTGAAAAGGGGAATGGTAAAATCACCATCCCATTTAGTTCCGAAGCAGAATTTCAGCGTATAAAAAAACTGATCACAGGTGAATAAATCACTTTGCTCCTTATTATTTTTTTTTCTTTTAATTCTTTCCTCCTCAGCACAAGAGAAGCAGAAGGATACCACCGCAGTTGATTCTGTAAAAACAGACCTTACCAGAAAAGGTGTTGTGGTAAAAGACGTTATTGTAGAAAAAAGGGAGGAAATAAACCCTTTGGCACCCAGCAAGGCCGCCTTTTATTCCGCCATACTACCTGGATTGGGCCAAATCTATAACAAACGATATTGGAAGGTTCCGTTGGTCTTTGCCGCGATAGGTACGGGGGTATATGTATATATTAACAATGATGATTTATATGACCGCTTTAGAACTGCCTTTAAAAGAAGAAAGGCAGGATTCATAGATGATGAGTTCTATGATATTAATAATAGTGGCATAGTTCCGGGAGATCCAGACCTTTCAGATGCTGCATTGCAAGATGGACAAGAGCGCTACCAGCGCGATAGGGATCTGGCTTTGGTAGTCACTATTGGGCTGTACGCCCTTAATATTATAGACGCCAATGTAGATGCACATTTAAGGCAATTTAATGTAGATGATAACTTGAGTATGGACTTTAAACCCTACTTGGAATATAACCCTATTAACGCCCAACCCAATTACGGAATGGCATTAACCATAAAATTTTAACGCATGAAAATTGCCTTATTTGGATACGGTAAAATGGGAAAGATGATAGAACAGACTGCTATTCAAAGAAATCATACTATTGTAGCCAAAATAGATGTGGACACCAAGGAAATTGATTTTTCCAATATTGACGTGGCCATAGATTTCAGTCAGCCCGAAGCCGCTTTTGATAATATTAAAAAATGCATAGAAAACAACGTTCCTGTTATTTCAGGCACCACTGGATGGGGTAAAAATTATGGTAAAGCGGTGTCCTTCTGTGATGAGCATAAAGGAGCATTTATTTATGCTTCCAATTTTAGTCTTGGAGTTAATATCTTTTTTGAGCTGAACGAATATTTAGCTAACATGATGAACACCTTAGATCAGTATACGGTCTCCATCGAAGAAATACACCATACCCAAAAATTAGATGCCCCTAGTGGCACAGCCATCACCTTGGCCGAAGGCATTTTAAAGAATACTGATTATAAAGGTTGGAGACTTGATAAGGCAACTTCTGACCATATTCCAATTGTTGCAAAACGGATAAAAGATGTACCTGGTACACATTCCATTAATTACCAAAGTACAGTAGATAGTCTTGAAATTAAACATACGGCTCACAATAGAGAAGGTTTTGCTCTTGGTGCAGTTGTGGCAGCAGAATGGATCATGGGAAAAACAGGGGTTTTCACCATGAAGGATGTGTTAAACCTAGGTTAAGAAACGTAACAAAAGCAAAATTTCTGTTACTTAATTAAAGACAATACCAAGAGGATATCTCAATAAATAACTTTTACTACACCAATAATAACAACATATGAACAGCACACAATGGATTCTTTTTATTTTGATCGTACAGATCATCCATTTTTTAGGAACATGGAAATTATATGTGAAAGCGGGTAGAAAAGGATGGGAGGCTTCAGTGCCAATCTATAATGCAATTGTATTGATGCAAATCATCAACCGTCCAAAATGGTGGACCTTTTTACTATTTATCCCTATCATCAACCTACTCATGTTTCCGGTAATTTGGGTAGAGACTATGCGCAGTTTTGGAAAAAACAGCCTATTAGATACTTGGTTGGTCATTTTAAGCCTAGGCTTTTATATATATTATATGAGTTATACGCAAGATGTCAAATATGTGGAAAACCGCAGCAGACATCCTAAAACAGCTTTAGGGGAATGGGTAAGTTCCATTGTATTTGCGATAGTTGCAGCAACTTTGGTACACACCTATTTTATACAGCCCTATGTAATTCCTACAGGGTCTTTAGAAAAAACATTACTAGTTGGTGATTTCCTCTTTGTAAGCAAATTTCATTACGGTGCCAGAACCCCAATGACAACGATTGCGGCTCCCATGGTGCATGATACTTTGCCAATACTGAAAACCAAATCCTATCTAAGCAAACCACAACTACCCTATTTTAGGCTTCCTGGTTTTCAAAAAGTAAAACGAAATGATATTGTTGTCTTTAGTTGGCCGGCAGATACGGTACGTCAGTTCTTTAAAAAAGAAAAAGGGGTTAGAAAACCAATAGACAAAAAATCAAACTACGTTAAAAGATGTGTGGGTACACCAGGGGATAGCCTATCTATTATAAACGGAGACGTATATATCAATGGAAATAAACTAGTGTTATCCGACAGAGCCAAGCCCATGTTCCTTCATGTGGTCAGCACCAAAGGACAAATAGGAAACGCCGCTATCAATTTATTAGGTCGTAATAATTTTGGGGGAAATGTAATAAAAATCCCAAACGAAGTATTGACACAAGATAAAGTTGATGAAGTCATAGATCAAAAGACCACCTTAGAAGAATTTGAGAGGGATTCTTTATACACTTACTATACAGGGTATATAGCCGATGGTAAAGTAGTTTCATTTCTTAAGGCTACCTCTGAAAATTCCAAAGCCCTCTTTAATATGACAGAGGAAGAAGCAAAGAATGACCTTGGAAAGGCAGGTATTGTTAGTATTAAAAAATTCAGTTTCACAAAACCGGAAACTAATATTTTTCCACAGAGCGGGCAATATCCCGGGACTCAGGATAATTTAGGCCCTATATATCTTCCAAAAGCAGGAGAGACCATTTCCTTGAACGTAAAAGTCCTTCCCTTATACAAGAAAATAATAAAAGAATATGAAGGGAATACCCTTTCTGTATCTGGCAACCAAATAAGTATTAATGGGCAGGTAACAAACACCTATACCTTCAAACAAGGGTACTATTGGATGATGGGGGACAATCGTCATAAATCAGAAGACAGTAGGTTTTGGGGCTATGTTCCAGAAAACCATATTGTAGGGAAACCGGTATTTATCTGGATGAGTATTGATGGAATCAATGACGGATTAAGCAATTGGAAAGTTCGCTGGGATCGTGTTTTTACTACCGTAGGTGGAGATGGAGAACCTCAATCTTATTTTAAGTACTTTTTGATAGCCCTAGCCGGTTGGTTCGTGTTTGATTATTTTAGAAAAAAGAAGAAAAAGAAATAATCTGTCTTATAAAACTAGAAAATGAAGCTTCTCCTACACCCAGGATACTTTTTGAATATTGCCAATTTTGTGGGCATAGCCAAAAATGACATCTGTTGGGAGACTTCGGGAAATTATCAGAAACAAACGTATAGGAACCGATGTTATATAGCCACTGATATTGGAAGGCATATATTGAATATTCCCGTACAACATGTTGGTGATAAACAGGGCAGACAAAAATATAAAGATGTAAAAGTGGATAATTTCTACCATTGGCAACGCCAGCATTGGCGTACTCTGGAAACAGCATACAGAAGCTCCCCATTTTTCGAATTTTATGAAGATGATCTTGTGGAACTTTATACCACCGAACATAAGTATCTTCTAGATTTTAATTTAAAATCCATTGAAGCCATCTGCGGTTGTCTTCAAATCCCAATGCCCTTAGAAAACACTTCCAAATTTGAAAAAGAACCAATGGATTTTGTGGATGCACGTATTCTGATAAATTCTAAAACAAATCCGCCTCTAGTACAAGAACCTTACGTACAGGTTTTCGACGACCGCAATCCATTTATTGAAAACCTTAGTATTTTAGATCTTTTGTTCAACGAAGGCACCAACGCCCTTACCTATCTCAGAAAACACAATTTAAACCTAAAGGATGCTTAGATTCTGCATGCATTACGGGATTCATTTTTTAGTACCGATAGGGATTGGGCTCTACTTTTATAGGAAGAATTGGTTCTGGGCTGTATTGATTTTGTTGGCAGGGATATTGATTGATCTAGATCATCTTTTGGCAAGCCCTATTTTTGACAGTGCGCGTTGTAGCATTGGCTACCATCCCTTGCATACCTACTGGGCCTTTATGTTTTATCTTGGACTCTTGTTTTTTCAGAAGACAAGGATTGTAGGCCTTGCTTTGTGCATCCATATTGTTGCAGATACGGCCGACTGCATTTTGATGTAGTTAAAATTTGATAGAGGCCATTACAGGGAAATGGTCTGACATTTTAACGTCGTAATTTTTATGCGCTAAAACTTCCATTTGCTCATCTACCAAAATAAAATCGATCCGTAATGGCAAGAACTTAAAATTGTAAGTACGACCATACCCCGATCCCATTTCCATAAAGGTATCCTTCATATCACCTTTAATGTCATAATAGACACTTGAATATTGGGAATTATTAAAATCCCCACATATAATCTTCTTATACGTAGTAGTGTTACCGTGTTCCAGAACAATTTCGGCCTGCTCTTGCTGTTTTACAAATGAATTACCCAGTCTTTCCAATAATTTCTGTGATTCTTCACTTCTAATTGAACCCGGACGAACCCTCAGCGATTGGAGATGTAGGTTATAAACTCGGATTGTATCCGTTTGAATAATGACGTCTGCAAATAAAGCGTTATTACCACTTTTAGGAAAATCGAGAGAGCCCTTATTTATGATTTGGAATTTGGAATAAATGGCCTGAATTACTTTTCCACTGTTTACACCAAATTTGAAATTCACATATTTAAAAGGATATTGCTTGAAGTCATTACTCCTAATTTTCGAATAGTCGAATTCCTGAAAACAGACAATATCTGCATTTTCTTCTTTTATAAATTTTACAATACTATCACTCAATTGGGGGTTGTTTTCCCTAGAATTACCACGAAAAGACTGGGTGTTAAAAGTTAAAACACTAACACTTTCTTCTGCTGGCGCTGGAGTGGGTTCAAAAAATATAAAGAAGGTTCCCAAAGAAAAGTATCCTAAAAGTAATACTGCAAAAGACAACCAAAACTGTGTTCTTAACTTCAATAACCAATACATCAAGAACATAATATTAACTACTACCAAATAGGGCACCGCGAGACTAAAAACAAATAAAAATGAAATTGAATAAAGTGATATGTGGGGAACCAAACAAGAAAACAACAGCAGCAAGGCCGCTATTATATTCAGAAAAAAAATGAACTTGTTCATTACAGATAATTTTCCCAATATCAACTTTATTCTTTACCTGATTTGAAAAGAAAATCCTTCTCTGATTTCGATAAACTCTCGTAGCCCGATTTGCTAATCTTATCTAGAATAGTGTCTATCTTTCGTTGTCTACTTTCCTTATCATGATCTACTGTTCCATTTACCGTGGCCTTAGCCTTACGATAAACCGTTTTCATAGGTGCATTTTTCGATTTTTTAAAGAGATTAGACATACTATCCAGGAGTTTAGAAAAGCCTTCTCCAATATCTTTTCCTTTTACCAGTTGTCTCGCATAAACATAGCCCAACAAGGCACCTCCCAAATGCGATAAATTTCCGCCTGCATTACCTCCTGTGGGAATTTGTATCAGATCTACCAAAACAAAGAATACCCCTATATACCAGAGTTTAACATTGAAAAAGATAATCCTTACCTCTTGGTTTGGGATATAAGTACACACAAATATTAAAACGGCTGTGACCCCTGCTGAGGCGCCGATCAACGAGGTATTGAATCCCAAAAATGCTGGAAAAATATTATAACTCAATAGAAATAAGAAGCCCCCTAAAATGACCCCTAAAAAATAAACATTAATAAATCTTTTGGGACCAAAAAGATTTAAAAAGATACGCGATGCAAAATAAAGCATCACCATATTCCAAAAAATATGACCAAATCCGGCATGAAAGAAGGAATAGGTGAAGATGGACCAAGGCTGGACTAAAAAATCAAAAAAATCTTTTGGTAGCTCAAACCATTGCATGAAAATATTTGGCGATAATTGCAGTAAGAAAGTCAGTAGGCCATTAAAAATAAATACCGCTACATTTATAGCAATCAATTTTTCGGCGATACTTAATCTTGCAAACTGATATTTTAAGTTATCTGTGTTCATAGCTAATCCCATCGGTTTTTATTAAACTGGTTCTTCTTCCAATACCACATCATAAGAAAGCCTATCAATGCCCCACCTACGTGAGCAAAATGGGCAATTCCACTACCAAAGATAGCGTAGCCAGTAATCCCTGAAAATAAATCTAGCCCTATTAAAACAGGAATAAAATACTTCGCTTTAATGGGAACAGGTAAAAATAGTAAAAATAGCTCGCTATTAGGATAAGACATTCCAAAGGCTACTAATACTCCATAAATAGCACCAGAAGCCCCAACAGCAGGAGTATTAAAGGCACTTAAAAAATTATCTACAGTACTCTTAGAGGCGAGGTTATACCAATCTGGACTATACTTTCCGCTAGAAATAATCTCTATGACTTGGCTCCTCATTATTCCAGAGTTTACCAAGGCATCCATTCCCTCATTAAAATAATAATAGTTAACGGCGGTATGCAAAAGTGCCGATCCTAACCCAGCGGAAAAATAGAAAAAGAAAAATTTATTCCTCCCCCACATGCGTTCCAATGGCGTTCCAAAAGCCCACAAGGCATACATATTAAATACAATATGCATTAACCCTCCATGCATGAACATGTGTGAAATAATCTGCCATAATTCAAAGTTTGCATTTAGTGGAAACCAAAGAGAAAACATCCGGTACATCTCATCACCATACAAGGAGGTAGCCACAAAAAATAACACATTAATTATAAGTAAATGCTTTATAGCATCTGTAAGTCTTCCCATTTAAATAAATTTTTTGTCAATATCGTTTTCTGTAATGGTAATATAAATTGTTTTGTTGAAAGGGCTTGATTTGGACTCTTTGCAGGCAAATAAATCGTTTACTAAGGCCAACTGTGAATTTCTGTCTAGTATTTCGCCTGTCTTTACCGCTAAGGTCTTACACAAAGTTTTAGAAAGGATATCAGTCTGTGAGAAACTATCTCCTGTAATGTCCTGTTGATAATCTGAAATCAACTGATCCAAGACCATACCCACCTCACTTTCTGCTACCAACAAAGGTACTCCGGTAATTTCTAGTACTTCCCTATCTACCTTCCCAAAGCCAAATCCTATGGTGGCAAGACTTTCTTTTATCTCCTCTATAATTACCATGTCCGAACTGGAAAAGGATAAAGATAATGGAAACAGTAATTGTTGGCTTACGGCCTCTTTAATCGTAATATTTTTTAGAAACTTCTCATACAATACCCGTTGATGTGCCCTACTTTGATCTATGACGACCATTCCTGAAATAATAGTGGTCACGATGTACTTGCGCCTTAGCTGAAACGTGGTTGTATTGGTCTCCATGACTTCATGAGTACCTTCAAAAATAGAACCCGTAATGCTATCAGATTCAAAACTCACACTGGAAAAACTATCTTCCCTCCCGACTTTGGATTCCAATCCAACATACATACTTTCCCATCCCTTGGTACTCTCCTTCTGATAAGAATTCTTAAAGCCCCTTTGAATTTCTTCTTTAAATGGGTTAAATCCCGAGTCTACTACCACCTTAGGAAGTTCTGCTTCCCTATTTTTAAAGGCATAGGGCGTTTCCAAATTAAGATTTTGGTCAAAATCCAGTGCTGGGGCCACATTGAATTGTCCCAAACTATGTTTCACCGCAGACCTCAATAAGGCGTACAAGGTATGCTCGTCATCAAATTTGATTTCCGTTTTGGTAGGGTGAATGTTGATATCTATTGAAGCTGGATCCACCTCTAGGTACAAAAAATATCCTGGATGGTTATCAGATTTTATCAGCCCCTCAAAGGCAGCCACAACAGCATGATGGAGGTACGGACTTTTTATAAAGCGGTTATTGACAAAAAAATACTGTTCTCCCCTGCTCTTTTTGGCAAACTCTGGTTTCCCAATATAACCAGAAATTTTCACCACCTGAGTCTCTTCTTCTACAGGTACTAATTTTTCATTGGTTCTACTTCCAAAAATATTGACAATCCGCTGCCTGTAATTGCTCTGTGGCAAATTAAACAATTCACTGCCATTATTATAAAAATAGAAATGTATAGAAGGATGTGCCAATGCCACCCTATGAAACTCGTCAGTAATATGTCTAAGCTCTACACTATTAGATTTTAAGAAATTTCTTCGAGCAGGAATATTAAAAAAAAGATTTTTAACGGCAATGGAGGTCCCTTTTGACGTTACAATCACTTCTTGGGCTGTAACTTTACTACCCTCTATTTTTATATGGGTGCCAAATTCTGTATTAGAAGGTTTAGTTTGCAATTCTACATGTGCTATTGCAGCTATGGAAGCCAAAGCTTCACCCCTAAATCCCTTGGTACTCAAGTTGAATAGATCCTCCGCACATTTTATTTTGGAGGTCGCATGCCTTTCAAAACTTAATCGGGCATCGGTATCACTCATTCCCGCACCATCATCTACTACTTGAATTAAGACTTTACCACCATCTTTAACAATAAGCTTTATGGATAAAGCCCCTGCATCAATAGCATTT
Source organism: Sediminicola arcticus (assembly GCF_040566695.1). Lineage (NCBI taxonomy): Bacteria > Pseudomonadati > Bacteroidota > Flavobacteriia > Flavobacteriales > Flavobacteriaceae > Sediminicola > Sediminicola arcticus. Next base: position 541,792 of record NZ_JBEXAE010000002.1, on the reverse strand, counting down.
TCCATCAACTCCTTTACAACTGAAGCCGGTCTTTGAACCACCTCCCCAGCTGCTATTTGATTGGCAACATGATCTGGTAAAAGTTTAATGATATCGCCCATTAAAAAAACATGTCTATTTTCCCATATTTAACGGCTGCATAGGCAAAAATCAAAAGAAAGATAAGAATAACGAAAAAACGAAGCCTCCTGTTCCTATCGCTTTGAGCGCTTTTCACTGTTTTCCAATCATCCCTGTAGCTCTTTTTTCTATACCCCGTAAAATACTCACCGTCTGGTTTAGATTCCTTGGATTTTCTTAATTTCTCTATACGCTCCTTGCGCTCGTTATAATAACGAGGGGAATAATTGTAAGATTTATTTCTACTTAATTTAAAAAGCGAAGGGAGTCTCATAAATATCTTTACTATCTTCAAAAGTACTGAAAATAGGGCAAAATGGCAGAATGTAGATGCTAAAAATTGTTAACAACACCGAATGCCTCAACCATAGTGTTTAGGCACAAAAACGCAGTGCTCATACCTCATTAGGCTAAATTATTTCGCAATACGATGATCCTTAAGTCAATATCGAGAATACTTAGTTGCCTAAGGCAGCCATCTTAATAGCAGCTATTGCAGCTTCCGACCCTTTGTTTCCGTGAATCCCACCACTGCGATCAATAGCCTGTTGCAGGGTATTGTCGGTCAAGACACAAAAGATAACAGGTGTATCAGTAATTACATTTAGGTCTTTTATACCTTGAGCTGTGGCACTGCATACAAAATCAAAATGCTTAGTCTCGCCTTGTATTACGCTTCCAATAGCAATAACGGCATCCACACTTTGGGTAGTAATCATTTTTTTACTTCCAAAAACCAATTCATAACTTCCGGGAACGTTCCAACGAATAATATTATTCTTAGACGCCCCACAATCCAACAATGACTCCATAGCGCCATTGAACAAACCTTCCGTTATTTCTGAATTCCATTCTGAAACAACAATCCCAAACCGAAAATTTTTCGCGCTTGGGATTGTTGCCTTATCGTATTCCGATAAATTTTTATTAGCAGTGGCCATTACCTATTGTCTTTGGGAATTTCCAATAAAAGCATCTATCATTCTAGCTTCGTCAGAAGAAGCATAATCGTCCTTAATTCTTTGAAAATATTCCAAAGCTTTATCACTTTGGTTTAATTCCAACGCTGTAATACCTGCCTTGTATAAAAATTTAGGGGCTGTAAAACTATTATCACTGTGTGCTACAGCTTTCTCATAATATGAAAGTGCATCTTCCGACTGGTTCAATTGCATAAAAGCATCTCCAAGACCTCCTTTTGCAAGAGCACCCAATATAGAGTCATCAGAGGAAAAGTCCTCTAAATGATTAATAGCTTCCTGATAATTCTTCATATTCAAATAAGCCATACCAGCAGAATAATTTGCAACATTCGCTGCCTTTGTACCGCTGTACTCTTTAATAATATCCAAAAATCCGTATTTGCCTTCTGCTCCGTTAAGTGAAAGCGTAAACAATGAATCGCGCTCTGTAGTGCTGTTCAATGCCTGATCGAAATATTGCTGTGGATAATACATTTCATTATCGGCACTTGCCTCTTTTGGTTTCAATACAAATTGATTGTAGGCTAAATACCCCAAAACCCCTACCGCGATGACACCAATAACAGCTAGAATGTAGTTTTGGTTGCGGGAAACCCACTCTTCAGTCTTAGAAGCACTTTCGTCCAGAGTACTAAAAACTTCGGCTGTTGTACTGTTCTGCTCATCCAATTCAATCTCTTCAGCTTTACTCTTTGGTTTGTAACCTCTCTTATTGTATGTTGCCATTTTTAAATTTATTGATCGCGCAAAAATAAAGTTTTTATTGAAATCCGAAAGGTTATTTATTCGTTATTTTTCGATAATTTGCACGATCCTTAGCTATTGAAAAATAAAACTGTTACCTCACGGAATGTTTCTGAATAAATTAGCACTTATAAATTATAAAAATTTCGACTCCCAAAACTTCGAATTTGATCATAAGATAAATTGTTTTGTAGGGCCCAATGGAATAGGCAAAACCAATATATTGGATGCTATTTACCACCTTTCTTTTAGTAAGAGTTACTTCAACCCAGTGGCTACCCAAAATATAAAACACGGGGAAGATTTTTTTGTCATTGATGGGGAATATGAAAAAGACGGCAGGGAGGAAAAAATCATCTGTAGTTTAAAAAAAGGCATGAAAAAGGTCGTGAAGCACAACGGAAAAGCCTACGACAAGCTCTCTGACCATATTGGTTTTCTGCCTTTGGTAATTATATCACCGGCAGACAGGGATCTCATTATTGAGGGGAGTGATACCAGGAGAAAGTTTATGGATGGGGTCATTTCCCAATCGGACAAGTCATACCTGTCCTCATTGATGAGTTACAATAAGGTATTGGCCCAACGAAATTCCCTTTTAAAATACTTTGCCGTCAACCATACTTTTGACCGCACCACCTTATCTGTTTACAATGAGCAAATGGAGAAGTATGGTGCAGAAATTTACACTAAGAGAGTGTCCTTCCTAGAAGCATTCATTCCTATTTTTAGGGAACAATACGAAGTAATCTCTGGCGGTAAAGAACTCGTTCATATCAATTATGATAGTAAATTATTGGACCATGATCTTCTTTCCCTATTGGATGGAAGCTTAGATAAAGACAGAGCCCTTCAATATACCTCAGTTGGAGTCCATAAGGATGACCTCAACTTTGAAATTGAAGAGTATCCTATTAAAAAATTTGGTTCTCAGGGACAACAAAAATCTTTTCTGATTGCCTTAAAATTAGCACAGTTCAATTTTATAAAAAACCAAGCAAAAACTACCCCAATTTTACTTTTGGATGATATCTTTGACAAACTGGACGAAAACAGGGTGGCGCACATAGTTTCTCTAGTGGATGATGATTATTTTGGGCAAATATTTATTAGTGATACCCATGCCGACCGCACAGAAGAAGTTGTAAAAACAATCCATAAGTCCTATAAAATTTTTAAATTATAATATGAGAACATTCCTGTACATTTTTGCTCTTATATGCTTACTAAGCTGCCAGAGGACTATTTCCGAAAGTGATCTGAGCAAATTAAACGGCTATTGGGAAATTAGCGAAGTGGAATTCCCAGACGGCAACACAAAAGAATATAAAGCCAATACTACCATAGATTTTATTGAAATAGCAGGTTTCAAAGGTTTCAGAAAAAAGGTACAGCCCACATTCGAAGGCACCTATTTTGCCAATGATGATGCAGAATCCTTTTTAATCATGCAAAAGGAAGACTCCTTTGAGTTACATTATAAGAATAACTATAGCGAATGGAGCGAAATATTGGCAGCCTTATCGGACAATACATTTTCGGTAATCAATAAAGAAGGAATTACCTATCACTACAAAAGGTACGAACCTATAAATATTAATGAATAATGGGCAAAAGAAAGAACGACAACATTCCATTAAGTGAAGCGCTGCAAGAATTCATTAAAGTGAATAAATTGCAGACCGGCATGGATAAGGTAAATGTTCGGGATGCTTGGGCCAATCTTATGGGTAATGGGGTAAACAATTACACAACAGCCATAGAATTGAGAAGTGAAACGCTTTTTGTTTCCCTCTCCTCTTCTGTTCTCAGGGAAGAATTGAGTCATGGAAAATCAAAAATAATCACCATGATTAACGAAGAAATGGGTAAGGAATTGGTTAAAAAATTGGTTTTGCGCTAATAAAAAAGCCTACAAGAAATCCTTGTAGGCCCTCAGTAGATTTTGGTCTTCTACTAGTATATTTCTCTTCCAGCAAAATGAAAAGCACCTTCTAGAGCTGCATTCTGATCACTGTCCGAGCCATGCACTGCATTTTCTCCTATAGAAGTTGCGAACAATTTACGGATAGTACCCTCAGCTGCATCAGCAGGGTTTGTAGCACCTATTAGAGCTCTAAAATCTTCCACTGCATTTTCTTTTTCTAAGATAGCAGCTACAATTGGTCCACTAGTCATAAATTCTACTAATTCCCCGAAAAATGGACGCTCTTTATGAACACCATAAAATTCTTTTGCGTCCCTTAAACTCAACTGCGTATACTTCATAGCAACAATTTTAAAACCTGCAGAAGTAATTTTTTCCAAAATTGCACCAATATGACCATTTTCAACCGCATCGGGTTTGATCATAGTAAATGTCCTGTTTGTAATCATCTCTTTTAAAATTTTGCGCAAAAATACGTTTTATTCATTAACCCACAAGCCTTAATAGTTTTGTTCTAGTTCCCCCAACAATTCACCATCATCCCCAATCATCTTGAAGAGCACCTTTTTTTTACTAAAGTCAAAATCTAAAAGCCCAAAGCTTTTCTTAGAAACCACCTCTCCAACCCTGAATGGATTAGGTTCTCCAGAAAAACTAGCATATACATGGGTAAGTCCACTACTTGTAAAATCAATCAAGGGATAAGAAAGTCCATCCACCTTAGTCTTGGAAAATTCCGATATATGCCTATCGCCACTCAAAACGACCACTCCCTTTGCCCTGGAGGAGACTATTAAATTTTTCAAATGATCAATTTCATGAGGGAAATTTCCCCAGCATTCAAACCCATGCTCATTAGACAGGAACTGTATACTACTAACAATGATATTAAAATCTGCCCTAGAAGAGTTCAATCCCTCTTGCAACCATGCCCATTGTGCTGTTCCTAAAACGGTTCCTTCTCCATACGAGTTGGGTTTGTTCCTTTTACTTGTTTCTCTATCAGGGGTTAGGGCAGTTCTAAAAAATCTTGTATCTAAGACAAGTACCTTAATACTTCCTTCTGACGTAGTGTAATCATGACTCGCGTATACCCCTTCCCTACTCCGTCTGGGACTATCCTTGGGAACATCCATAAAATCCAGAAATTCTTGCTGACTGGCTTTCTTCTCTTTAAACTCTACCCCTCCATCATTTAACCCATAATCATGATCGTCCCAAGTACCTATAACGGGTACTTTACTTTTTAGAAGAGCATATTCCTCTACCCTATCCTGATCCAAATACATGGCCCTTAGCTTCTGCATATCATCAGTATCTGCATAGATAATGTCTCCTCCCCAAATCCAAACATCGGGATCCGTAGCCAATACGTCATCCCATAAAAGATTGTTTACATTACTTTTATTGCAAGAGCCAAACGCTATGGTAAAGTCTGATTCTATTAATTGTTGGAGAACAACTTTTTTGTTGGTTTTACATCCCAGTAACAGGAAAAGTAAAACAAGTGGAAAGCTGATTTTTTTCACAGATTTTTATTTTATTTGCAGTTACAAAAATAGGGCTTTAAGAATTAAGTCTATGTTATAAAATTGTATCTTTGCACCCATGAATTTACAGCAAATAGAAGCTACTAAGGTAATATTATCCTCGCCTCAAAAAATTGTTATTGTACCACACAAAAATCCGGACGGAGATGCTATGGGTTCAACTTTGGGCCTTTACCACTATTTAAAAAACAGAGGGCAGGAAGCAACAATAATTTCACCGAATGATTATCCCAAGTTTTTAAAATGGATGCCTGGCCATGAACATGTTGTGAATTTTGAAAAAGATACTCTTCATGCCAAACAACTAATTTCAGAGGCCACAATAATATTCACATTGGATTTCAACCATCTTGGAAGAATTGACCAAATGAAGCCCTTTTTGGAAGAGGCCAAGGCTACTTTTATAATGATAGACCATCATCAGGCTCCAGGTGACTATGCAGATCTCATGTATTCAGATGTGAGCATGAGCTCTACCTGTGAAATGGTATATAATTTTATAGAGTTCTTGGGTCATAAGGATCAGATCAATTCAGATATTGCCAATTGCCTTTACACGGGGATTATGACGGATACAGGTTCTTTTAAGTTTCTCTCTACAACAAGCAGAACGCATAGGATTGCTGCCGATCTAATAGACAAAGGTGCCAACAACACTCAAATCCACAATAAGGTTTTTGATACCAACACCCCAAGTCGCCTACATCTTTTAGGATGTGCCCTTAAAAATATGGTGATATTAGAGGAGTATCATACGGCCTATATCACTTTAAGTCAGGAAGAACTAGATGGCAATCACTATAAAAAAGGGGATACAGAAGGGTTTGTAAATTATGGACTAACCTTGGACGGAATTTGTTTAGCAGTTATTTTCATTGAAAACAAAGAAGATGGTATTGTCAAGATATCCTTTAGATCCGAAGGTGATTTCTCTGTGAACGAATTCGCCAAAAAGCACTTTCAAGGTGGTGGACACACCAACGCCGCTGGAGGGAAAAGTGATGTTTCTTTAGAAGACACAGCTGCGTATTTTGTATCACTACTAGACAACTATAAAGAACAATTGAAAGCATGAAATATTTTTTAGCCCTTTTAGTCTTGGGAATATCCGTGGTGTCCTGCCAAGAAGCAGAACCAAGAAGACCCCTAGAAGTAAGAACAGGTAGTTTTTTCAAAGAAACTATAAAACGAAACAAAGAGCTGCTTGCAAAAGAAGAAAAGCTAATCAATGGAATCATAGCCAAGGATACCGCACATAGCTATCAGATTAGTTCTAAAGGCTCATGGTATTACTATGATGTCAAAAATGATTCTGTCACTTATACCCCAAAACCTGACGATCTGGTGAGTTTCACCTATAATTTGAGAAGTTTTTCCAACGACACTATTTATACTAGTGAAGAAATGGGCACCATACAATACAAGGTGGATAAACAAAACCTATTTCCCGGTTTAAGAAATAGTATAAAACTTTTGAAGGAGGGTGAAACCGCTACCTTTCTATTCCCCTCTTCCCTAGGCTATGGCTACCATGGAGATGAAAAAAAAATAGGCACCAACATACCCATAAAATCAACCATAACTCTTTTAAAAATAGAAAAACAACAAGACAGTATCCAAAATTAAATGTATTTAAAAATGAAGAAAACATATTTATTATTTGTGGTGGTAGCCATTGCACTTAGCAGTTGTAAATCTAGTAAACATGCCGATTTAGGGGATGGGATTTTCGCCAATATCCAAACAAATAAGGGCGATATCATCATTAAATTGGAAAGCGAAAAGACCCCTATTACCGTTGCTAATTTTGTCTCCTTAGCAGAAGGGACCAGTCCATTTGTAAGTGACAGCTTAAAAGGTAGAAAATATTATGATGGACTGGTTTTTCATAGAGTAATAAAAGATTTTATGATCCAAGGAGGTGATCCTACGGGTACCGGAAGAGGAAATCCAGGTTATAAATTCAAGGATGAGTTTAATGATTCCCTTACACATTCCAAAGCTGGCATACTCTCTATGGCCAATTCTGGACCAACCACTAACGGAAGTCAGTTTTTCATCACTCATAAAGAAACCCCATTCCTAGATGGAAGACATACCGTTTTTGGTAAGGTTGTAGTTGGCTTGGATGTTGTTGATAGTATTGCCAATGTAAAGACTTCCTTAGAACCCATGACAAAAGATAGACCTATTGAAGATGTGGTAATGAACAAAGTAGAGATTATCCGAAATGGAAAGGAAGCCAAAAAGTTTGATGCGGTTAAAATCATGACCGATTATTTTGCAGAAGAAGAAGCAAAAGTAAAAGCCATGGAAAAAATGAAGGCCGATTTCTCCGCCGAAATTGAGAAACAGAAAGCAGAAGCAGAAACATTTGCTTCTGGATTACAAATATATAGCATACAAAAGGGAACTGGAGAATCTCCAAAAATAGGTCAACAAGTAAACGTATTCTATGCCGGTTATTTAGAATCTGGAGAATTGTTCGACAGTAACGTAGAGGCTGTAGCCGTAAAATATGGCAAATTTGACGCTACAAGAAAAGAAGAAGGCGGATATGACGCTATGCCCATGGATTATAGTCCTGAGGCAAGGTTAATAGCTGGTTTCAGAGAAGGATTATTATCTATGAAGGTAGGTGATAAAGTACGCTTATTCATTCCGTCTCATTTAGGGTACGGACCTTCTGGTGCAGGGAATGTAATTCCACCAAATTCCGATTTAGTATTTGATTTGGAAATTACGGGAATGTCAGAATAACCAAGTTTATTAGGCATAAAAAAAGCTCGCAAATTGCGAGCTTTTTTTGTTTTAGGAATATCAATTCAGGAGTAAATTCAATAAGCAACTCCAAGATTTTCTACCAACTTTGTGACTTTAATTCTATAGTTGCCTTAAGAATGTCCATTTGGGATATCTGACCCACCAAAACACCGTTCTCTACAATAGGAAATCGTCGTCTTTTGGCCTTCAAAAATTTATTAGCGGCATCAAATATATCCATATTACCATCTATGGTCTCTACATTAGAAATCATATGTTGGCCAACGGTCCTTGTCTCTCCCGGTAAATTGTGATACTTGCTTTCACTGATGTGTTTGATACAATCTCCCTCAGAGATCATTCCAATAAGTTCATAATTATCATTCACGACCGGTCCACCGGATATCCTGTAGTTGATCAATTGGACTATTACCTCTTCCACAGATTGTTCTGCTTTAAAGGTGATCAATTTTTTAGTCATATAATCACTAACCTTCAACGAGACATCATCCTTTACTTCCCGCAGTTTCATTGGCCCTTGAAAACTCTTGATTCCCATAATTAGCTCTTTTTAAGACAAACCTTAAATTACTAATTATAAGCGACTTATGCAATAGCATTACGTTAAATGTTCATATTGACCAGTAGACCACTTTTATGTCTTGGGAATATCTTTTAATATTTCTAATAAAAAATTCCAAAACTTTTGCACCGATGGAATACTTACCCTTTCGTCTGGGGAATGGGCTCCTTTTATAGTTGGACCAAAACTGATCATATCCATATTAGGATAATTTTTTCCAAGAATTCCACATTCTAATCCAGCATGGCAAGCAACAACATTGGCACTTTCACCAAAGACCGCTTTGTATTTCTTTTCTAACACGTTTAAAATAGCCGAATCTGGATTGGGATTCCACCCAGGATAATCGCCACTTAGGGACACCTCACACTTTGCTAGTTCAAAAGCACATTTTAGAGAATTTGCTAAATCCAATTTAGCGGTATTTACGGAAGACCTCGTTAAGCACATTACTTCCAATAAGCCATTTTTTACAGTCACCCTAGCTATATTATTAGAAGTTTCCACCAAGTTGTCCATTGCTGTGCTCATAGCATACACACCATTTTTTGCAGCATAGATGGCTTTTATTAATTTTAACTGAGTATCTAATTCCATGATTAAAGTAGGCAAAGCACTCTTCTCTAAAGCTATTTCTAGATGAGATTCTGTATACTTTAGTTCATCTTTAATAATTTCCACCAAATCCGATATCGCCTTTTCAAAATGAATCTTATGCTTTTCATCTACCACCACCACAGAAAAACTTTCTCTTGGAATAGCGTTGCGTAGACTACCCCCATTAATTTCAGAAACTCCAACCTTAAAATCTTCACAAGCCATATACAGCAACCTGTTCATTATTTTATTAGCGTTTCCAAAACCTCTATGGATATCCATACCACTATGTCCTCCTTGCAACCCTTTCACAGTGATTGTATAGGCCAAATGATTCTTGGGAACGGCTACCTCCTTATATATTCTTGTTGCTGTAACATCAATTCCCCCTGCACAACCTATGTCTATCTCATCATCTTCTTCCGTATCCAGATTCAATAATATTTCGCCTTGCAATACGCCTCCCTTGAGTCCCATAGCACCCGTCATCCCCGTTTCTTCATCAATCGTAAACAAGGCCTCTAATACAGGATGGGCCACTGATTCACTTTCCAATAAAGCCATAATGGCAGCAACTCCCATACCGTTATCAGCCCCAAGGGTTGTTCCTTTTGCCTTTACCCAATCCCCTTCAATCTTCATCTCTATTCCTTGGCTATCAAAATCAAATACAGTGTCTGTGTTTTTTTGGTGCACCATATCCAAATGCGACTGTAGCGTAACCATTTTTCTATTCTCCATCCCTGCGGTAGCAGGTTTGCGGATAATCACATTACCAACCTCATCTTTAAAAGTCTCCAATCCCAATGAAGTCCCAAAATCCAACATAAATTTTATAACTCTTTCCTCTTTTTTTGAGGGCCTTGGAACTGCATTTAAATCTGCGAATTTGTTCCAAACATTAACGGGTTCCAATTGACGTACTTCTTTATTCATAAGTTTTATAAAATTGAACTCAAAAATACACATTGAAAAAACACTATCCCATAGTTATCCCCATTTAACAATTAATTAGAGCATTGATCTACAAATACTAATTCTGATTGGTTATTTTTGATTCGATGAACAACCGATTAAAAAATAGTATTGCCCTATCCATAATCCCGCAAATAATTCTGGTTAAATGGATAGGACAATACCCAAGATTCATAGAATCGTATTATAGTTTAGGATTGTACCAATTCCTATCTAAAATCTCTAGAACTATTTTTGGATGGCTCCCTTTTTCAGTTGGGGATATCATTTATGCCTTGTTATTCTTGGCCATCGTACGTTATTTAATTTTGAACATAAAAAAAATAAAACAACAGCCCAAGTCCTTTATCCGAAATATTTTTGTGGTACTCTCCACTGCATATTTCACTTTTCATCTTCTTTGGGGTCTAAATTATTATAGGGTTCCTTTAAACGAGACGCTATCTTTGGAAGAGACCAACAGCAGACAAGCCTTGGTATCGTTTGTTGAAAAGTTGATAGACAAAACAAATAAAACCCAAGTACTCATTACTGCAGACAGTACACTAATGGTTACGGTACCTTATTCTAAAAAGGAAATACTGGAAAAAACCATAAAAGGCTACGAAGAGTTAAATTCACAATATTCCATATTTAACTACCAACGCCCTAGTCTCAAAACTTCTCTTTTTAGCACTGGCCTTTCCTATATGGGTTATGGAGGTTATTTAAATCCATTTACCAACGAGGCACAAGTAAATGCCTTACTTCCAAATTTTAGGTTTCCGGTAGTCGCAGGCCACGAAGTGGGTCACCAATTGGGCTATTCAGCTGAAAATGAGACGAATTTTATTGGGTATCTAGTGACTGTCTCCAATAGGGATATGTATTTTAAATATTCTGCTTATGCCTATGCCCTTGCCTATTGCCTTTCTGATATTAAGAAAAGGGACGAACCTACATTTAAAAGGTTATTGGGAACCATAAATAGTGGCGTAAAAATGAATTACAAAGAGATCTCCGATTTCTGGTCGACCTATGAAAATCCTACAGAACCCGTGTTTAAATCTATTTTCGATACCTTTTTGAAGGCCAATAACCAGTCTAAAGGTATTGAAAGCTACAATGCAGTGGTATCTCTCCTCATAAATTACCACGAACAACACCCATTATAGTGTTAAAGAAAAGTGAATAGGCGTTAAAAGAATCTTAAGAATTCTACCTTTAAAGAGACTAATTTAAAAACACCTATATAAAAATGAAAATGCGACTTCTAGTCTTGACCATATTATGGTCGAGCACAACTTTGTTTGCACAAGATTATTTTCCTAAAAATGATGGCGTAAAAACAACAAACAACAACTACACGGCATTTACCAATGCAAAAATTTATGTAACCCCAACACAGATTATCGATGGTGGTACATTACTAATCCAAAATGGTAAGGTAGTACAGGCAAGTAAAACGGTAACCTTACCAAAAAGCACAATAATTATTGACTTAAATGGAAAATCGATCTATCCTTCATTTATAGATATCTATTCCGATTTTGGAGTTGAAAAACCAAAAAGAGCCAGTGGAGGTGGAAGAAGCGGAGAATATGAGCCATCTAGGGAAGGTTACTATTGGAATGACCATGTTATGCCTGAAAATAAAGCAATTTCGGTCTTCAAGTACGATGATAAAAAAGCCAAGGAAATACGTGATGCAGGCTTTGGGGTGGTTAACTCCCACATTCAAGATGGTATTGCTCGCGGAGCGGGAATACTAGTAGCCTTAAATGGAGGTGGCAATGATGCCGATAGAATCTTGGATGATGCTTCTGCACAATATTTCTCTTTTGATAAGAGCGTAGCCAAAACCCAGTCCTACCCTGGGTCATTAATGGGAGCAATGGCTCTATTGAGACAAATGTACAGCGATGCCGATTGGTATAGTAAAGGCAACTCCAAAACCAAGGATCTTTCTTTGGAAGCCTTGAACAAAAACAAGGGGCTAATATCCATTTTTGAGGCAAAGGACAAAGGAAATGCCTTAAGGGCTGATAAAATTGGGGATGCCAACAACATACAGTATGTCATCCTAGGAGGAGGAAACGAATACGAGAGCATTAATGAAATAAAGGGCACCAACGCTAAATTTATTTTACCATTAAATTTCCCGGATGCCTATGATGTCTCTAACCCTTACCAAGCGTCCTATGTTACATTGGAAGATATGAGATATTGGAACCAAGCTCCTGCCAATCCCAAAATAATGGAAGCTAATGGCGTTTCATTCTCCTTGACACTACACGATTTAAAATCTCCAGCTGCTTTTAAAGATAAATTGATGCAGGCCATAGAAAATGGACTTTCAAAAACAAAGGCACTAGAAGCATTAACCACAGTGCCAGCAAGTATTTTAGGTAAATCAAGCAGCATTGGATCCCTCAATCCAGGAAGCTATGCCAACTTCTTGATTACCTCAGGAGATATTTTTGACAAGGGCACCACACTTTATGAAAACTGGGTACAGGGAACAAAAAATATTGTAAACAGCAAGGATCAAAAAGATATCCGTGGAGATTATGACCTAGCCATTGGTGGCGTTACCTACAAGGTGGCCATTTCAGGAGAGGTCAACAAACCAAAATCAGAAATCACCCAAGACACCGTTAAATTGAAGTCAAAAATCAGTTTTGACGATAACTGGTTGGATCTTAGCTTCAACACAGATAAAGGTGAAAAAATTTATAGAATGACTGCCCTGGTAGTTCCTTCTTCTGATAATATAAATGGTCGCCTTGTGCTACCAAATGGAGATGAGTCTTCCTTTAACGCCCTGAAAACAAAAGCCTTTACCGAGAAAAAGGAGGAGAAGAAAGACAAGGAAGCACGTGTAGTGGTTCCAGTTACCTATCCTAACGTTGGTCATGGTTATGCCTCTAAACCGGTACAAGAAACCATGTTGTTTAAAAATGCTACGGTATGGACTAGCGAAGACGCTGGGATATTGGAAAATACTGATGTACTTATAAAGAATGGAAAAATTTCTAAGATCGGAAAAGATCTAAGTTCCAGTGGGGCTAAGGTAATAGACGCTACCGGAAAGTACCTTACTGCTGGTGTTATTGATGAACACAGTCATATCGCCGCTCTTGCAGTAAATGAAGGAGGACAGAATTCTTCTGCAGAGGTGAAGATGGAGGACGTTGTGGACTCAGAGGATGTTGGTATTTATAGAGACCTTGCAGGTGGGGTCACTTCTATTCAAATACTACACGGTTCTGCAAACCCTATTGGAGGTCGCTCGGCAATAATAAAACTTAAATGGGGAGAAACTGCAGATAAGATGATTTATAGCAATTCCCCAAAATTTATAAAGTTTGCTTTGGGTGAAAATGTAAAACAATCCAATTGGGGAAGTTTTAATCGTTTTCCACAAACCAGAATGGGGGTTGAGCAGGTATTTATGGACTATTTCCAAAGAGGAAAGGAATACGATGCTAAAAAGAAAAGCGGTCAGCCATTTCGTTATGATGAGGAAATGGAAGTCATTGCTGAAATCTTAAATGGAGAGCGTTTTATTAGCTGTCATTCTTATGTACAAAGCGAAATAAATATGTTAATGAAGGTTGCCGATAAATTTGGATTTAGGGTCAATACCTTTACACATATCCTTGAAGGGTATAAGGTTGCCGATAAGATGGCGGAACATGGAGCAGGAGCCTCTACCTTTAGCGATTGGTGGGCTTATAAATTTGAAGTAAATGATGCTATCCCTTATAATGCAGCCATCATGCACAGCCAAGGAGTAACCGTTGCCATAAACAGTGATGACGCAGAAATGTCCAGAAGACTAAACCAAGAAGCTGCTAAAACTGTAAAATACGGCGGCATGACTGAATTGGAGGCTTGGAAAACCGTCACCATTAATCCTGCTAAATTATTACACATAGATGACCGTGTTGGTAGTATCAAAGAAGGCAAGGATGCTGATGTAGTCTTATGGAACAACAGTCCATTGTCTATTTACGCAAAAGCGGAAAAGACAATCATTGATGGAGCTGTATATTTTGATTTGGAAAAAGACAAGCAACTGAGACAATCAATAGATCAAGAACGCAATACATTGATCAATATGATGTTGAAAGAAAAAGACGGGGGTAGTGCAACTCAAACTCCTGTAAAAAAAGAAAATAGACTACTTCACTGTGATAGCTTATAATAAAAGTCTAAAACTTAAAGATAAAAGAAATGAAAATAAAAACATATTTACCCTTACTCCTTTTGGCAATGGCAAGTTCTCTTGTCCTTGGACAGCAGACTCCTGCTTCTCCACAAAATGAAGCAATAACCATAACAGGTGCCACAGCCCATATTGGGGATGGTACAGTGATGGAAAACAGTACCTTGGTTTTTGAAAATGGTAAAATTACTGCATTAGGCGGTGCTGATACACCAACAAAAGGGACTGTAATAAATGCCAGTGGCAAACACATTTATCCTGGATTCATAACGCCTTGTTCCTCTTTGGGACTTGTAGAGGTAGATGCAGTTAGGGCCAGTGACGACCAAGATGAAATTGGTGAAATGATACCCCATGTGCGCAGTTTAATTGCTTACAATGCCGAGTCTAAAGTTATAGAAAGCATGCGTCCCAATGGCGTTTTATTGGGGCAAATATCTCCAAAAGGAGGCAGAATATCAGGGACCTCTTCCATTGTTCAGTTCGATGCATGGAACTGGGAAGATGCCGCGGTTAAGACAGACGACGGAATACATTTAAACTGGCCAAGCACCTTTAGAAGAGGACGCTGGTGGGAAGGAGAATCTAGAGGCTTACAACCGAACAAAGATTATACAAAAGACGTAAGTGACATTGAGGTTTTTGTCCAGAATTCTTCTGCATACAATAAAGGAACCACCAATGAAAAAAATCCAGTTTTTGATGCTATGAAAGGGGTTTTTAGTGGATCTCAAAGAATGTTCGTTTACGCCAATGGTGAAAAAGAAATGATTGATGCAGTTACTAATCTTAAGAATTGGGGAATCAAAAATGTTGTTATTGTTGGAGGTTACAACGCCTTAAAGATTACCGACCTTTTAAAAGAACACAATGTTCCCATATTGGTCAACCTGCCTCATGGTCTTCCAAGCTTGGACGATGATGATTACGATCTCCCTTACAAATTGCCAAAATTATTAACCGATGCTGGCCTATTAGTTGGAATTCAAAATATTGACGCAGCTAATTTCCAGGCTCGGAATCTACCCTTTTATGCCGGGCAAGTGGCAGGACAAGGATTGGACAAAGAAAAGGCATTAGCCCTTATCTCTTCTAATACAGCAAAAATTCTGGGAATAGATGATAATTACGGTACTTTGACAATAGGCAAGAGTGCTACCCTCTTTATTTCTGAAGGTGATGCTTTAGACATGCGCACCAATAAACTGAGCCATGCCTTTATAGACGGACGCATGTTATCATTGGAAACGCACCAAACAGAATTATGGAAACGATATATGGGAAAATATAACGGAAAATAACCCCTTCCTTTATCAATTAAAAATCCCTGTAGACAAGTGTTCTTGTTTACAGGGATTTTCTTTTATTGGGCAAGCGCTATTTTTGGATCTTTCCTTCCACAAAATTTGCTTGAGGAGTCTTTTCAAAGAAAGAATCGGATTTTGCTGTTTCACTCAAGATAACATTTTCAAAGGGAACCCTATTCTGACTTTCTTTCATAGTCCTACCATCATACGAATACCAGGACATGGATTTTGGCAAAACAACATCGGACACTTTCATCCAGTCATCATATCTAATCCATTTTACATTATCGGACCTTTCCCCACTTCTATAACTTACCGTGTACCCCAACCAAGCCATTTGCAAAGTCTCAGGATCATAATGGATGTAATATTCATCCTTATAAGAGGTTCCAACCCCTGGATTGTAAGAAATACTAATTCCTGGATAGGTTTTACCCTCAAACAATACATCTTCTGCACTACCGTAAACAATTCCATCATCGGCCAGCACAAACGGCATAGCGTAAAAATAAAACATCAAATTATGATAGAAAACGGGGTCGCCTTTGTACGAATTATTAGTATCCAATAACCAAACCTGTTCTCCATCAAATCCCATAGAAAAATCAGGGCTTTCTACTTTATCCATTCTGGAATATAGGTTCGTGGTATGAGTTTCTGTATTTCCAGGCTTAGGAATATCATATGCTAAGCTTTTTTTATTTTTCCAATTTTGTAGTCCGCCATGGGCATCAAAAATTTTCACCAGACCTTGGGGATAAGTGCTAAGATCTATCTGCTTCACTTCAGTTATTTCTTCAACCTCCATAACGGTTTGCTCTTTTTTCGCTTCCTTACAGGATACTAAACCTATAAAGAGCGTCACCAGTACTGCGTATTTCATGCTGTCTTAATTTTGTATTTTACAATTTGTCGTAAGCGGAGGTGTTAGTTTACGGGATTAGATTATTTTTGTACCAATGGCAGAATACAAGTACATCAGCAGTTTACAAAACCCTATGATCAAGAAAGCATTAACGCTTAAGGAAAAATCCCGTGAGCGTAAAAAAATCGGCTGTTTTGTATTGGAAGGAGTTAGGGAACTACAACTGGCCGTAAAAGGCAATTATGAACTTGAAACAGTTTTCTTTTATGCCGATATTATTGCTAAGGAAGAGGTATTAGGCCTTTTAGGACAAGAGATAGACCATAAGGTTATAATTGAAATTTCTAAAGACATTTATCAAAAATTGGCCTACCGTGAAACTACGGAAGGGGTTGTGGCTATTGCTAAATCAAAATTACATTCCTTAGATTCACTTAAGTTCAGCAATAAAAAACCACTGATACTGGTAGCGGAAGCCCCCGAAAAACCAGGGAACATTGGTGCTTTGTTGCGTACTGCAGATGCAGCCAATTTAGATGCGGTCATTATTGCAAACCCCAAAGGGGATCTTTACAATCCAAATATCATTCGATCTAGTATTGGCTGTGTTTTTACCAATCAAATTGGCGTAGGCTCTACTGAGGAAGTTGTTGAGTTTCTCAAGTCAAATAATATTGCCATCTATTGCGCTGCCCTCACCGCTTCAGAAAAATACACTACCGTGAAATATACTGAAGCCTCAGCCATAGTAGTGGGAACAGAAGCTACTGGATTATCGTCTGAATGGCTCGAAAATGCTACCAAAAACATCATTATCCCGATGGAAGGTGAAATAGACTCTATGAATGTATCGGTCTCAGCGGCAATAGTTATATTTGAAGCAAAAAGACAAAGGGATTCCTAATAGTTAATTTTAAGGAAGTAGGACATTTTACAAAATAGCCCAAGCAACCCTGCCTCAAATTTCCTCCAAAACCCAATTAAATGAACAGTAGTATTTTATTTTATACCATCATTACCATTTTAAGCATTCAATTCTTATTGGAAACAATTTTGGATTATCTAAATTCAAAGAGATATCAAGATCCGGTACCCTCAGAATTAAACGACGTTTTTGAAGCCTCCGAATACGAAAAATCCCAGCGATACAAAAAAACCAATTATAAATTTGGGATGATTACCTCTACGTTTTCATTTTTACTCTCTATTGGATTCCTGATTTTTGGAGGATTCGAATGGATTGATTCTATGGCTAGGGGTATTTCTGAAAACCCTATTATCATTGCATTGGTTTTCTTTGGAATTATCATGATAGGGAGCGATCTTTTATCTACCCCCCTTTCATACTATCATACCTTTGTAATCGAGGAAAAATTTGGGTTTAATAAGAGTACCAGAAAATTATTTTTCCTTGATAAGCTAAAAGGATGGTTAATGACCATTATCCTTGGAGGTGGTATCTTGGCGTTAGTCATTTGGTTCTTTCAATGGGCAGGAACCAGTTTCTGGATATACACTTGGGGGGTAATAGCCTTGTTTTCCATTTTCATGAACATGTTCTATAGCAAACTGATTGTTCCCTTATTCAATAAACAGACCCCTTTAGAAGATGGCACTTTGAAAGAAAAATTAGAAACCTATGCCAAGAATGTAGGATTTGAACTTAAAAATATATTTGTGATAGATGGATCCAAGAGATCCACAAAAGCGAACGCTTACTTCTCTGGATTTGGAAAACAAAAAAGAGTAACACTCTATGATACATTGATTAATGATTTGGACGAGGACGAGATTGTAGCCGTATTGGCCCATGAGGTAGGTCATTACAAAAGAAAACATATCATTTTTAATCTTTTTGCCTCCCTTATGTTAACTGGAATTACCTTATTTATACTTTCCATTTTTATTAACAATCCACAGGTATCTTTAGCAATTGGTGTATCCCAACCAAGTTTCCATGCCGCATTGATTGGGTTTGGAATATTATACAGTCCTATTTCTGAAATTACGGGATTGATCATGAATTATCTATCAAGAAAGTTTGAATATGAGGCAGACAATTATGCTAAGGACACCTTCGCAGCCATGCCTTTGGTCTCCTCTCTAAAAAAGCTATCCAAAAATAGCTTAAGTAACCTTACCCCCCATCCAGCTTATGTGTTTATGCACTATTCACACCCTCCTTTGATCTCCAGAATTAGGAATTTAAAGGAATAAATTTTGTTGCTTGCTATTAAAGTTTGTCTTATTTTTAAAATATGATGACGGAAGCTGCTATTGAAAAAGAAAATAAGCAAATTGCCAAGCAATACAAGGAGTTATTGCGCATAAGCTATCAGAACCTATCTGTTGAAGATAAAAAATTAATACGTTCTGCATTTGATGTGGCCGTTGACGCCCATAAAGAACAACGGAGAAAATCTGGAGAGGCTTATATTTTTCATCCTATTGCCGTTGCAAAAATAATAGCATCCGAAATTGGCTTAGATGCCGTTTCGATTGCTTCTGCCTTGCTGCACGATGTAGTGGAAGACACTTCCTACACCTTAGCAGATATTGAGCGTCTTTTCGGGGAAACAGTTGCTCGTATTGTAGATGGGCTTACAAAAATTGCCCACCTTAAAAAGGACATGAATATCTCTCAACAAGCGGAGAACTTCAGAAAAATGTTGCTCACTTTGAATGATGATATAAGAGTAATCATCATAAAAATTGCGGACCGATACCACAATATGCTCACCATGGATTCCATGCCTGAGGATAAACAAGTCAAAATTGCTTCGGAGACCCTATATATTTACGCTCCATTAGCCCACAGGATAGGCCTTTATAATATAAAAACTGAACTTGAGGACCTCAGTCTCAAATATACAGAACCAGAAGTTTACAATGATGTCCTTGGAAAAATTGAAGAGACTAAAGACGAACAGATAGCTTATATAGATGCATTTTCTGGGGTTATTAGTAACTCCTTAGATAAGGAAGGGCTAAACTACCTTATAAAAGGACGGATGAAATCTATCTTTTCCATCCGTCGGAAAATGAAGATGCAAAATATCCCTTTTGATGAAATCTATGACAAATTTGCCATTAGGATCATCTATAAGTCCGATCGTCAGAACGAGAAATTTTTAGCATGGAAAATCTATTCCATAGTTACGGATCATTTCACCCCCAATCCAGTACGTTTACGGGATTGGATATCCTCCCCTAAGTCTACGGGTTATGAAGCCTTACACATTACCGTAATGGGACCAAAGGGAAAATGGGTAGAAGTGCAAATCCGCAGTGAAAGGATGCATGAGATTGCAGAAAAAGGCTATGCTGCCCATTTTAAGTACAAGCATGGGGACCAAAGGGAACAGGGGCTAGAAATGTGGCTGAATAGATTACAGGAAGCCCTTGAAAATGCCAACGCCAATGCTGTTGATTTTGTGGAGGAGTTTAAATTAAACCTCTATTCCAAAGAAATTTTTGTGTTCACACCGAAAGGAGAATTAAAATCGCTTCCCAAAGGTGCCACCCCTTTAGATTTTGCTTTTAATATACACACAGAGGTAGGAATGAAAACTCGTGGGGCAAAGGTAAACGGAAAATTAGTGCCACTAAACACCACGTTGCATAGTGGAGACCAAGTAGAGGTTATAACCTCAGAACAAGCAAAACCAAATCAAAGTTGGTTAGATTATGCTACAACAGCACGTGCAAGAGCCAAAATAAAATCTTCCCTTAAGGAAGAAAAGAAAACAATAGCTTTAGATGGCAAGGAAGTACTTAGAAGAAAACTTAAATCACAAAAAATATCCCTGAACGAGGACACCATTAATAAAATGGTCATCTTTTTTAAGTTAAAAACAAGTTTGGATCTTTTTTACAGAGTAGGAATTGGTGCCATCGATAATCAAATGCTGAAGGATTTCGCATCCTCCTACAGTAATGCCTTTATCAGTTTCTTTAAAAACAAGATTAGAAGGCACCATGTTCCAGAGGATATCAACAAGGACGAAATCACCTCCAAATATGATATACTAGTATTTGGTAAAGAAGAAGAAAAATTAACCTATAAACTTTCTCAATGCTGTAACCCAATCCCTGGAGATGATGTTTTTGGTTTTGTCAGTGTTAATGAAGGTATCAAGGTGCACAAAAAAAATTGCCCCAATGCCATTGCCCTTCAGTCCAATTATGCCTACAGGATTATTAGTGCCAAATGGATAGACAGCAGCCAAGAGGAATTTACGGCAGAAATTCAGCTCACGGGTATAGATGACCTTGGATTGGTTAGTGATGTCACTGAGATTATATCAGACAACATGCACGTAAACATGCGGAATCTTAATTTTAGTACGGATGGTGGCACGTTTTCAGGAAAAATAACAGTAGTGGTGAAAAACAACAGCATTCTCAAAAAATTAATTGAAAATTTAAAGCAGCTTAAGGGGATCGACAAAGTAAGCAGAATTTAAATTTTAGCTGTACATTTGCAGTTACATGCAGCAAACTCTTTATGGGCACTAACAAGAACCAAGAAATTGTAAAAAACGTTTTCACCACCTTTCTAGAGGAAAACGGACACAGAAAGACTCCAGAACGCTATGCTATACTTCAGGAAATCTATGAAAGTGAAGAACACTTTGATATAGAATCGCTCTATATCAACATGAAAAACAAAAATTATAGGGTAAGTAGAGCAACTCTTTACAATACCATAGAAATTTTATTGGATTGTAAGTTGGTACGTAAGCACCAATTCGGAAAAAATCAGGCTCAATACGAAAAATCATATTTTGATAGACAGCACGACCATGTTATACTTACCGATACTGGCGAGGTCATTGAGTTCTGCGATCCTCGAATACAAACTATCAAAAAAACCATAGAAGAAGTTTTCAATATTAAAATCAGTAATCATTCCTTGTACTTCTATGGTGTCAAGAATAAGGAAGAAATCTCAAACAATTAATCAATTTACAACTAATGGCAGTAGATTTACTACTAGGACTACAGTGGGGAGACGAGGGCAAGGGAAAAATCGTTGATGTACTCACAAAAGACTATGATATTATTGCGCGATTTCAGGGAGGTCCTAATGCGGGACATACTTTAGAATTTGATGGCATAAAGCATGTGTTGCATACTATCCCATCGGGTATTTTTCATGAAAATGCTATCAATATTGTGGGAAATGGGGTGGTTATAGACCCCGTTATCTTCAAAAAAGAACTTGAAAATCTTAAAAAATTTAATATCGATATAAAATCAAAGCTTTTTATCTCAAGAAAAGCACACTTGATTTTACCAACCCACCGCTTATTGGACGCAGCTTCTGAAACTGCTAAAGGAAAGGCTAAAATAGGATCTACCCTAAAAGGTATAGGTCCTACCTATATGGACAAGACTGGCCGTAACGGTATGCGTGTTGGCGACCTTGAATTTAGTGATTGGAAAGAAAAGTACAGGGCCCTTGCCAACAAGCATGAGGACATGATTGGATTTTACAATGTTGATATTCAGTACGATCTTAAGGAATTAGAAAATGATTTTTGGACGGCTGTTGAAGAATTGAAAGAACTGACTTTTATTGACAGCGAAGAAACCATATTCCAAGCACAAAGGGATAACAAGAAAATTTTAGCGGAAGGAGCTCAAGGTTCCTTATTGGATATTGATTTTGGAACCTACCCGTTTGTAACTTCCTCCAATACCACTGCCGCCGGTGCATGTACAGGATTAGGTATAGCCCCAAATAAAATTGGAAAGGTCTTTGGAATTTTCAAGGCCTATACCACTAGAGTGGGCAGCGGTCCGTTCCCAACCGAACTCTTCGATGAGGATGGAGCTACCATGGGTAGGGTAGGAAATGAATTTGGTGCTACAACAGGTAGGCCAAGAAGATGTGGATGGTTAGACTTGGTAGCCCTCAAGTATGCTGTTGAAATAAACGGTGTAACAGAGCTCATTATGATGAAAGCCGATGTTTTAAGCGGCTTCGAAACCTTAAAGGTTTGTACTGCTTACAATTATCAAGGCAAAACCATAACCCATTTACCTTATAACATAGAACCCGAAAATGTAACGCCTATCTATACAGAAATGAAAGGATGGGCTAAGGATTTGACCAAGATGAGCAAGGCAGAACAACTTCCGGCTACCTTGAATGATTATATCAATTTCTTGGAAAAGGAACTAGAAGTCCCCATTTCCATAGTTTCAGTAGGACCAGATAGAACACAAACTATAGTACGATAATAAAAAAGCCACTTTAAAGTGGCTTTTTTTAGTTTAGAGTAGTACTAATTCTATGCCAATCTTTAATATTCTCGGGTAAAATATTCTATTTTTGACCAAAATTTGACGCATTGCACAAACTTTTAATAGCCATAGGTCTCCTCTTTTTCATATCCACTGGAAGGTCGCAAAACCAAGCACCTCAAAAAAAGCAGATCAATATTGTATATGGAGCAAACTTTACCAAGGATGAGGCAAAATATCCAGGAGCCTCTATCTTTAGTAAGGATGACAGACAGGTGCAATTTGAACATCAAGGTGCTGTCCTATTTTGTGATGTGGCCATTTTCTATCAGAAGGAAAACAAGCTTAAGGCCATAAACAATGTTCGCCTGCAACAAGGGGATTCCATCACCATGACAAGCGGAAAGATAGATTACAATGGAAACCTAAAATTGGCCAAAGCCTATGAAAATGTAATTTTAACCAATTCTGATATGACCCTGAAAACGGATACACTCCGCTTCGACAGGGAAAACCAAGAGGCCTACTACCAAGATTTTGGAACAGTGGTAGACTCTGCCAATACGTTGACCAGTGAAGTGGGCAAATATTACATGGTGACCAAAAAGTACCAATTTTTGGAAAGGGTAAATATCAAAAATCCTGAATACACCATAGATTCTGAGCAGTTAGATTACTATACCACTTCCAAAAACGCTTACATGTATGGCCCTTCAACCATAATTGGGAAGGCCTACAAAATATATTGCGAACGGGGATATTACGACACTAGAATTGAAAGTGGTTATGGGATAAAGAATACTAGAATTGATTATAACGATAGAATTATAGAAGGTGATAGTGTGTATTTTGATAAGAAAACAGAATTCGCCTCTGCCACGAACAATATTAAAATAACCGATACAATAAATAAAGGGATATTGAGGGCACATTACGCTGAAGTATATAAGGCAAAAGATTCCGTTTTTGCTACTAGACGTGCCGTTTCTATAAGTGAAGTACAAAATGATTCCCTTTATATGCACGGGGATACTTTAATGATCACTGGGAAACCAGATGAAAGGATCTTAAGGGCCTTTCGGAATGCTAAATTTTACAAGACCGATCTAAGTGGAAAGTCAGATTCTATACATTTTTCACAAAAAACAGGCATTACCCAATTGATAACAAAACCTGTCATATGGAATGGTGAAAACCAGATGACAGGGGATAGCATTCATCTATTATCAGATTTAAAAACCGAAAAACTAGATTCCCTTAAAGTCCTAAATAATGCCTTTGTCATATCCTTGGACACCATAAGTAACGAGGGATATAACCAAGCAAAGGGCATGGATCTTTTTGGCAAATTCGAAGATAACAAATTGAAGATCATCGATTTGATTAAAAATACAGAGGTCATCTATTATATGTATAATGATG
This sequence comes from Sediminicola arcticus, assembly GCF_040566695.1. Taxonomy (NCBI): domain Bacteria; kingdom Pseudomonadati; phylum Bacteroidota; class Flavobacteriia; order Flavobacteriales; family Flavobacteriaceae; genus Sediminicola; species Sediminicola arcticus. The sequence continues at coordinate 517,494 of NZ_JBEXAE010000002.1, read as the reverse complement.
ACCAAGAGCTCATTGGCATTAACAAAACCATTTGCAGCGCAATTAATATCGTCTTAGAAAATAACGAAATATCGGATATCACCTTTATTACAAACCCCGAAGGAGATATAAACCCAGAAAAAGATCTTCCTACCAATAGTCGTAAACTCAAGGGCTTTATTTGGCGTGGAGACGAACGAATAAGAACCAAGGATGATATTTTTGACGAAGACGACAACAACATTAAACTTGTAAAAATCAATGGCATTGACAGTCCCATTGATACAGATGCCCAACCCGAAACTGAAGAAACTCAACTGAGCCTAGCCGCAACTTATATAGCGAAAAAACCAGTAGTGACTGGACCACAGAAAAAGGAAACTAAACCTGTACAAAGTAAGGATAAAGAAAAAATAACGACTAAGGATCAGGTCGAAGAAAAAGATACGGTTCCAGTTGCTGTGGACAAAAAGACAAAAGGTCTTTACGCGGATATTGCGAGTGAAGACGGATTGTTTCCTGGGTATTATCTTGTAGCCAATGTTTTTGAATATTCGGAAAACTATAAGCAATTCATGCAAACCTTAACGGAAAGAGGCTTAGAACCTAAATGGTTTGTCCGTAAAAAAAACAAATACAATTATGTGTATTTGGCCCGATATGACACTAAAGAGGAGGCCGTTAAGGCACATGACACCCAATATTTTGGCCAATATTCCGATGAGACATGGATCTTAAGAGTGGTTGCCCAATAAGTTAGGTTATGAGAGATGATTTTTTTACATATCAGGCACAGACTACGCCCCATCCTTTGGCCATGGAAATTTCTCATGCCAAAGGCAGTTATGTTTATGACACTACAGGCAAGGCACATTTAGACTTCGTAGCGGGTGTTTCGGCCTGTAGTCTTGGTCATTGCCATCCTAAAGTGGTAAAAGCCGTCCAAGAACAAGTTGAGCAGTACATGCACGTAATGGTGTATGGGGAATACATCCAAAAACCAGCGGTGGAGTACGCTAAGTTATTAGCATCACACCTACCCTATCCCTTAGAAACAACCTATTTGGTGAACTCCGGGACAGAAGCAATAGAAGGGGCACTAAAATTAGCTAGAAGAGTTACTGGAAGATCACAAATTATATCGGCACATCATGCCTATCACGGGAATACTATGGGCAGTCTAAGTATTATGGGGTACGAGCCTCGAAAAAGTGTCTTTAGACCCCTGATTCCAGACGTATCATTTATTACCTTTAATATTCAGGAGGATCTTTTGAAGATCACCAATAAAACTGCTGCTGTTATTTTAGAAACAATACAAGGTGCTGCTGGATTTCTACAACCATTAAACGGCTATCTAAACAAGGTTAGGCAAAGATGCAATGAAACAGGAACCTTGCTTATCTTGGACGAAATACAGCCGGGATTTGGACGCACTGGTAAGCTCTTTGCTTTTGAAAACTACAATTGCATTCCTGATATCCTTGTCATAGGAAAAGGAATGGCTGGTGGACTTCCAGTGGGGGCCTTTGTAGCATCAAAAGAGATGATGGCGACCCTGCAAGACCAGCCCAAACTTGGTCATATAACAACTTTTGGTGGGAATCCCGTAATTGCAGCTGCATGCCTAGCCACCTTAAAAGAAATTACGGACACCAAGCTAATCTCAGACACCCTTAAAAAAGAGGCAATATTTAGAAGATTATTAAAACATAAACATATAAAGGCAATAAATGGTAAAGGTTTAATGCTTGCCATTATTCTTGAAAATGAAGAAATCACCAACCATGTAGTACTGACCTGTGCCAAAAAAGGATTGATTTTATTCTGGTTGCTTTTCGAACCTAAAGCCGTTCGCATTTCTCCTCCCTTAACCATATCAGAGGAAGAAATAGAGAAAGGATGCAACCTAATCCTTGATGTTTTAAACGATTACATATAATAAATTGTTAACTAATTTGTTAATAATAAAGGCCTTATTTGAAAAAATAAGGATATCAAAGCAGTAATTTTAGAAATGTAGTTTAACAAAAAAGTTTCTATGGCGTTAGATTCTAACGAAAGACCAGGACAACCGATTACTAAGTTTGAATCCATGTTAAAAACAGACGATGTCTATTTTTTTGATGCGGAAGATTTCGAGGACATCATACACCACTACCTAAACAACGGTAAAGTGGCCCTGGGAAAGAAGGCCATAAAAATTGGCCTACAGCAACATCCAGACTCTATTGAATTAAAGCTATTGGATGTGGAGGTGATGGTTTTCGAAAATCATTTGGAAGTTGCCGAAAGAATGCTAGATGAACTACAGTTGTTGGACAGCACCAATGAGGAAATCTATATTCAACGGGCGAACATCTATTCCAAAAAAGACAACCATGAAGCTGCTGTAATCCTGCTTCACAAAGCCTTAGAACTATCTGATGATGGTTTTGATATCCATGCCCTCTTAGGAATGGAGTACTTGTTCATGGACAACTTTCAACTGGCAAAAGAAAACTTCATGATGTGTGTATCCTTCGATCAAGAGGATTACTCTTCCCTTTACAATGTCATTTACTGTTTTGAGTTTATGGAAGATTATGATGGGGCCATATACTATCTAAACGATTATTTGGAAAAAAATCCTTATTGTGAGGTAGCTTGGCATCAATTAGGCAAACAATACATGGCTAAAAAGATGTTGAACGAAGCCTTAGCTTCTTTTGATTTTGCAATAATCTCTGACGATACTTTTATTGGTGCTTATTTCGAAAAGGGTAAGGTTTTGGAAAAATTGAGGCGTTATAATGAAGCCATAGAGAATTACGAAGCAACAATAACTATTGAAGATCCTACCTCGCATGCATACTTAAGAATAGGTAAGTGCCATGAAAAATTGCATAATGATGATTTAGCAAAACATTTTTTTTACCACACTGTACATGAAGACCCTTTATTGGATAAAGGATGGTTAGCCATTACAGATTTTTATTACAGAAAAAAAGACTATAAAAAAGCCTTGTATTATATAAACAAGGCCATTAATATAGATGAAGAGAATTCAGTTTATTGGAAAAAAAGTGCTAAAATCAATAAGGCTCTAGAAAATTATGATGAGGCAGATTTTGCCTATAAACAAGCCGTAGATCTAGGGAATTTTGAATTGGAAACCTGGCTTTCATGGACAGAAGTAGTCTTGCAATTAGATGACGCAGAATCTGCATTTCAAATATTGCAACAAGGTTTAGAATTTTATCCTGAAGAGGCAAAACTGTGGTATGCTGTAACTGGAGTTCACCTATTATTAAAAAAAACTGCCAAAGCAAAAATATCCTTTTCAAAAGCCATCAAATTAGACCTTGATACACTTTCTACTTTTAAAGCTAAATTTCCGCAATTCTATCCATTGGGTTGGATACAAGATATTATATCCGAAATAAAAAGGGCTTCTTGATAAAAAAGTTACTTTTGCTTTTTTATTCCCTATGAAAACTCGAAATTTTTTTTACTATTTTATTATAACACTAAAAGGAATGGCCATGGGTGCAGCAGATGTTGTGCCTGGAGTTTCAGGAGGTACTATAGCTTTTATTTCTGGAATATATGAGGAACTGATCACCTCTATCAACAATATAAACCTATCACTTTTCAAAACCTTAAGAAAGGAAGGAGTAAAGGCCTTTTGGACCCAGCTTAACGGTAATTTTTTGGTTGCTCTATTTCTTGGAATAGGTATAAGTGTGTTTTCTCTGGCGAAACTAATTAGCTGGTTATTGATCAACGAACCTGTGTTATTATGGTCCTTCTTTTTTGGATTGGTTATAGCCAGTGTATTTTTCGTCGGCAAGGCAATAGAAAAATGGAATTTAGGCACTATAACCATCTTTATCATTGGCGCTTTAGCCGCCTATTTTATTACAACCCTACCACCATCAGATCACACAGATAGTATTCTATTTTTATTTTTTTCAGGAGCATTGGCCGTATGTGCCATGATATTACCTGGAATATCCGGTGCATTTATCTTAGTTCTTTTAGGCTCATATAAAACCATCTTAGATGCAGTTCACGAGAGAGATATAACTATTGTTGCCACTGTAGGCTTTGGGGCCATTATAGGTCTTTTGAGTTTTGCTAAAATTTTAAAGTGGATGTTCAGCAATTATAAAAATATTACCTTATCCCTATTAACAGGATTTATTTTAGGTTCTTTAAACAAAATATGGCCTTGGAAAGAGGTGTTGGAAACCAAAACCTATGGGGATAAAATAATTGCTGTGAAGGAGGCAAACGTATCCCCTTTCTCCTTTGATGGCAATCCTCAATTATTATATGCTCTGGTACTAGGCATCTTTGGCTTTTCTCTTATTTTTATACTTGAAAAATTAGCCTCTAAAAAAGAAAATTAAAACGTACATGCGAGCTGAAAGGACATTTATGGATAAGATTTTTCTGATCATAAAAGGTCTTTTTATGGGTGCCGCAAATAAAGTGCCTGGAGTTTCAGGAGGAATTGTAGCGTTTGTTGCTGGCTTCTATGAGGAATTTATCTATTCCTTACAGAAAATTAACCTTAAAGCCTTTAGATTGATCCTCAATGGTCGATTTAAAAGTTTTTACAAATACGTGAATGGGCAATTTTTGTCCTTACTGATATTTGGCATGTTGGTGAGCTATTTCAGTATTTCAAAAATACTTGATTACTTTTTGGAAAAAAATGAGCTTTATGTATGGGCCGCCTTTTTTGGCATGATCCTAGGTTCTATATATTATATTTCTAAAGACTTTGGTCATTGGAACAAAAAAACAATCATCTCTGGAATATTAGGTCTTCTCATTGGCATTTCCATAAGCTTCCTTAATCCTGCAACCGAGAATGACAATCTCTTTTTTATATTCTTTTGTGGTATTATAAGTGTTTCTGGGATGACTCTTCCTGGTTTATCTGGCTCGTTTATACTTATTCTTCTAGGGAACTATGTCCTACTCTTAGTAGATTCTGTGAATGCCCTTTATGATACTTTTGCAGACCTTATGGAAGGTAATTTTAGCTTTGTGACCAATCCAAGGAGATTAAACACCCTGAAAATATTAACAGTCTTTACACTTGGTTCGGCCACAGGCTTGGTCACGTTATCCCACATTCTCAGTTATGTACTTAAGCATCACAAAAATATTACTACTGCTGTGATCATTGGTTTTATTACAGGTTCTTTAGGCGTAGTTTGGCCTTGGAAGAAAACAATATTAAAAACAGATGCTTTGGGCAATGCTCTCATAGATTCCAATGGAAATGAGGTCATTCTTAATTATGAACGTTTTATTCCAGATTTGGGTAGAATGGAATCTTGGTGGGCCATTTTTTATATGGTCATAGGGGCAGGTGTATTATTAGGATTAGAATGGTATGGAAGATACAGAAGTTATAAAAAATAGATTTGGGTTGGTAGGTAAAAACATTTCCTACTCCTTCTCCAAAGGGTATTTTACCCAAAAATTCTCAAGTTTGAACCTTGTCAATAATTCCTATGAAAATTTTGACCTACAACATATTACTGAATTTGAAGATCTTATCAAAAGCCAGAACGATCTCAAAGGGCTAAATGTAACCATTCCCTATAAAGAAGCCATAATACCATATCTTGACAAAGTTGATCACAAGGCTGCAAAAATTGGCGCAGTAAATACCATAAAATTCACAGAAGAAGGCCTTATTGGCTTTAATACGGATGTTTTTGGCTTTCAAGACTCCATAGAACCTCACTTAAAAAAACACCATAAGAAAGCCCTTATTTTAGGCACAGGGGGAGCCTCTAAAGCAGTAGCTTTTGTATTTAAAGAGTTGGGTATAGCATATACCTTTATATCTAGAAATCAGGGTTCAAATCAATTAAGCTATGAAGAACTCAATCAGTCGATTGTAGCAGAACATACAATTCTTGTTAATTGCACCCCTTTGGGCACCTCGCCCAATATTATGGATAAGCCCTCCTTGCCTTATGAATTTCTAACTGATAGGCATTTGCTTTTCGACCTGATATATAATCCAGAAAAAACAGCATTCTTAAAAGAAGGTGAAGCTCATGGTGCCCTCATCCTCAATGGCCATAAAATGTTGGCGATACAAGCCGAAAAAGCATGGGAAATTTGGAATTCCGAATAAAAACTAGGTAACTTGGCTTTACGAAGTTTTGGATATCTCTTTTCAAGAATGCAAATCAGAACCGTTTTATCACCTAATTGATTCCTTCCACCTCTTAAATACAGGATTAACTTCACTTTAAAGGTAGATTGATTAACTTTGTCAAAAACACGATTGTCACTATCTTACAATAGTGCAGTATCACATAACCGAAAAACATTCTAAAAATGTTAGAAGAAAAAGACGAGCAACTACAGGATAATGTAGGTGGAGATAAAAAATCAGAAACTACTGAAGTCTCATTGAGCTCAGAGAAAAGCACTGAAGTTCAAGAAAAAAAAGAAGAAAGCACTATTGAGGTTCCTCCAATGGAAAAAGAGCCCAAGGCCCCTAAGGCTGAGAAAAAGAATGCTGTTTCTTCTGATGAACATGAAGCGGCCATCGACAAGGCTCTTACTAAAGAAAAAGAATCTGAAGCTCCTATCGCAGAGAAAGAGGAGGATATTTCCAATTCCACTATAAAGGAGACTACAGTTTCGTCTTCTGAAAAAGAGAAAAAAGCTCCTGCCGATGATAAAGAAGAAGATTTACTGGAAGAAATAGATGAATCCAATGCAGAGGATGCAGAAGATGAAGACAATCGTGTTAGGCATCAAATTCCAATATTAGACTATCATTCCATGTCCATGGAAAATTTAGTTGGGGAGTTACAACGCTTGGTGAAGAACGAAAAAGTACAAGCCATCAAAAAACATATTGATGGCATCAAATATGAATTCGATTTAAAATTTCAGGATTTTATTGAACATAAAAAGGAAGAATATGTCAGTAATGGCGGATATGAAATTGACTTTAAATATAATTCAGTAACTAAAAGACAATTCAACGAGGTCTATACCGAATATCGGGAAAAGAGAGACCAATATTATAAAAGCCTAGAGCACAACCTAAAGGACAATCTAAACAAAAGACTGACCATTATAGAAGAACTTAAAGGTTTGGTCAATGTAGAAGAGGATATAAATACCACCTATAAAAATTTCAAAGATTTACAAGAGAGGTGGCGTACAGCAGGACCTATACCAAGAACCAACTACAATGATGTTTGGCGCACCTACCATCATCATATTGAAATATTTTATGATTTCCTTCATCTCAATAGGGAACTTCGCGACCTCGATTTCAAACATAATTTAGAAGAAAAGCTGCGATTAATAGGACGTGCTGAATCTTTGGCCAATGAACCCGATCTAAGCAACGCTTTTCAAGAACTACAAACCTTGCACAAGATCTGGAAGGAAGATGTTGGTCCTGTAGATAGGGAACATAGAGAACTAATATGGGAGGCATTCAGCAATGCAACCAAAGTTCTCCACCAGCGTAGACAAGACCATTACAAAGATATGGAAAAGGTCTATGAGGAAAACCTTGTGAAAAAAAATGAGATCATAGAATCCATAAATGGTATTGCCGGAAACATGGCCAACAACCATAAGGCGCTGCAGTTGCAAATGAAAAAAGTGGAAGAATTAAGAGATTCCTTTTTTAAAGCTGGGAAAGTACCACAAAAGGTGAATGAGCAAACTTGGGCCGCATTTAAAGAGGGTGTTCGTAATTTTAATAGAAACAAAAACGCCTATTACAAAAACCTTAAAAAAGACCAACAGGAAAACCTCGATAATAAAAGGGCTTTATTGGACCTTGCTGTATCCTTAAAGGATAGTGATGATTATGACACCACTACAGTCGAAATGAAGCGTATACAAAACGAATGGAAAAAAATAGGTCACGTTCCAAGAAAGTATTCTGACAAAATTTGGAATGAATTCAAAGATGCGTGTAATCACTACTTTGACCGTTTGCATTCTTTAAAAAATGTAGCACACAAAGAAGAGGAAGAAAATCTATCACTAAAAAATGCTTGTTTAGATAAATTAAAAGCTTTTGAACTCAGTGGGGACAAGCAAAAAGATTTAGCGAGTATTAAAGAATTCATTGCGGAATGGAAAACCTATGGAAGGGTTCCTTTCAATAAGAAAAATATAAATGTAAAATTCAATAAGATCTTGGATGCCCTTTTTAATAAATTGGACATTAACAGACAGGAGGCTGAATTGATGAAATACGGCAATAAAATTCAACAATTGGCAAGTGCCGATAATGAAAGAGCCATATACAACGAACGCACCTTCATAAGGAGAAAAATAACTGAAAGCAAAAGTGAAATCAATCAATTGGAAAATAATTTACAATTCTTTTCTAATGCCTCAGAAGACAGCCCAGTTGTTAAGGAGGTTATCAAGAATATAAACAATCACAAGGATGCGTTAAGCACCTGGAAGGCCAAACTTAAAAAGTTAAATATTCTAGAAAACAATTTAAATAAAGAAGCAGAAGAGGTAGAAATGGAAGAGAATGACACTCCTGAAAAGGAGTAGCAATCAATATTTTTTACTGGTATAAATAAAAACGGGACCAATTGGTCCCGTTTTTATATTTAAGAATTTCTATTTCCGCCAGATCTACTTTTAAATCTATTAGGCTTCTTATTCCCTGAGTCTTGTTTCGCTTTGGACCTTGGATTTCTTTGTCGCGGACCTCTATCATCCTCTTCATCCTTTTCGGGCTTACCACTTGGCTCAAAACCCTCCAAAACAGCACTGGGCAATTTCAAGCCCAATAATTTTTCTATCCCCCTTACATATTCCATCTCATCTTGGGACACTAAAGAAAGAGCTTCGCCACTGGCTCCTGCTCTACCAGTTCTTCCAATCCTATGTACGTAATCTTCCGGTACGTTAGGAAGTTCATAATTAATTACGTGTGGCAATAAGGGGATATCCAACCCACGTGCTGCAATATCAGTAGCAACCAATACCCTAACACTTCCCTTTTTAAAACCATCTAGTGCCTTTGTTCTGGCGCCTTGACTTTTATTTCCATGTATAGCGGCAGCGGTAATATCATTTTTGTTCAACTTTTCACTTAGCCTATTTGCACCGTGCTTGGTCCTTGTAAAAATAAGAACCTGCTGCCAGTCTCCCTCACCAATTAACTTAATAACCAATTCTGGTTTTCTACTTTTGTCAACGCGATACACTTGCTGGTCTACCTTTTCTGCAGTTGTATTCTCTGGAGTCGCCTCCACTAATACTGGATGGTGCAGGAATCCACCTGCCAATTTTTTAATTTCCTTCGAAAAAGTTGCCGAGAACAATAGATTTTGTCTCTTGGCTGGCATTAGGTTCAGTATTCTCTTAATATCCCTAAGGAAACCCATATCCAACATTCTATCAGCCTCATCCAAGACCAATATTTCAACACTTTTCAATGAAAGTGCCCCTTGGCCATGAAGATCTAATAAACGCCCTGGAGTGGCTACTAAAATATCAACTCCATTACGCAAGGTCGCGATTTGTGGTTTTGCATTGACACCACCAAATATAACGGCGGACCTAATGTCCAAAAACTCACTGTATTCCTTAACATTTTCATAAACTTGAGCCGCTAATTCTCTTGTTGGCGTAAGTATAAGTGTCCTTACAGGCCTTCTGCTTAATATAGGAGCCTGGGAAAGGATTTGTAATATAGGCAGCGTAAAACCTGCTGTTTTACCCGTTCCCGTTTGTGCGGAGGCCAAAACATCTTTTCTTTCTAATATTTGTGGTATTGCTTTTTCCTGAATTGGTGAAGGTGTGTTGTATCCTTTTTTGTCGACAGCTTTCAACAGGGCATCGGATAAGCCCAAAGATTTGAATGACATATAAATTGTTTAAGAAACGACCTTTTATTTATAGTCACCTCTATATGAAGCTGCAAAGGTACATCTAATTTATTCGATTCAATTTTATTATGACAATAACCTTAATTACCAAAGGAAGAGAGGTCTTAGATAGCAGTGCTTAATCCTATTTGTTCCTTACGTATACAAGTTTAAAGCGTGCATTGGGTTGGTCCCTATGATCTATTTCAAATTGGGATAATGACTTAAACAAAGGTGTCAGCTTTTCAAATCCGAAATTCCTAGCGTCAAAATTAGGTTGCTTTTTAAGGATTAAAGATCCTACATCGCCCATGAAAGCCCAACCATCTTCATCTGCGGCATCTGAGACTGAATTACGTAACAAACGCATAATCTTGGGGGTTATCTTGTCTACGTCTTGCTTTTTGGAATCTGACTGCCCGTCTTGTTTTTCAGTGTCCGTTTTAAGGATTTCCAAATATATAAACTTATCACAAGCTACTATGAACGGATCTGGAGTCTTCTTTTCTCCAATTCCATATACCTGCAATCCTGCCTCCCTTAATCTGGTGGCTAATTTGGTGAAATCACTGTCCGAAGAAACCAAACAGAAGCCATCTACCTTATTGGAGTATAAGATATCCATAGCGTCTATAATCATAGCGGAATCCGTAGCATTTTTACCTACAGTATACCCATATTGTTGAATAGGATTAATTGCATTCTCTAAAAGAATATTTTTCCATTTGGAAAGATGTGGCTTGGTCCAGTCACCATAAATCCTTTTTATAGTGGGCGTTCCGTACTTTGTAATTTCTTCCATCATCTCCTTTACATACTTTGAAGGAATGTTGTCGCCGTCTATCAATACAGCAAGTTTTGTGTCTTTTATCATACGATTTAAAGATACAATAATCTTATAGTATTTTTAACTCAAGCCAATCTATTTGTATATTGAACTATAATAGGGCACTTGTTTATTACTTGAAAAGATTTTCTAAAATACATTGTTATCCCATTTAAAATGAAAGAACGAATAGAACAATTTTATAAGGCGTTCAACAGTTTAGAGGCTGAAAACATGGTTTCTCTATATCATGAAGCTATTATTTTTGAAGACCCTGCTTTTGGTGTTTTAAAAGGTGAGCAGGTAAAAAACATGTGGAGAATGTTATGTGCATCCCAAAAAGGAAAAGAGTTTAAGGTTAAGGTATCTAAAATTGAAATTTCCGATGAAATCACAACAGCGACATGGGAGGCATTTTATGTTTTTAGTAAAACAGGAAGGGAAATACACAATACTATAAAAGCCGAATTTAGATTTAAAGATGGGAAAATCATTTCCCATAAAGATTCCTTTGATCTTTACCAATGGTCCATACAGGCTTTGGGTTTTAAGGGATATGTATTTGGATGGACTACTTTCTTTAAAAAGAAGCTTCAAAAACAGACCAACAAATTACTTTCAAATTATGCAAGCAAACTATGATTGGGGAGTACCTAAAGTCCAAAAAAAAAGCGAACCGTTTAAAGCTCGCTTTTTAAAAATATTTAGTTCTAATTATTTCGCAACATTCACACTTCGTGTTTCTCTGATTACGGTCACTTTCACCTGACCGGGATAGGTCATATCTGTTTGGATTTTTTGTGAAATTTCAAAAGATAGTTCCGCTGCCTTTTCATCACTTACTTTTTCACTTTCCACTATAACGCGAAGTTCCCTACCAGCTTGAATAGCATAAGCCTTTTGAACACCACCAAAACCAAAGGCTATATCTTCTAAATCCTTAAGACGCTGTATATACGAATCCAACACCTGTCTTCTTGCGCCTGGTCTGGCACCACTAATAGCATCACAAACCTGAACAATTGGTGAGATCAAAGTTTTCATTTCTATTTCATCATGGTGAGCACCAATGGCATTACAAACTTCTGGTTTCTCACCGTATTTCTCTGCCCACTGCATCCCCAAAATAGCATGTGGTGTCTCTACCTCGGCTTCAGTGTTTGGCACTTTTCCTATATCGTGTAAAAGACCTGCTCTTTTGGCTAATTTTGGGTTAAGTCCCAACTCCGCTGCCATTACGCCACAGAGTTTGGCAACTTCCCTAGAGTGTTGCAATAAGTTTTGACCATAAGAAGAACGGTATTTCATTCTACCAACAGCCTTAATAAGTTCAGGATGCAAACCATGGATTCCTAAATCTATAACGGTACGCTTTCCTATCTCTACAATCTCTTCTTCAATCTGTTTTTCTGTTTTCTTAACGACCTCTTCAATTCGTGCTGGGTGAATACGACCATCGGTTACCAATTTGTGGAGCGATAAACGTGCCACTTCCCTTCGTACGGAATCAAAACAAGAAAGTATAATAGCTTCAGGCGTATCATCTACTATAATTTCTACACCCGTTGCAGCCTCTAGGGCCCTTATATTTCTTCCTTCACGACCAATAATACGACCTTTAACATCATCTGATTCCAAGTTAAATACAGAAACGCAGTTTTCTACGGCCTCTTCAGTTCCTATTCGTTGGATGGTATTGATTACAATTTTCTTGGCCTCTTGTTGGGCTGTTAATTTAGCCTCCTCTACCGTGGATTGTATGTAAGCCATGGCATCAGATTTTGCATTTTCCTTCAAAGATTCCATCAATTGACTTTTGGCATCTTCAGCAGATAATCCCGAAATCACCTCTAGCTGTTGAACTTGGCTCTTGTGCAGCTTTTCCAATTCAGATTGCTTTTTCTCTAAATATTCGCTTTTATGATCTACCTCTTCCAGTTTTACCTCGAGCTGATCGTTCAGTTTTTTAGTCTTAGCAAGTTCGTTACTAATCTGCGATTCTTTATCCCGAGCCCGTTTCTCAGACTCTCCAATCTTTTTTTCTTTGCCTATAATGACTTTCTCGTGCTCTGCTTTCAGCTCTAAAAACTTTTCTTTAGCTTGAAAAATCTTATCCTTTTTCGTGTTTTCGCCTTGCGTTTCAGCTTCCCTGATAATGGAGGCTGCCTCTTTTTTTGCACTGTCTATGGTTTTGGAAGCCTTTCCCTTTTCCATAATCTTAGCAATGGCAAAACCAATTGCAAGACCAACTATGCCTACTATAATTAATGTAGTACTGTCCATAATTTAAAAAATTATTAAAAAAAAAGCCCACATTGGAGGAAGTTTTGTACAAACCCCGATAAACAGGTTTAGGGCTAACAGACTGATCAAGGATCCTTATACTAGTAAGGCCTGCTTTTACAATCTAAACTCACCCTTTTCAAACAAAATAGTGTTGAGTTTGTCAAAAATAATTACCAATGTGGGCAGTAACATTATTTATTTTAAAGAACTTATTTCCTTTCGAGCTTAGAATAAATAAGATTATCAAGAGCTTTTAATCGCTCCTCGACTTCCTTAGTATCTTCTGATTGGTCTATTCCCTTCTGCTCAATTTTAGAAGCAAACTGCAAAGCGCACATGGCCAAAACATCTTGTTTGTCCCTTACTGCATAACTTTGCTCAAATTTCTTAGCCAGTTGCTCAATATTTTTAGCAGCCTTGCGTAAACCTTCTTCTTGGCTAGGATCTATGGTCAAAGGATATACCCTGTCCGCAATAGAAAGTTTTATTTTTAGCTTTTCTGACATTGTATTGTTGAACGTTATTCTGCAAGTTGGGCTATACAATGGTCCAACTCCCTAATTAACGTGTTTATTTTAAGCTTAGCTTCCGTTTTATTTGTATTACTGCCTAGCATAGAACTTGCAAGCTTAAGTGAATTGTACTTTTCCTCCCATTCCAAAACGGAATTGTTAGTAAGCTCATGGCCCTTTTTCATAGCGTTCAACTCTTCTTCCAATTTTAAATTAGTCAGATCAAGAAGCTCTAATTTATGTAGCAACTTACTAATTTTATTTTCTAAAGAATCAACAATTTCCACTAGTTCACTCATATGCAAATTTCAATGCATTTTACACAAAGTTAACATACCTCAAACGACTTCGCAATACTTTTTACAATTATTCTTAGCGGAAAAATTTATAGGGTATACAATTGGTTCAAATATATTGGTTTAACCATTTTAACAACGATAGATTTTTACCATTTGAACCGTTTAATTACATTCGCATTTCCTTATCACACATTATGAGAATTACATTTTTGGGGCTACTGCTATTTTTTTCGCTAACTATTTGTGCACAAGACAATTATCCTAAAGATGTATTTAGGTCTCCTCTAGATATTCCATTGATACTATCGGGTAATTTCGGAGAACTTAGGTCCAACCATTTTCATTCTGGCATTGATATAAAAACACAACAGCGCGAAGGGCTGCCCGTTTATGCCATTTCTGAGGGCACCATAAGCAGAATAAAGGTATCTCTCTGGGGTTATGGCAAAGTAATCTATTTGACACATCCAAACGGATACACATCAGTTTACGGCCACCTTCAAAAATTTTCACCCGAAATTGAGACCTATATCAAGAAAATACAATACGAAAAACAATCATTTGAAGTTGAAGTATTCCCCGATTATGGAGAACTAAGAGTAGCAAAAGGAGACCTAATGGCCTACAGTGGCAATACAGGTGGATCTGCCGGACCTCACTTACACTTTGAGATAAGAAATAGCGCCTCTGAGATGCCTACAAATCCTTTACTTTATGGATTGCAGGTTAGGGACGCTACCAACCCTACCCTACTAGAGCTTTATGCCTACCCGCTTTCCTCCGATGCACAGGTCAACCAAAGCAACGATTTGTCTCAAATAAACTTCTCCAGACAAAGTGATGGTTCATTTTTAGCAGATAAGGTGTATGCCAACGGAACAATTGGCTTTGGATTCAATGCTTATGACAGGCAGGATATGGCTGCAAATAAAAATGGAGTATTCTCTGTACAACAATTGGTTAACGCAGAAGTGTATACCGATTTCAATTTTGAGAAATTTTCTTTCAGTGAAACTCGCTATATAAATACCTTGATAGATTATGACTATTTTGGAAAATACAGAAAATGGATTACCAAATGTTTTAAATCACCTGGCAATAACCTTACCATCTACAATACCCTTAAAAACGATGGAAAAATTGTTATTAATGAAGGAATGAGCTATCAGGTAGAGATCCTTTTAAAGGATCTGGAAAATAATATCACTAAAGTTGTCATACCAGTAGAAGGTAAAAAACTACCATTAAAAGTGATTAAGCAAAATAATAAAACAGACACCTATATTATAGCCTCAAAGCCGAATAATTATGACCTTGGAGCAGCCCAAGTATACTTTCCTGCAAACACCTTTTATGATGATTTTTATATGGATTTGCAAAAAGGAAGTGATACTGTCACTATACACAACAGTCGAGTCCCTGCCCACAGGAATTTCACTATAACTTTTGATGCTTCCAAATATTCCGAAGAGGAACGTAACAAAATGTTTATTGCGCGGTTAGGGAATCGATTAAAGCCAAGCTACACCTCCACGTACAGAAGGGACAACACTTTTACCACAAGAACCAAAAATTTAGGTACATACGCCTTAGTCAAGGACACCATTTCACCTCAGATAAAAAGTAAAAATTTTAAAGACAAGCAATGGTTAACCAATTATAGATATTTGAGTTTAACGATTACTGATGATCTTAGTGGCATTGATACCTACACAGCAACCCTCAATGGAGATTGGATATTGATGGAGTATGAAACCAAGAACAATACCCTTACCTATAATTTCGATGATAAAATTTTAAATCAAAAACAATGCGAGCTCAAAATAGTGGTTACTGATAATGTTGGAAATACTAGTACCTTTACAAGTACATTTTATAGAAATTAAAAATTGAAGTGCCTAAGAACTGTACTCCTTATTCTTACGCTTTGTCTAAGTAATTTTTCCTTAGCACAAACTGCCATCATTACTGGTGTTGTTTTGGACGAAAACAATATTCCTTTGGTAGATGTGAACGTCAGCACAGAAACAAAAGGCACGGTTACTGACAAAGATGGTTTTTATATCCTCAAAATCATTTCGGAAAAAAAAACGAGCATTACCTTTTCTCATATTGGCCATGAGGATGTAGTTTTAATAGATTTGATTCTTTCTTCTAACGAAACCTTTGAGTTCAATCCTATTCTAAAAGAAGGAATAACCCAAGTGGATGGGGTTACCGTTTCGGCTTCAGGTGAAAAGCGTGTAGTTGGCATTACTACTATTTCTCCAGAAGTAATTAGGCGTATTCCAGGGGCAAATGCAGGCGTAGAAAATATATTAAAATTATTACCAGGGGTAAACTCCAACAATGAATTAAGCACCCAATATTCGGTAAGAGGTGGCAATTACGATGAAAATTTAGTTTATGTAAATGGTATTGAAGTTTACCGCCCTTTTCTCATCAGATCTGGGCAGCAAGAGGGATTTAGTTTTGTAAACCCTGACTTAGTTCAAAATCTAACGTTTTCGCCTGGCGGTTTCCAAGCTGAATATGGAGATAAACTTTCCTCTGTCCTCGATATCACCTATAAAAAGCCTTTAGAATTCTCAGTTCGAGCCAATGCTAGCCTACTGGGCCTGAGCAGTACGCTTGAAACCATCTCCAAAGAAAAAAACCTATCTACTATTACCGGTATACGCTACAGAAACAATAGTGTGTTAGTGAACAGTCAACAAACCAAATCCAATTTCAATCCCACCTTTGTAGATATACAGTCCTTCCTTAATTACAGAATATCTAATAAGGTTACACTCGGAATTCTGGGTTCCTATTCCTTAAACGATTATCAGAACGAACCATTAACAAGACAGACAAATTTTGGAACACTAGATGACCCAAAGGCCTTATTGATCTTTTATGAAGGAAGGGAAAAGAACAGGTTTCAAACCGCTCAAGGAGCTGTAATGTGGAGCTATAAACCCCATAATCAATTGAATTTAAACCTTACTACTTCTTTATATCATACCACCGAAGAAGAATACTCCGATATTTTTGCCAACTATGAACTAGGTGCTGTAGATACTGATCTAAACAGTGATAATGTCGGTGGAGCAATTGGCACAAGAGGTATTGGCTCCCAATTCAACAGGGCGAGGAATGATTTGGATGCTTTAATTTTAAATATTTCACACAAGGGGTCTTACTCCAAGAATTCTGAGTTATTAGAATGGGGAGCTACATATTCCCATGAAGATATTCGGGATCA
This sequence comes from Sediminicola arcticus, assembly GCF_040566695.1. Taxonomy (NCBI): domain Bacteria; kingdom Pseudomonadati; phylum Bacteroidota; class Flavobacteriia; order Flavobacteriales; family Flavobacteriaceae; genus Sediminicola; species Sediminicola arcticus. The sequence continues at coordinate 500,455 of NZ_JBEXAE010000002.1, read as the reverse complement.
GTTACGGGAATCGGAATTTTTAGATTCATTAGGTTTTTCTGTAAGACCACCGAGGCAGGAATTTGAGAATAACCAACCTAATGAAGCTTTTGACGAACCTATTATCCCCTTTGATGGGGTGAGTGCCCAAAATTTCATTAAAACCAACCGTTTTTCAGGCTTTACACAGTATAGCAATAAGTTAGAATGGCTTGGACATCACATGTATTATAATCTAGGTATAAGGGCGCAACTTTGGACGGTGAGCGGAAAAAATGTTGCGAAGTCCAACCATACCATAGTTAGCCCACGTGGGCAATTTTCCATCAAACCCAATTGGGATATGGATATGCTATTCACCTTTTCTGGCGGACTTTATCAACAACCACCTATGTACAGGGAATTACGGGACCGGGAAGGAATGGTAAATACCGATGTAAAGGCCCAAAAATCTGTACATACGGCCCTAGGTAATGAATATAGCTTTTTACTTTGGACCAGACCTTTCACTTTAAAGAGTGAACTCTATTATAAAAAACTGAATAGCGTTAACCCCTACACCTTGGAGGACGTTAGAATTAGGTATGCAGCAGCAAATAATGCTAAGGCTTATGCGTATGGAGCTGAAATACGAATGAATGGTGCCTTTGTTCCCGGCACTGAGTCTTGGTTTGGGATAGGATATCTTAAAACCGAAGAAAATATAAATGAAAGAGGGTATATTTCTAGACCAACTGACCAACGTCTTAACTTTGATATCTTATTTCAAGACTATGTGCCAAACATCCCAAATTTAAAGATGTATTTAAATCTTGTGTACAACACAGGATTGCCAGGTGGATCTCCAAGTTATGCCGATCCCTACAACTTTCAGAATAGATTAAGAGATTATAGGAGGGCAGATTTGGGAATTTCACATATTTTTGTAGATGCCAATACAACATATCCAAAAAAGCATTGGCTACATGGGTTCAAAGAATTAAATATTGGATTTGAAATCTTTAATCTTTTCAATAACCAAAACTCAATTACCAATACATGGGTAAGAGACGTGGATAGTAAAAGGGAATATGCAGTCCCTAATTTTATGACAACTCGCGTATTGAACCTCAAAATTGGGACTCGCTTTTAGAAGAACAGCAATGAAGAAGAATTTTATTTACGTTGTACTATTTACCACTTTGGCATTAAATGCTCAAAAAAATATTTACGAAAGTGATAAATTTGAAGTGCTCAGCAGTGAACATGAGGTTTTGGCCATCATACCCTTTCTGACTAATTTGGAATTAAAGGATAATATCTCAAAAATAGAGCTTAAGGCCCTGGAAAAAAAAGAGGGTTATGCCGTCCAGGATGCATTGGAAATTTATTTTTCACGCATCAAAAAGAAGAAAAAATTTTCAGTAGAATTTCAAAACATTAAAAACACCAATGCTATCTTGGCCAAGAATGATATTGATTATGAAAACATTGATGTATTCACTATTAAAGAGCTTTGTAAAATTCTAGAAGTAGATGGTATTATTAGTGGCAACCTTGACCTCAACATTTTACTATCTAAAGGCATCCCTTCCGATTTCAGTTTCATTGATTACTTATTAGGAGATTCTAATTACGGAAGGATAGGCATGAAGATTAGTGATGGAGATAGCGGAAAATTATTGTGGAAATACGAGAAGGAAATTAATAAAAAATCGGGGAAAAATACTAATGACCTGATAGATGGCATGATGAAATCTGCCACTCGTAAATTTCCATATGAAAGGGAAAAAGCAAAAAAAAGCAAAAGAATTAATCGGTAGCATAAGCTTTTAACACTTCAACAACGTAATCTAACTCTTCCTTGGTGTTGTATTTTGAAAAAGAGAAACGCAGTGATGGTCTTTTTAATTCTTCATTAGAAAGTATTTCTTTGAGCACATGGGAACCTAAATCACTTCCAGATTGGCATGCACTTCCTTTTGAACATGCAATTCCCTTAAGGTCTAAATGAAAAAGTAGCATCAATGACTTTTCTTCGCTAAAGGGCAAACAAACGTTAACCAATGTGTATGTACTCTTATCTAAATCTCCAGATAGCCCATTAAATTTGGCTTTCGGAAGTTCCTCCGCCAACTTTTGTATAAAATATTTCTTCAAATTGGTAATGTGCGCACGTTCGGCATCCATATTTTCATAGGCTGCGACAAAAGCTTCCTCTAACCCTACAATATTGTGGAAAGATTCAGTTCCTGCTCTAAAACCCCTCTCCTGTGAACCTCCAAATATTAATGGTTTAAGGCCTGTGTTTCTTTTTATGTAGGCAAAGCCGATACCTTTTGGACCATGGAATTTGTGAGCTGCTGCCGTTAAGAAATCAATTGGTGTTTTTTTTACATCCCAGCCATAATGACCAACCGACTGAACGGTATCAGAATGAAAAAGCGCTTGGTTATCCGCGCAAAGCTTTCCAATAGCATCTATATCTATGGTATTGCCAATTTCATTGTTGACATGCATTAGACTGACCAACTTTTTGGAATCGTCTTGTTGCAACAAACTTGATAGGTGGTTAATATCTGGATTTCCAAAAGGGTCCAAATTAACATAGTGAAGAGTTACTCCATATTCTTTATGCAAAGCTTCCGCTGTATGCAATACAGCATGGTGCTCTATTTTAGAGGTAATCAGAGTCTTCACCCCCAAATCTCTAACTGCACCTCTTAATATCATATTATCGGCCTCGGTCCCCCCGGAGGTGAAAATAATTTCCGAAGGTTGTGCATTGAGTTCCTTGGCAATTGTTTTTCTGGCCTTTTCGACGGCAGTCTTCGCAGAACGGCCAAAACTATGCGTTGAAGAAGGGTTCCCATAAAAATTAGCAAGTGCATCCTGCATTTTCACAATAACTTCTTCCCTAACTTGCGTTGTTGCAGCACTATCCAGATATACTCTTTGCATGAAACAAAATTTGAGATTATATAAAGTCCAAAAATAAATGAAATAAAGTTAAATTCTCCCAAATAGAAGATAAAGCTCTATGGAAATCCCCTTTATTTGAATTAAATTTGGTTTATGAAACGAATTATTCTTTTTGCTTTTTTAGGTTTATTTTTCTCCTGTGACGATGGGGACCTCCAAATAGAAACGTTAAATTTTGACGATAGTGCCATAGATTTTTGTGGAACTGTAACCATAGATAGTCAGGTTTTCTTTAAAATAAATGGGGATGAAGCCCTGATATTGAACTTAGAAGCAGGGATATTAAGGAATGAGGTTTCCAATGGGAACATTGAGAGTACCATCCCTGGAACTTCACAGATTACATACAGAATTTTTTCTGCCAATGTGAGTAATAGCTATTTTTGTGGTAACATACCGCCTACAACTCCAACAGTTTTTGATGAAATTCCGGCCACTAGTGGCATAGTTACCGTAAATACCATCTTATTGGAAGACGAAGTCACTTACCAACACACCATTCAATTAAGTGACATTACCCTACTAAATGATGATGGATCACGGATCACTAATTTAAGCATAGAAGATTTTGGAGTAGTGACCACTAACCAATAAGTATTAAACATTCTGATAAATATATACCTCAGTTGCCCCTAACCCGTATTTTTGATAATCCGCGTCGTAATATTTCACATTCTCGTATCGTTTAAAGAGGTAATACAGCTCTTCCTTAAGAATTCCTTCTCCTACTCCATGGATGAACACCACTTTTTGGATATGTTTGCTCATTGCGAATTCCAATTGTCTTTTAGCGGCAACCAATTGGATATTTAATATTTCATAATTGCTCATCCCTCTATTGGAAGGGACCAATTGATGTATATGAAGGTCTACCTCCATTCTGGGCGCACTGCGTTCTTTTGGCTTTATCGTTTGTGTATTTCTTCTTTTTGGAATTTCTTTTTCTTTTTTGATACGAGCCACTTCAAAATTATTAACCGTAATGTCATGGCTATTGTGAACTAACATTAATTCTGCGGGAGAAAAGCTCAGCATAAACCCTTCAGTGGTTTCAACAGAAATTTCATTACCCTGGACCTTCAAAACAACCCCTACTATAATATCATCTACAGTTTCTACCTTATCCCCTATCTTAAACTTACTCATGACTGGTCCTTATTATTGGTTGCTTCCCCATCATTGCGATCACTCCAGACTTGTGTGGATTTATATATTCCAAACATCAATAAAACTATACCGATACATAGTGCATACTCCTTTTCCATGTAGTTTTCACCCGCTCCCATAATCAATACCCCTAAAATAATCAGCAAAAAATAAATAATTCGTTTTGTTTTCATTCCCCAAAATTAATAGTAATTTTCACCAAAGAATCTATTTTCATGAAAATACTCCCTTTTTTGTTGTTATTTTCTCTTGATGATTTTATGCTTCCTTGCTTGAACAAAAAGTTCTTTGGCATTGAATGTCCTGGATGTGGCCTACAACGGGCTGTGTCATTATTGCTCCAAGGAGAATTTAGGCAAGCTTTTGTAATGTACCCCGCAATATATCCATTGATACCACTGCTGGGATTTTTATTGTTCAATAATTTTTATCCCGTTAAATACGCCAATAAAATAATTATTACTTTAACCATAACAACTGTATTATTTATACTATCTAACTTTATTTTTAAACTTTAACCAACGTTATTATTTATGGAACAACAGAAATTACCGAATGCCACATTGATCATTGTATTGAGTATCGCCTCTATTGTCCTCTGTTGTTTTTATGGACTTTTAGGAATTATATTATCTATTATAGCTATTATTTTATCTAACAAGTCCATTCAGCAGTACAAAATAAATCCGCAAGACTATTCCAATTACAGCTCAATAAAAACTGGAAAAATAATAGCCATAGTGGGACTGGTAATAAACATTCTAGTTCTCTTATTTTTCATCTGGTTCATCTCTGTCATTGGATGGGATGCACTTCAAGATGAGGAATTAATGCGAGAACGAATGGAAGATATGATGAATCAATAAAAAAGGATATATGAGTCAAGAAACGTTACCAGGAGCAAGTAATGCCATGGCCATGGGCATAATTTCTATAATAACCCCTTTTGTTTGTTGTGGTCCTTTTGGAATTATATTTAGCATTATAGGATTAATAAGCGCAGGTAAGGCTGAAAAGTTATATTACGATAACCCAGAATCATATTCGGGCTTCGAAAATGTAAAAACCGCCAGAATACTTTCGTATATAGGCTTGGGCATATCTCTTGTTTTTATATTGGCCTTGATTCTGTTTTTTGGTGCCATAGTAGCCTTGGTTACTACGGGAAGTTTTAATCATTAATAATAGATTTTAGTATCCATAAAAAAACCCTTGAAATTCAAGGGTTTTTTTATATACCAAACCAAGAGCGTTAATTAGCTACTTCGCTTATGAATTTCAGTCTGTATAAACGCAACTCCTCATCTTCATAATCCCCGTCAAATTCCTTTACCGCTTCTTCAATATTATCAGTTTCAGCCTCCAAAAAATAATCGTGTATCTCCTCTTGTTGGTCGTCATCCAAAATTTCATCCACCCAATAACTCAAGTTGAGTTTGGTACCACTATAGACGATCTGCTCCATTTCCTTAATCAGTTCAGAAATGTTAAGCCCTTTTGCGGCTGCAATATCATCAAGAGGTAATTTCTTATCGACATTTTGAATAATATAAAGCTTAAGGCCCGAATTGGCACCCGTGCTTTTTACAACAAGATCGTCCGGTCTTATAATCTCATTTTCCTCTACATAATTGGCAATGAACTGAACAAAAGGTTTGCCATATTTCTTGGCTTTGCCTTCCCCTACTCCATGTATATGGACCAATTCTTCCACTGTGATGGGATACTTTAAGGCCATATCCTGTAAAGATGGGTCTTGGAAGACCACAAAAGGCGGGACCTCTAATTTTTCGGCTTCCCTCTTCCTAACGTCTTTCAATAATCTTAATAAGTTTTCATCGGCCACACCTCCTGCAGTCTTTGCGGCACTCACAATTGCGTCATCTGCTTCCTTACTATAGATATGGTCCATTGTCATCATAAATGACATGGGATTCTTCAAATAGTTGACCCCCTTTTCAGTAACATGCAAGATCCCGTATTGCTCAATTTCCTTCTTTAAAAGTCCTGCAACCAAGGTCTGTCTTATAAGGGCCATCCAATATCCCTTATCTTTATCTTCACCGATACCAAAAAATGATTTTTCATCAGTTTTATGAGAGGAAATTAAGGCATTGACCTTACCCGTCAACGTTTTAACAATTTCCTTAGACTTAAATTTTTCCATGGTACCCTGCACTACTTGGATAAGCTTAACCACATCATCTTTTGCCTCCTGCTTTTCCTTTGGATTTCTGGTATTGTCATCCATTTCGGCTCCGTCCCCGTTCACTTCATCAAATTCTTCTCCAAAATAATGAAGTATAAATTTTCTTCGTGACATGGAGGTCTCGGCAAAACCAACTACTTCCTGTAGAAGGGCATTTCCTATTTCTTGTTCTGCCACGGGTTTCCCGGACATGAACTTCTCTAGTTTCTCAATATCCTTGTAGGAGTAAAAGGCTAAACAATGGCCTTCGCCTCCATCCCTACCGGCACGACCAGTTTCCTGATAATAACTTTCTATACTCTTTGGCATATCATGGTGAATAACGAACCTTACATCTGGTTTGTCTATTCCCATCCCAAATGCAATTGTGGCCACTACAACATCCACACCTTCCATCAAAAACATATCTTGATATTTAGATCTTGTTTTCGCATCAAAGCCGGCATGGTAAGGGACAGCACTAATCCCATTGACCTGTAGTATCTGGGCCAATTCTTCTACTTTTTTACGACTCAAACAATAAATGATTCCAGATTTACCAGAATTTTGTTTTACAAAACGAATAATATCGCCTTCTACGTTGGCTGTTTTTGGACGTACCTCGTAATATAAATTTGGTCGGTTGAAAGACGCTTTAAAGACCTTAGCCTCTGTAATTCCTAAATTTTTAATGATATCCTCCTGCACTTTTGGAGTGGCTGTAGCAGTTAATCCTATAATGGGAATATTGTCACCCAACCTAGCAATGATAGTCCTTAAATTTCTATATTCAGGCCTAAAATCATGCCCCCATTCTGAAATACAATGAGCCTCATCTACTGCAACAAAAGAGACTTTTACAGACTGTAAAAAGTCAACATACTCCTCTTTAGTAAGGGATTCAGGAGCTACATAAAGTAATTTTGTGATGCCACTTGTAATATCATCTTTTACTTGCCTAATTTCTGTTTTGGTTAAAGATGAATTTAAGACATGGGCAATTCCATTTTCGGAAGATATCCCGCGAATAGCATCCACTTGATTCTTCATCAGAGCTATTAGAGGGGATACCACAATAGCAGTACCTTCTTGCATGAGAGCAGGCAACTGGTAACAAAGAGATTTGCCCCCACCAGTTGGCATTATTACAAAGGTATTGTTCCCTTGTACTATATTTTTTATGACTTTTTCTTGAAGACCTTTGAACTTGGAAAATCCAAAGTATTTTTTTAATGAGGCATGTATATCCATTTCATTCAAACCCATACCGTTTCTTACAATTTTATTATCATCACCCTTTAATTTCAAAGAGCAAAACTCGATTTATTAATATACGGATTTTTACCTTTGGCAAAACAATTCACACGAATTTATTTATTGATATTTTAAATATACTATAAAATTAAGTTTATGTAATTTTGCAATATTAAATATAATACAATCTTTTAGCAATTCAATCACATAATTCCATTAATACTTTGAGCGATACTACCGCTATACTTAACATAGCAAAAAAAACCATTGCAACAGAAGCGGAAGCCATTCACCATTTAGGCTCCCTATTAACAGAAGAGTTTGCGCAGACTGTTAACCTCATCTACCAATCTAAAGGTAGAGTGGTGATAACGGGTATAGGAAAAAGCGCCCTTATCGCTTCAAAAATTGTTGCCACTCTAAATTCCACCGGAACACCATCAATATTCATGCATGCTGCAGATGCCATCCATGGAGATCTAGGCACTATACAGGACGACGATGTGGTCATATGCATTTCTAAAAGCGGGAATACGCCTGAGATAAAAATGCTAGTTCCTTTAATTAAAGGCGGAAAAAATAAATTGATCGCAATGACAGGCAACTTGGATTCTTTTTTGGCCACCCATTCCGATTTTAGACTCAACACTTTTGTAGAAAAAGAGGCCTGCCCCAATAATCTAGCCCCCACCACCAGTACTACTGCCCAATTGGTCATGGGAGATGCACTTGCCGTATGCCTTTTGGAATTAAGAGGTTTTAGTAGTAAAGATTTTGCAAAATACCACCCAGGTGGTGCTTTGGGGAAAAGATTGTATCTAAGGGTATCAGACATTGCCAATAGCAACATGAAACCAGAAGTAAATGTAGACTCCGATGTTAGAAAGGTAATAGTAGAAATTTCTGAAAAAATGTTAGGAGTAACTGCTGTTCTTGAAAATGGAAAGGTAGTAGGAATAGTAACGGATGGAGACATCCGTAGAATGCTGAATAAGTTCGACAATATTACGGGACTTACAGCGAAGGATATTATGACTGCCACCCCAAAAACTATTGAAGTGGATGTCCTTGCCATAAACGCACTTGAGCTCATGCAAGAAAAAGGTATTTCACAATTGCTCGCAATGAAGGGCGAAAATTATATGGGAGTAGTACATTTGCACAACTTAATCAACGAAGGTATACTGTAATGGCAAATAGCAAAAATCACAATGAGATGTCTTTTCTTGATCATCTCGAGGAATTGCGATGGCATTTAATCCGATCCACCATTGCGGTGGTGCTTATAGGATTAGTTGCCTTTATCATGAAAGATTTTATTTTTGACACGGTGATATTCGGTCCAAAAAAACCGGATTTCCCCACCTATAAACTTTTTTGTCATCTTTCAAAAATGCTTGGGTTCAGTGAAGCTTTTTGCAGCACAGAACCATTATTTAGGATACAGAGTAGGGAAATGGCCGGACAGTTTTCTGCCCATATCTGGACCTCAATCTGGGCAGGATTTATTTTAGGGTTTCCCTATATTCTTTATGAAATGTGGAAGTTTATCTCCCCAGGACTATATAGCAAAGAAAAAAACAATGCCAGAGGCTTTATTTTTATCGCCTCCGTTCTATTCTTTACGGGGGTACTGTTTGGGTACTATGTGGTAGCCCCTCTTTCTATCAACTTTTTAGGAGGGTATCAGGTAAGTAAAGAGGTTTTTAACGATATAGATTTAGGTTCTTATATTGCCACGGTACGCGCTGCTGTTATTGCCTGCGGATTGGTGTTTGAACTCCCTATCATCATTTACTTTTTAACTAAAATCGGTTTGGTTACCCCAGAGATTTTGAAAAAGTACCGCAAGATTTCCCTTGTAGTGGTTTTAATTCTTTCTGCAGTAATAACCCCACCGGATGTAGCCAGCCAAATCATAGTTGCTATCCCCATTTTAGTATTATATCAAGCAAGTATTTATATATCCGCATACGTGGTAAGACAAGAAACTAAAAAAAATAAAAAGAATGCCAAATCAAGTTGAAGAATTTAATGCCTACCGTTCTAAGATGAACGAAAAGCTAATGGCCGACAACAACAAGATCATCAAAAGAATTTTTAATCTAGACACCAATGCCTATGCCGCAGGGGTTTTGGATGTAAAGACAAAAGAATTGCTAGGACTTGTGGCCTCTGCCGTTTTAAGGTGCGATGATTGCGTTAAATACCACTTAGAAAACTCTCACAAAGAAGGGGCAACTAAAGCTGAGGTTATGGAAACCTTGGGTATAGCCACGTTGGTGGGCGGTACCATAGTAGTTCCCCATTTAAGAAGGGCCTACGAATATTGGGAAGCATTGGAAACCCAAGAAGGTTAAATTAATTACAAATCTCTCTCCTAAAAAATATATTAGGTTAGATTTGGAAAATAATATAGTTAGATGAAGTTAAGGGCAGAGAATATCATGAAGTCCTATAGAGGGCGTAAAGTAGTAAAAGGCATTTCCTTGGAAGTAAACCAAGGAGAGATTGTTGGGCTTTTAGGTCCCAATGGGGCGGGAAAAACAACCTCCTTTTACATGATTGTTGGCCTTATTAAACCGAATGGCGGGAATATTTATTTGGACAATATGGAAATCACCAACTTCCCCATGTACAAAAGGGCCCAAAATGGTATTGGTTATCTTGCCCAAGAAGCTTCGGTATTTAGAAAACTGAGTATTGAAAAAAATATTCTAAGTGTCTTGCAACTTACCAAACTAAGCAAAAAAGAGCAACTAATGAAAATGGAGTCGCTCATAGAGGAATTCAGTTTAGGACATATCCGTAAGAACCGAGGTGACCTTTTATCGGGGGGAGAGCGCAGACGCACAGAGATTGCGAGAGCATTAGCTACCGACCCCAAATTTATTCTTTTAGATGAACCTTTTGCTGGGGTAGATCCTGTTGCTGTAGAAGACATCCAACGGATTGTGGCCCAACTAAAAAACAAAAATATTGGGATTTTAATCACAGACCATAACGTTCAGGAAACCTTAGCCATTACAGAACGTTCTTATCTGATGTTCGAGGGTGGAATCTTAAAATCTGGTATTCCAGAAGATCTAGCTGCCGATGAAATGGTTCGCAAGGTATACCTAGGACAAAATTTTGAGCTCCGTAAGAAAAAGCTGGATTTTTAGGTCCTCTATTCCCCTGAAAAGCATTTAAAAAGTACATTTTACCCTGCTTGTTCACTAGGTTATTTTTTGACCTGTATCTGATTTACAAGGGAACTTGCCACATAAAAGACAATGATAAAAGGAATTGCCAAAAACTTCAACGTGCCAATAGACACTAGACAAATGGCGATGAAAACATAGCGCAAGGCATTATCCTTAAAACTCCAATTTTTAAACTTTAAGGCAAATAGTTTTATGTTTGAATTCAAAAGATAAGAACTGAGCAAGGTCATCCCAATTAAAAACCATTGATTAAGAATAACCCCATTTAAAAATTCGTTGTTGTGATATAGAAGGATTAACGGCAATGAAAAAATCAACAGCGCATTTGCTGGTGTCGGAAGCCCCACAAAAGATGAAACTTGGTTTTCATCTATATTGAATTTTGCTAGCCTGTAGGCGGAAGCCAAAGTAATCAAAAACCCTAAAAAAGGTAAAATTGGTAATTCGGTAGACATTTGGGTTATAGTTCTAGAAGCTTCAGCTCCAAATTCCAAATTCCAACCTCCTGCAGAAGACATTTTCAATAATTGAAACATTACAATTCCGGGAACCAGCCCGCTAGTGATCATATCTGCCAATGAATCTAGCTGTAAACCTAGTTCACTTTGCACCTTCAGGAGTCTAGCAGCAAGTCCATCAAAAAAATCAAAAAATATCCCTAAGAACACGAATAAAGCGGCAATTTCCAGTTCATTTATCACAGCAAAGACAACAGCAATACAGCCACAAAAAAGGTTCAATAAGGTAATGATGTTTGGAATATGTCTTTTCATGGTTATGGTTTTTATACAGCAGTTGAGATACCAAATATACTGTTGCTAGGTAAAAGTAGTTTTTAATTAAAAATTCGGTTAAATATAGTTCGCCTTTTTTTTACAATCTATAAAATTGCATAGGTGTAATCGCTTTATTTATTCGATATTTGTGGCTTATAACAATATTTATATCCTTCAACAATTTTTGAAATGCAATTGAAAATCCGTTTTTTGTTAGTCCTTATAGGCTTTTCTTTCATGACCTTTTCACAGGAAATTGAGCTTTCCCCAAAAGCGCAAATCAGCATTATAACATGCGGCCCAGGCCAAGAATTATATAGCACCTTCGGCCACAGTGCATTTAGGCTGCAAGATCCCGAACTTGGCATAGATGTGGTCTACAATTATGGCACATTTAATTTTAATACCCCTAATTTCTACATGAAATTTGCCCAAGGCAAGTTACTATACTCCTTAAGTAGGCAAAAATTTGAGGACTTTCTATGGACATACGAGATGGAAAATCGTTGGGTTCAAGAGCAACTACTGAATCTTGATGCAAAAGAGACCAAGGCGCTTTTTGAATTTTTAGAAAACAACTTTAAACCTGAAAATAGAGATTATAAATACGATTTCTTTTACGACAATTGCTCATCCAAGATAAGAGATGTCCTTAATACGGTATTTAGAGACCGTATTTCTTATTTTGATGGACATCTCATCCAGAGATACACTTTCAGACAACTAATCCATCAAAGCCTGGTTACCAACTCGTGGTCTGCTTTTGGAATTGACCTAGCACTGGGATCTGTTATCGACAAAAAAGCCACCCCTAATGAACATATGTTCCTACCTATATACGTTATGGATCAAATGGCCAACACCGATTTGGACCAAGAGCCCATAGTTAAAAGAGAAAGGTCTATCATGGAATTTGAGTCCCTAGACCCCTACACGTATTTTTTACTAACCCCTTTGTTTTGGGTGCTAGCCTTAATGGTCTTTGTACTAGTGATTACCTACATCGATTTTAAAAACAATAGCCGCAGTCGTTGGTTAGATTTTTTCTTATCTTTTAGTACAGGCATTACGGGGATGTTAATCATTTTTTTATGGTTTTTTACAGATCATACAGCAACAGCGGGTAATTTAAATATCCTTTGGTCATTTCCCCTGAATAGTATCGCCTGTTTTTATTTGGTTAAAACTAAGCCCCTTCCCCAATGGATGCAAAAATATTTTGTCCTTATAACTGTGTTATTAATAATAACCCTATTGGTTTGGATAACAAGGATACAGCTATTTTCACCACTAATTGTACCTCTATTGGTGCTTTTGGCTGCACGTTACTTCTTTTTGCTGCACTGGTTTAAAAGAAACATAAAGAAATAAAAAGTAAATTCATGAACCTACTTACTGTAGAAAACATATCCAAGTCTTATGGCGAACTTGTCCTTTTTAAGGACCTTTCTTTTGGCATCAACAAGGATCAAAAGATTGCACTTATCGCCAAAAACGGAAGTGGAAAAACTTCCATCTTAAATATTCTAGCAGGAATGGATACCCCCGATACAGGGCAGGTAAATTACAGAAAAGGAATTCGCGTTTCTTATCTTTCCCAAGAGCCAGATTTAAATCCTGATTTAACGATAGAAGAGACCATATTTGCCTCCGACAATGAAATTTTGAAGGTAATTTCACAATATGAAAAAGCATTGGAGAATCCTGAAGATGCCGATTTTTACCAAAAGGCATTTGAAGCTATGGACCGCAATCATGCTTGGGATTTTGAAACCCAATACAAGCAAATCCTTTCTAAACTTAGGTTTGAGGATCTTCATGCAAAAGTAGGGGTACTTTCAGGTGGACAAAAAAAGCGTTTGGCACTGGCCAATGCCTTGATCAATAAGCCTGATCTGCTGATCTTGGATGAACCTACCAACCATTTGGATTTAGAGATGATTGAATGGCTAGAAGCTTATTTCGCCAAAGAAAATATAACCCTATTCATGGTAACCCATGATCGTTTTTTCTTAGAAAGGGTGTGCAATGAAATTATTGAACTAGACAATGGACAGCTCTTTTCTTACAAAGGTAACTATTCTTACTATTTGGAGAAAAAAGATGCTAGATTGGAACAAGAGGCAGTTGAACATCACAAATCCAAAATACTATATAACCAAGAGTTGACTTGGATGCGGAGACAGCCCAAGGCTAGAACCACCAAATCCAAATCGAGAATTGAAGATTTTCAGGCCATCAAGGAAAAGGCAGGTCAAAGACGAAAAGAACACCAAGTGGAACTGGAACTCAATATGGAACGAGTGGGGAGTAAGATCATGGAGCTCCACAAAATATCAAAAGCCTATCCTGGAAAGCCTATCCTAGATAAATTTGAATATAATTTCCTAAAAGGAGATCGCATTGGAATCATTGGTAAAAATGGTACGGGAAAAACCACTTTCCTAAATCTGCTTACAGGGGAGGATGAAACCGACAGTGGAAAAGTTATTGTGGGTGAAACCATCAAATTTGGGTATTATACCCAAAAGGGTATTAACATTAAAGAAGGACAAAAAGTAATAGATGTCATTAGAGAATTTGGAGATTATATTCCATTAAAGAAAGGACGTCAGATTTCTGCCCAACAACTTCTAGAACGCTTTCTTTTCGACAGAAAGAAGCAATATGATTTTGTAGACAAGCTAAGTGGAGGTGAACGCAAAAGACTTTACCTATGTACGGTTCTTATTCAAAATCCTAATTTTCTGATTCTAGATGAACCAACCAATGATCTGGATATAGTCACCCTAAACGTCTTGGAGAGTTTCCTTCTAGATTTTCCGGGATGTCTTATCGTGGTATCCCACGACCGTTATTTCATGGATAAGATCGTTGATCACCTTTTCGTTTTTAGAGGAAATGCTGAAATTGAGGATTTTCCTGGTAATTACTCGGATTTTAGAGCCTATGAAGACAGTGCTATAGCAGATTATAGAGCTGATAAGGAAAAAAACACCGAATCAAAACCTGTTAAAAATTCTTGGAAAAACGAAGGCAAAACCGTCAAGCTTTCCTATAATGACCAAAAGGAGTACAATAGCCTTGAGAAAACCATAAAACGTTTAGAAGAGAAAAAGGTGCAGCTACAAAATAAATTCGCGGACACTGCCCTAGAAGGCAATGAAATAGATAAATTATCCTTGGAGCTTAAAGAGATTGAAGAAGCCATCGAATCTAAAACGCAACGATGGTTTGAACTTTCGGCACTTATGGAAGGATAAACACAAACTTTGCTAATCATGTACAATAGGTTCTTATGCTACCTGAATTTTATTTGGTACTCAAAAAATGAACATGGGGTGCATTCTCCTTTCATTTTTGAGTATATCACCCAATGCATCTATAGCAAGAAAAGCCATTCCAACCACAAAGGAAAAGATATTGTATTAAAAAGTTTAACGTATTTCCAATGTCAAAGTATTACGATTCTTCCTATTGACCTTGGTTTTGAAAAGCGCGTAAAAAAAATATTCCCATCTATTTCTCCGGAAAGCTTTTCTGCAGAACTTATCTACCTATCGGACTGCACTGAAGAGCTTTTAGAGGCCTATATTTATGGCAATAAAGGCACTGGCAACAATACAGTGGTTATTTTAGAAAACATCTATAAGAATAAGAAAAGTGCTGACCTTTGGGAGAAAGTAAAGGCCTCCGAAAAAGTTACGGTCACAGTGGATATGTTCTATTGTGCCGCAATCTTCTTTAGAAAAGAACAAGTAAAGGAAGATTTTAAGATCCGGATTTAATCGTTTAATTTTAGGGTCTTTAAATTAAAGTCATGAATTACACCATATTTATACTGTTGGCCGTATTCGGGTTAATCTTTGTCATCAACCTAATCTATACTCGAAGAAGGTTCAATAAAAGGAAATCTAAAAAATTTATGGATCGCCCCGATGGGAATCTAAAAAAATAAGTCGATTAGCAATCACATTAAAAATTAGACATGAAAATATACACCAAAACAGGAGATAAAGGTACCACAGCGTTGTTCGGCGGTAAGAGAGTATCTAAACACAATATCCGAATAGACAGTTATGGCACCATTGATGAACTGAACTCTTGGTTAGGGTTGATCCGGGACCAAAATATTGATGAACATTCCAAAAATACACTAACCCTAATACAAACCAAGCTATTCACTGTTGGAGCCATTTTAGCCACAGATCCCGAAAAAATGGTTAAAAAAAATGGAGAGCAAATTTTGAACATCGCCAGGATCAACGAAAACGATGTTGAATATTTGGAAAAAGAAATGGACTGCATGAACGAGGCCCTTCCTCCTATGACAAATTTTATTCTACCCGGCGGACACACCACGGTGTCTTATTGCCATATTGCTAGGACGGTTTGCAGACGGGCGGAGCGTTTAGCCACCCATCTATATGAAAATGAGCCCTTTGATGACAATGTGTTATCCTATATTAATAGACTTTCGGATTACTTGTTTGTTCTGGCCCGCATGCTATCTAAAGACTTAAATGCTTCAGAAATAAAATGGATTCCGGAGAAAAAAGACTGATAAAACAGATTTTTTGTCGTTAATAAAGTATTGAATTTAAACTATTGTTAATAAAATTGCAGAAATAAATCTAAAAAAACTTGACTATGTCAATTTAAAAATTATTTTTGCAAAAATTTAAAATAAACTATTGCGATGTATTGGACATTAGAATTGGCTTCATATTTAAGTGATGCACCTTGGCCAGCCACCAAAGACGAGTTGATTGATTATGCTATTAGAACAGGTGCTCCTTTGGAAGTGGTTGAAAATCTTCAATCAATGGAAGAAGAAGGCGGAGAAATCTATGAATCTATTGAGGAAATATGGCCAGACTATCCTACTGAAGAAGATTACCTCTGGAATGAGGATGAATATTAGATAAAAATTAACGGAATTACATCAAAAAAGTCTCATATGAGGCTTTTTTTTTACGTAATTTTGACCTTTACATTCAGGTTTACGACCCATAAACAAATTGAAAAAATTAACCTTTTAAAAAGGTAAAGAACAGAAACAGACTACTGTAGTTGAACAGCAGTTAATGTTTCATATAAAATATATAACATTATGAGTTTTTTAAACAGTGTTCTAAAGGCTTTTGTTGGTGATAAGGCTAAAAAAGATGTAAAGGAACTTCAACCCCTTGTAGAAGAAATTAGATCTTTTGAAAAGGTACTTGAAGGATTGAGCCATGACGAACTGAGACACAAGACCATTATCTTCAAAAACAAGATTAAAGAAGACAGCAAAGGACTAAACGATCAGATTGAAGTTCTTCTTAAAGAGGTAAAGGCGTCAATGGATATCGACAAAAATGAAGATATCTATACGGAAATTGACAAGTTAAAACAAGAGGTTACTAAAATCTCGGAGAACACCTTAAACGAAATTCTTCCCGAAGCCTTTGCTGTGGTCAAAGAAACAGCAAAACGTTTTGCAAATAACACTACAATAAAAGTAACAGCCTCAGAATTTGATCGCGAATTATCTGGGAACAAAGACTATGTAAGCCTGGATGGCGACCATGCCATTTGGAAAAACTCTTGGGATGCTGCAGGAAAGCACGTTACTTGGGATATGGTACATTACGATGTGCAATTGATCGGTGGTATAGCATTACATCAAGGTAAAATTGCAGAAATGCATACTGGTGAGGGTAAAACCTTAGTGGCTACACTACCTGTATACCTCAATGCCCTTACTGGCAAAGGTGTGCATTTGGTAACGGTGAACGATTATCTTGCTAAAAGGGATAGCGCATGGATGGCTCCCATCTTTCAATTCCATGGGCTTACTATAGATTGTATAGATCAGCACCAACCCAATTCCGATGGAAGAAGAGCAGCCTATAATTCTGATATCACTTACGGAACGAATAACGAATTTGGTTTTGATTACCTCAGGGACAACATGGCACACACACCAACTGATCTGGTACAAAGACCTCAAAATTATGCTATTGTGGATGAGGTGGATTCTGTTTTGGTAGATGATGCCCGTACCCCGTTGATCATTTCTGGACCAGTACCTGAAGGTGATCGTCATGAGTTTAATGAATTAAAGCCAAAAGTTGCCGATATCGTTCAGACCCAAAGACAATATTTGACAGGTGTATTAGCGGAAGCCAAAAAAATGATAACTGAAGGGGACACCAAAGAGGGTGGTTTCTTGTTGCTTCGCGTACAAAGAGGATTACCAAAAAATAAGGCCCTAATTAAGTTTTTGAGTGAGGAAGGTGTGAAGCAACTACTTCAAAAGACCGAAAACTTCTACATGCAGGACAACAACAGGGAGATGCCTAAAGTGGATGAGGAGCTTTTGTTTGTTATAGACGAAAAAAACAACCAGATAGAACTTACTGATAAAGGGGTAGGTTATATCTCCGGGGAACAGAATAGGGATTTCTTTGTAATGCCCGATATAGGGAATGAAATTGCTAAAATTGAAAACCAAAATCTCGATATTGAAAAAGAGGCCGATTTAAAAGAGGAGCTTTTTAAGGATTTTGCCATTAAGAGTGAGCGTATCCATACGCTGAACCAGTTGTTAAAGGCCTACACCCTTTTTGAAAAAGATGTGGAGTATGTGGTTATGGAAAACAAGGTAATGATCGTTGATGAGCAGACAGGACGTATCATGGACGGTCGTAGGTATTCCGATGGTCTCCACCAAGCCATTGAGGCCAAAGAAAATGTAAAAATTGAAGCGATGACACAAACCTTCGCTACAGTGACCTTACAGAATTACTTTAGAATGTACCAGAAATTGGCAGGTATGACAGGTACCGCTATTACCGAAGCAGGAGAGTTCTTGGAAATATACAAATTGGATGTCATGGAGATCCCTACCAACAGACCAATAGCTAGAGACGACAGACATGATTTGATTTATAAAACAAAACGGGAGAAATACAACGCTATTATTGAGGAAGTTACCAAGCTTTCCAATGCTGGCAGACCAGTATTGATAGGTACCACCTCTGTAGAAATTTCAGAGTTACTGTCCCGAATGTTGACCATCAGAAAAGTACCGCACAACGTATTGAACGCTAAACTTCATAAAAAGGAGGCCGATATTGTAGCCGAGGCAGGTAATGCCGGTATCGTAACTATTGCTACAAACATGGCAGGTCGTGGTACGGATATTAAATTGAGTAGCGATGTAAAAAAGGCTGGTGGATTGGCCATTGTTGGAACAGAAAGGCATGACTCCAGACGTGTAGACCGTCAGTTGAGAGGTAGATCTGGTCGTCAAGGAGATCCAGGAAGCTCCCAATTCTACGTTTCCTTGGAAGATAACCTAATGCGACTATTTGGCTCCGATAGGGTTGCTAAGATGATGGACAGAATGGGACTAGAAGAAGGAGAGGTCATTCAACATTCCATGATGACAAAATCCATTGAGCGGGCTCAGAAGAAAGTTGAGGAAAATAATTTTGGAGTACGTAAACGCCTCTTGGAATATGATGATGTTATGAACGCCCAACGCGAAGTGGTCTATAAAAGAAGAAGACACGCCTTACAAGGGGAAAGATTACAGGTAGATATTGCCAATATGATCTATGATACCTGTGAAGTTATTGTAGAAACCAATAAAATGGCGAGCGATTATAAGAATTTTGAATTCGAACTGATCAAGTATTTTTCTATCACCTCCCCTGTTTCGGAAGCAGAATTTTCGAAAATGACCTTACAGGATGTTGCTGGCAAAATATACAAAACCGCATACAACTATTACAAGTCTAAAATGGAGCTTAGCGCCGATACAGCCTTTCACGTAATTAAAAAGGTGTACGAGGATAACTCCAATAAATTTGAGAGGATTGTGGTTCCATTTACAGATGGTATAAAATCGTTGAATGTAGTTACTAATCTTAAAGAAGCCTATGAAAGTAATGGGAAACAGTTGGTAACAGATTTCGAAAAGAATATCTCCCTAGCCATAATTGACGATGCTTGGAAGACCCATTTACGTAAAATGGATGAATTGAAGCAATCCGTTCAATTAGCTGTTCATGAGCAGAAAGATCCTTTATTGATCTATAAATTTGAGGCTTTTGAATTATTCAAGGGAATGATTGAAAAGGTGAATAAAGAAGTGGTTTCTTTTCTTTTTAAAGGCGAACTTCCTTCTGAAAACACTAATCAGATTCAAGAAGCAAGAACTATAAGAAAGCCGAAGGAAAATTTAAAGACTACTAAGGAAGAAATCCCTAATAGCGACGAATTGGCTTCGCAAAACAGGTCTGTTGGCCAAAACCAAGGTGGAAGACCCCAGGTTACAGAAACCATAGTAAGAGACCAAGCTAAAATAGGTCGAAATGACCGTGTAACCATTAAAAATATCATGTCAGGAGAAAGCAAAAGCTTAAAATATAAGCAAGCAGAACCCCTAATTGAAAAAGGGGAATGGGTACTTACCGAGCATTAATCTTATCAACTTTTTGCTGATACTTCTTTTTATGATATAAAAAAGAAGTATTAATCCGAAATTACGAAGACGGCAACCAAAAAAAGGGTGCCGTTTTTGATTTTATCCAAAAACATATTTAGCTTTACGACAGCTCAGAGATGCACTCTTTGAAGACTTTACTAATTCTAAAACGTTACTTCATTTCAAAAAGTTTAAGAATTAAAAAACCAAGCTATGAAAAAGCCCACCAAAGACTATAATCAACTTATGGATAAAGTAAAACTTACACATAGGGTCAACTACCTGTCCTCTGCCCTAATACTCTTATTTTATCCGATATCTTTATTCTTATTGAACATAGGGCAACCGATACCTTATATCTTTCTGGCTTTTGCGGTATTAAATATTATAAACACTTTAATTTATAAATTACACAACAACCTCATATTAACCTACAATATCACTTCTGTACTAGCCACCATAGGTACTGTATTGGTCACCCTTTACAGCGGGGGAATCAACAGTCCATTTATCTTTGTTTTGGGAATTATTGTATTTGCTGCCTACGCCACCACAAGAAGGTATGGAAAGGTTTACCTATATCTCAATTTGAGTGTTATTGTATTGATATACATGCTAGGCTCCTCTAATTATGCCCTTACGGAAAACGTTGTCCCATTGGCAAATAGAAACTTATTTGCCCTTTTTTGCATCCTTTTTTCTGTGTATATGATAGGAGGTGTCTTTGGGAAATTCCTATTAAAGGCTCACCATAGGTTGTATAAGTCCAAGAGAGAAATTGAAGATCGAATTTCTGAAAAAGAAACACTTCTTAGAGAAGTCCACCACCGAGTAAAGAACAACCTTCAAACCGTCTCAAGTTTATTAAGCCTACAATCTAGAAGTATTGAGGATAAGAAAATTAAAAGTCTTATTAAAAGCAGTCAAAATAGGGTTATTTCTATGGCCATGGTACACGAAATGCTTTATATGAGGGACGACTATTTATCTAAGGTAGAATACAAAGCCTATGTTCAAGAACTGAGCCAGTACTTGGTTCGATCGGTTAAGGGAAACAAAAACAATATAAAGCTCAATATTGATATTCCAGATATCAAACTAGGCATTGACACCGCAATACCCCTAGGCCTACTCATCAACGAAGCTATTACCAACGCCCTTAAGTATGGTATTAAAGACGATACAGAAGGAACTATTCATATTGAATTAAAACAAGAGGACGAAAAAGGTTTTGTACTGAATATTGGGGATAATGGGGAAGGTTTTTCGGAAAGCATTACGCCTCAGACCTCAAAATCTTTAGGCCTTAAATTGATTCACAATTTAGCACGACAATTGAAAGGTTCCATCACCAAAGATCTTTCCCTAAAAGGGACCAACTACATCATCAGATTCCAAGAAGTAACCCAAGAGTTTAATTCAGTAGCATAAGATAGAAGACCATAGTGCTCCAAAATGTACTTGTGCACTAACAATTGCCATTAAAATACCGAGGCACATTTTTAATGGTCCAATTCTCATAATCTATCGTTGGCGCTGGGAGATGGTTTAGGAATATTATCCCTATATTTAAAACGACTAATTTAAAAACCAATTGACATATGTCAAAAAAACTACTTGTTTTGGCACTGCTTTGTAGCACCACCATTTTTGCACAAGATTATTTCCTTAAAAAATTTGAACCTTTCAATAAAGAGATCCCCTCCCCCGAAGAATTTTTGGAGTACGGTATAGGGGAACGTCATACCAGACACGACCTTATTGTTGCCTATTTAGAAAAATTGGCAGAAGTGTCCGATAGGGCTACCATCTATCAATACGGTAAAACCCATGAAGGAAGAAAATTGGTGATTCTTACCGTGAGTACCCCAGAAAACGTATCCAATTTAGACGCGCTAAAACAACAACATTTAGCTTTTACCGATCCCACAAAAAATGTGACTAATTATGATGAAGTTCCCATCTTCATTAATTTGGCATATAATGTACATGGAAATGAACCCTCCAGTTCCGAAGCAGCTCTGTTATCTGCTTATACATTTGTGGCCTCAGAAAATCCCGAGATATTAAATTATTTAAAAAAAGCGGTAATCTTTATAGATCCTACTATAAACCCTGATGGTCGCGACCGTCATACACAATGGGCAAATTCCTATCAAGGAAATCCCTTAGTAGCTGATCCGCAAGATGCAGAGCATAACGAGTATTGGCCCATGGGAAGAACAAACCACTATTGGTTTGATTTAAATAGGGATTGGTTGTTAGCTATAAACCCTGAAAGCCAGGGTAAATTAAACTGGTATCACCGATGGTATCCCAATGTGGTCACCGATTTTCATGAAATGGGCTCCCAAAGCACTTATTTTTTTGAACCCATGAAACCAAATGGTTCCTTGGATCCTATTATGCCCAAGGAAAACTATGAGGACCTCAATAATTTATTTGGGAGTTACTTTGCCAAGGCATTGGATAGTATAGGTTCCCTGTATTTTACCAAAGAAGCATTTGATGGTACCTATCCAGGTTACGGTTCCTCTTATCCTGATTTACAAGGAGGGTTGGGCTTATTGTTTGAACAGGCAAGTTCAAGGGGGCACAAGCAAACTACCGCCTTTGGGGAGATCACTTTTCCCTTTACCATCAGAAATCAGTTTACATCTAGTATTACAACGGTTAAGGCTGCCGTGGAAAACAAAGCCATGATGAGAAAGTACCAACAAGACTTTTTCAAAAGTGCCTTGAGTAGGGCTACAAAAAGCAAAATAAAAGGCTATAGTTTTAGTGACGACTTTGATCAAAATAGGGTCAAGGCATTTATCGATAAGCTGTTATTACACCGTATTGAAGTGTATAAATCGGGCAATGGTACTTACGTAGTTCCTACAAAACAACCGCAATACAGAATGGTTCAGACTATGTTTGAAACCTATGACAAATACAGAGACAGCGTCTATTATGACGCTTCAGCATGGTCCGTAGCCAACTTTTACAACATGAAATACAAGGAGGTATCCAACATGGCTTTGGGAGAAAGGATAGAAAACACAACCAATATTGTTTCGGTACCTGACTTTAAAAAATCTGATTACGCCTATATCTTAGACTGGGATGATTATAATACCCCTGCCGCACTGTATCAATTGCAAACAGCAGGTTTGGTGGTTTCCTCATCGGCCAAACAATTCAGTAGCCAAACAACCATGGGAGAGAAACGATTTAACTATGGCTCCCTCATGGTACCAGTAAGCCTTCAGAAAAAATCATCCGAGGAAGTTTATCAGGCATTAAAGAAAGTACAGGATAAATTTCAGATACCTATTTATAGCATCAATACTGGATTGAACTTAAAAGGTATTGATCTTGGAAGTAGGAGTATTAGTGCTGTTTCTAAACCTAAAATCGCCATGCTGATTGGCCATGGGGTAAGTTCATACGAGGCTGGAGAGGTATGGCATTTGTTGGATACCAGAGTGGGGATGCCCATTACAAAAATACCGATGAGGAATTTTTCAGGTGCAGACCTATCTGGCTACAACACCTTGGTCATGGTTTCAGGTAAATACGATCTAGACGAGAAAGAACGCAATAAAATAAAGGATTGGGTCGACATTGGGAATACCCTAATTACCATTGGTACGGCCTCTAAATGGGCCATCGATAAAAAGTTAGTAGACGAAAAATTAATTGAAGCCAAAAAAGATTCTACCAAAACTATAGTTCGGAAACCCTATGTAGATGCCGATGAAAATATCGGGAAAGAGAGTTTGGGAGGAGCTATCTTCAGGGTAGACCTAGATGTGACACATCCTCTAGGGTTTGGATATCACGATGCTACCATTCCAGTGTATAAGAACAATACTGTTTGGCTAGCTCCCAGTAAGAATGAATATGCGACCGTTGCCAAGTATACGCAAGACCCTCAGATAGATGGATTTATTACCGATAAAAATTTAAATGAATTCTTAAAGCCTTCGGCCTCTCTTATTGTAAGCAAGATAGGTAGTGGTAGGGTAGTCCTTTTTGCCGATAATCCCAATTTTAGGGGATCTTGGTACGGAACCAACAGACTATTTTTAAACGCCTTATTTTTAGGGGATAAAATTAATGTACCAGACTAAACCAAATATTTCAAATGAAAACTATAACAATCTATCTCACTTGTTTACTTATCTCTTGCTCTTCGCTTGGTTTCGGCCAAGACGCTAAGGGACAAGGACCTTATTCGCAACTCATAATTCGTGGAGTAACCCTTATCAACGGGAATGGAGCTCCCCCACAAGGGCCTATTGATATTGTTGTTGAAAACAATATAATCACCCAAGTAGAGGTTGTTGGCTACCCAGGTGTGCCTTTAGACAACTCCAAAAGACCCAAATTAAAAGCAGGGGGTAAAGAACTCAATTGCGAAGGCATGTACCTATTACCGGGTTTTGTAGATATGCACGGGCATATTGGAGGAATTGCGCAGGGAGCGGATTATGACTATGTTTTTAAACTATGGATGGCCCATGGCGTCACTACGGTTAGGGAACCTAGTGGTAGGGGTGTGGATTGGACGATGGACTTAAAACGTAAGAGTGCCAAAAATGAAATAGTTGCGCCTAGACTCTTTGCCTATACCGCTTTTGGTCAAGGTAGTTCGGAACCTATCAGTACTCCGGAAATGGCTAGGGAATGGGTACGGAATAATGCAAAAAAGGGCGCAGATGGCGTTAAATTCTTTGGGGCCGCACCAGAAATAATGACCGCCGCATTGGATGAGAATAAAAAATTAGGTCTAAAATCGGCTTGTCACCATGCACAACTGAATGTATCTAGATGGAATGTCCTTCATTCAGCAAGGGCGGGACTTACCAGTATGGAGCATTGGTATGGATTGCCAGAAGCCTTATTTGAAGACAGAACCGTACAGAATTATCCCGTAGACTACAATTACCAGAATGAGCAAGATCGCTTCGAAGAGGCAGGAAAACTATGGCAACAAGCAGCCAAACCCTATTCTGACCACTGGAACAAGGTCATGAATGAGCTCATAAGTCTTGATTTTACTTTGGATCCTACATTCAACATCTATGAGGCTAGTAGGGATTTGCATAAGGCCAGAAGGGCAGAATGGCATGAGGATTATACCTTACCATCCCTTTGGGAGTTCTACCAACCCAGTAAAGTGTCCCATGGGTCCTATTGGCATGATTGGGGTACAGAGCAAGAAGTAGCATGGAAAGAGAATTATAGACTGTGGATGACCTTTGTAAACGAATACAAAAATAGAGGTGGTAGGGTTACCACCGGTTCAGATTCTGGTTTTATCTTCCAATTATATGGCTTTGCTTATATCCGTGAAATGGAATTATTAAGGGAAGCGGGGTTTCATCCTCTGGAAATCATACGTTCTGCCACCTTAAATGGGGCAGAAGCCTTGGGGATGTCAAATAAAATCGGATCCGTGGAAGTTGGAAAGTTGGCAGATTTTGTGGTAGTGGAAGAAAATCCACTAAAAAACCTTAAAGTTTTGTACGGTACAGGTGCTATTAAACTTACAGAGGATAACAAAGTAGAACGCGTTGGAGGCGTACTATATACCATAAAAGATGGTATTATCTATAATGCCAAAGAATTATTAAAAGAGGTGAAGGAAATGGTACAATTGGAAAAAGACAAACTCAATTACACCATAAAACAACCTGGTGTAGGAAAAGATTAAGCCAATTTAGCGTAATCCTTTTTGGTAGTAAAGGTCAAAGCTTTCAATACCCTTGCATTTTTGTTCTTGTATAAACGAGCAACATCATTTTGGGTATTGATAGAGACATCGTTGAACATTTCATTGTTTGTAGTGGACTCAATACTTAAAGCAACCGTTTCAACCTTAATAGTGTCATTAGCAGCTTGTGCCTGGGCAGCAACTCCGATGAAAAGAACAAAGATTAAAGTTAAGATGGCTTTCATAATGGTAACGTTTTGTTATGTACATAGAACGCCTATAGTGTATTTCAACTCCTTGTAATTCGTCTAAAACCCCTTATTATTCGGTATCTGACAAAGGATGGGATAAAGTGCAAAAAAAAATCGATAAACGGTAATGTCATAAAATTCCGCATACCGATATTACTTGCAGTTTATCGATATGAGATCTCCCTACTTTAATTACAGGCAAGGTCTGTCGCTCACTTTTAGTAGTTCCAAGATGGTTGACAATAAATTCTAAGTGATCTCTTCGGATGCAACAACCTGTCATCTACCAGTGTAATCAATATTAAAAAGATGGTTAAACCGTTAAAGGAGTTACGCTTCCTCCAATTCGTGTTCTATAATGTGGGATGATAATATAGTTGGTAAGTGTTTTCAAATAAGAGTAGTGTGCAGATAAAAGGCGTTATACTATATTTATTCTTATTTGTTTACTTTTCTGCGCTTTCAGGATTAAGCTAATTTAGCGTTATCCTTTTTGGTAGTAAAGGTTAAAGCTTTCAATACCCTTGCATTTTTGTTCTTGTACAAACGAGCAACATCATTTTGGGTAGTTGTAGAAACCTCGTTGAACATTCCATTGTTTGTAGTGGACACAATACTTAAAGCAACCGTTTCAACCTTAATAATGTCATTAGCAGCTTGTGCCTGGGCAGCAACTCCGATGAAAAGAACAAAGATTAAAGTTAAGATGGCTTTCATAATGGTAACGTTTTGTTATGTACATAGAACGCCTATAGTGTATTTCAACTCCTTGTAATTCGTCTAAAACCCCTTATTATTCGGTATCTGACAAAGGATGGGATAAAGCGCAAAAAAAGGTCGATAAACGGCAATGGAGCCAAATATCCATTATCGATATTATGTGTATTTCATCGATACAAGATTATCCGTAAATGTTACTTCCTCTAGCTTTTTGAATGTTAGTTTGAGGAACAGTTTAGATGAATAGTCCCTCATTAGGTATATCGTCCTACTTGGATGGCATAAGTCTAACAAAAAATGAAGCGACTAGGATCAACATACATTGACTTAGATTACCACTCTTGGATTCAACGAATCGATGTATTATTTGATGCTAACCATGATTGCCTTTAAGCGCCTCTTTTGAAGTTTAGGCACCATAATGGCATATATATAAAACAATAAGTAAATACTCAGAATGATTTCAACCATGATTAAGCCAATTTAGCAGCGTTTCTTTTGGTCATAAAGGTCAACGCCTTCAATACCCTTGCATTTTTGTTCTTGTACAAACGAGCAACCTCATTGTTATTCTCTGTAGGCACTTCATTATACTTAGTTGAAGCGTTAGAAGTAACAGTGGTAATTTCAACATTCTCAACTTTATTTTCATTAGTTGTTTCCTGTGCTTGGGCAACAACTCCGATAAAAAGAATAAAGACGAACGTTAAAATAGCTTTCATGACTTGGGTTTTGTTATGTAAATGTACCCCCGCATACAGGCTATCTCCGTTTAAAGTCGCTCAAACCCCCTATTTTTCGGCTATTGACAAAAGTTTGGTTGAAGTGCAAAAAAAATCCGATAAGTGAATTTGAAGTTAAAATCACTTATCGGAATAATAGGCAGTTAATCGATATTTTCCTATGTCGCCTTCAATAAAAAATTAGGATTCGGACAATTATTAGCGTAAAATTCTAAATTTTTTGTAGTAGAAACCCCTGGATAATCCCCTTGGTATTCCCCCATCTCCTGGATAATCTGAAAATGTAGATGTGGCGCATAATTTACATTAATATCGGGCGTCCCTAATGTCGCCAAAACATCCCCCTTGTTATATGCCCTTCCTACAAATAGACCATGTAAGGACTTTACGGACAAATGTCCATAAAGGGTATGGAATATAATCCCATCTAAAACATGTTCTAAAACGATAGTGGGACCATAATCTCCCGAAGTGCTGTTATTCCTAAAACTATGCAACCTCCCGTCCAAAGGCACCCTAACCCTTGTTCCTGCCTTGGCCCAGAAATCGACTCCCAAATGATTGTTCCGTTTATCTTCAGATGCTGAAAAATGCGCATTCCCGTTATACAAATTTCTTTGTTCCAAATATCCACCATACGCAACCTCTGCCCTATTTTTTTCCAAAATAGAATCTATATACCTTTGACAAGCTTCTACATTGGTAATATCAACATTATCCAGAGTAGTATTACCTATAGAAAGATCTAAAGCAGTGTACTGTTTCATTGGAAAAGTTTCCAAAATTGATATAAACGCATTACTATAATTTTGAAGTGACTTTTCTAAAGGTGTTAATGTGAACATAGAAAAAGTTGCTTTTATTAATTTTTATTTCAATTCGGATATGATAGCGTTTATCTTACCGCTCAATTTATCAATAGCTTTACCATAACGCAAGTCCCATTCTTTAAGCCTATCAGATGATTTTAAAGATATTTCATATTCAATCCCAGGAAGCATCCAAGATGCATAACCACTAAAAGGATCCGTAGAGGCGTAAAGGGATTTGTACCAATCACCATAATACATTCCTTTAGGATCTATAAAGCTTTTTTCTAAAGCGAGCATTTTTGAATTGATGGATGTGATCTCATTTTTGGATAGGCTGTTGTTATTCAACATTGTGGATAAGCGTTCTTCAAACCTAGAAGCAACTTTTTCTAACTTTTCAATGGAAGAATTCGCAAGTGCAAAACCTTGAAATTCTTTATCAAACGACTTTACATCCTCAGTGACTTTTGCGAAATGTAGTTTCAGATCAGTAGCATATCTTTTTACATCGTATGGGATAATTTCAGCATTGGCCAATCTTAAGGTCATTATTCCTACCAATTGTTCTACCATAGGTCCCATTTTAAATGAAGGATCAACAAATTTTTCATAAAAACCGAAGCTATCGTAATTGGTATGATACAATGTTGGGCCCGAGGTTCCACCACTTAAAGACGGTACTCCCACATGCATATAAAATCCGATATGATCCGAGCCACCTCCTAAATTTCCTATTGTTGGCGCATCTTTATCTCCTTTCCATACTTGGTAAACCGTTTTATCTGTTTCTGGATAATTCACTTCCTTAGAAGCTTCTACTAGCACTTTCTTTAAGGTAGGCGAGGCCGATGCTCCAAAATTCTTCCCAGATACTCCCCCATCAAAATTAAGATAGGCCACCGCCTTGGCGTTCAGTTCGGCTCTCATCTGTTCTACCCATTCGGCAGATCCGATTACCCCGTGCTCTTCTGCATCCCAATGAGCAATTAAAATAGATCGTTTAGGCCCTTTTCCTTCTTTTACAAGTTTTCCCAAAGTCTCACTAAGGCCTAATAACATGGCTGTACCACTGTTGGGATCCGTGGCTCCATAACCCCAAGCATCATAATGGCAACCAAGTATTATCCATTCATCAGGATATTCAGTTCCCTTGAAAGTACCTACCACATTATGAACCCTAACGAAATCCCTTTTTTGATCTACCATCAAACGCAATTTCAATTCATCACCTCCATCCAATCTATAGGTAAAAGGAAGTCCGCCCTGCCATCCTTCCGGCACTACTTTACCTGACATTAGACTCAATATTTTTTGGGCAGAGCCATAACCAATAGGGGTTACAGGGATCGTGGGCATATTAGTATCCTTTGGATCCAATCGTTTAATCTTTTTCTTACCATCCAAAGGAAGTGCTGGCTCATAAGGGGTCAATGGATCCCCAGTAAATTCCTCTGTTAGAACGGATCCACGTTGAATAGCACTTTCATTGGAATAAACTCCATCCGGGTATACCAATCCTTTTGTAAATCCACTATCTGCTGGATCTGTATATATAATTAATCCCGCCGCACCATTTTCTTCAGCAAACTTAGCTTTATAACCCCTAAAGTTTTGTCCATAACGAGCCATCACTATTTTACCTTTTACCTCAACACCAAGTTCCTTCAATTTTTCAAAGTCTTCCTTGGTGCCATAATTGGCATATACTACTTCAGATGTAACATCACCACTACCAGAATATGCATTCCATCCTTTCCATAAATCGGTACTGGAAGAATAGGCATCACCTTCCAAAATATACTCTTGTTGATTTAATGGTTCTCTTACAGGCGTTATCAATTCTATCAATGAACTACCTGGGTTCTTGGACATATAGATATCATATGGATATAGTGCTACCGTCATACCCGCATTTTTCATAACGTTGGCCATATAATCCCTTACTTCTTCGTTCGCCTTACTTCCGGCAACGTGTGGTTTTTGTGTCAATGTTTTTAGGTGGATCTTGTATTGATCAAAATCAACTGATCTCAAAAAATAATCCTCTATTTGATCTTCCTTTGTCTGTGACTGGGACAAAAATCCGTCATTAGACTGTGCAATCGCTAAGTAACTGCATAAAAACAGGATAATGTGTACTAGAAATCTTCTCATGTTTGGTGTTGTTTATTGTTTTCATTGGTCATTTTGCCAATGCGGTTGATCATATGATCCTATCCTTCAAATATAAAAGGATTTCATGAAATCCTTTAAAAGTCACACCTTAAATATAGTATAGCTTAAATCTTTAAAACCATTTAACATCTTACTCCGTAAGTATTTGTAAATTCAGTCGACTATTAAAGAAAAAAAACTATGAAGATGTTAAAAATTATGATGGTAAGTGCAATTGCGTTGTTCAGTACAAGCTGCCAGTCAAAAAATAAAGATCAAAAACCACAAGCAGATAAGGTGGAATACAGTGCTCAAGACCTTAAGGAATATGAGACCGCATATTTTGCAAGTGGTTGTTTTTGGTGTGTAGAGGCTGTCTTTGAAAGTGTAAAAGGTGTTAAGGAAGTTATATCTGGTTATGCTGGTGGCACGGAGTTAAACCCCACTTATGAACAGGTAGGGATGGGGAAAACTTCACATGCCGAAGCCGTGGAAGTATATTACGATCCAAAAGTGGTTTCTTACGAAACCTTGGCAAAGGTGTTCTTTGGATCACAGGATCCAACCACATTAAATAGACAAGGTCCCGATAGAGGCGCACAATACCGATCTGCTGCTTTCTATAAAAACGAAGGGGAGAAAAAAATAATTGTGGACTATATAGCCAAGTTAACCAAAGATAAAGTCTACAACAGCCCTATTGTTACGGAAGTAACCGCATTTACCAAATTTTACGATGCAGAGGATTACCATCAGGATTATGAAAGAAAACATCCCAACAATCCATATATCCAAGGTGTTTCTGTACCAAGATTAAAAAGATTTCAGAAAAAATTTCCAGAACTATTAAAAACGGATGCGCATTAAAACAAGAATTTAACTACTTTACGGCGAAAATAGTATCTTAGATATATGAAAAAGCTGTTAATAGTATTTTTATCTTTTTTCATGTTTTGGAGCTGTTCTTCCAACAAAAAGGAAGACCGCCAAATCATAGAGGTTAAGAAGGCCATTAAAAGTCCTAATTTGGATGGTAAAGACATTGACGATTGCTGGAACAAGGCAGAATGGCTAGCCATGGACCAAAATTGGTTGGGAAATGCCTATACCTACAAAGATTTTAGCGGAAGATATAAATTAAGCTGGGATGAAAATGCATTATATATCCTTGCAGAAATTAAGGATGATGTCTTATTTGATCAGTATGCTGATCCTTTAAATTTATGGTGGGACGATGATTGTGTTGAAGTTTTTATTGATGAAGATAATTCAGGTGGACCACACCAGTTTAGCCATAATGCATTCGCCTATCACGTAGCCCTTGACGGTAATGTTGTTGATTTGGCACCCGATGAACTACCACATCTGTACAATGATCATATTACCTCTGTAAGGACTACCAACGGGCAAACCAGCACATGGGAAATTGCCGTTAAATTGTATGATGACAGCTTTGTAGATGGGAAAAAAAATAGTCCTAAAAATTTAGAAATAAACAAGAAGGTCGGATTTGCAATTGCCTATTGTGATAATGATGGCAGCAAAGAACGCGAAAACTTTATTGGTTCTGTATTTGTACCTGGTGAAGATAAAAATCAAGGATATAAAGATGCCAATATATTTGGAACCTTAGTATTCTTGGACTAACAGGTTTAATATCTTTTTTTTTAATCAACCTAATCCTTCAAAGACGAGCGATCTGTGATCTAAATCTTGATAAATAGTAGGCTCCCAAGTATAGCTGAAATTTTACCCAACTTCAGGGCAGTAGCTCTTAGAAGTTGATAAAAATCTTTATTTTTATCCCTATTCTAATTTTCTTCATTTGAAACAAATTACCATTAAAAACGAATACATTTCCTTAACTGTTTTGGAGTTTGGCGCCATTATCCAAAAAATGTTGGTGAAAGACAAATATGGCAAAGAGCATAATGTAGTGGTGGGTCATGAAAAGCCTGAAGCCTACTTAAGTGATGAACATGCCCTTGGTGCCTGTATTGGAAGATATGCAGGAAGGATTTCTGAAGGAGGGTTTAATTTAGGGGATGAATTTTATTCCTTGCAACAAGAAAATGGCGTGCATTTGCATGGAGGTAAAGAAGGGTTTGGAAAAAGATATTGGACTCTAATCGAAGAGTATAGGGGAAACAATCCGTTTATAAAACTCACCTATAAAAGTGAGCATTTAGAGGAGGGGTATCCGGGTAATCTCGAAGCCTTCGTTACCTATAAATTGGCAAACAATACCCTGCAAATTTTACATGAAGGCCAAACCGATAAAACCACAGTAGTAAATCTCACCAACCACTCTTATTTTAAACTGGATGATGAAACATCAATTGACCATTATAATTTGGAATTAAAATCTGAAGGTTTTTTGGAGGTAGATGAACAATTATTACCAACAGGAAGTATTAAAGAGGTACTAAATACCCAGAACAATTTTTTGACAAGTAAAAAAATAGGACAAGTTCGTTTAGACACTCCTTTCGTATTTAAACCTCATTGTAATAATGCCGCCATTGTCTCTTCCCATGTTTCAGGAATTGTGATGAAGGTCACAACCAATCAACCGTCGATTGTCATTTATACCCCTACCTCCTTTCCTGCAATTTGTTTTGAGACCCAAAACTACCCTGATGCACCAAACCAATCCAATTTTCCTTCTTCTATCCTGAGACCCGGAGAATTATATAGAAATGAATCAACTTTTGAATTTGGCACCTTATAAAACAATATGGGCCGTCAATTCTGATTGACGGCCCTTTTTATATTTTAGTTAAATCTATTCGTCTAGTAAAAGATTCAAGTGTACCGTAATATTATCCCTTGTAGCTCTGCTATATGGACAAATTTCATGAGCGGCATTTACCAGTTCCTCCCCTTTTTCCTTGTCCACTGTTGGCAAATAGCAATCTAAGGTTGCCTCCAATAAAAAACCATCTTCGTCTTCTTGTAGTGCAATAGTCGCCGTCACATTAAAATCCCCTAAATCCTTTACCTTATGTTCTTTGGCAACAGCCTGTAAAGCACTAGCAAAACAAGTGGAATAAGCGGCCGCAAAAAGCTGTTCCGGATTACTATATTTCCCCTCGGTTATTGTTTTGCCTCCAGGCATTCTAACGTCTAAATCTATCAATCCATCCTCACTGGTCACATGACCGTTTCTACCACCTTCATTGGTTGCGCTGCTCTCAAAAATAGTTTTCATATATGTCATTTTTAGTACCGCTTAAAGTACCAATTGAAATTGAAACCACATAAAACTATCTCCTAAAATTATGCAAAATATCAATATTTCTATTTCCATTTCTTAATTTTCCAAGCATAACTGATTTATCCTCTCATAGAATCAAGATTCTTTTCCATGTGCTTTGATCTGTATTTAGTAAATTAGTTCTAGCAACCACAAAACCACCTAAAATGAAAGTATTAAAATGGATTCTAATTATCGTAATTGTAATAGGACCACTATTTTACTTTGTTGGTCAGCCTTACTTAAAAGAACAGACCAAGAAAAATAGTCCGGAAAAAATCGCCGCCTACAAGGTAGATGGAATGGATATGACCGTTAATTATAGCAGTCCCTTTAAAAAGGACCGTATAATTTTTGGAGATTTGGTCCCGTATAATGTCGTATGGAGAACGGGTGCCAATGAACCAACAACCTTTACAACGGCCACAGATATTAAGATCATGGATAATAATTTGCCCGCAGGAACCTATTCGCTATGGACAAAGCCAGGTAAGGAGCAGTGGGAAATTATTTTTAACAAAGAGGTGCCTGATTGGGGTGTAACTATTTTGAGCGGGGGAAAGAATACCACCAGAAAACCAGAGCAGGACATTGTAAATGTGGTAGTCCCCACGACATATAGTACAGAAGTA
Organism: Sediminicola arcticus; assembly: GCF_040566695.1. NCBI lineage: Bacteria > Pseudomonadati > Bacteroidota > Flavobacteriia > Flavobacteriales > Flavobacteriaceae > Sediminicola > Sediminicola arcticus. The sequence goes on along the minus strand of NZ_JBEXAE010000002.1, from coordinate 466,173 downwards.
CTAGAAAGTTTTACTATTGCTTTTGAAGGAAAAGAACCTGTATTCCTAACGATGGCATGGGATAAGACCAAAGTGAGTATTCCAATTAACAAATAGCATTGAGTTCAGAAAAAAACACTAGTTCAGAGAGTATTTCTAAAATTAAATCTTTTAGAAAAAATATTCCGTCTGCCAAAGAGCTTACGGAAGGTATCCTACATGGAAATAAAACCGCATTGGGAAGGGCTATTACATTGGTGGAAAGCACCAATATCAGCCATTTAAATCGTGCAAATGAGATTATTGAAAACTGTCTATCACGCACCAAGAACAGTATAAGAATAGGAATCACAGGTGTTCCAGGGGTTGGAAAAAGCACCTTTATTGAATCTTTTGGACTGCAATTGACAGCCTTAGGGAAAAAGGTAGCTGTTCTTGCTGTAGACCCAACCAGTTCCATTAGCCATGGGAGTATTTTAGGTGACAAGACCCGTATGGACGAATTGGTAAAGGATCCTAACGCCTTTATAAGGCCATCCCCTTCGGGGAGTTCATTAGGAGGGGTAGCCCGCAAGACCAGAGAATCTATAATCCTTTGTGAAGCCTCTGGCTATGACGTTATTTTAATAGAAACGGTAGGAGTCGGACAAAGTGAAACAGCTGTTCACGGTATGGTGGATTTCTTCTTGCTCCTGAAATTGGCCGGTGCGGGTGATGAACTTCAAGGGATCAAAAGAGGTATCATGGAAATGGCGGATGCTATAGTTATCAATAAGGCCGATGGCGATAACCTGAAAAGAACCAAAATAGCGAAGACCGAATTTACAAGAGCCCTTCACCTTTACCCCCCAAAGGAAAATGGATGGATACCCAAGGTACTTACCTGTTCGGCGCTAGAAAATAAGGGTATTCAAAAAATTTGGGAGCTTGTGGATACCTATTTAGAGGAGAACAAGATAAGAGGTGGGTTTTATCTGAAAAGAAGGGAACAAAACAAATATTGGCTGTTACAAACTGTTGAAGACCAGATCAAACAAAGATTTTACCAAAACAGAGAGGTGAAAGTACTTTTAGATAGTTTATTACTTGAGGTAATGGACAGCAAAATTTCTCCATTTAAGGCCGCTGAAAAGCTCTTGGCCTTGCATCAAAAAGAACTTAAATAAAAAGCCTAAATTTGCCCCAGAAATAACGCCTGTCAATGAATATTATCACAGATTCTTTATTGTCCATCATAGTTCCTTTATATAATGAGGAAGACAATGCTGCCCTACTTACAAAAAAAATCCACGAAAGCCTAGTAGGTTACAATTATCAGATTATCTACATTGATGACTTTTCCAAAGACCGCACAAGAAAAGTGGTCAAGGAACTAAAAGATGACAAGGTGCATCTTATTGAATTAAAGAAGAATTATGGACAGAGCTTGGCTTTGGCTGCAGGTATAGATTATGCAAAAGGGGAATATATAATTACCATGGACGGAGATCTTCAGAACGATCCCAGTGATATTCCACAAATGTTGGCCTATGCCGTTAGCGGGGAATATGATGTGGTAACAGGGATTCGCCAAAAAAGAAAAGATTCCTTAGTTAAAAAAATACCCTCAAAGATTGCTAATTTTTTGGTGAGAAGGGTTACTAAATTAGACATAAAGGACAATGGTTGCGCCCTAAAGGTATTTACAAAGGACATCGCCAAAGACTTAAACCTATACGGCGAAATGCACAGGTTCATAACCCTATTAGCCTATTTAGAAGGCGCACAGATAAAACAAGTACCCGTAAAACACCATGCAAGGCATGCAGGAGTTTCCAAATACGGTTTGGAACGTGTTTTCAAAGTTGTGGCAGATATGATGCTGCTCTTATTTATCCGAAAGTACTTCCAGAGACCCATTCACCTCTTTGGTATTTTGGGGGTTTTATTGATCATCCTAGGGGTTTTTATAAATATTTACCTACTAATCGTAAAATTGACGGGAGAGGATATTGGAACACGTCCATTATTAATTTTTGGAATGATGTTCATCTTGGCAGGTATACAATTATTCACCATAGGCATAGTCATGGAATTATTGATACGTACCTATTACGAATCACAAAGCAAAAGGCCTTACCGAATCAAAAAAGTTTACGTAGGTGATAAAGCAGCGTAAACACTTTATCACTGCATTAAAGATCAGTATAAGTGCGGTTTTAATCTACTTTATTTTTTCAAAAATAAATATAGGAGACGTAGTAGATACAATAAAACGGACTCAGCCATTATATTTACTGGTGGCAATTTTGGCTTTTGTACTATCTAAAGTGATTTCATCATTTAGGTTAAATCTCTATTTTCACGAACTGAAAATTTACCTCACCCAAAAGAGTAACTTAAAACTCTATCTATTGGGAATGTTCTACAATCTATTTTTACCAGGTGGCATTGGAGGGGATGCCTACAAAGGATATTTAATCAAGAAAAAGTTTGACATAGAAACAAAAAAAGTGGTTGCCGTACTGGTGCTCGATAGATTAAGCGGTATGCTACTTTTATTTATCTACGCATGTGTGTTAACCCTTTTTTTAACACAAGTGAAAATACCATTGCTTAAAGCAGTAGCTGTTGTCGGATTAATCCTTGCTGTAGTTGTTTTCTGGTTTTTGAACAAAAGGTTTTTTCCTTATGCCCTACCTATATTTTGGTTATCCTTCGGCTATTCTTCTTTGGTTCAATTCTTACAATTGATGAGTGCTTTCTTCATATTAAAAGCACTCCACCTAGAATACGACACAGTGGCCTACCTATTTATATTTCTTATCTCATCTATAGTTTCGGTATTACCACTTACCATTGGTGGTATTGGAAGTAGGGAAGTTACTTTCTTTTATGGTGCAGCATGGTTGGCATTGGACCAAAATGCATCAATTGGCATTAGTATGGTTTTCTTTTTGATCACTGCCTTTGTATCCCTAATTGGCATCGTATACCATTTTAGAAAGCCTCAACTAGAAACCTTTACAGCTTAATTGATGTGAACAAGATACATTTTCTCAACAATATTTTTCCTGGTTGTAGGGTCTAAAAACTTAGCTTGTAACCTAGTTATACGGAACTGATCCACCACATATCGTTTGTCCCAAATAAATCCTTCTTCATTGAGTTTTAACAGTTCATCGTTTGTAACATAGATCCAAACATCGTTTTTCCCCTTAAGTTCCTTTAAAGTAGCTAAGGAAACAGGTCTTTTGTTGTAGAAATCTAATGCCCACGTATACATTGGTGATACCTTATAAATATCCTCTACAGGAATACGCTGTTCTGCTACTATAGTAGCCATATTAGATCCTCCTTGATATTTTAATAAAGACGGATAAAAATGAAGATTTAGTATCAAATTTAATAAGAGTGAGGTGTAAACTCCTATGGTGAAAACTCTTATGGCATAGTCCTCCTTCTTCAGGCAGAAATAGACGATAACAACTAACAAAATCCCCAATAAAATGAAGGAAAGCGTTGAATGTAGTTTGAAGGCGAAGAAACATAAAAGAAGTACGGCAATGAATACAATAGCCAGAATAAAGTACTGTACCCCTAAAAATATCTTCTTAGTTTTCTCACTACCCCTTTCATATAACTTATAAAGATAGGAGGCCGTTAAGACAGAGAACAAAGGCATGGTTATATTTAGATAATGCGGCAGTTTGAACTGCGCAAAACTTATGATGATAAAAATAAGTGTAATTCCTCCAACAGTTAAAAATTCTGTATGAGCATCGTACTTAAATTTTAATTGTACCAATTTTTTTAGTCGGGTCCAATAGGCAGCTATCCCAAGGACAGTCCATGGTAAAAAGACCCATAGAAAAGTATGGAAGAAAAAGAAGAAATCACTACTGTTCTTCCCTACTCCCTCTCCACTTAAGCGCTCAAAACTTTGTTCCCAGAAAATAAAGAATATACCACTTCTATGATCCTTCCCACGGATAACCTTTTCCGGATGCAGATCAAATTGGTGGTAATAGGCGTACAGCATAGGTGTAATGGTAATCGTAAAAATAACTAAGGCCACCAATACGCGCCAATTGACCAATGAAAGCCATTTTCTTGTATAGGCCAAATGACACAATATAGGAAAGCCAATAACCAAAATTGCGATCTGCCCTTTGGTAGAAAAAGCAATACCTGCACCAAAAGCTCCTAAAATTATGGATTGGATTTTAGTATGCTCTATATAGGCCACCAAATGCCATATGGCAAAAATGGTAAAACCTGTAAGGACGGCATCGGTGCGCACATCGATCGCAGAGAGCATGATGGTTTGTGCGGTCATGAATACTAATGCTGCTAATTTTCCAGTAGCCTTATTGTATAATAATTTACCCAAACCAAAGCAGCTATAGGCTCCCAATAAGGTAGAAAGGATTCCCGGTATTCGGTAAGCCCATTCATAAATTCCAAATAGCTTAAAAGACAAGGCTGCTAGCCAATAGTGCATATGAGGTTTGTCTAAATATTCTTCGGGACCTTTAAAAAGACTTAAGAAATCGTTCTCTTGGACCATGCGCATGGCCATGACGGCAAACTGGGCAGAATCGTTTTCAAGAAGGGTAACGAACATTCCGGCCACATAGACCAAAATAACAAATAGTACTAAAAACCAATATCGAGTATTAGAAATCATAGAAGAATTTCTGGATAGCAAATATATACAACTTTGTAAATAACCAACTTAAAAACAGGCCTATTCCCATTCCTGTCAATATATCCAAAGGAAAATGGACTCCAACATATATTCTACTGTAAGCGACTACTGCAGCCCAAGAAAACAAAAAGAAGCCAATATATTTATATTTAAAAGCCAACAATCTGGTGAAGAAAAAAGCCAACGCAAATGAGTTTGCCGCGTGGGCAGAAAAATAGCCAAATTTGCCCCCACAACTGCTTTTAACCAAGCGGACCATTCCAGTCAGTTCCGGATCGTAACAAGGTCGTAAACGCTGAACCCCGTATTTGAAAAAATTACCCAATTGATCGGTTACCGTAATGAGCAATGCCACTGTGACTAAGATTAACAGTGTCTTTTTTAGTCCAAAGCTCTTATAAGAAGTAATTAGTAAAAATAGGTATAGCGGTATGGAACTGAATTTATTCGTCATGAACAACCAAAAGCCATCCCAGGTAGTGCTACCCATGGCATTGAGAAACAAGAATAGCTGCTTATCTATTTGTACCAGTTGTTCCATCACTACTAGTCTACATATCTAGAAATTTCCCTATCATAAAAAGCAGTAGCCTGCTCTATTAAGGTTTCCGCCTCAGCTTCCAAGTCTTGTTCATCTTCTTTGGTAAAATCCTCTAACCACTCTACTTCATCATCTTCCAAATTGATGATAAATCTAGGATACTCTGTATGAATAACAAATATGGCAGATGGGTAATCAGTATTGTCACCCAGTAAAAATTTAGGAAAATCCATAGTTTATATAGTTTATCTAATTAATCGATTTTAGTGTATTACCTAGCAACTTTTTGGTCATATAGTTAAATCGAATATACAACATTATTGCAGAGGCAGTTAAGCCCGCCAACAGTCCAATCCATATCCCAGTGCTCCGCAACGGCGTATACAATCCCAAGTATAAACTAACGGGAAAGCCTATAATCCAATAAGCGATAAACGTGATAATCGTGGGGATCTTTACATCCTGTAGACCGCGCAATGCGCCCAACACAACCACCTGTAATCCGTCTGAAATCTGAAAAAATGCCGCCACAAATATGAGCTCTGCAGCCATTATGATCACCTCGGTATTATCCGCGCTGTTGGCAAGATCATTGACATCCAAATACATAGTTGGTAGCCAATCTTTGAACAAAAGGAACAAGGCCGCAAAAACGATTTCCAATAAAAATGTCAAAAAGAAGATGGAAATGGCTATCCGCCTAAGATCCTGAAAATTCCTCAATCCCTTTTGGTTGGCAACACGTATCATGGCCGCCACTCCAAGTCCTATCCCTACCATAAACGTCATACTTGATAAATTCAACGCAATTTGATTGGCAGCCTGTGAATTTTTTCCCAATACACCACTCAACCAGATGGCGGCTGTAAAAATGGCCACTTCAAAGAACATCTGTAGGGCAGATGGAAACCCAAGGTCTATAATTTTTTTCATGACTTTTTTTTCCAGGTTCCTGAAGTTAAATCCCGTAACATAATCATGAAATTTCTTTTTATTTTTTAGTAGTAACCATATATAAATGACCATGATGATTCTCGATATCAAAGTTCCCAAGGCCGCACCAACGATTCCCATTTTTGGAAAACCAAAAGAACCAAAAATCAATAAATAGTTAAGTATAATATTCAAGATATTAGCAATTACCGCTGCATACATTGGATATTTGGTCTGTGAAAGCCCTTCAGAAAATTGTTTGAAGGCTTGAAAAATAATCAACGGAACTAAAGAAAAGGCTACCAAATCCAAATAGGGCATGGACAATTCAACAACTTCTGGCGGCTGCTCCATCAAATACATCAGCGGTTTTGACAACATGATCAATCCAAATAAGGACAACCCCAATCCAGTGCAAAGTACCAATCCGTGTTTTAAGGCACTCTTTCCAACTTCTTTATTTCCAGCCCCATCTGCTTCTGCGACCAGAGGAGTAATAGCCGTAGAAAATCCGATTCCTAGCGACATAGCGATAAAAATAAAGCTATTGCCCAAAGAGACTGCGGCCAACTCTGCAGTACCTAACTGGCCCACCATAATATTATCCGCAAAGGCTACGAACGTATGTCCCAGCATCCCTAAAATAACTGGGTAGGACAACTGTAAATTATAGCGAAATTCTTTAGTGTACTGCTTAAACAAAGCCTCATTTTAAAAGTGCAAATATAGAAGTTACCATTGTTTTCTTCCTAAGAAATCTAATATATAATTGTAGCGCTCAGATATACTTCTGGATTACCATACACAAAATTTCATTTATCAATCTACTGCGCTGCCCTATTTAATTTAAGATTCACCAAAACTGCCATAATTTGATTAATTTAGGAAGACTTAACGGCAAAAACACTAATTAAACTTAAATGTCCATTGATAATTTTGAGATTAAAGGTTTAACTGATGAACAAGTACTCCAATCAAGGGCATCTTATGGACAGAACAAATTAGTTTTCAAAAAAGAAAATAGATTTATCGACGCCTTAAAAGGCCTCGCCAAAGAACCAATGGTGATTTTACTTTTGGTCGCCTCTATAATTTACTTTGTCAGCGGAGATTATGGGGATGGGATTTTCTTAGCTATTGCCATCGTGATGGTAGCCTCCATTTCCCTTTATCAGGACTCTAGAAGTCGTGATGCCCTTAAAAAACTTAAAGATTTTACCCAACCACATTCCAAGGTCTACAGAAATGGGGAAGTCCTAGAGATTAAGAGTGAGGAACTTGTTATTGGGGACAGCCTTATTGTAGATGAGGGAAGTACTATTCCGGCAGATGGCACCATCATACATTCCAACGATTTTTCGGTAAATGAATCCATTCTTACTGGAGAATCCTTATCCGTATACAAAGATGCTACAAAAGAAGATAATGACATTTATCTAGGCACCACAGTGGCTAGCGGTTTGGCAATAGCTACTATTACCGCCATAGGGAACAAAACTGTTCTTGGTAAAATCGGAAAAAGCATTGAGGATATTGAAAGTGAGAAGACCCCACTTGAGCTACAAATAGGGAATTTCGTAAAAAAAATGGTTTTCTGGGGCGCTCTCGTTTTCTTGGTCGTTTGGGGTATCAACTATATTGAGTCGTTCGACCTTCTTGACAGTTTACTTAAAGCGCTGACCCTTGCCATGAGTATTTTGCCCGAGGAGATTCCTGTGGCCTTTACCACGTTTATGGCCTTGGGTGCTTGGCGGTTAATGAAGTTGGGAGTTGTGGTCAAACAAATGAAAACGGTAGAATCTCTGGGGAGTGCCACGGTAATCTGTACTGATAAAACGGGTACCATCACCCAAAATAAAATGAGTTTGGCCCGCCTCTATATTTTAGATTCAGGAAAAATCTCCAATCCAGAACAAGAATTATCTACAGAAGAAAAGGAATTGATAAGGCTTGCCATGTGGGCCAGTGAACCCATTCCATTTGATCCTATGGAGTTGGCGTTGCATGAATCTTATGCTCAAAACTTTGCTGTGGACGAAAGGCCAGACTACAATATGGTTCATGAGTATCCCTTAGGGGGCCAGCCACCCTTGATGACTCATCTTTTTGAGAATGCGTCTGGGAAGCGTATCATAGCGGCTAAAGGTGCCCCTGAAGCTTTTATACACATATCCAACCTTAACGATCTTCAAAAAAATACTATTTCTAAAACCATTGGTGAATTGGCAAAAAATGGCTATCGTATCCTAGGTGTCGCAGAGGCTAAATTTAATGGAGACAATTATCCGATGAGACAACAGGAATTCAAATTCCACTACAAGGGGCTCGTAGCCTTTTACGATCCTCCTAAAGAAAATATAGCTTCGGTTTTTGAACATTTTCACGAAGCAGGGATTACCGTGAAAATAGTAACAGGCGATAATGCAGAGACTACTGAGGCTATTGCCAAACAGGTCAACTTTAGAGGATATGAAAAAAGCATTTCCGGAGAAGAGTTAATGAAATTAAAGGATGATGAATTACAGGAGTGTGTAAAGGAAACACAAATTTTCACCCGTATGTTTCCTGATGCTAAAATGCGAATCATAAATGCATTAAAAGCTAACAATGAGGTTGTGGTAATGACCGGTGATGGTGTCAACGACGGCCCTGCCTTAAAAGCTGCACATATTGGGGTGGCCATGGGAAATAAAGGGTCTGAAATCGCAAAACAAGCTGCCTCCCTTATATTGGTCGATGATGACCTTGCCAAGATGGTGGATGCCATTGCGATGGGAAGAAAAATTTATACTAACCTAAAAAAGGCAATTCAGTATGTGATTTCAATTCACATCCCGATTATACTTACAGTTTTTATTCCTTTGGCCCTTGGCTGGTTGTATCCCAACATCTTCACCCCTGTTCATGTGATACTCTTAGAATTGATAATGGGCCCCACTTGTTCCATTATCTATGAAAATGAACCTATGGAAAAAAATACCATGATTCAAAAACCACGGCCTTTTTCAAAAACCTTTTTTAGTTGGAGGGAATTAATGACAAGTGTTATTCAGGGGTTGGCGATTACGGCAGGGACCTTGTCGGTATACCAATTAGCCGTCTCCTATCATTTAAATGAAAATACAACTAGAGCTATGGTCTTCACTACCTTGATATCCGCCAACATTTTCCTAACCTTGGTGAACAGATCTTTTTACTTTTCGGCCCTTACCACTTTGAAATACAAGAATAATTTAGTGGGACTTATCATTGGCGTTACCATAGCGCTTACTGGTGTCTTGCTATATATTGATCCCTTTACCACATTTTTTCAATTTGAAAGTCTCACCAGCAATGAGTTATGGACCAGTATTGGAATTGGGTTTATATCCGTGATATGGTATGAACTGGTAAAGGGGATCAAACGAGTCCTTTAGGGGGTTATGTTATAATTTAAAGATATCATTGGACGTATAACCATCTTGATGAATTACCTCAGCTACATCTAGTTTCATAGTTTTTTAGCCTCCTCCCAAAAAACATCCATTTCAGCAAGGGTCATATCTTTTAGTGCCTTTCCCTGTTCTTTGGCCTTCTCTTCCAAATATTGAAATCTTTTAATGAATTTTTTATTGGTACGTTCCAATGCATTTTCAGGATTAATATTCAAGAACCTAGCATAATTCACCATGGAAAATAACACATCCCCAAATTCGGCTTCCATAGCATCGGTATTTCCTGCTCTTACCTCATCTTGGAATTCTCCCAACTCCTCTTGGACTTTTTCCCAAACCTGTTCTGGTTTTTCCCAATCAAAACCCACTCCGGCAACTTTGTCCTGAATACGGTTAGATTTAACCAAGGCAGGAAGACTAGTGGGTACGCCTTCCAAAACACTTTTTTTACCCTCTTTTAATTTGATCCGTTCCCAATTCTGCTTTACTTCTTCCTCATTGGCGACCACTACATCCCCATATATATGAGGGTGCCTGTTAATCAACTTTTCACAGATATTATTGGCCACATCTGCCATATCGAAAGAATTGGACTCACTTCCAATCTTAGCGTAAAAAACAATATGCAATAAGACATCCCCCAGCTCCTTTTTTACTTCTTCAAGGTCATTATCCAAAATGGCATCACCTAATTCATAGGTTTCCTCAATGGTAAGGTGCCTCAACGTTTGCATTGTTTGCTTTTGGTCCCATGGACATTTAGCTCGAAGCTCGTCCATAATGGTCAATAAACGGTCAAAGGCTTGTAATTGGGAGGCTCTCGAATTCATAAAACTAATTTTTGTAAAAATACAAATCTGACCTAAAAGCCATATATGATTTATATGTTATTTTAGTGGAAGATAATTCAGTGAATGACAACGAATACAACAATTTCATTGAAATAAAGGTAATCCCATGAGAAAGGAAAATATGCTTCTAGCCATTAGAATAAGCCATACTCTGATCTGGCTATTTTTTGTGATCATAATTTTCTATGTCCTTTATTCTGGAATTACCAATACCATAAATGTCCTTACTTGGATCTGTATAGGGCTGGTGATCGGCGAGGGCATTGTATTACTGATTTTTAAAATGTACTGTCCTTTGACAATTTTAGCTAGAAAACACTCCGATTCCAAAAAAGATAATTTTGATATTTTTCTCCCAAATTGGTTGGCCAAATACAACAAAGTAATATTTACCACACTATTTATTATTGGCTTGGGGTTAGTATTAATTCGCATCCTATTTTAGAAACATGGATATCAAAAAAAATCCCCCAAGAACGTTATCTTAGGAGGGATTTTCCAACTAACTCAATCTTTATAAACTTATTCGGCCTCAGCAACAGATACTGTTTTAATTGCCTCTCCTATGAGAGTTTCACCTTCCAATATTTCGAAAGTGGTGGCATTGGCCCTAGTATCATGTAGTACCCTTACCAAAGTCTGAGCTACATCTTGACGACTTATATCCCCTTTTTTATCCAAGCTTTTGGCTAAATCTATCTTGCCTATTCCTTTTTCATTCTTCAAAGATCCTGGTCTCACAATAGTATAATTCAGACCACTGTGCCTTAAGTGTTCATCAGCATTTTTCTTAGCTTGCAAATAATCTTGTAACGTATCGGCTTTCTCTGGTTGGTCTGCACCAATAGAGCTCAGCATGATAAATTTTTTGACATGTGCCATTATAGCTACATCAATAAGTCTTTTTGCTCCCTCTTGGTCTACTTCAACTACTTTTTTACCACCAGAACCCGCAGCAAATATTACTTTGTCTATATCTTCCATGGTATGCACCAAATCTTTCTCTAAATCGGCCAATATAGTTTTAACCCCCATACTTTCAAATTGTTCCATTTGGTCTTTCTTACGGACCATCGCAATAGGTCTAAAATATTGTGATTCTTTTAAAAGGTTTACTATTAATTTTCCTGTGGTACCATTGGCACCTGCTATCAATACATTTTCCATACTTAAAGATAATTGATAAGGTATAAGGACCCAAATTTGCAAGCTTGTTTAACGCGCTATTAACCCATAAAGCCTTGCTTTAACAAGAAATTATGTTTTGTACAAACAGAACTAAATATTGACAAACTAAATGACAAGGATAAAACCATAAAGGTCCAGAAAATTCTTATTTTAGTGCAAAAGAAAGCAACATGATATCACCTCTAGTCTCCACGGATTGGTTGAAAAGTCACCTAAACGATCCTAATCTGATTATTTTGGATGCGAGTATGTCCGAAAACAAATCTGGTAAGAGCTCTAACTTGGGAGATGTTCAAATTATAAATGCCCGATTTTTTGATTTGAAAAATTCATTTTCAGATAAGGGAAACAGCCTTCCCAATATGTTGCCCGAAGAAGCTTCTTTTACAGCTGCTTGCCAAGATCTAGGAATCAATGCAGATAGCCTTATTATTGTTTGTGATAATTTGGGTGTTTATTCTAGTCCTAGGGTGTGGTGGATGTTCAAAGCTATGGGCCATGAAAGTGTTGCCGTACTAGATGGAGGACTACCCAAATGGATAGAACAGGGATTTCCAACCGAGCCTATTCAGAAATCAACGTATTCTAAAGGAACATTTAGCGCTAAGTTTAGACCTAGCATGGTGAAGAACGCAGCGCAAATTTTAAAAAATATTGATCAAAACGTAGCTTTAGTGATAGATGCTCGATCTGCTGGCCGTTTTTGTGGTATAGAACCAGAACCAAGAAAAGATCTCAAGGGGGGACATATCCCTGGTTCTTTAAACCTCCCCTTTACCGAAGTGCTTAAAGATGGACAATTTCTCCCAAAGGAAGATTTAAAACTAATTTTTGAGAATTTACAATTGAAAGACCGTTCCCTAGTATTCACCTGTGGTTCCGGTCTTACAGCTTGTATTATTCTCCTCGCTAGCCAATTGGTTCAAAAAAACACAACAGCGGTCTACGACGGCTCCTGGACGGAATGGGGCCAACTAAATGATGTTCCTATCGCAACATGAAACAAGCCCCGGTTAATTCCATGCTAGTTTAAAATAATATGTCTATATGCTACCATCGGACAGTTGGCTTAAACTATTCTACGAAAGTTCCGTTGCAGAAGGCTTGGGACAAACAAATATAAAACATTGACAAATAGATAAGTACCTCTTAAAATACCTATAACAATGAATCGAATAATTTGATACTTTTATGCTATAAAAAACCAACTAATTTAAATTTTGCTTTGAAATATATAATTTTCTGTACATTTTTATTTCTGTTTTTTGGTCATGCCCAGCAAAGTGGTCCCTTCCAAGATGAAGTGATATCCATTCAAAAAAAATATGACAGACTTTGGGATCCCTCCAAAACAACCTTTGTTTTTACTGGTAGTTCTAGTATACGCATGTGGACTAATATTAATGATGCCTTTCCAGAATATCAAGTCATAAATTCTGGCTTCGGAGGGTCCAAGTCATCAGACTTATTGCTTTACACTAACGAACTTATCCTTAAATATAAACCCAAAAAAGTATTTATCTACGAAGGGGACAATGATATAGTGGCTAAAGTACAAACAAAGGATATCCTTAAAAACACTAGGGCTATTATTGATCGTATCAAAGCTAATGATCCCAAAACGGAAATTATTTTGATTTCTGCCAAACCAAGTATAGCCCGGTGGCGCCAAAGAAATAAATACAAAAAATTGAACCGAGGGTTTGAACAACTAAGCAAAAGAGATTACACAATTAGGTATGCCAATGTTTGGGATGCTATGTTAAACAAAAATAAGGTTAGACGCGACATTTTTTTAAGAGACGGTCTCCATATGAATTCCAAGGGATACGACCTATGGCTTTCCGTTATCATGGAACATGTTAAATAATCCATAATCTGAACAACACTTAATTCTATGATCAAATCATACTTGACCAAATCCCTTTTATTGCTTTTAGGTACTATTACCCTAGTTGCTTGTCAGGAAAAAAAAGTAAAACATAGTATACAATTTCCTAATACTGATCTGGCATCGGAAAATATGATTCCCAAGCCCTTCAAAATTATACCGACCAATGGTGCATTTGGTCTGGACAAACATACAGCCATCTTCACCTCTCAAAATTCAATCGGATTTCCAGAAGTTGGTAAATTTCTGTCCGATAAAATTAAAGAAAAAATCAATCTTTCAGTACCTGTGAATGAGTCGGTCTCAGAAACTGTAGAACGTATTATTTATATTAACCAATCCGATAATTTGGACCTGGCAAGCAATGAATCCTATCAATTGTATATCACCAAAGATTCTGTGATTATAAATTCCAAAACGGCAGAAGGTGCCTTCAGAGGTATACAGACCCTGAGGCAAATTATACCTGAAACTAGTAATGATACACTAACAAATCACAAAATGTGGTTAATCCCTACGGGGAAAATATGGGACCATCCAAATTATGCTTATAGGGGAGCCATGCTAGATGTAGCAAGACATTTTTTTGGCGTTGAGGATGTGAAAAAATATTTGGACCTTTTGGCCTATTATAAAATAAATGTTCTGCATTTGCATCTTTCTGATGATCAAGGATGGCGAATTGAAATAAAATCATGGCCGAAATTGACAGAGGTTGGTGGAAAAAGTGAAGTAGGTGGCGGTGAGGGTGGCTTTTACACCCAAGATGATTATAAAGATCTTGTAAGCTATGCCGCAGTACGTCATATTACAATTGTCCCAGAAATTGATATGCCAGGCCACACCAATGCGGCTTCGGTCTCGTATCCTATCTTAAACGGGAATGGAAAAGCACTTAAACCTTACTCTGGAACACATGTTGGCTTTAGCACTTTTGATGCTAGAAAAGATACTGTCTACGCCTTTATAGATGATGTCATCAGGGAGATTTCGGAAATGACTCCAGGACCCTATTTTCATATAGGAGGTGATGAGAGCCATGTTACCAAAAAAAGAGATTATATCCTTTTTGTGGATAAAGTAGAAAAGATCGTACAAAAATATGGGAAGAAAATGATCGGATGGGATGAGATTGCACAGTCTGATATAGATTCAACAACCATAGGACAACATTGGAGCAATGAATCAAATGCACTATCTGCCATAAAAAAAGGGAGTAAAATTATTTTATCTCCTGCCAAAAAAGTGTATTTAGACATGCAATACGATACGCTTTCAAAATTTGGACTGCACTGGGCTGCATATATCCCCGTTGATAGCGCATACCAATGGAACCCTGATAAGTACCTTAAAGGAATAGGTTCAAAAGATATTCTTGGCATTGAAGCCCCTTTATGGTCGGAAACCATAAGTACAATGGAAGAATTGGAATATTTGGCCTTCCCAAGAATTATTGGGTATTCAGAATTGGGTTGGACCACTGAAGAAAATAGGGATTGGGAAAATTATAGGGTACGCTTGGGTAACCAAGCCCCTTTTTTAGATCAAATGAACGTAAAGTATTATCCATCTCCAAAAATTGACTGGAAAAATTAGCAGCGAACCAATAAAGAAAAAAGATTAGATTGATGCTTATACTATAAAAAAAGCCCTCATGAACGAGGGCTTTTTTATGAATATATACTTCCACTATTTTTCAATACCAGGTATTCCTATTGGCTTTTTGGTCTGCCAATCAAACACTTCAGCCTTTTTTTCTATTGGCCAAACTTCGTCCAAATTATTGGCGTTGTACACTTTGCCATTTTTTACAACATGCTCCATCGAATTGGTATTTCTGATATCCTCCAATGGATTTTTTGACAGGATTAGAATATCTGCCAACTTTCCTGTTTCAAGTGTTCCTAAATCTCCATCTAACCCTAAAGCCGTAGCACCTAGAATCGTTGCCACCTTAAGGGCTTCATGATTTTTCATTCCTCCACTTGCCACGGACCATAGTTCCCAATGGTATCCCAAACCTTGCAACTGACCATGGCTTCCAATTCCTGCCAATCCTCCTGCAGCTACAAGATCTTTCATAAATTCGGCATGTTTTTTAAAGACGTGTTCTTCTTCCATAAACCATCCCGGTCTTCTCCTCGATTTACTAGCTAACTCTTCATAAGGGGTAAAATATTGAAGCTTTTGGTCATCCCAAACATCTTCGGTGGCATAGTAGTAATTTTCTGCCCAAGGTCCTCCATAGGAAACTAATAAGGTTGGTGTTACAGCCATTTTAGAATCAGCTATGGTCTTTACGACATCTTGGTAAATGGGATAAATGGGCAGAGAATGTTCGTGTCCAGGATATCCGTCCAATAATTGGGTCATGTTTAACTTAAAATCAAGGCCACCCTCTGTTGTCGGCATCAATTGAAGCTCTTTAGCTGCCATGATGATCCATTGGCGCTGCTGCCTATTGCCTACTAGGTACATTTTAATACTCTTCGTATTGTAGTACTCACTGTACTGTCTTAAAACATCTTTGGCATGCTCTAAGCTTTCAATTTGATAAGACCAGTAACCCACCCCTGGTCCTGTGCTGTACACCCTCGGTCCGTGAAGCACTCCAGCTTCTACCATATCGGAATACGTTAGTACGTCTGTGGTTGCTGTTTGAGGATCTCTTGTCGTAGTTACCCCGTACGCAAGGTTGGCTGAATACATCCAAACCTGACTTTTATGGACATTCCAATTGGGCCACATATGAGCATGGGTATCCACAAAACCAGGGGTTAGGGTTTTACCGGTAACGTCTATGATTTTTGTTCCGGAAGGAACAGCAAAACTTCCTGAAGCCCCAATCTGTTTTATGCGATTGTTTTCAACTAGAATATCCCCATTTTCAATGACCTCATCCCCTTTCATGGTAATAATTCGTCCGCCCTTCAATAATAAAGTCCCTTTAGGAATATCCTTTTTGTAAGAAACCTTGATTTTATATTCTTTAGCCTTAAATTTTGGATCCTTCTTAGCGTCTTCCCCTTTTGCTTTATCAACCTTGGTTGAATCCTCTTTCTTTTCAAGATCCTTTAATTCTTTTTCCTTTTTTTTGGAAGCTGCAAGACTATCATTAAACTTTTTCCCTGCTTCAAGATCATATACAAAATGACTGGCTCCCAAAGACCAATGTGCCATTTTACTATCAGAACTCCAGACGGGAAATTCTCCTCCCATAACAGTAAGTTTCATAGCTGGAAAGGCTGCCTCCTGGGGTTTTGCAACCGATATTGAAGGAGTTTTTCCATATCTAGGAATGATTACTGAATAGATGTCATTGTTAATTTTCGCCAGAGCGGTGGTACCATCTGGAGATATAAGAATTTGAGCAGCTTTTGAAGCCTTATCCTCTGCTCTCCACCCCTCCTCTGAGGCAGGCATAATGGATGGAAGATAATGGTCTTCATTGTGATCCTTTCCAAAGACATCGGAGGAGCCGTAGGTCTCAATTCCCTTTAACTCCAAATGGGATTTTTCATCTGAACCATCCCAACGTATGGATATCAATCCTTTTTTACTGTCAAATAAATAGATACGATCATCTACTTTTGTGAAATGCGGATACGTACGGTCTTTAGATTTATCTATAAAATTAATATTCCCGCCAGCCGATGAAATCCAGACCAAATCTTCTTGGGCACTATCTGAAAAAGTGCTAATGGCATCATCATAATTTTGAGCCGATCCACTATTGAATGCAATCCTATTGGAATTATACGACCAAGATGGATTGGTATAAATACCGGGTTCTTTCGTTAATTGTTCAACTTTAATACGACCATCCAAATTGGCTTTATAAAGGTGACCGCCTCCAGTGCTCCAAGTTGTAAAGACTAGGTGTTTTCCATCGGGTGACCAGGATGGCTGGGCTTCTGTAAAATCATTACTTGTAATCCTTTTAGGCGTTCCATTGGCCAAATCCATAATATAAAGTCTATTGAGGGCTGTAAAAGCTAATCTACTGCCATCCGGTGAAGGTTTGGCATCCCTGATTTGGGTGACCATGGCTTCTGCTGTATCTTCAATAGGATATTTAAATTCCAATCTTGGACCAAGATCCAACTTCACGTCTACTTGAAAAGGGATTTCTTTTGCTACATTATTTTCCAAGGAAATAGCGTAGATTTTACCGCCATAGGAGGCAATCAAATTCTTACTATCTGGAGTAAAAGACATAGCAGGTAAAACTCCTAAAGGCGCAATGGATTCCTGTTCATCACGTTGTACAGGATAGGCTAACCATTGCTCCTCCCCTGATTTAAGATTTCTAAGTACCAGGCCGGTTTCCTCTTCGAATCTTGTACCATAAACCATCCACTGCCCATTATCGGATAAGGTTGGTGTAAATGCAGAACCATATCTAGAGGATATCGTAGCAACATCCCCATCAACCATGTCATACGTTCCAATCTGATATTGAGGTAATTGTGCGTTGTAGTTCCATGCATTTTTACGTTGTGAAAAGTACACCAACTTACCGTCTGCCGCTATGGCCGGGTCTATGGTCTTTAGTTCTTTAGGTTCAGAAATCAACTCGTTTCCTTTGCCACCGTCCTTATGATAAATATGTAATTTAGGATTTCTCCTGCCTTTAGACCCTATGATATATTGTCCGTCTGGAGTCCATTCTGCTGCAAAGAAATTTTCCTTTTTTTCTTTACTCAGCTGCGTATCTTTTTTAGTGGCAATATCCATGGTCCAAATATTATCTGATCCACTTTTGTCCGAAATGAAAACCAAAGACTTTCCATCCGGACTAAATCTAGGATGAACGTCGTATGCCAATCCTTTGGTTATGACCGAGGCCTTACCACCTGTAATGGGCATTAGATAAATATCGCCCATAAGATCAAAAACGATCGACTTGCCATCTGGACTGACATCTAAGGAAATCCATGTTCCTTTATCGGTTGTAAAGGAGATTGTACGTTCAGGCTCCAAGGGAAGCTCTTTAGTAGCCTTCTTAAGTGTATCATTCTCTGAATTTGTTTGTTGGGCATTCCCATAAAAAAGGCCTAAAAATAGTAGTAATGCTGCAAAGTGATAATTGAATCGGAATCCCATTGAGTATAGGTTAAAAAATTAGTCGCCTAAAGATAATTAATAATTCCATGATTATACCCGACAAAAAAAGCCTTCTTAAATGAAGGCTTCATATTTAATTAAAAGGATGATTTACTTCTTTTCCTTGGTCTCTTCCTTTTCCTGCTTTGCTGCAAAATCTGTAATACCTTGCTCAAGCAAGATATTGTACCATTGGACCACTTTTTTAATATCGCTCATATACACGCGGTCTTCATCATAATTAGGCAATACTTCAAAGAAATATTCTTCTAATTTTAACTTATCATCCTTATGTCCAACAGAGGTCATTCCACCATCTTCCTTTTTTTGGATATTTTGAAAAACTTCTCTTAAAGGCACTTCCTCTTCAAGAGTATATATGGCTATTTCAGAAAGCACACTGACATTATTTTTAAAACCAACCGTAATCTTCTTGCCATCCAATAACGATTCGGCAACAAATCCAGATCGGGTTTGCGTCAACAATTTATAAAGTCCTGGTTTTCCTCCTATGGATAAAATTTTATCTAAACTCATTTCCTACTTTTAAATTTGTGGGGACAAATATTATACTTTTACTCTAATAAATGAATTACTTTAACGTGCTTTTTTCAAATCAGGGAAGCGCATTCTATAATCAACATTGATTTTTCCTTTAGAAATATTGGCTAATCTACTTTTAATCAAGCGTTTTTTTAAGGACGATAATTTATCGGTGAACAAAATTCCTTCAATGTGATCATACTCATGCTGAATAACACGGGCCAACAAGCCGTTATACGTTTCTTCATGAGACTTGAAATTTTCATCCAAAAAACGTATTTTTATAGTATCTTTTCGGACTACATCTTCCCTTACATCAGGAATACTAAGACATCCTTCATTGAATGCCCATTCCTTGCCAGTTTCTTCTAAGATCTTGGCATTTATAAAAACCCGCTTAAAATCCTTTAATTGTATTTGTTCCTGTGCCGTTAAATCTTCATCATCCGCAAAAGGCATTGCGTCCACCATAAATATTCGTATAGACAGCCCTATTTGGGGAGCCGCCAACCCCACCCCATGGGCATGGTACATGGTTTCCCACATATTATCTATCAAGGTTGATAGACCGGGGTACTCTTTATCAATATCAGTCCCCACTTTTCTTAAAACGGGATCGCCATAGGCTACAATCGGTAAAATCATGTATTCTTAATCTTTAAATCTTGTTCTGTATATCTTTCCAGTATTCAACCACGCCACAACATCTAAATAAAGGAACGTTAATTTGAAAAGCTTTTTCCCATTAGGCACAGTGGTCGTGGTGGCATTCTTATCGGTATATAATTTTATATGTCGCTCCTCCTTTCCTTCTAAAAAGTCATTACGACCAAAAGAAAGTTTATGTTTAAAGGGTAGGGCGTAAAATTCATTTAAATGTTCATTTGATAGACCTCGCCAACTGCATATAGAGAAATAATAATTATCAATATCCTTGTTTTCAAACATTCGTTCCTTTCTTCTGCTCCACTTATCCCATGCCTCATCTTTATCCGCATAATGCTTGAAATGAATTTCAACATCATCCAAAACCCCAATCGGATAATTTGTAGGGTATTTCGAATATCTAGATTCTTCAATGAATTTAAGTTCAATATTCATGTAATAATCAAAGTTTTTAAGAATTTTGATGTAACATGGCGTATAAATAAACAATCCTACAAAGGGCGTGTTATAGGGTAATTTTAACCACTGATAAATTTGGCCTCCCCAACAATTACGGCTAATGATTACAAAATCCTTTTTCTTCAGCCTTGCAATATCCCTAGCACTATAAAAGCCCTCAAAGTACTGTTGAGCCTTCCTTTTGATCCATATTTCAAAGTCTACCAACATTAATAAGTAGTTTTTTGTAGGTATGCCTGCAAAATAATAGTTGCACTTATTTCGTCTACTAAAGCCTTGTTCTTTCGTTGCTTTTTCTTTAATCCACTATCTATCATGGTTTGAAACGCCATTTTTGAAGTGAATCTTTCATCATGTCTAACAACAGGGATTTCTGGAAAAGCTACGGTTAATTTAAGAAGAAAAGGTTTGATGAGAGCTTCTGATTCCGATGGGGTATTGTCCATTTGTTTTGGTTCACCAACGACAAACTTTTCTACCTTTTCCTTCTGAACATAATTTTTTAGAAAGTCCAACAATCTTTTCGTTTCAACGGTTTCTAAACCGGAGGCAATAAGCTGTAGCTCATCCGTGACTGCTATACCTGTTCTTACCTTTCCAAAATCCAATGCAACTATCCGAGCCACAGTAATATTTTTGGCAAAAATAAGCATAAAATGTTATAACTATAAATTTGGAAGGTTTATTACCACCTAGCGTTTATATTTGTTTCAAAATTGATCTAAAATGACAGAATTAAGACATATCATAGAGAAAGCTTGGGATGACCGAGAATTACTGAAAGACGAAAAGACCCAGGCAACCATAAGACAGATTATCGATTTGATAGATAACGGTAAACTCCGTTGTGCGGAGCCAACGGCGGATGGGTGGCAGATTAACGAATGGGTAAAAAAAGCTGTGGTGCTTTACTTTCCCATTCAAAAAATGGAAACTTTTGAGGTCGGTATTTTTGAATATCACGATAAGATGCCACTTAAAAAGGGATATGCAGAAAAAGGCATCCGGGTAGTACCAAATGCGGTTGCTCGCCATGGAGCCTATATTTCAGCGGGGACCATATTAATGCCGAGTTATGTTAACATTGGTGCTTACGTAGATGAAGGCACTATGGTTGATACATGGGCCACCGTGGGTAGTTGCGCCCAAATTGGAAAAAACGTTCATTTGAGTGGAGGAGTAGGTATTGGAGGCGTACTGGAACCGCTACAGGCAGCACCTGTTATTATAGAGGATAATGCATTCATAGGCTCTCGTTGCATAGTTGTAGAAGGAGTTCGTGTGGGTACTGAAGCCGTACTTGGCGCGAATGTGGTACTAACGGCATCCACAAAGATCATTGACGTCACCGGAGATATCCCTGTAGAGCGCAAAGGCTATGTGCCTGCAAGGTCCGTTGTTATCCCAGGAAGTTATACCAAAAAATTTCCTGCCGGGGAATATCAAGTGCCTTGTGCTTTAATCATTGGTCAAAGAAAAGAGAGTACCAATAAGAAAACTTCTTTGAACGAAGCTTTAAGGGAGTACAGTGTAGCTGTATAGAAAATTGTAAGAATTTTATAACATTATATAATTTTTCCTTCTTTTTTTTGTTATACTTTTGTGAGAACATTGAAGTTTTATTACGTTATCAACTTTTATGAGTAGTCCAAAAGAAAAAATCACCGCATTAATTATAACATACAATGAGATTGGATACATCGAAAAATGTGTCCAATCCGTTGAATTTGCTGATGAAATTATTGTGGTAGACTCATTTAGTAACGATGGCACTTATGAATATCTATGTGATCACCCGAAGATTAAGGTGATTCAAAATCCTTTTGAAAACTTTACCGCTCAAAAAACATTTACCCTTAAACAAGCCACTAACGATTGGGTACTTTTTTTAGATGCCGATGAATTTGTAACAACCAATTTGCAAAAGGAAATAATCGACACTGTAAATAGCGAGAGTGAGCATGTAGCTTTTTGGTTTTACAGAAAGTTTATGTTTCAGAATAATCCATTACATTTTAGCGGATGGCAAACGGATAAAAACTACAGATTGTTCCGAAAAAGTAAAACTCAATTTTCGGATAAGAAAATTGTACATGAAACCCTAGATGTTGAAGGAACCTCTGGTATTTTAAAGGAGCAACTGATTCACTATTGTTATAAAAATTACGAGGATTATAAAAGTAAAATGCTCAAATATGGCCGATTAAAAGCCAAAGAGGGATTTTATAAAGAAAAGAAATTTAATTATTTTCTTTTAATCCTAAAACCTACTTGGAAATTCTTTAACCATTATATTATCCGCTTAGGTATTTTGGATGGTAAAAAGGGAATCATCATCTGTTATCTAAATGCACTTGGAGATTATGAACGCTACAAGGAGTTGAAGCAGTTAGAAAAAAAAAATGAGCTGGCTTACTTCTTGATTATGCCATAAGATGTCCAGTGACTTCTCTTCTTTTTAATCTCTTTCCGAATGGCTACATTTTTGGCTATTGACTCTGGTGTTTTATAACCCCTCTTATGGTCCAAATGAACACATACAGCGCTGTATCTTAACTGCTTAGACCTCATCCCTAGATTAAACAATCGCTCCCCCAGCTCTCGGTCCTGCCCCCCATACTGCATTCGCTCATCAAAACCGTTGACTTCTAAAATATCCTCTTTCCATCCAGAGGAATTATGACCATTCCAACTTGCATTAGTAGGAGTAAGTTTGTTAAACAATTTTGAGACCAATCCTTTAGCGGTAAGTTTATTGTTTTTAAAGGTCTTTGATATGCCCTTGGATTTCAACCAATGAATGTTAAAACAGTTTTGCTTATCTATATCCTCCTTACTTATTATTTTGGAGATATTCATTGGCAACATATAATACCCTCCCGATATAAAAAAGCCATCGGCCTTATTGATATAATGTACTTCCACAAAATCTTCACGGGGAATACAATCACCATCAGTCATGATAATATATTCTGTAATACATGCCACCACGGCTTTATTCAATATTCTGGACTTTTGAAATCCGTCATCCTCTTGCCATATGTGTACAATGGGGTAAAAAACTTCTTTTCCCATTTGCTCGATTAATTCTTTGGTTTTAGGTCCAGAGCCGTCATCCGCGATAACCACCTCAAAGTCCTTAAAGGTCTGACAATTAAAACCCCATAAGACTTTTCTGAGCCAATCCTCGGAATTATAGGTGCTTACAATTATAGAAATCTTAGGCTTAATCATTAAAAATGGTATTAATACTACTTAATTTTGATAACTTTGGAACATGGTAATGCCTATCAAAATAAGCATAAAATAACGACAAATAACTACTTTTCAATGTCCAAGAACATTGCCTTAATTGAATTGACTACCTCACATGAGGAATGCATTTACAGCCAGGTGAAATTTTTAAAGGATGCGGATTATTGCATCACACTAGTCATTCATCCAAAACTACGCAATCAGATCTCATCATACGAATTGCTTATAGATCATTTGGAAATCTATAATTTTGATTCATCCAATTCATTTTTAAAGAACATTCAACAGTTTGCTAAGCTATACAAATTTTTGGTAAGGGAAAATTTCAAGAAAGTGATTTTTAATACGGCTAGTTCCAGAAAAGAAATCATTCTATTAACTTACCTACTCTCTAAAAAGGGTGTGAAATGTTATGGAACCATTCACAATCTAAAAAAATTAAATCATAGTTTTTCACAAAAACTAATCAGCCAAAATATTAAAAAGTATTTTGTGATTAATGATTTTCTTTTGGATGTAATACCAACTAAAGATCAAACTATTTCCTTTGAAAGCTATTATCCAATATTTTTTCCAACTCATGAAATTCAAAAATTAAAAGCTTGTAAGGAGGACCTCTGGATTTGTATTCCAGGTGAACTTGATTACAAAAGAAGAGATTATGATTTGCTAATTGATGTAGCACAAAACATAAACGATGGCCGGGTCAAGTTCATTATTCTGGGAAAGGCAAACAAAACAAAAGAAGAAGTCATTCAATTTTTCACAAGAATAGAAGAATTAAAATTGAAGGAAAATTTTATACTATTTGATTCGTTCATAGAAAATGAAAAATTTCATTCTTTCATCGCTAATTCAGATTATATTATGTCTCCAGTAGATATAAAAACTGATAGTTATCTCAAATATAAAATCACCGGCGCCTATAATCTGGCATTTTCATATAGAAAGCCTCTCTTAAGCCATATTAAATTTAAA
Organism: Sediminicola arcticus; assembly: GCF_040566695.1. NCBI lineage: Bacteria > Pseudomonadati > Bacteroidota > Flavobacteriia > Flavobacteriales > Flavobacteriaceae > Sediminicola > Sediminicola arcticus. The sequence goes on along the minus strand of NZ_JBEXAE010000002.1, from coordinate 441,659 downwards.
GTTATAAGCGACTTAGAAGAAAACTCCATTTTCTATAATGATAAGGCGGACCTAGAAAAAATTATAAACGATTTATTAGAAGATAGACTTTTGAAAAAAAGTATTTATAAAAACCCTAAGTGGGACTATACCTTTCAAAAAGATAACTATTTAAAACATATTAACTAATTAACTCAAAAAAAACAATCCCAAAAATAATGGCTACAAAAACAACTCCTTCTGAAAATTTCGGAGATGAATTAAATAAATGTTTAGAAGTACTTGCCAATGGTGGCATAATCGTTTACCCAACTGATACCATTTGGGGCATTGGTTGCGATGCCACCAATGCCGAGGCGGTCTCAAAAATATATGCTTTAAAGAAAAGAGCTAATACCAAAACGATGATCTGTTTGGTATCCAATGACTTTATGCTAGAGCAACACATTCAAAAAGTACCCGATGTTGCTTATGATATCATAGATTTAGCTACCAAGCCCACCACCATCGTGTATGACCATCCTAAAGGAGTGGCAAAAAACCTCGTTGCCGAAGATGATACCTTAGCCATTCGCGTAGCATCGGACAAGTTCTGCCAATACCTTATTCAAAAATTAAAAAAACCATTAGTTTCTACCTCTGCAAATCTTGCAGGCGAACCCATCCCTACAAGTTTCAAAGAAATAAGCCCTGAGATTTTAAAAGGTGTTGACTATGTAGTAAATTTGGTCCGCGATAAAGAGAAAAGCACTCCCTCATCCATAATTAAACTCGGCAATGATGGAATTGTAAAAGTGATCCGAGAATAAAATGACGCATCAGAACCACAGAAAAGCATTACAAGACCCCATATTTAACGTTTTAGCTGAAGCTGCCAAAGAATTAGACATCAAATGTTATGTCATTGGAGGATATGTGAGGGACTATCTTCTACAACGAGGAACTCCCAAAGACATAGATATCGTTGCAGTTGGAAGTGGCATAGAGCTGGCAAAAAAAGTAGCAAGTAAATTGTCTGGAAAACCAGAGATTACCGTTTTCAAAAATTTTGGGACGGCAATGATAAAAAATAATGGCATTGAATTAGAGTTTGTAGGTGCCAGAAAGGAAAGTTATCATCACGACAGTAGAAAACCTGTTGTAGAGGATGGAACTCTAGAAGACGATCAAAAAAGACGAGATTTTACTATAAATGCCTTGGCTATTTCCTTAAATGAGGATGATTACGGTACTTTATTAGACCCGTTTGAAGGTGTTTTAGATTTGGAAAACAAGTTGATACGTACCCCTCTTGATCCCGATATCACCTATTCCGATGATCCTCTTCGTATGATGCGTGCTATCAGATTTGCCTCTCAGCTAAAATTTACGATCTATCCAGAATCCTTAAATGCCATTGAGGAAAACAAAGAGCGTATTCTGATTATTTCAAAAGAGCGTATTGTTGACGAACTCAACAAAATTCTTTCGAGCTCAACCCCTTCATTAGGACTTGGTCTCTTGCACAAGACAGGGTTAATGGAATATATCCTACCCGAATTAACTGCCCTTCAAGGGATTGAAGAAATTGAGGGCCAGCGCCACAAAGATAACTTTTGGCATACCCTAGAGGTTGTGGACAATATTTCCAAGCATACCGATAATGTTTGGTTACGATGGGCTGCGCTATTACATGATATTGGAAAGGCACCAACAAAAAAATTCGATAAAAAAGTTGGGTGGACCTTTCACGGGCACGAGTTTGTCGGATCTAAAATGACCTATAAATTATTCAAAAGGTTACGTCTTCCTTTGAACGATAAAATGAAATTTGTTCAAAAAATGGTTCTAATGAGTTCTAGACCTATTGTGCTTTCAGAAGACTTTGTAACCGATTCAGCCGTACGCCGCCTTGTTTTTGATGCCGGTGATCATGTTGAGGATCTTATGACCCTATGTGAAGCCGATATCACAACCAAAAATCCTAAGAAACAAAAACAGTATAAGAATAATTTTAAAATTGTACGTCAAAAAATAGTAGAAGTTGAAGAACGAGACCACGTACGAAATTTTCAACCCCCGGTAAGTGGAGAGGAAATTATGGAAACTTTTGGACTCAAACCTTCGAAAGAAATTGGAACCATTAAAGATGCCATTAAGGAAGCCATCCTAGAAGGAGAAATCCCAAATGAATATGAGGCTGCTAAACTATTTATGATTCAAAAAGGCAAGAAGATGGGCCTAAAGAATGGGTAATACAATAACCCTACAGTAAGTCTTTCTTGTTTTCTTTATTGAAATTTTTGTTGAATAATAACATAATAATATTAAACAACAAACAAAACTATAGTAATTTTGTACATTCTTAATTGTTACTATGCACAAGTATTTTAGAAAAATAGCAAAAATAGCCTTGGCCTTGGTTTATTTGGTCATCATAGCCGGTACAGTTGTACGCATGACGGGTAGTGGAATGGGTTGTCCAGATTGGCCAAAATGTTTTGGATATTACATTCCTCCAACAAATAGTATAGATCTTCAATGGCAACCCTATAAGGTTTTCAAAAAAGGTCAGGTCATTATTGTGAACGAAAATTTAAAGGTAGCAAAAGACGATTTTAAAACGCCAAATAGGTACACTGAAAATAATTGGGAGACATACACAAAACACGATTATGCCATTTTTAACCCCTTACATACTTGGATAGAATTCATCAACAGACTTTTGGGTGCTTTGGCCGGATTAGCGACACTAGTCCTGGCCGCAATTTCTTTTAGCCATTGGAAAAAAAACAAATTAGTCCCAATTTTATCATGGCTTGTTGTATTTGGAATGGGATTTCAGGCCTGGCTTGGAGCCACAGTTGTATATTCTGTATTGCTACCATCAAAAATTACGATTCATATGGTAATGGCATTAGTTATTGTGGCAGCACTACTCTATCTTATTCATATTTCAGGAACCAAAATAAACAATAATAAGGCTAATAAGACCTTGACAAAACTTTTGGCGTTAGCATTAGGCATTACGATGGTACAAATTATTATGGGAACACAGGTAAGACAATTTGTGGATGAACAAATAGATGTTTTTGGCGAGTCTGCCAAGGATTTGTGGCTTCAGGATCCCACTCTTATATTTTATATACACCGGTCATTTTCTATCTTGGTGGTTCTTCTTAATGCGTTTATAATCTATCGCGTATTTAACTTAAAACTCGGATATCCAAAAATCACTTGGGTCATGGCTCTCATATTATTAGAGGTTTTTTCTGGGATCCTCATGGTATATGTAGATTTCCCTTTTGGAAGTCAACCCATCCACTTAATGTTAGCTGCCCTTTTGTCCGGGGTACAATTCTATTTGGTTTTGGAAGCAACAAAAGCAGGTAAAACGTTGAAAACTTTGTAACTTTGCCCTTTGTTAAAAGCTATTATAATGATTTATAAGATACGAGTAATTCTAGATGCGGAAGATGATGTCTTTAGGGATATCGAAATAGAAGGAAATAGAACACTTGAAGAATTTCACAATACCATAACCCAATCCTTTGGGTTTTTGGGTAGTGAAATGGCCTCCTTTTACACCTGCGATGATGAATGGAACCAAGAAGAGGAAATTGCACTTTCTGATATGGGAGACGATGGTTCTGAATTGCGTTCCATGCAAGAAACACAGATAGAGAATCTACTTACAGAAAACACGCCTAAACTAATTTATGTCTATGACTTTTTAAGCATGTGGACCTTTTTTGTTGAATTGGCCGATATCGTAGAAAAAGAAGATGGTAGGGCCTATCCAAATGTGTTGTTCAGTTTTGGTGAATTACCTGATTCCCCTCCAGAGAAGAATTTTGAATCTGATCCAATGTTCGATTTTGATGACACCCTAGACAATTATGAAGATTTGGATTTTGATGAAAATTGGAACTAAGTTTTAATCCTTTTCCAAAATAATAAATACAATCACTGACTTAATACATACCTTTCCTTAATTAGAGGAATAAACTACTTCTATATAGACAACATATGATTAATCTATACGCTACCCAAATTGAGAGCATCTCCTTGCACCGTGTTGGAAATAAGAACAAAGGAGAAGGGGTTTTTTTGTCATCAGAACCTTTTGCCCTGAATGATGAAACTACAGGTCTTTTAAAGGAATATTTCTTTAAGCCTTTTAGGGAAAAAGAAGAAAACTATTTTAAGTTCAGGGATGAGGTGGATTTGGAATTCAATGAAATTTATAAAATTATTTCCGAAGTTTTTAATGATCCTAGCTGTGCACATGCCAATTCTAAAAAGATTGCCACCTATCTGTTTGAACAATCAAATCACCCACATATAAAGAGCGGAGAAATTTATATTGCCTACCTGACCGATTTACTTTTAGATAATAAAAAGGTACATGCCATTGGGGTTTTTAAAAGTGAGCTGAAAAACGATTTCCTTCAATTTGAAGAAAAGGGGAACAATTTAGATATTATCATACAACAAGGAATCAACATCAACAAGTTAGACAAAGGATGTCTTATTTTCAATACAGAAAAAGAGGAAGGCTTTAAAATTCTCTCAGTAGACAGCAATAGGTATGACACTAAATATTGGCTAGAAAACTTCTTGGGTGTAGAGCCCTTGTCCGATGATAATTTTAAGACTAAAAACTATTTAAAATTTTGTCAGAATTTCGCCAAGGATGTTGTGTTACCAGCCGAGGACAAACAACAAGAGGTTCTGTTTATGAATAGAGCAGTAAACCATTTTGCAAAAAATGATGCTTTTGAAGAAACTAATTTCTTGAATGAAGTAATGGGTAACCCAGATCTTATACCAGAGTTCAAAAACTATAAAGTAGAGAAAGGACCTAAATACAGTATAGAAGATGTATCTAATTTTGATATTGCAAATAAGGCCGTTTCAGATGCGAGAAGGAAAATTAAAAATGTAATCAATCTAGATACCAATATCCAAATAAAATTAGATTTTATCAACCCTGAGTCGGCTGAGAAATTTGTTGAAAAAGGTTGGGATGAAGAACGACAGATGTACTACTATTTGGTTTATTTCAATAAAGAACAAAAAAGTTAGGAGATTTTATCTAGGTATATTTTAAATAACAGAAAGGGTGCCTACTTAGTAGGCACCCTTTCTGTTATTTATGCAAACTTTATTTAATTCAGAATTTCTACACTCGTATTCTGTTTTCCAATATCTGTTTCATACTTACATCTTCATAATTTCTTTTGACAAATTCCAATGCATTACTCAGCACCTGCCCCATGGTTCTGCATGATTTTAACTTTGGATCATACGTGATTTCATAGATTTGTTCACGCAACATCTTTACATTTTCCGGGTTGGAAATCTTATCCGTCTTGCAGATGGCCACCAGTTTTTTAATTCTTTTCCCAGAACTAAGTATCCTTTTTGCCACAATGGAGCGTTCCTCTATTTTATATTGATCTATAGAGTGATTCTGTAATTTCTTACGCACCATTTCTACCATCTCAAAATTTTCTTTAAAAAATTGTGGACGATAAACTTTCAGTTTTCCTTCAAAACACTGCTGATCAAAGTCTATTGCCCTAATCTTATAAACCACGTGATCAAAATCATGGGTAGGCACGATCACATAATTGTAAGAACGCATATCTCCAAGCAGACGAATCATGCATCTTTCATTGAATTTCACAAATTCCTTCGCCAATTGAGCCTTCTCGGATTCTGTACAATTTGGCAACATTTCCTTGATAAATACATCTCCTGGAATCCCAGCTATATGTTCTTCTATCAACGTATCCTTATACACTAAAAAATTGAGATTATAAGGGGATAGCATATGCTCTAATTCCAAGCCATAAACTCTAGAGGCATCCGTTTTCTTTATGTAGAAATACGTGAAATTATCATTTAGTATATTCCTAATTTTTATACGAAATGGCTTAGAATTCCCAAACGTACAATAGTCGACCCCGTCCACATTTAAATATTGCATAATATTCTCATTCCCATCTGAATGCAGAATGGAATAGACTTTTTTTAAACTTAAATCTATTTCTTGACGTTCGTACTCCGAGTAGTAAACCCTAATCCACAAAGTATCCACCTCGTTTTTATCATAAACCACAACAGATCCATTGAAGCGCAATAGATCGTCGTAAAAAATAGGGATTTCTATTTTTCTACTATAGTGATGTAAATAGGCATCTAACTTATCACATATGGGAAAAGCTGGCTTCTTCTTTGACATTAATCGTTCCGACATACTAGGCTTATAATTTTTAGGGATGTTTTATTGTAACAAATTAGGGATTTCTTCGTCAAGTTACTATAAACAATGCAAAAACCAAACCGATTTTGGAAACCATACTCTCTGTAAGCCATTTGACAAAAAAATTTGGACATCTCACCGCTGTAAACGACCTATCATTTACCATTGAAAAAGGAAATGTTTACGGAATTTTAGGCCCCAATGGAAGCGGAAAATCAACAACCTTGGGAATTGTATTAAACGTTGTTAATAAATCCAGCGGTTCTTTTGAATGGTTCAACGGAGGTGTTTCCACACATGACGCCCTAAAGAAGGTTGGGGCAATCATAGAGCGTCCAAATTTTTATCCGTACATGACGGCAGCTCAAAACCTAAAGCTGGTGTGTAGAATAAAAAATGTCAGCACGGATAAAATAGAGGAAAAACTTGAAATGGTAGGTCTCTTAGATCGAAAAAACAGCAAGTTCCAAACCTATTCCTTAGGTATGAAACAACGCTTAGCGATTGCTTCGGCCCTTTTGAATGATCCAGAAATATTAATATTGGATGAACCTACGAATGGTTTAGACCCCCAAGGGATACATCAAATAAGACAAATCATCAAAGAAATAGCTTCTCAAGGAACCACCATCCTATTAGCGTCACATTTGTTAGATGAAGTTGAAAAGGTTTGCAGCCATGTTGTCATCCTAAGAAAGGGAGAAAAGCTATATTCAGGACCTGTGGACGGTATGTTGGGAAGTCATGGCTTTTTTGAGCTTAAAACAACTGACTTAAAAGCCTTGAATGATTATTTAAGACTAGATTCCCATTTTAACGCTATTAAAGAAGAAAATGGCTTAATCACTGCATTTCTATCTGAAGATCTTGCTCCCGAAGAACTGAACAAACAACTTTTCAAAAAAGGTATTGTGCTGTCCCATATGGTAAAAAGAAAAGAAAGCCTTGAGGAACAGTTTTTAGCCTTAACAAAAAACACACCAGCGTTAGCCAATACCAAGTAAAGAAAAAACACCAACTACCATTTGCATTAAATCAACTGACTTGATTATGAAAAGATTGTTAGAAATAGAATTTATTAAACTGTGGAACAATAGAGCCAGTAAGGCTCTGATCATTTCCTATTTTATACTTCTTACCTCCATTGCGTTAATAGCAGCAGTAAAATTTGATATTGGTCCGGTTAAGTTTCATCTGGCAGAACAGGGAATCTTCAATTTTCCATATATCTGGCATTTCAACACTTATATCACCGCCATCTTTAAATTATTCCTAGCTATAGTCATAGTGTCGATGATGGCGAATGAATATAGCAACAAAACAATCAAACAAAACCTTATCGACGGGCTCTCTAAAAAAGAGTTTGTACTATCAAAATTCTTAACGGTTATTTCCTTTTCTCTAGTTTCTACCATTTTTGTCTTTGTGGTATCTTTGATTTTGGGTCTCGTCTATTCAGATTATAATGAAGTTTCTATCATTTTTTCAGAGTTAGAATATTTATTTGCCTTTTTTATAAAATTAGTAGGCTTCTTTTCCTTTTGTCTCTTTTTAGGCATTTTAGTGAAACGGTCTGCCTTCGCCTTAGGCTTTTTAATTCTCTGGGCTATTTTTGAAAATTTAGGAATCCGTTTTCTCGTTTGGGGACTTATCGGCAAAGATGCATCCGATAAAGTAATGGATTTTCTTCCTTTGGAATCCATGTCCAATTTAGTAAAAGAACCATTCTCCAGACTGGGTGCCGTCCAATCTGTGGCCAAACAGATTGGTGAGAAATTTAATATGGACTATGTAGTGCACTGGTATGAAATACTCATAGTGCTGTTCTGGACCGCTTGTTTTATATATGGATCCTACGCCCTATTGAAAAAGCGAGATTTATAATTCTAGGAAAAGAAAAGCCTTTCAATACATTTGGATAAAATCTTTTCTCTTAGGCAAGTTTTTTAAAAATCCTTTAGCTTACAAACTATACGTTAAAATTAGTTCTCTTCGACAGAATTAACCATCCTTCTTTCGTAATTTTACAAGATGAAATTCAAAGTAGTATCGGAATTTAAACCTACCGGAGATCAGCCCAAGGCCATACAGGAATTGGTAGAAGGAATTGATTCCAAAGAACAGTATCAAACACTTTTAGGGGTAACAGGATCTGGAAAAACATTTACTGTTGCCAATGTTGTCGAAGCTGTTCAAAAGCCTACTTTGGTTTTGGCACATAACAAAACTTTGGCAGCCCAGCTGTATTCGGAATTCAAACAATTCTTTCCAGAGAATGCCGTAGAGTACTTTGTTTCGTATTACGATTATTATCAACCAGAGGCATATATTCCTACTTCTGGTACTTATATTGAAAAAGATCTCTCCATTAATGAAGACATAGAAAAGCTGCGATTAAGTACTACCTCCTCCCTACTTTCAGGTCGTAGAGATGTTTTGGTAGTGGCTTCAGTCTCTTGTTTGTACGGTATAGGAAACCCGGTAGAATTTCAGAAAAATGTTATTGCCATCCATAAGGACCAGGTTATTTCTAGGACAAAATTTTTACATCAACTCGTGCAGAGTCTATATTCCAGAACCACAGCCGATTTCAGGAACGGTAATTTCAGGGTAAAGGGAGATGTTGTAGATGTATTCCCCAGTTATGCAGACTTCGCCTTTAGAATTCACTTTTTTGGTGATGAGATAGAGGAAATAGAAGCATTTGATCCTTTTAAGAACAAGGTGGTGGAGGTATATGAAAATCTAAATATTTACCCTGCAAATATGTTCGTCACCTCCCCTGATATCCTGCAGAATGCCATTCATCAGATCCAAGATGATCTCATGAAGCAGATCGCCTATTTCCAAGAAATTGGGAAACCGCTGGAGGCCAAACGCTTGGAAGAACGAACCAATTTTGATTTGGAGATGATCAGGGAATTGGGCTATTGCTCTGGTATTGAAAACTACTCCCGATATTTGGACGGACGGCAAGCGGGTACCAGGCCTTTCTGCCTACTAGATTATTTTCCTGATGACTATTTAATGGTGATAGATGAAAGTCACGTTACCTTACCTCAGGTACATGCCATGTACGGTGGGGACCGCTCTAGAAAGGTCAACTTGGTGGATTATGGATTTAGATTACCTGCCGCCATGGACAACAGGCCTTTAAAATTTGAAGAATTTGAGGCCTTACAGAACCAGACCATTTATGTAAGTGCCACACCAGCAGACTACGAGTTAAAATTAAGTCAAGGGGTGTATGTAGAACAGGTCATTCGCCCTACAGGGCTATTGGATCCAATTATTGAAATACGTCCCAGCCAAAACCAGATCGATGATCTTGTGGAAGAGATACAACTACGGGTAGAAAAAGATGAAAGGACCTTAGTGACGACATTGACCAAACGTATGGCAGAGGAACTAGCCAAATACCTAACCAGGATCAATGTGAGATGTCGCTATATCCATAGCGATGTGGATACTTTAGAACGGGTGGAAATCATGCAGGATCTGCGTAAAGGTGTTTTTGATGTACTTATTGGTGTAAATCTTTTAAGGGAAGGATTGGATTTACCTGAAGTATCCTTAGTAGCCATCCTAGATGCCGATAAAGAAGGATTCCTCCGTAGTGCTAGATCTTTAACACAGACCGTTGGAAGGGCAGCCAGAAATCTTAATGGTCGTGCTATTATGTATGCAGACAAGATTACGAACAGTATGCAAAAAACGATAGATGAAACCAATTATAGAAGGGAAAAACAAATAGCCTACAATACCGAACACAACCTAGTGCCCATGGCACTGAACAAAAGTTTGGATAATGCTCTTACAAAAAACTCTGTCTCTGCCTACCATTTTGAAAAAGAAGAAATGAGGGCTGCAGAACCAGATCTAAAATATATAACTACAGAGCAGAAGGACCAAATCATTAGAGACAAAAGAAAGGCCATGGAAAAAGCAGCCAAGGAACTGGATTTTATGCAGGCAGCCAAATTAAGGGATGAGATAAAAATGCTACAAGAACAGGAATAATTAAAGACACAGGGATAACTCAAGAAATTAATCAATCATACCAATTTCCTTGTCTTTCTTATTCTAAACAGTTCTCTTTTCACAATTAAAAAGGCACCAAGGATGAACATGGTGCCTTTAGAAACAAACTAACTAAACCAACCTAAAGTTATTTAAGCAATCTCAATCATTCTTTTTGCTTTTGGCAAGGCCTCTTCCTTTTTTGGAAGAATAAATTTCAAAATCCCATCTTTATAAGATGCATTAATATTCTCAGAATCAACGGTGTCTGGCAAAGTAAATGCCCTTTTAAAGGAAGAATACGTAAATTCTCTTCTTGTGAACTGTTCTTCTGACACATTCTCTTCGTGCTTGATCTCTGAAGAAACAGTAAGGACATCGTGTTCCATTTCTATGTTAAAATCTTCCTTCTTTCTACCTGGAACAGCTAATTCCAACTCAAAATTAGTCTCACTTTCTTTAATGTTCACAGCTGGAACTGCGCTGTTGTAATTGTCTAAACCTCCAAACCAATCCGGTTTAAAAATTTCATTCATTAAAGAAGGAAAAAGTGGGTTATTTCTTTTAATTGTGCTCATGATTATCAATATTTTAATTAGACTTTTAGTGCTTTTTTAGTCTAAAATCAAAATATGTACCAATACATAAAAAACGACATTTTGTCATTTTATCTCAAACAAAAAGCGACATAATGTCGCTTTTATCAATTATAGTGGATTTTAAATATGTTAATGAGAATCTCTGGAGGAATAATTTTGTCAGGATATCTATGCATGATAGTAAGCACTTGTTCAATTGCGGATGGCGGCAAACCCATTCCCAATCCTATATTGTGCAAAAGAGCCACTTCCAAGGAGGAATCGGAACTATCTACATTCATTAACAAAACTAATCTGTGGAACTGAAGTATTCTTTCAGCCTCTGACTTCAAAAATACAGGCATAGCAGTTTTACCAAACAAGGAATCAAAGGTTTGTTTATCTACCCCTAACTGATTTGCTACGTTAAGTAAAAAATTATATTCTTCCGTTTTAACTGAATGGTCTACTCTTGCAAATGCTATCATTTCAGAGAGAATGCTCAATTTTTCTTCAAAAGTGCTCATACATTTCTGTTTTAGAACTAGTTTACTGAATAACAACACCTTTCATAACTAAAAAAATGACGCCTTTCGTATAAAACAAAGCAAAATATTATTGGACAAACACCATAAAACTTATTTGTAGTACCTTGCAAAAAATTAATATTTCATGACCAATAACGACATCTTTAAGAAACTCAGAGTGGCACTAATGCTCCGTGATGACGAAATAGTTGAAATCTTGAAGTTGGTAGATTTTAAAATTTCAAAAAGCGAAATAGGCGCCCTTTTCCGAAAAGAGGACCACCCAAAATATGTAGAATGCGGAGATCAAATATTGCGTAATTTTCTAAATGGCCTGGTGATACACCTTAGAGGAACAAAGGAAAATCCAAAAATTCCCAAAGAAGTCATTTACAACGCTAAAACAGTAGAATCCCAGCCGACCAAACCAATCCCAGAACCCCCCTCAAAACCTGCCTATAAAGGACCGAAGAAAGAGAACATTCCGGATATCAGTTATGTAAAGTATAAAAACAAAAAAAAATCCTGAATTAATTCAGGATCTTTTTTTGCTAATTCTACTGACAAGTCCTTAACTGATCCTTACTTGTACGACGTAAATTTGACCTTCCTCGAAGCCGTTCACACTTACTTTCTCATAATTCAATCTACTCTTAACGAAAGACTCTAAGAGTTCATCTTGAGTAGCAACCGACAAAACTACAATTTCACTTTCCTTATTCAAGGTAAACCGTACTTGAGCCAACAGGTCATATCCTTCATTGGCAAATGAATTTTCTTTCATCAACTCTCCTATTTGAAGAGTCAATTTTTTTTCTGGATCCACATTGGTATTGGATACCAAGCTAGGATCATTCGCGAAAACATTACCGATGGAAAATAGCATTGCAGCTATCAAAATTAAACTGATTTTTCTCATGACTTTTTGATTATTGATTAATGATGATTTAAAAGAAAGACGATCCTAAATAAAAAATGTTACACATATCCGTCATTTTATTTCAATGAACATCAAAATTGTATTTCAATCAAGATCAGAAGCAATGAAAATAATAGCATTAAAAAACTTGAAAACAACAAAAGGGCCATGTTTTACAACATGGCCCTTCAATATATTATAAAAAGAATACTTATGCCAGAACAGCTTTTACCTTATCTGCCGCCTCTTGGAACTGAACCGCTGAATCTACGGCCAATCCTGAATTATCTATGATTTCTTTAGCCAATTCTGCATTTGTGCCTTGTAAACGAACTATTATAGGCACCTTTATCGAATCTCCCATATTCTTGTAGGCATCTACAATACCTTGTGCAACCCTGTCACATCGAACAATACCTCCAAAGATATTGATTAGGATAGCTTTTACATTGTCATCCTTTAGAATGATACGGAAAGCTTCCTCGACACGTTTGGCATCTGCGGTACCTCCCACATCCAAGAAGTTAGCAGGTTCACCACCGGCCATTTTAATTAAATCCATGGTGGCCATTGCCAAACCTGCACCGTTCACCATACATCCAACATTTCCATCAAGATCAACATAGTTAAGGCCTACAGCCCTAGCTTCAACCTCGATAGGGTTCTCTTCCCTTAAATCGCGCATCTCTGCGTACTGCTTTCTTCTGTACAATGCATTATCATCAATGGACAGCTTGGCATCTACAGCCATGATCTTATCATCAGAGGTCTTAAGCACTGGATTAATTTCAAACATATTGGAGTCACTTTCCACATAAGCTTTATACAAAGAAGTGACAAATTTGGTCATCTCCTTAAAAGCATTTCCAGAAAGCCCAAGATTAAAGGCTATTTTCCTAGCTTGAAATGGCATTAAGCCAACAGCAGGATCTATTTCTTCTGTAAAAATCAAGTGAGGCGTTTTTTCAGCTACCTCTTCAATATCCATTCCACCTTCGGTAGAATACATAATCATATTTCTTGCAGTACCTCTGTTCAAAAGAACGGATACATAAAATTCAGAAGTTTCACTTGCTCCAGGATAGTAAACATCCTCTGCAACCAATACTTGGTGTACTTTTTTACCTTCTGCTGAGGTTTGAGGAGTAACAAGGTTCATCCCTATTATTTTTCCTGCTATTTCTTCTACTTCTCTCAAGTTTTTGGCAAGTTTTACACCACCACCTTTACCTCGTCCACCAGCGTGCACTTGTGCTTTAATCACATGCCAACCTGTACCAGTTTCCTCGGTAAGTTGTTTTGCTGCCTCAACGGCTTCCGCTGCATTGTGTGCCACGATTCCACGTTGGATACGTACACCAAAACTTGCTAAAATTTCTTTTCCTTGATATTCGTGAAGATTCATATGTAAAGGGTATCTTTTTGTTCAACAGCAAAAATAGGAAACCCTAGGTAATTACCCTAATGAAAAAGAAAACATCGATGTATTATATTTTAAAATCCTTAAAATCTAAGGGATCAAAATTTTTAAAATGTCCGTTCATCTCAATGACATCTTTCATCTGGTTTACTTGTTTCAAAACCTCGGTAGTAGTGGTCAGATGTGATCTTATATATAGTAACCTCTCGCTTTCATGTGTCATTTTCAACAAGTGAAACTCTTGCTGCAACGTAAGGCCGATCTTATGGATGAGTTTATACAAGGATAGATCTCCCTTGTAAATATGATCAAAAGGAATATCCATTAATTGGTACAGTATCTTAATAAAATTTGTTACTGCCTCACGCTGCATTGGCAGTCCATCTTCCACGTAATCTACAAATGACACAATTCCCCCTGCATAAAGTTTTTCATCTAACTCATCATCAAATGTCATCACTTTAAACACCCTTTTGGCATTACAAACAATATCCATTTCTCCATTGGGATATGTGTGTACAATTTCAACCAACTGCATCTCCGTACCATAGGCCACGGTATTATCTATATATACGGGAATACCAAAATTGATAGCCTCTGCCAAACAATCTTGAATTAATTGCATGTACCGTTCTTCAAAAATGTGAAGGGCCACTCTTTCACCTGGGAAGAAAACGGATTGCAGTGGGAACATTGGGAGTTTCATAATATTTTTTATTAAAAATAAAGGTTGTAAGCTACAGAGACAAAAAAAAGTGCTATTTTATATTGTTATATATATAACAATTTGTTGTATTTTTCAAAAAGTTATTGTATTTCTTGTCCACATCCTTGAAGTACATTAGCTTTGTGCAAAATATTCAGGTTATGAAGCACTCCGACTTATTAGATATAGCAAAAACATTTGGAGATCCAGTATACGTTTATGATTCAGAAAAAATCATATCCCAGTTCAATAGACTTACAAACGCCTTTAAGGGTGTTAAGCATTTGCAACTAAACTATGCCGCTAAGGCATTATCCAACGTTACCATTCTAAGATTAATGAACAGTTTAGGCAGTGGTCTGGACACCGTTTCCATACAAGAGGTAAAACTGGGATTACTAGCTGGGTTTAAGCCCGAGTCAATCATTTATACGCCTAACGGTGTTTCTTTGGAAGAGATCGAAGAGGTAGCTGCGTTAGGAGCCCGCATAAATATAGACAACCTTTCCATTTTGGAGCAGTTTGGAAGCAAACACCCAAATATTCCTGTTTGCATTCGTATTAATCCACATGTGATGGCAGGAGGAAACTCCAATATTTCTGTTGGACATATCGATTCCAAATTTGGCATCAGTATTCATCAAATTCCTCATTTGTTAAGAATTGTTGATCTCACTAAAATGAATATCAACGGAATACATATGCATACAGGCAGTGATATTTTGGATATTGATGTCTTCTTATACGCTTCTGAAATTCTTTTTGAAACAGCAAAGAACTTCAGAAATCTAGATTTTATAGATTTCGGAAGTGGATTTAAAGTTCCCTACAAGGATGGGGACATAGAAACCAACATTGAGGAACTTGGACAGAAATTAACTGAAAAATTCAATCTATTTTGCAAAGAATACGGAAAGGAATTGACCTTAGCATTTGAACCTGGTAAATTTTTAGTTAGCGAAGCTGGTTATTTCTTGGCCAAGGTAAATGTGGTAAAACAAACCACTTCTACTGTTTTTGCCAGTGTTGATTCAGGATTCAACCATTTGATACGTCCAATGTTATACGGAGCCACACACTCTATTCTGAATATATCCAATCCACAAGGAAGGGAACGCTATTATTCTGTTGTGGGATACATATGTGAAACAGATACTTTTGCCAGTAACCGTAGAATAAATGAGATCTCCGAAGGAGATATCTTGTGCTTCAAAAATGCAGGAGCCTATTGCTATACCATGGCAAGCAACTACAATTCCAGATTTAGACCTGCTGAAGTATTATGGCATAAAGGAAAGGCAATATTAATTAGAGAACGTGAAACTTTTGAAGACCTAATTAGGAACCAAGTAGATGCCAAAGACATCTTCAATACTAAAAAGGAAAAGGCTACCGTAAAATAAACATTCGTAATTTACGTTACATTTGGTATACTTATTGGAATAAGGACAAAAAATTACTCGAATGAACTTATATAAATTCTTTAACGCCAAACTCTTGCTATTCATAGCTGTAGCATCTTTTTCGGTTTCCATAACGGCCCAAGAGGTGGAATGGATTTCTTGGGATGTAGCTGTAAAAAAGGCACAAACCGATAAAAAACCAAAGAAAATCTTCATAGATGTCTATACTGATTGGTGTGGATGGTGTAAAAAAATGGATAAGGATACTTTTCAGAATCCCACTGTTGCAGCGTATATGGCCAAGACATTTTATATGGTTAAGATGGATGGGGAAGGCAAAGACCCTATTGAATTTAAAGGTAAAACATATAAGTTTGTCCCACAGGGAAGAACTGGGTATCACGAATTTGCAGCGGCTTTAATGCAGGGCAAATTAAGTTATCCAACTACCATTTTCTTAGACGAACAACTAAATATGTTATCCCCAGTTCCTGGATACCAAAAGCCAGAGCCATTTTTAAACATCGCCCAATATTTTGGTGACAATATTTATAAAGAAAAAGATTGGAACACCTATACGGGTCAAAGCAAATAATTAATTGAAAAATAAAAAAGAAAGCCCAAAACAATGTTTTGGGCTTTCTTTTTTATGTAATGCTCCTATTTCAATTATCTACTGTAATTTGGAGATTCTTTTGTAATCGTAACATCATGTGGGTGGCTCTCATTAATTCCACTAGCCGTGATTTTAACAAACCTACCTGTTTCCTGCAATGTCGCAATATCCTTAGCACCACAATATCCCATTCCTGCGCGCAGACCTCCTACAAATTGGTGAATGCTTTCAAACAAATCCCCTTTGTAAGGAACACGACCTACAATTCCTTCAGGAACTAATTTTTTGATATCATCCTCTACATCTTGAAAATACCTATCCTTACTTCCTTGTTTCATGGCCTCTACCGATCCCATGCCCCGGTAAGATTTGAATTTTCTTCCTTCGTAAATAATGGTTTCTCCAGGAGATTCTTTTGTTCCTGCCAAAAGTGATCCCAACATCACGCAATCTGCACCGGCAGCAATAGCTTTTGGAATATCTCCTGTATATCTGATTCCACCATCGGCAATTACAGGAACACCACTACCCTTTATGGCTGCAGCGACTTCCAATACCGCTGAAAATTGAGGAAATCCAACTCCAGCAACTACTCTAGTTGTACATATAGAACCAGGTCCTATTCCAACTTTTACCGCATCAGCACCTGCTGCAACCAAAAATTTCGCGGCTTCCCCGGTAGCAATGTTACCTACGATAACATCTAAATCTGGAAATCTCTTCTTTACTTCTTTTAAAACACGAACAACACCTTGGGTGTGCCCATGTGCCGTATCAATAACAACGGCATCCACCCCTGCATTTACCAAAGCCTCTGCTCTTTCTACAGCGTCAGCGGTCACCCCTAAGGCGGCAGCTACCCTTAATCGACCGTATTGGTCTTTATTGGCCATTGGTTTTTGAGTAAGTTTTGTAATATCCCTAAAGGTAATTAATCCCACCAATTTATAGTCCTTATTGACTACGGGTAACTTTTCAATTTTATGTTGCTGCAAAATATCCTCTGCTTGTTCCAAGCTGGTTCCTTCGGCCACAGTGACCAAATTCTCTGAAGTCATAACTTCAGATATGGGCCTGTCATTATCTTTCTCAAAACGCAGATCCCTATTGGTAACGATACCTATTAATTTACCATTATCATCAATGATAGGAATACCCCCAATACTATGTTCCTTCATGTTCGCTTTCGCATCACCAACCACAGAATTCAATGGCAGGGTAACCGGGTCTATGATCATACCACTTTCGGCACGCTTCACTTTTCTCACCTTCATGGCTTGCTGCTCTATACTCATGTTTTTATGCAGCACGCCTATACCTCCTTCTTGGGCCATAGCAATAGCCATTTTGGATTCTGTTACTGTATCCATAGCAGCGGATACAATGGGCACATTAATCGTAATATTTCTAGTGAATTTCGTTTGAATATTTACTTCCCTGGGAAGAACTTCGGAATATGCTGGGACGAGTAGTACGTCATCGTAGGTCAATCCTTCTCCAATAATTTTGTCAAGATGAGCTTGCATAGCAACTAAATATATAATTGCGTGCAAATGTAATGATTTTTATTGGTTATATTATTGAATATCATCTCCAACCAAATAATTTTCGCGTGCCTGTTTTGCCCAATTTATCAACGCTTCTTTTTCTTCCTTGGTCATATCTCCATGGATAAGCGAATACTCCTTTATTGGCATTTCCCCCTCCTCAACCTCTTCCATCAACTCATCCAATTTGTGATCCTTTTTCTTGCGATTATAGGATTCCCATTTGGAAACATTGAAATGTTCGCTTCCTTCTTCCACATGATCGGCTATTACATAAGAAATTGGAGCAATTTCTGCATACCAAGGATATTTTGTCTTATTAGTGTGGCAATCATAACAATTGTTTTCTAAAATGGACTTAATTTCTAAACTTGGCTTGGTCTCTGCTTCAAAAGAGGCTACATCTCGATATTCGGCAACATTCTTTTCGGGACGATAAAATTGAATGAGCACTAAGGCAAGCAAAAGAACTAACAATGTTTTTTTGAATATTTTCATAGGATCCTATTAAAGCGTTAATTGTAAAGTTACATATGCTGTTCGGGGCTCGGCCGGAAGTATTCCAGGACCTGGGTATCCGGTTGCCCTTCGGGTGAAGTAGGTATTGTTCAAAACATTATTTACACCAGCCTCTAAACGCCATTTTTTTAACGTGTAAGAGAAAGAGGCATCCAATATATCGTAAGCCGGAATAGCTCCCTCAATACCCCTTTGATTGTCATTCACATCTTGGGGAGCGTTGGTGGCATCTGTAAATTGATTGGACAAATAAGAATATTGGAGGCTTCCCAAAAGATTTCCATAACCAAAACGAAACCCTGTTTTTAAGTTTACTTTAGGTATAAATTCCACTTGATTTCCCTCCACATTGTTTTCTTCTGAGCTAATGTATTCTGAGGCTGTCAAGGCGAGATTTAAAAAGTAATTCAATTTCATTTTAGTTAAACTCGGTAGAAACGTTTCCTTAAGGCTCCAATCTGCAAAACCTTCAAAACCGTACATCAAAGCCGTGCCTATATTTCCCCTAAAACGGACAATACGTCCTGTCTCTACCTCTTCGCCTAGAGCATTGGTACGTGTCTCATTTTTCAAAACCTCTCCCAGCCTATTGTCATATAGCAATGTAAAAGCACCTAAATCGTAAGATAATTTATCCTTTAGTCTGCCACGGAATCCAATATCTGCTGTAAAACCCTTCTCATCACTAATGTTCTGATCTACTTGAAAGGAAGGATTTACCACCCTGATATCACTGAAAGTCACCGAACGGTAATTCTGGGAAAAATTGCCATAAAGTTCCCCAGAAGAACTTAATTTATAAGAAGCTCCCAATCCCATCAATAAAAAGGTTCTATCAAAAGTGCGATTATCTGCTATCTCCTCATTCAATAATGGGTTACCAGCTAAATCCAGCACAACATTCCGATAACTACCTATGCTTTCAGTTTTGATATGTTCTAAACGAAAACCAGGTGTCAAATTAAAATCATCACTTATATTGAAGACATTTTCTCCAAAAAGGGCTAGGTTAAAATTAGGGAAATCAAATGCAGCCTGTCTTTCATAATTGGGAAAGGTATCATCGGCAAAAGAAAAATCGGCATTAGAGGCATTGCTGCCAGGCCCTTGTCTTTGGTCATTATTCGTATTATAGATTTTACCTCCTAGCAACAAAGCAGATTCGTTTTCTCCCAAAGAATAGCGGCTCAATACTCTCAACTCGGCACCCCAGTTCCTAAAGTTGTCTACCAAAAGCTCTCTTGGTTCAGAAAGGTCATCTGGTTGGGAAACACGATTGGTTCTAAATCCCAAAGCTTTCCTTGAGGCATTCAAACCAAAAAGGTTCAAGCTCAAATTAGTGTAATCGGAGAAAGCATGGTCTAACCTCAGGGAAAATAATTTCCAATCCACATCGAACCAATTTCGGGTTCTGTTACTAAAGGTAGGGTCTTCCAAAAATTGTGCATCCGTCAAACCACCGGGCTGTTGGGCCAAATAATTCAATAACGTGGTCTCTAGAGTTACTTTTGTCCTATTATTGAATTGATACCCAAGGTGGGCGAAGTAATTACGGCTGCCAAAACTGCTATTGGCCCTAAAGCCATTTCCCTCCTTATAATTAAAATAGGTGTAGTAGCTAAACTTGCCCAGGGTACCACTGAGACTATTAAAACTAGTTCTTAGATCATAAGAGCCCAAGGTCTGCCTACTGACCCAAGCTATTTTCTTATCTGGTTCAGGTGTTTTGAACTTAAAATTAACCAAACCACCAAACTGAGTGCCATATTGCAATGAAGCCGCTCCCCGGACCACTTGTATTTCCTGAAGTGCTTCTGCCGGAGGCGTGTAATAACTTTCGGGATATCCCAAAACATCCGCACTGATATCATACCCATTTTGCCGGGTGTTAAAATTAGCCGTACGATTGGGATCCAACCCCCTACCGCCTATGTTCAGCTGTAAGCCTGCATCTCCATTATCATAGATGTTTAGTCCTACTACTTGCCCGTAGACCTGGCGGGCATTATTGGCCGCCAAATTAGCTACTAAGCCTTCTAAAAGTATTACCTCTGTCTTTTTGCCTGCATAGATGGCGGTACCCTCCACCTTCTTTAATTGTTTTAAAGCAAATATCCTTTCCCGCTGTTGGGTAACCACAACTTCAGAGAGTTCCTCGGATAAAGATTCCAGCAAAATGTCTATGGTAGTGTCTGTCGAGATTTGAACTTTTTCTTCCCAAACCTTATATCCGTAGGCGAATACAACAAGTTGATAGCGCCCTGGGGTAATATTATTGATGACATAATTTCCATCCGAATTGGCCCTAGCGAACTTTTCCAATTCCTTGAGATACACCTCTGTATCTGGAACAACATTATTTTCGTTGTTTTTTATGGTTCCCCTCAATGCAAATTGGGCTTGCGACCATTGAAAAAAGAAAAGTAAACATAAGGTAATATTAAAATCCTTTAATCTCATCTTTAAAAAGTTTTATCCATGTTTTATGTTGAAATGATTCTTTTTGTTGGGTCAGATCTATAGTTGGATCTATAAAGGTGTTGCTTAACCTACCATTCAATGCTACCTGACAATCCACATAAATAGCTATGTCCTTAAAACCGTCTTTGGTAAAATGGTTTTCCAAAAAGTGGGCATATTCCAAAATAAAATCTGGTTGAAACGACATTTGCTTTTCTTGAAAAGCCGAGAGGAAATCTGTGTTATCTACATAAAACCATTTACCCGATTGACCATCGACTACTTTGAATTGGGCATAGCCAGATTTTTCCATAAGCATTACACGCCATGAAAATCGATACCCTTCCTCCGTCCAGAAAAGCTCTCCAGGGTAGGCAAAATATCGGAATGGAAGAAGCAATTGTATGATAAAGAAACAGCCTAAAACGACCTTTACAGCTTTTACTTTTAACAAGGAAGTAGGTTTGTAAACCCGTTGGGTATCAAAATGATTGTTATTTACGTTCAGCACCTTACTTAGGCCACTTAGAATATTTCGGTGCAACCCTGAATCTAAAAAGATAAGGGCCGAAACAATCATGATATATGGAAACATTCCTATGGGAAAAAGGACCCTGGTGAGGATATGAAAAATAACTACAAAAAGGAAGGCTACTGTTCTTGTTCGCCTAAAAAATAACAAAAAAGGAATGGCCAAATCGTATAGCGCACCGCCATAACTAAAAGCATAATGTACCCATTCCAAGTGCATAAAATTACCCAGTAGAGGAATATCAAACTTTGAGGGCAACCATATTTTAAGGGGCATAGCGTGCACCAGCCAATCTGAATTTAGCTTGGCCAAACCGGCATAAAAGTAAACAATGGTTAACAAAACTTTAATGCTATTGATACTCCATGCCGGAACATATTGAAACGCCTTTTTGGGATTCTTATAAGCATCCAAGGAATAATAAACATTAGCAGGAAGAAATATCATTAAAAAGGACAAAAGGCTAATAAAATAATAATGATTCAAATAGGTGGTCTTGTCCATCAATTCTATATAAGTAAAGGTTATAAAGAAGATAATAATGGCCAATCTATACTTATAACCTAGGGCAACGAAAACTGCGGCTAAAGCACAAATAACAAATAATAGGTAGGTATATTGCCCAAAAGGTTTAACCCATTCGAAACCGTAGTAAGAAAAGAAAAACTTTGGTTTGATATATAGTTTTTCAATCCATCCATAACTCCAGAAACGGATAATGCTCAACAACATCATAATGCCAAAGAAAATGCGAAAGACCGCCAAGGGGGCGGCCTCTACTTGTTGAATAAGAAGCTGTTGAATTCGGTTTTTCATCTACTAATCACCATCAGCGTCTACAAAATCAACACTTATGCTCATGGCAGAAACCATGTCTACCTTCAATAAAGGCACAGCCCTTTGTACTTCATCATAAGCACTTAACATTAGTGTTGGAGGGTTGTTATTCTCAATTTCTATCCTAAATGAAGAAAGACCAGTAACCGCTTCCCTTGCGATATTAAACTGGGCATTAATGACCGCATTCAAATCCTCTCCATCCTTTACCGAATTTAAAACATCCAAATAGCTTGCCAAACTTTCTCCTGTGGTTGTTGAGCCAAAATATTTTCCATTAAAAAAGTCCTGCACTGCCGCTAGTCCTTCCAAGAAAAGTTCTTTGGAAACATCACTTTTATAGTAGGCCTCTAAATTTTTAGGTAGCGTACTTCCTGAAAAAACTCCAAGTGGTATCCCCATTTTACCGGCTCTAAGAAACTTCTCGAAATAAAAAATATAATCGTTTACGTAACGGTCAACCGAAGCTGTGGATGATGCCCCATCATTGGAAACAAAAACGTCCCTATACCCATTTTTCCAACCTTCTAACACAGAATTGGACAGTGTTGTCATATCCAATAGCACAGCTTCTGTATATGATAAGAGTCCATTCTCATCAGAGGTTGCAAATCTGGCAACAATATCGGTATCCGTTTCTCCTAAACCATTGATCAAATAATCCAAGGCAGGAAAGCCTTTGGCATCTCTGTTCGAAGAAAGTGATAGATCATAATTGCCCGAAACAAGGTAATCATCTATTTTCTGGGTGTTTGTAGGATAGATATTCATGTTTAAACGTAACCCTGCGCTTTCTGCTGGCCCTATCTCAAACATGGACACACGCTGCCACATTTTATAAGTATCTAGCCAAGAAGCCCTGAAGAACTCTAAATTGGCGGCAGAACGATCCTCTTTAAACTGAACAAAAGCAACATTAAGGTTAGTCATTTCTACCGAAAATGCCTCATAAGAAGGAATAATAATATTATCTGCCCAATTGGAGAGCATGGCCCCTCTATCAAAACTAACCTCAGTGGGATTAGATTTTTGTATGTCATCCGTACCATCAGAAGAGCATGCCCAAAAAAGAACAACACACAAGGTAATCAATACGACTTTCTTCATAGCTTATTTTTATTTATTCTAATTAAAGCAAAATTACAAAAGGACTCTTTTATATTTAAACAAAAAGATATTTTTTATTCCTTTTTTTTGGGTTCCCTATTTACTCTGCAGCCTGTTCCAAAGTAAATTCAAATCTATCGGCAATGGCAACAGAAATATTATCTAACGTGCTTATTTGCACATCCCAGAGTCCATTAGCTCCATCATCTATTAAATCTATAAGTAAGACATCTACCTCCTCCTTAGAAAAATAAGGTGCATCACTAATAGGGTTCTTGGTAAACTGTAAACTATAAATAAATCCATAACCCTCTGATAGATCATGAAAGGCAGTTCCATAGGCAGGAACCTCCTGTATTAAGGAGGCTTTAGATTGCTGTAAGTAGTATACCGCTCGAATACCAACAATTTCTGAAATTTTCTTTTTGATAATTTCTGATTGAGCATTGCGCAATTCGTAATCACCTGCAACAATAGCAGCCCTACCCAATTTAAATGCATCAAATATAGTATTGGCAATTCCGGCAAAATCCTCATCACCCTCTACTCTTCCAATATATTTGTTTAAGAAACTGTCCGCTCCTAAATCTGCATTAGGATTAGCAGGATCTGCATTGAGTCCAAAAACATAGCCATAGGCCTCATCCCAAAAATGCTCCATTGCTGTATAGCTCTTACCCTCAACTGTAATGGCCAAATCATTGTTGGCACGATTGTCTCCCTCGTCCAATACTGCAGGACTCAAATAATTGTTCAATGTTTGGTCAACTACCAATGCACCAATAAGACCTTTAATAACCATTTGATCGTATTCCAATCCCATGGAATTAACATAACGGGTTGAGGAACCATCCTCCAGTTGTCCAGAAACCCCTGCAGCGGCAGCACTGTTCCAATTTGGAAACACCTCATCTACTTGAAAATTGATCCAATTTTCGAAGTCTGCACGAATCAATGCCTGGTTAGTAGCATTGGTAGAAAAATAATCTAATGATGCCGCCGTTTTGCTCCTCAAATTCTTATTGGAAGCATTAAGTGAGGCCAGAGTAAAATTATTCTCCCCTTCTTCATGAGCGAACATAGCCAACAATGCCCCTGCTGTTTTTTCAGGACTAATAAGTCCTGATGCTAACTCTCCTCCCATTACCAATCTAGTAGACTGGCCACTAAAATCAACCGTATTTTGACTATTTCTTTGAAATGTATAGCTTGTTGGGTTTTGGATAGTGGAATTTTCGTCAATAACATTGTTTTCATCAGAACTACATGCAGTCATTAAAGCCATAACTACAAAAGACAGAGGGATAAAATATTTTTTCATTATAAAATTATTCTTATTTAGATTGGATAAACATAATTTGCGAATGCAAATATAATATGTACTTTAGAATAAAAAAAGTTTATTTATATTAAATCTAAATAAAAAACATAATGAAATAAAAATCAATGATATAAAGAGAATAATTCGGTAGCCTTGTTGTAGGTAGCTTCAAATGTCATCCAATTTACATTAGTATCCACTTTTTCCTTAGTGAAATAGGATAACATTTTTTCGGTAGGCATATTGCCTGTCAACTCATCCTTAGCCATGGGACATCCACCAAAGCCTTGTATAGCGCCATCGAACCTGCGACATCCTGCTTTATAGGCCGCATCTACTTTTTCGTGCCATCTATTAGGGGTGGTATGTAAATGGGCACCAAATTCAATTTCCGGGTATTTGGGGATCAAATTAGAAAACAAATGGTCAATTACCTCAGGGGTTGAACTACCAACCGTATCAGAAAGCGATAATATCTTCACGCCCATACCTGCCAATATTTCTGTCCATTCTCCAACGATATCAACATCCCAAGGATCGCCGTAAGGATTTCCAAAACCCATAGAAATATAGGTAACCACTTCCTTATTAGTCGCCTTGGCCAAACTCAAAATTTCTTCCAGTGTTCTAACAGATTCGGCAATGGTCTTATGGGTATTTCGCATCTGGAAATTTTCGGAGATTGAAAATGGATATCCCAAGTAATCTATAGCATCATGCTGACACGCATCCTCAGCTCCCCTAAAATTGGCGACAATAGCCAACAACTTGCTTTGCGATCTGGACAGATCCAATCCAGCTAAAACTTCTGCAGTATCTGCCATTTGCGGGATAGCATTTGGGGAAACAAAACTACCAAAATCAATGGTGTCAAAACCGCAACGCAACAGTGCTTGTAAATACTTAATTTTGTGCTCTGTAGGGATAAAAGCTTTTATTCCCTGCATAGCATCTCTGGGACATTCTATGAGTTTGACCTTTTCGGACATGAATAGTATTTATGATAAATTCAAAATTACTATTATTTATCGGAAAATAAGATATAAACCCCTATCCCTGTAAATACAATAATCTGCAACCATTTTAAAAAACACCCCACTCCAGAATGCTTGGTAATGTAATCTGAAATTGTTCCTGAAAGAATGGCAATAAGCCCAAAAATGATAAATGATACGAATATAAATAGCAAGCCCAATACATAAAATTGAACAACAGTACTAAGTTCGTTACTAAATAAAAATCCAGGGAAGAAGGCCAAAAAAAAGATGGTAACCTTAGGATTAAGAACGTTCATGATAAATCCTCTTCTAAACAACTGCAGTAAACCCTTTTTTGGAATGTCTGATTCCCCAATTTGAATTTCAGGTTTACTATTAAAAACCTTGTACGCCAAAAAGAACAAATAAAGTGCCCCCAACAATTTAATGGAGAAAAATATGGCATCACTTTCTTTGATTATAGCAGAAACTCCAAAAGCCAATAAGGTAGTATGCACCAGACAACCAGACATTAAACCAGCAACTGTGGCCAAGCCATATTTTTTTCCATGCGTGATGCTTTGCATCAAAACATATATATTATCTGGGCCAGGTAAAACTGCTAAAGCGGCTGTTGCCAAGGTAAAGGCATATATAATATCGTAGTTCAATAGTTTATTTTATACATTCCAAAATACAAATTATGTAACATAGTACTTGTAATTTTTCTATCTTGAACAAAAAAAATGAAAGTTCTATATTTTGTTCCTATTGCAGTAATACTAATTGTAGCACTTAGCTTTACCGTCCCAACTAAAATGAGTCAATCCTTAGAAATAAACCACAGACAATCGCAGGACAGTGTTTTAAGGCACGTTGTGCTTTTTAAATTTAAAAAGGGTACTTCCAAATCCGATATCTCCAAAATTGAAGCCGCTTTTAACGCCCTCCCTAGCAAAATAAACGCAATCCATTCCTATGAATGGGGGTTGAATAATAGCCCTGAAGGACTTAACAAGGGATTTACCCACTGTTACTTTTTAACTTTTAAATCAGAAGAGGACCGTGCCATTTATCTTCCTCATCCCGACCATAAGGCCTTTGGTACAGCACTTACCCCACATCTTAGAGATGTATTAGTGGTTGATTACTGGACATTAGACTTTACAGTTGTGCCTTTAAAATAGCTTTGTTTATTTTCTTTGCTAAACCGGGTCCTTCATACACAAAACCTGTCCATACCTGAACAAGATCTGCCCCTGCTTCTAGTTTTTCTAAGGCGTCTTCTCCTGAATGTATGCCCCCTACTCCAATAATTGGAAAGGCTTTATTGCTTTTTTCAGATAGGAATCGGATAACTTCCGTACTCCTGTTGGTTAAGGGTTTTCCACTTAATCCTCCCGCTTCTTCTGATAGGGTAAGATGTGATTTTAAATTTTCCCTATCAACAGTGGTATTGGTGGCAATGATACCATCTATTTTGGTATCGGCAACGATCTGTATAATATCTAATAACTGACTATCCGTAAGATCTGGTGCTATTTTTAAAAGGATTGGTCTTTCCTTTACTTCCTTTTTAGAGGCTAGTTTGGTGTTTTCCTTCTTCAATTCTTTAAGCAGAGCTGTTAATGGCTCTTTATCTTGCAATTCCCTTAACCCGGGAGTATTTGGGGAGCTTACATTTGCCACAAAATAATCTACATGGTCGAAAAGAGCATCAAAACAAATCAAATAATCCTTAACCGCATCTTTATTTGAGGTGATCTTATTTTTTCCAATATTCCCGCCAATAAGGACCTTATGCTTTTTCTTTAACTGTTCAACGGCACCGAATACGCCTAGGTTGTTAAAGCCCATTCTATTTATAATTGCCTTATCCTCCTTGAGACGAAAGAGCCTTTTCTTAGGATTTCCATCTTGTGGTTTGGGGGTTAGTGTGCCAATCTCTACAAAACCAAATCCAAAATTTGCCAACTCATTGTAGAGCACGGCATTCTTATCAAATCCTGCTGCTAATCCCACTGGATTTTTAAACTTTAATCCAAAAACTTCGCGCTCCAATCTTGGATCTTCCAAAACATAAAGTGATCTGAACAATCCCGAAAAACCAAGTTTGGAAAATAACTTGATCATTGTGAATGAAAAATGATGGACCATTTCAGGATCAAACAGAAAAAATAAGGGTCTTAGGATGATTTTGTACATGAATTCCTTGAAAATTTCAACAAAAATACGAACTCATAACTTGTAGTAAGTGATATCAGCACCAATTTATTAACAACGTGCTAAAAGTTATTCAGGGACAGCTTCAATTTTCAAAGGAGTCCTAGCAACTTCAGCACACAATTCAACATACCTTTGGAATTGCTTCTGATTAAAAAGGGCTAAAAGCTTTTGATCATACGATCTTGAAATTTGAACTATTTTACGTTCCAAGACCTTAAATTTTGCGGCTAGTTCAGTTAATTCCTCTGGCGTGCTCTGCGGATGGGTATCCAACAATTCCTTTGCCTGTTCCTCTAAAGGAGTGGTCTCCGCATCTAAGGCCTTCCTCAGCTCATCCAATAAAGTCACCTGCTCCGAATTCAGCTGAAATACTTGTATGATGTTCTCCACGTCCTTTCCTCCAATTCCCAAGGTACATTCTTGGGCCATACCCATAGAAGATAATAAGAAAAGTAAGATTACTATTTTACAATCTTTTAAACACATCTTCTTTACTACTATTAAATTGAGTTGCTAAGATATAAACAGTATTCTAAAGTAGATGGATTGTTTATAATTTATTAAACATCTACTAGAACCAAATAGGGGACTATGGACTAATATTGGTTAGGACAACATTTCCACTCCGACAAAATTGTATTTTTGAACAAAAAAACCATGCAGCATATTATTGACAGATTTATTAGTTATGTGACCATAGACACCCAGAGCGACTCAACTTCCAATGCTACCCCTAGCACTTCCAAGCAATGGAATCTAGCCAAAAAGCTGGTTGAGGAATTAAAAGAGGTCGGGATGGAGAATGTTACCATTGATGAAAATGCATATATCATGGCCACCTTACCGAGCAATATTGAAAAACAAGTCCCCACTATTGGTTTTATTTCCCATTTTGATACTTCTCCAGATTTTACTGCCACTAACGTTAAGCCACAAATTGTTCGTAATTACAACGGCGAAGACATTCTATTGAACAAGGAAAAAGGGATTGTGTTGTCTCCTTCCTATTTTGATGATCTGCTGTTATATGAAGGACAAACCCTTATCACTACCGATGGCACTACCCTTTTGGGAGCAGATGATAAGGCAGGAGTAACAGAAATTGTTACGGCAATGGAATACCTCATCAACCACCCTGAGATAAAACATGGCAAGATAAGGGTTGGTTTTACTCCTGACGAGGAGATAGGCCGAGGTGCTCATAAGTTTGATGTTGCCGAATTTGGTGCGGATTGGGCCTATACCATGGACGGAAGCCAAATTGGGGAATTAGAATACGAAAATTTCAATGCTGCAGAAGCTAAAATCACTATCCAAGGAAAAAGTGTACATCCTGGTTATGCCAAAGGAAAAATGGTGAACGCCATTTTGATTGCCCATGAATTTATAAGTCTATTACCCACTGAAGAAGTTCCCCAAAAAACAACAGGTAGGGAAGGTTTTTTCCATGTTCACCATATACATGGAGAAATAGAATCAACAACCCTTGAGTTAATTATTAGGGATCACGACAGAAAACTTTTTGAAAAACGCAAATCTGATCTTCAGGCCATCGCATCAAAATTAAATACCCTTTATAGTGACTGCCTATCCTTGGAAATAAACGATCAATATTACAATATGAAGGAAAAAGTAGAGCCCGTTTTACATATTGTGGAATTAGCAAAAGAAGCCATGCTTTCGGTTGGTATTGCACCAATAATAAAACCCATACGAGGGGGGACAGATGGTTCCCAATTAAGCTACATGGGACTTCCTTGCCCCAATATATTTGCTGGTGGGCATAATTTTCATGGAAAATATGAATACGTGCCTGTGGAAAGCATGCAAAAAGCGATAGAGGTTATTGTTAAAATATGCGAATTGAACGCTACAAAAAACAGTTGAAATGGATGATCTTCGAAAAATTGAAGTGTTCTACAATAAAAAGCAACCTTTCAAAGAAGGCATTGTCCTATTGCGAAGTTTGGCCAAACAAACGGACCTGATTGAAACTTTAAAATGGGGAGCTCCTGTTTACACGATCAAAAACAAAAATGTACTTGGAATTATGGCCTTTAAGGAACATTTTGGAATCTGGTTTTTTAATGGGGTATATCTTAAAGATCCAAAAGGAGTCCTGGAAAATGCCCAGGAAGGAAAAACGAAAGCTATGAGACATTGGAAATTCAATACTATAGAAGAGATAGATAAAGGACAAGTGCTATCTTATATGGAGGAAGCGATTGGCAACCGAAAAACAGGCAAGGTCCTATCTGAACAAAAAGTTGCTGAATTAAAAATGCCAGAATGGCTCAAAGAAGCCTTGATGGGTAATCTTGAAGCAAAAAAACAATTCAAACTTTTAACCCCATACAAACAAAAAGAATATTACGAATATATTTCCACTGTCCAACTAGAAAAACTAAACTCTCGAGGCTAGAAAAAAGCATAGAACTAATTTTACAAAGCATTGGACTCCATGATATTTATAGAAAGTAGGTAGGGCATCACATAAAAAAAACACCGAAGGATATCCTTCGGTGTTTTTTACGTAATTAGTGAGAATGTAAACTTACTTTTTCTCTATCTTTTTCTCTATCTTTTTGTCTATCTTTTTCTCTGGTTCCGGAGCATTTAACTTTTTACTCATCTCCATTGAAATGGAAGAACGGTCAAATTTGATCTTACCAGCCATGGTTTCTAAAATACATGAAAAATCATTATCATTCAATTCCATAATCTTTCCGTGCATACCACTTTTGGTAATTACTTTATCTCCTTTTTTTAATTGTTCTGCAAATTTCTTCTCATCTTTTTGTCTTTTCATTTGAGGCCGTATCATAAAAAAATAGGCGACTACAAAAATTAATATAAGAGGAAGAAATGGATATTGTTCTAACATATTTTAAATTATTTCTTTAATGGAATTGCAGCTCCAGGAGCTCCTTTTGGATTTACGAATGCCTGTATTCTCAAGATCTCAGATCCTTTGGCAGTGTTCGCAGTAACTGTAATGGTCTTGGTTACTTGGTTTTGACCAGAACCGTTAAACTTTACTAACATTTGTCCAGTTTCACCTGGAGCTATAGGTGTGTTTTTTGGAAATTCTGGAACTGTACATCCACAGCTACTTTTTGCATCTGTGATAATCAATGGTGCATCTCCAGTATTGGTAAACGTAAAAATAGTCTCTTGAGGAGTACCTTGTTCTATTGCACCAAAATCATGCTCAGATTTATCAAAACTAATCACAGGTAGGCTTTTTGCCGCTGTATCTCTCTCTGCTGCAACTTCTACATTTTCAGCATTTATTTTAGTGGACGCTTTTTCTTTGCAAGAAAATAAAGCTAGTGCGGAGACTAAGCTTAAGGTAAGGACTGTTCTTTTCATTTTAATAAATTGTTTTTGTTGTTTAATGATTCAAAATTAAGGAATATTCTTTTATAACAAACCTCTACCGACTTTTTTAAGTTTTCCATCGGCCTTATAGTCTTTTACAAGATTATCTAATATTCCATTGATAAAAATACTACTCTTTGGTGTAGAGTACTCTTTGGCTATCTCCAAGTACTCATTAATGGTCACTCTTTCCGGAATGGAAGGGAAGTGTAACAACTCACAAATAGCCATTTTTAAAAGAATGGCATCCACATCGGCAATACGATCTTTATCCCAATTTGGAGTTTTACCTTCAATTTCCTTTACCAATACTTCATTGTTCAACAAAGTCTTAACCAATAATTTCTTTGCGAAATCAAGATCATCTTCATCCTGCACCAATTGAGGCAAGAAATATGAATTGGGCTTATCCGCCGTCACCTTCTTTAACTGCTTCAAAATAAATGTATTTACGATAGGGATATCATCTACCCAGGTAAGCTTATCGTCTTCAAAGTGATCATATATTTTTTCATTGGGAGCTATTACATTCCTAAAAAGATCAATGACTAGTTCTTTGTCCGCTTGATAAGATGTAGACGCAACGGACATATATTTTTGGTAGGATTCGCTTGCGACAATTTCTCGATAGATAATCTTAACGTACTCTTCGTTTAAATACCAATTATTGAGTTTTCTTCGCTCCAATTCCTCTTTTAAAGGAGCGTTGTTTGCCAATTGAAGCATCAATTCATTATTTACGAACTTTTCCTTATTGGGAAATACATCGGTAGCATTGGCCAAATATTTTTTAGAGGATAATTTCACTTGCTCCTTTGCCATCTGCTGAACCTCTACTAGAAGGCCCAAAGACAACAGGTAAAGGGAATACATATTCTCAATACTCACTTTTAAAAACTTTTCCTGTTTTTCTAATGAATCACTATGCGATTGTGTCAAGGCATAGATACCTTGCATCACTTTAACCCTGATATGCCTTCTTGTAAGCATTTTTAAAGAACTTTAGCTAAGATTAATTAAACTTTTAAGGCGCAAAAATAGTGTTATATTTCCATTTACACCTAGACGAAACTGCTTTATCTTATCAGTTTTATAACATTTGGTTTTACACCAAACACCTATCTTTGCAAACTGTGACCAAAACATAGTCTATTACAAAGGCCAACTACATGAAAGAACTAAAATATATTAATAAGTATTTTAAAAAATATTGGGGCAAACTAGTCATGGGAGTCATTATTACGATCATTGCCCGTATTTTTTCATTGGTAATGCCTCCTTATGTGAATAAATCCATCAAGGCCATGGAAGATTACTTTACCGGAGATCATAATAATTTGGAAGCGGTGAAAGGAGAGTTGTTGCAATACATTCTAATCATTATAGGTGCTGCACTGCTTTCCGGCTTTTTTACCTTTTTAATGCGACAGACTATTATTAACATTTCTAGGTATATTGAATATGACCTGAAAAATGAAGTTTACGACCACTATCAATATTTAAATCTTAGCTTCTATAAAAAAAATAGAACGGGCGATTTAATGAGCCGTATCAGTGAAGATGTTACACAGGTAAGGATGTATGCAGGACCGGCCATTATGTATGGTATTCAGACACTAACCCTATTTGCATGTTTATTACCTATTATGTTCATAAAAGCACCTACCCTAGCTTTTTATACCTTATTACCCTTGCCCATCTTATCTATCCTTATCTATAACATCAGTAAGATCATCCATAAGAAAAGCACCATAGTACAACAATATTTGTCCACCTTATCCACCTTCACCCAAGAGTCTTTCTCTGGGATTACAGTAATCAAAGCATACGGTTTGGAACCGCAAGTTAGTAAAGAATTAGAAGGTTTGGCAAACGAAGGAAAGGACAAAAGCATGGACTTAGCAAAAGTGAATGCATGGTTTTTCCCATTAATGATTTTACTTATTGGGATCAGTAATATTTTTGTGATTTACATAGGGGGCCAACAATACATTAACGGTGAAATCGAATCCATGGGGATCATAGCTGAGTTTATCATATATGTGAACATGCTGACCTGGCCTGTAGCAGTAGTTGGATGGCTAACCTCCATTGTGCAGAGTGCCGAAGCTTCCCAAGAAAGGATTAACGAATTCTTAAAAGTTCAACCAGAAATAAGAAACGAAATGGAGGAGGAAACCCCTATCCAAGGGAAAATAACCTTCAAAGACGTTACCTTTACCTACGATGACACCAATATCACTGCTTTAAAAAATATTTCCTTTACCATTAATAATGGTGAAACTGTAGCTATCATTGGAAAAACAGGATCTGGAAAATCTACCATTTTAGATCTAATCGCAAGATTAAATGATGTTAGCTCAGGAGAAATTTTGATAGATGATGTTCCTATAACAAATTTGAACCTTAATAGCCTTCGTAAATCCATTGGTGCAGTGCCTCAAGACGCCTTCTTATTTTCAGATACGATTAAAAACAATATTAAGTTTGGGAAGGAAGATGCCACTGATGAAGAAATAATACAAGTGGCGAAAAATTCTGTAGTACACAAAAATATTATGGGCTTCTCCAAAACCTATGATACCGTTCTTGGAGAACGAGGCA
The DNA here is from genome assembly GCF_040566695.1 of Sediminicola arcticus. Classification (NCBI taxonomy): domain Bacteria; kingdom Pseudomonadati; phylum Bacteroidota; class Flavobacteriia; order Flavobacteriales; family Flavobacteriaceae; genus Sediminicola; species Sediminicola arcticus. The sequence continues at coordinate 407,730 of NZ_JBEXAE010000002.1, read as the reverse complement.
TTACTTTGAGTGGAGGACAAAAACAAAGGGTATCTATAGCACGCGCCTTATTGAAAGATCCACAAATTTATTTGTTTGATGACTGCCTATCTGCTGTGGACACAGAAACAGAAGAAGAAATTTTGAACAACCTTAAAAAAGCCTCCCACAATAGAACAACCATCATTGTAAGCCACAGAGTATCCTCAGCTAAGAATGCAAACAAAATCATTGTCTTAGATGAAGGAAAGATATTACAGGAGGGCACACATGATATTTTGATAAATAAAGAAGGGTATTACAAAGAGCTATACCACAATCAACTATCCGAGAAAGAAAACTAGAAAAATGTTGTTAGTGTTGCTTTTTTTTTCCATTTTTGATGGACTAATAAGTTATTGAGTAACTAGACACTACAAGAAATGAGCGAAAAGGATTTAATGGATCAAGAAGAAATATATTCCAAAGTTTTAAGAGCAGGCAGAAGAACTTATTTTTTCGATGTTAGAAGTACTAAGGCAGGAGATTATTATTTAACTGTTACGGAGAGTAAGAAATTTACGCATGACGATGGATCGTTCCATTATAAAAAGCACAAAATTTACTTATACAAAGAGGATTTTACTGCTTTTAAAGAAATCTTAGATGAAATGATGGCGTACATTGTGGATGAAAAAGGACTTGAAGTAATTTCTGAAAGACATCAAAAGGATTTCAAAAAAGAAGAACAGGACACGGATAACGTAGAAACCCCATTGGATAATTTTACCGATGTGGATTTTGATGACATATAACTACTTTTTTTCTTAAATAAAACTTAACGGTCCCTATTTCTAAGGACCGTTTTTTATTTTTAACAATTGACTAATTCAAAACCTTAAAATGAAAAAACTACTACTCTTGCTATTCGTAGCCATTATTCAAGTTACATCTGCTCAAGAAACCCTAGACTTAAACTACTATTTACCACAGAACATAACCTACGACCCCAACATTCCAAAACCTTCAGATGTGATAGGCCATGAAGTTGGGGAATGGCATGTGACCCACGATAAGCTAATGTTTTATATGCAAACATTGGCAAAGGCCAGTGATCGTATCACCATTGAAAATAGAGGAGAAACCTATGAGGGAAGACCTATATTATTACTGACTGTTACCTCTCCAAAAAATCACGCTAATTTAGAACAGATCAGGCAGTCGCATATTGCACTAACAGATAATAACGGAAATACTGCCGCTTTGGACAATATGCCCATTGTAGTATATCAAGGATTCTCTATCCACGGTAATGAGCCTAGTGGGGCAAATGCCGGACTAGCCTATGCCTATTATTTAGCCGCTGCACAAGGACCAGCTATCGAAGAATTATTAGATCAAGAAATAATACTGATGGATCCTTCCTTTAATCCTGACGGATTACAGCGTTTTGCCTATTGGGCCAATACCAATAAGAGTAAGAACTTAAATCCCGATGGGAACGAAAGGGAATATCACGAAGTATGGCCTGGTGGGCGAACAAACCACTACTGGTTTGATATGAACAGAGACTGGTTGCCTGTACAACTTCCAGAAAGTCGCGCACGCATAGAATCATTTCACAAATGGATGCCTAACATCCTTACAGACCACCATGAAATGGGCACTAACTCTTCTTTCTTCTTTCAACCAGGAGAACCTACACGTGTACACCCATTAACCCCAAAGATTAATCAAGAGCTTACCGCAGAGATAGGAACATATCACGCGAAAGCATTGGATAAAATAGGTTCTTTCTACTATTCAGAAGAAAATTACGACGATTACTATTATGGTAAAGGATCTACCTACCCTGATGTTCAAGGAAGTATTGGAATATTATTTGAACAAGGGAGCTCTAGAGGACATATCCAAGAAAGCGATAATGGTCTACTGACTTTTCCCTTTACTATCCGAAATCAGTTTACTACAGCCCTTTCCACTATAGAAGCAGCTAAAAATATGCGAACCAAAATTCTATCTTATCAAAGGGATTTTTATAAGGATACAAGGGCTAATGCTGCGAAAAGCAAAACTAAAGCCATTGTTTTTGGCGACAGCAAGGATGCTAACAAAGCCTGGCACCTAGCAGAAATTCTTAAGAGACAGAAAATAAAATTCCATGAGCTTTCCAATGATGCAACCATCAATGGTATTTCTTACAAAAAAGGGAACAGTTATGTTATTCCTATGGACCAAAAGAACAATAGACTAATTCAGGCTATGTTCGAAAAACGCACGAGTTTCACGGATAGTCTATTCTATGACATTTCAGGATGGACGTTTCCAATGGCATTCAATGTAGATTATTCTGAATTAAGTTCACTAACTAATGCCGGTCCTGAGATCACTGATTTTAACCCTTTAGCCGGTGGTGCAGATGCCATGAGCAACTATGCCTACCTATTCGAGTGGAACGAGTATTATACTCCGAAGGCACTGAACACCATTTTAAATAAGGGTATTAGAGCAAAGGTAGCAAAAGCTCCTTTTAGTGTTGAAGGCAAGCAATATGACTACGGGACGATTATGGTACCTGTTCAAAATCAAGAATTGGACGCAAAAGCCCTTTATGACTTTTTGAACGAAGTCGCCCAAGAAAGTAGACTTAAAATAACCGGTGTGGGCACAGGACTTACAAAGGGTATTGATTTGGGAAGTAACGACTTTGATCCTATTAAGAAGCAAGAAGTGGCTATCCTAGTCGGTGATGGGATTTCGCCTTACGATGCTGGGGAAATATGGCATTTGTTTGATCAGCGCTATGACATGAAAATCACCAAGATAGATACAGAATATTTCTCTAGAGTAGATCTGAGCAGATATACCGCTATTATTGTACCGAGCGCACGTGGAAGTTTAGACAAAAAAATTGCAGAAAAAATAAAGGAATGGGTAAAAAATGGCGGTACTGCTATTGGCTATAAAAATTCTGTAGAATGGTTTAACAAAAATGAACTCATCAAATTAACCCTTAAGAAAGATTCTTTGTTGGCCAAAAACATATCCTTTGAACAAAAAGAAAAATTCTTTGGGGCACAAGAAACTGGTGGGGCAATTTTTGAAGCAAAATTGGACCGCTCCCACCCTATCAATTTTGGGTATAAGAACAACACATTACCCATGTTTAGGGATACCAATGTATATATAGAACCTGCAAAGGAGAGCTACAACAATCCCATCCAATACACAAATACCCCCTTACTGAGCGGCTATATTTCTGAAGAAAATTTGAAGCTTCTTAAAAATAGTGTTCCCTTTCAGGTGAACAGAATGGGCCAAGGAAGGGTCATTGTTTTAACGGACAACACCAATTTTAGAGCATTTTGGTATGGAACCAATAAGTTACTAATGAATGCCATTTTCTTCGGACAAAGCATGTAGCAAAGCCTAAATACAAATCAGATAGCATCCACCAAAGGCATTTACTCTTGGTGGATGCTTTTTTTATTACGACACCTTAAGTCCGTTCGGGACCCCACTGTCAGGTTTTAATAAAATAACGTCTTCTCCTTCTGCAGCACCCAATATCAAACATTCACTCATGAAATTAGCAATCTGTTTTTTGGGGAAATTTACCACTGCAATAATTTGACGCCCTAAGAGATCACCCTTTTGGTATCGTTTGGTAATTTGGGCAGAGGTCTTTTTAACACCAAGCTCCTTCCCAAAATCAATATGCAATTGATAGGCCGGTTTTCTTGCCTCCGGAAAATCATATACTTCTAAAATAGTTCCTACCCTCATATCCACTTTAGTGAATTCGGGCCAGGTAAGGGTTTCGTTCATCCTTTTATTTTTAATTTTTGCATCATCTCATCTGAAACATTACCGGAATAGGCCCGTAGGCATCCAAAAGCAGACCTTTTTCGCCACGGGAAGTTTCAATAACATAGAGCACCACATTATCATCAGGGTTGCTTGCCCCTTCAAAACGATAATAGGCAATCACGTTCAAATCCTAGGCAGGGTAAATCTTTTTCTTATTCTCTATACCCACATCACTCTGATTAAAACTCTCTGTATAACCTTCTTGCTGTAAAGCAGTAATAGCTGCAGAAATCGATGTATATGATCTATCCATAACATGGCATTTTAGAGATACTATAAATTACTACTTGTTTAGATAAAAACCAATATTTCTTAGAAGACTTTCTTTACAAGAAAAAAAAATATAATCCTACTCCAAATTGGATACAAACCAGTTTTCTCGTAATTTTATACTGTAGAGGTAAACTAATTTTAAAACACACAAATGTCCAATACACCAAGTACTATGTTGCCCTTGGGTACGCCAGCTACTGCCTTTTCACTTTTTGATACCATTTCCCATCAAAAAATGGAGCTTTCCAATTTAAGAAGCGAAAAAGGTACATTAATTATATTTATCTGCAATCACTGTCCATTTGTTATCCATGTCATTGAAAAAGTCACCCAAATAGCTAAGAAATATAAAAAAAAGGGAATTAAGACCATAGCCATATCCAGTAATGATGTAGTAAACTACCCACAAGACGCACCTAAGCTTATGACAAAGTTTGCAGAAAGATATGCGTTCTCCTTTCCCTACCTTTATGATGAGACACAAGAGGTTGCAAAAGTGTACCAAGCAGCATGCACCCCAGATTTCTTTTTGTTCGATAAAAAATTGACTCTGGCCTATAGAGGTCAATTAGATAATTCCCGTCCAGGTAATGGGATCCCAGTAACCGGAAAGGACCTTCAAGATGCCATGGACCAATTATTGGAAGGTAAAGAAATTTCATCTCTTCAAAAACCAAGTATGGGGTGCAATATCAAATGGAAATCTTAGTATATACGCGTATAAGGCTTAAGCCCGATTCTCTATATCCAACCTTTTCGTTTCAATAGGTTTTCTATATGTGCTATATGATGGCTACCATGCCAAGCATACTTTCCAATAGTTTGAGCTACTGTAACAGACAAATTACCATCGGGATGAATGTACACTTTATCCATCGCTTCAGAATCTAAGCCCTTGAGCATGTAAACCAATTTGCCATGCAGTGCTTTTATATAATCTAAAGACAGACCTATAGGCCCTGACTGTGCATCAAAAAGTATGGACCAATCTTTTTCTGCATAGGCTTTGATCAAAGGTCGATCCTCGGTTAACGCCCATTTAAAACGCGTATAACTATGATGATGGCTGTCCGCAATATGATGTATCAATTGTCGCACAGTCCATCCCCCTGGGCGATAAGGTGTTTCCAATTGTTGCTCTGAAAGGTCCAAGACCAAATGTTCTAAGCGTTGTGGTACGCCTTCTAGTACTAATATCCACTCATTAATCTGTTCCTGTGTAATACTATTGGGCAAAGCCATATGCCCAATAGGGTACCGCAATTGTTCCATGTCTAATTCTTCCATAGCTTAAAAATAAAAAACTAATACTAAGTCAGTGTCATTGAAAGCATATTTATTTGACGGTGAATTTGAATACTGTTTTAATTTAACCCCAGATATGATTCGATTAAACATTAATCTACTATTTTTATAGGATATTAATAATTTAAAAACCATCACTATGGCGACTATACGACTAGGAGATATTGCACCGGATTTTACAGCGGACAGTTCTCACGGAATGATAAATTTATATGACTATTTAGGGGACGGATGGGGCATCCTCTTCTCTCATCCAGCAGACTTCACTCCTGTTTGTACCACGGAACTAGGCACGGCCTCCAAGTTTAAAGGCGAATTTGACAAGCGCAACGTAAAAATGTTAGCTTTGAGTGTGGATGGCACTGCATCCCATGCCGAATGGATTAAAGATATTAATGAAGTACAAAATACCACCGTTAACTTTCCCATCATAGCTGATGAGGACAAAAAGGTTTCCCATTTGTATGATATGATTCATCCAAATGCGGATAACAATTTAACGGTTAGATCGGTTTATATAATCGCACCAGATAAAACAGTAAAACTAATGATTACCTACCCAGCATCTACTGGGAGAAACTTTCATGAACTTTTACGAGTTATAGACTCCTTACAGTTGACAGCATATCATAAAGTGGCAACACCTGCAAATTGGGAGCAAGGGGAAGATGTGGTGGTTAGTCCGTCAATTTCTACAGCCGACGCTGTGAAAATGTTTCCAAAAGGTGTTCAAGAAGTAAAACCTTATTTAAGGATGACCCCACAGCCTAACATTTAAAAGCTTCAAGCCTGTTTTATCTGACTTACTTGCTAGTTAAAAATACTTTTAAACACCTGTTTAACCTCCTAATCCTTTTAGATTGGGAGGTTTTTTTCGTACCTGATCAATCAAAATAGTAGTGATTCTAATCCAATAAGAAGTCCAACATAAATGGTTGTAAAATACCTAATTAGAATTAATAATTAACACATATATACCTTTCAGATTTAGAAATTAATTACCTTTAGCTTAGGTAATTATGCCCATATACTGACATCTATGAAAAGAAATAACTTTATTTCGATCGTGATGATTTTGGCAGCCACTCCTTTATTATCCTACGCCAAAAAGCAACCTTATTATATAACCGATGGCAAAGGTTGTAAAATAAAATCTGGTAAAGGTAGAATTCATGGCCACATTAAATTAAAAGGAGTAAATAAAAACATTCTTGATCTAAAAGTATCTGGTAGTGATACTGATGTTGGACTTGCCGTATTTGAACAAACTTCTATTTCCCAAGGAATGGGCACCCCTTTACATGTTCATCACTGCCAAAATGAAATGTTACGTGTAATTGAGGATTCTTATAGGTTTAAAGTGGGCGATGATGAATTTGAATTAAGTACTGGTGATAGTATTTTCCTACCAGAAAAAGTGCCTCATGCAGTGACCCAAATATCCACAAAGGGAAAAATGACGGTCATCTTCCAACCTGCAGGCAAGATGGAGCAATTTTTTGTTGCCCTTGCTGCATTGGACCATGAGCCTAGCAAGTCTGGAATGAGCCAGATATTTAAGGACAATACTATGGAAATTGTTGCTCCCCCATTAAAAGTGGGTTAATCATAAAGAGGTATTTCTTGAGGACCATACCGAAGTAAGAACTTTTTAGCAAAAAAAATAAATATATTTGCAGTTGGTAATCATATATGAGCTGCACACTTCTTTCTTCCCCACTACAAGGCTTTACGGACTTCAAATTTCGAAATGCTTTTAACCACTATTTTGGTGGTGTTGACACTTTTTATGCCCCCTACATCCGATTGGATGGAAAATTACTCATAAAATCATCATATCAGCGGGACCTGCAATTGGAGAACAATACCACCTTAGAGGTTATACCACAAATAATGACAAATGATGTGGATGAATTCCTTTTTGTGGTGAAATACGTTCAGGAATTGGGGTATAAGGAATTGAACTGGAATTTGGGCTGCCCCTATCCTATGGTCACCAAAAGAGGAATGGGTTCTGGTTTAATAAGTGATGTTGAAAAAATAAATGCTATCCTAGATAGGGTTCATTCAGAAACAGATATTATTGTTTCTATGAAAATGCGAATGGGTTATGAAAACAGTGATGAAATTTTAAAGGCGCTCCCCATGTTGGATAGGTATCCCTTAAAAAACATTGCTATTCATGCACGTATAGGAAAACAGCTTTACAAAGGAGGGGTAGATCTAAATGCCTTCCAGCGTTGTTTGGACCTAAGTCATCATAAAATATATTACAATGGGGATATAACCTCGGTCTCCGTCTTTAAGGAAATGCAGGAAAGGTTTCCAATGATAGATCATTGGATGATCGGGAGAGGATTAATTGCGGATCCTTTTTTACCACAAATGATAAAAAACAATAGTACCCTCTATCCTGATGATAGATGGGGTATTTTTAGTGAATTCCACGAAACTATTTTCTCGGCATATGACCTAGCGTTGTCAGGTCCAACTCCAATACGAATGAAAATGCTTGGTTTTTGGGAATATTTCAGTCAATCTTTTTCAAATCCTCAAAAGGTATATAAGAAAATTAAAAAGGCTAAGGATGTTTCAGCCTATAAAGTAGCGGTTAAAGAAATTTTAAATTTGGAACGCCAATTTGATAAAGGATAATTACTTTAGAACATGGAAGAGGAAGAGTATAAAAACGAACGCAGGACAGAAAATGATCAAACTAATAATCCGCTTCATGGAATAAAATTAGTGGACATTTTGGATCATTTGGTAGCAGAATATGGATGGTTTGATCTAGGGAAGAGGATACCAATTAAATGTTTCACAAACGATCCTTCCATAAAATCTAGCCTTACGTTTTTAAGAAAGACTCCATGGGCTAGGGAAAAAGTAGAAAATCTATATCTGTACTCTAAAAAAAGCAACTAATTTAAATTATAAGTGAATTGAAGTTCCTTCTATTATTTACAAGGGATAGAGCCAATTTATCATAGATTATATTCGTATAAAATTGACGTCTTCTAAAACAATTCAAAGATAAACACCTCAATAACAAGCTATTTAACATATTTTATCCTATATTTGCGTTACATATAATTTTTTAATTTTTAGTAATGAATAAAGGAACAGTAAAATTTTTTAACGACTCTAAAGGATTTGGATTTATCGTTGAAGAAGGATCAAACAAGGAACACTTTGTACACATTTCAGGATTGATTGATGAGATTCGCGAAGGAGATGAAGTAGAATTCGAATTGGAACAAGGTAAAAAAGGATTGAACGCAGTAAATGTAAAAGTAATTTAATACTTACTCTTTAACTTTTTATTGAAAAACTAAAAGCCTATTGATGTAAATTGATAGGCTTTTTCATATTCAGATTCTACCCTACACCCCTTATTATTCATCTTGCACATTATCTTATGGATGATTTATACAACATCCATAAGATATAATGATTATTTTCTAAATAATTAAATATCTGAAATAGAACTACTTACCTATAAAATTATGAATTTTTACATAAAAAAAAGTAAAAATTCTATGTTTTGAGACGCAACCTATTTATCTTTATCACATCTTAAAGAAAAATAACTTCCCCCAAATAACAAACAACCTTATATGAGTACATTCTTCGGTATCCTACTTTCATTACTAGCTATTAATGCCTTATTATTAATAATAAGCGTGAACAATGCAAAAACAAAAAAATAAAAGGAAGTAGGGTTTTTCTTCTTTCAGCTGTTACATTAGAAACCGGCATTACCAAGACCATAAAAATTTCTAGTAATGACTTTGTTTTTTAGCACAATCACGTTACTCTTAGTAATAAATATCTTGTTATTGGTCATCAGTGTTAATCGTACCTCAAATAAAATATAAAAGGGACACCAACATACTGGCCTCCCTTTTACTATTAAATTACCTCATAAATCAACATCCTATATAAACAAATAGGATACTGATACAAAGAGTCGTTATTTAATTTTCATCAACTCCACATCAAAAACTAAAGTTGCATCTCCAGGTATAACGCCACCTGCCCCAGCGCTTCCATACGCTAAGTTGGATGGTATAACAAACCTAGCTTTATCACCTACTTTTAATAAGCTAACACCTTCATCCCATCCCGGAATTACTTGTCCTACACCTAATTCAAAATCTATAGGTTGATTTCTCTTGTATGAAGAATCAAAAACAGTTCCATTGATCAAAGCTCCTTCGTAATGAACGGATACAATTTGCCCTTTTTTGGCCATAACGCCATTTCCTTTTTGGATGATCTTATATCTTAGACCAGATGCTGTTTCATCAAATCCTGCAGCCACCTTATCCAATTCTGCTGCTTGCTTTGCCTTTTCTGCTGCCAACTTCTTTTCTCTTGAACCTTCAAACGTGCGGAAAGCTTCTACCGCGTTCCATTCCTCGGCCTCTTTTCCTACACGTACAATTCCCAATGTCTTAATTTTGTCCCCTTGAGAAATAGCATCAACAATATCCTGACCCTCTTCCACATAGCCAAATACAGTGTGCTTATTATCTAACCATGGAGTTGCTATATGCGTAATGAAAAATTGTGTCCCATTGGTTCCAGGACCCGCATTAGCCATAGATAAAACTCCAGGACCATCATGCTTAAGATCTACATGGAATTCATCATCAAACTTATATCCTCCATCACCTGTACCTTTACCTAAAGGACAACCTCCTTGGATCATAAAATCTGGAATTACCCTGTGAAAAGATATTCCATCATAATATGGAGTGCCCTGTGGTTTTACACTATTCTCCATATTACCTTCGGCCAAAGCCACAAAATTACCCACAGTCCCTGGGGTTTTGTCGTGTGTTAATTTCACTAAAATCTCACCTTTTGAAGTGTTGAATTTAGCATATATTCCGTCTTGCATTTTGCTCGTTTTAATGAGCTGCAAAGGTACGGATTTATTTTTCTTCTTAAAATATGTGCAATTGTCTTTCAAAGAGATCTATCCAAAAAAAGGGAACGATTTACAATCGTCCCCTTTTTTAGATTTCGGATATAAGATCCGATATCTATTTAGTTTGGCAAAATACCGTACTTGTCGAATAAGTAGACCATGCTTGCCATCGCAGCAGCACCCAGTTCCAACTCCCTTCTATTCACATGCTCAAAGATGTCATTTTGTGCATGATGATAGTCAAAATAACGCTGAGAATCTGGCACTAACCCAGCCATAACAATCTGTTTATCTTTTAGGGGACCTATATCGGCTCCACTATATCCCTTTTCGAAAACATGGATTAAATAGGGCTCAAACAAGGACTTCCAAGTCAATACCCTTTCAAGATTAGCATCGGAACTATCAAAGGAAAATCCACGAGGTGTAAAACCTCCGGAATCGCTTTCTAATGCAAAAATGTGATTTTCCTTTTTATTTTTAGCTATTTCGGCATATTTAGCACCTCCCCTTAGTCCATTTTCCTCATTCATAAACAAGACCGCCCTTATGGTTCTTTGGGGCTTGTAACCATTAACTTTCATTAGTCTTAGCACTTCCATACTCTGAACAACCCCGGCCCCATCGTCATGAGATCCATCACCAAGATCCCACGAATCCAGATGTCCACCAACTACCATTATCTCATTAGGATATGTACTGCCCGTTATTTCTCCTACGACATTAAAGGATTCTACATCATCATATTGCTTGCAACTTTGTCTAAAAAAGAATTTAATCTTGGGATCCAACTTCAAAGTTGTGCTCAGTAAATCGGCACCATTAGTACTGATGGCAGCTGCCGGAATTCTGCTTTCCACTGGTAAATCACCATAACTCATGGCACCCGTATGAGGGTTGTCGTCTAATCGTAAGTTCATTGATCTTACGATAACACCTACAGCTCCTAATTTCCCTGCTTCCTCTGCTCCAGAATAACGCTGATCTACACAACCGGAGTATGCCTCAAAAGTCCTAATTAAAGTAGGATCCATGGGTCGATTAAAAAATACTATTTTACCAGCAATTTTTGACCTGCCCAATGCTTTAAGTTCTTCTATTCCTTTTACCTCTATGATAGCTGCCTTAATACCTACTCCTGGAGTTGACACAGACCCGCCCAAGGCGCAAATAGGAACATTATTGGTCATACCTGATTGATTTTCAATATAGGCAAACTCAGGGGTGCCCCTTACCCATTTAGGAACCATAACTGGCTGAAGCCATACCTTATCAAGCCCTAGGGAGTCCATTTGCTTCTTTGTGTAATCTACAGCTAGTTGTGCCTGCAGAGATCCAGAAAGTCTTCCTCCAATTTGGTTAGATAAATAGTTGAGCCAACCATAAGATTTACCTTCCGTTAATGATGAATTATAAATTGCTCTTATCTGTTGTTTATCGCTTGTTTGGGAAAATCCCATTGTTACCGATAAAAACAATAATAACCCTAGTATTCTCATCCTTTTTCTTTTTCTAATTGAGTTTTATAGACTTCTAAATTAGCCTTTATTTCGTCAACGAGTTCGGGTTCCACAATTTCTTTGTATTTTTTTAACTCTTCAAATAAAATGGAAGCAACAACAACCCGTGCCTCCTCCTTATTATCTGCAGGAATTACATACCAAGGTGCATTTGGTTTAGATGTCTTGTTAATTGCATCCTGATAGCAATCTTGGTATACATCCCATAATTTTCGCTCTTTTAGGTCTCCAGGTGAAAACTTCCAATTCTTTCTCTTTAGTTCTAACCTTCTCAAAAGTCGCTGGCGTTGTTCTTCTTTAGAAAGGTGAAGGAAAAATTTAAATATGATCGTTCCATTTTCGGCAATATGTCTCTCAAAATTATTTATCTGCTCAAATCGTTTCTCCCAGAACTGTTCGCCTATATCGGCAACATTATGTATGCCGGGTATGTTTTCTCCTATTATATATTCGGGGTGTACTCGTGTCACCAATACATTTTCATAATGAGTACGATTGAACACCCCAAATTTGCCTTTGGCAGGCAGAGCGATATAGTGCCTCCATAGATAATCATGTTTTAATTCTAATTCTGTAGGCACCTTAAAACTGTGAACAACAACCCCTCTAGCATTAAAATCCTTAAATACTTCCCTAATTAAACTATCCTTCCCCGCGGTGTCCATACCCTGTAGACAGATCAGCACACTATACTTTCCATGGGCGTACAAAATATCTTGGAATTCACCCAAATCCTCTCTAATCTCTTCCAACGCCTTATTTAATTTTTTATCTGACGCCTTTAGATTCCCAGACGTTCCCAAATTGGATAAGATAATGGGAGAAGTGACTTTATAACTTTTAGTATCAACTTTCTTCATATCATGCATATAAATATATTTTACGCTTTCCAAACGCTCTACTTTAATAATTTTTAGTCTTTTCTCGTCCTAAAAGTTCACATTTTGGTCCGATCATATAGTAAAACGACACTTAATCGATTAAATAATTAAGTAATCAACAGACCTAACTAACTTTAATCCTGTAATATACCCAAATTATTACCTTAAAACCTACGTCATGAAAACACAATACTTTTTGCTCAGTGCAATAGCTTTGTGCATTTTATCATCCTTCAGCTTCAATAAGGCATGTGATTATGCAAGCTCTAATATTGGCTACATAAAGAATCAGACTGAAATGGCCATCAAAGCCGAGAGTATTAATAAATCCAGATACTATGCCTATAAGGCCTTGAGTGCAATAGATAAATCTAAAAAACAATTAGAAAATTGTAATTGCGAATACGCCACAAAAAGCATTGGTGAGACTTCGGAAAATTTAAAAAATGCAACCCGAGCCACATCCCTGGCCAGCACAAGAATTTTATTGGGAAAAGCTATTCAAAATGCCATAGGCAGTTTGGATGCATTGGATGAACACGAACTCCATAAAAGCAAATATGCCAGTGATGTACTAGCCATGAATACCAAGGAAACAGAGAAGGAAAAGATCGGTATGCGGTTACCAGAGCAACCATTGTTGCATGACAAAATAGATAAATCGCTTTTGAGTTATGAAAAATCCCTCGCTAAAGTTGTAAGTTCCCTTGATTGTGAAGAAGCCTATGCCTACGCTATAAATGTTTTTCGAAATTGTGAAAAGCAATTATTGAGGACAGATATAACAGAGGCTAAAATGTACTATAATCTAAAAACCAAATCTATCACAGAGAAGGCTCTTAAAAAATTGGAAGGCTGTATAAATAATTCAAAATAAGCTATTTAAAATTCAACTCCCTCTTCAGAAAAGGCGCTATTTCTTTTATTTACTTCCAAAAAGCTTAACATCTTCATCTGTTACTTCTTTTCCTCCTAGAATGATTAGGCGCTCTACCACGTTTCTCAATTCCCTAATATTTCCTGTCCAGTCGTATTTCTGTAGCATTTCCATGGCCTTATCTGAAAATACTTTAGTAGTCGTCCCGTGTTCTTCTGATATTTTTTGAGCAAAATAAGTAATCAATAAAGGAATATCTTCCCTACGATCGTTCAAAGCTGGTACTTGTATTAAGATTACAGCCAGTCTATGGTATAGATCCTCCCTAAAGTTACCGTCTTTTATCTCCTTTTTTAAATCTTTATTAGTAGCGGCAATTACCCTCACATCTACCTTAATATCCTTATCGGATCCTACCCTAGAAATCTTACTTTCCTGAAGAGCACGCAACACTTTGGCTTGTGCAGAAAGACTCATATCTCCAATTTCATCTAAAAAAATGGTGCCATTATTAGCAGCTTCAAATTTTCCAGCCCTATCTTTTACAGCAGATGTAAAGGCTCCTTTAACATGACCAAAAAGCTCACTTTCTATTAGTTCGGACGGTATCGCTGCACAATTCACTTCTATAAAAGGTGATGCCCCACGTTGGCTTTTTTCATGGATCCAATGTGCTACCAATTCTTTACCTGTTCCGTTAGAACCGGTAATTAACACCCTAGCATCGGTGGGAGCTACCTTTTCAATCATATCCTTGATTGTTTCCAAGGCCTGACTTTCGCCAATCATTTGGTAATTCTTACTTACCTTTTTCTTTAAAATTTTATTTTCTATAACCAATTCCTTTTTGTCCAAGGCATTTCTCACTGTAGTGAGTAATCTATTTAAGTCTGGTGGTTTCGAGATATAGTCAAAGGCTCCTAATCTCATGGTATTTACAGCCGTATCCAAATCGCCATGTCCCGAGATCATTATAAAGGGAATTTCTGGTCGTATCTTTCTAGCAGCCTCCAACACCTCTACGCCATCCATTTTTGGCATTTTGATATCACACAAAACCAAATCATAATCTTCCTTTTTTATACTTTCCAGACCTTTTAGACCATCTTCTGCCTCTTCAACTATATATGAATCATTTTCCTCGCTCAAAATTTTTACAAGAACCCTTCTAATGGCCGATTCATCTTCTATTACCAATATTTTTGACATCTATCTTAACTTATTAACTACTAACGATTATTGTACTATTTTGGTATTTGGTATTTGGTATTTTCAAGAACCACTTTAAACTAGATACTAGGTTATAATAGCCTTTCAATATATAATTCGAGTGAATTCTCTTTTGGAAATTATCCTATTGTAAGATTTAGTTAATCCATGTTAACGGATTAAACATATTTCATGCCAACTAAATTTTATTTAAAAATTCGGCCCTCCATTTCACGAAGAACTATGATTGTAATACCTACTGGAATATATGAACATCCCGTTGTGGGAAAGGAATACTGATATTGTGCTCCCTGAATTTATCATTGATCTTAAACCTTATTTCACTTTTTAATCTAGGATCACTGAAACTGTCGTTAATAAAGAAATTGATGGAAAACAATAAGGCAGAATCTCCAAAATCTTCAAATAGAACAAATGATTTTGGGCTTTTTAATACTCCTTTTTGTGAAGCTGCTACTTCCTCTAATAATTTTGAGACCAATCTTACATCACTCCCATAGGCCACGCCTACTTTCACGCTCTCCCTTGTGGTTCTATGATTTTGGGTATAATTATAAATACTATCCGTTAAAAAAATATGGTTTGGAATAACGATGACCTTATCATCTCGAGTTATCGCCCTAGTGGTCCTCAGTCTAATTTCGAAGACCTTACCTATTTTATCTTCTACCTCAATAATATCACCTACGTGCAAGGACTGGTCCAGAATAATCAAAACACCTGAAATGATATCTTGGAACAAATACTGAAGGGCAAATCCCAAACCTACAAAAAGGGCGGCAGAAGCGGTCAACAGCACTGTAAGGTTAACCCCTGAAGCATGCAATACCGTTAAAATAACAAACATGTACAAGAGGTATTTAAAAAACCCGAAGATGCTCACGAATTTATTCTTATCCTCCTCCGGCAAATTGGAGGTCACCAGCTTATGCACCAATTTTAATAGAAAGGTAACAATGATAATAACGATGATTACCGCTAAGATAGTCCCCACACTAATATTTATGGTATCACTAGGGAATATCTTAAGTGATAAAAAATCTTTAAATTCTGACCAAATATCCTTTAAATTATTCATTTTAATATTTTAACCATTTAAAGAGTTCCCTATAACTAGGCTTCTTCCCATACATTAAAATGCCTACCCGGTAGATTTTAGCTGCCAACCAAACAATACCGATAAAGGTAACTATTAATAAGGCGATGGAAGTGATCAATTGCCAAATGGGAACGCCACCTGCCCCGAGCCCACCGGGCAACCTCATCATCATTACGATGGGTGAGGTTAAGGGAAACAACGAAAATGCAACTGCGATAGGCCCATGTGGATTATTAAATACAGAAAAGAAACCTACATAAATCCCAAGCATTAGTGGCAATATAATTGGAAAAATAAACTGTTGGGTATCCGTTTCATTATCTACCGCAGCCCCAATGGCCGCATAAATAGAACTATAAATCAAATACCCAAGAATGAAATAGATCAGAAAAAAGGTGATGAGCATAGCCCAAGGTATTTGAAATAATTCATTAGCGTATAACTGTAATGTTTCATTGGCACTATTTGGTGTAATACCGCCTACAACTCCTGGCCCCATAGTACTCCCATTACCTAGAGCAGCTGGCTCAATCCCAAAGATAAGAATAACAACAGAAAGCAAGAGCACCCCAGAAACAATCCAAATGGCAAATTGGGTAATACCAGCGAGGGAAGTACCAATAATTTTCCCTAGCATTAATTGAAAAGGTTTTACGGAAGATATAATAACTTCGATAATCCTACTTGTTTTTTCCTCTATAACGCTTCGCATAACAAAACCGCCATAGATAATAATGAACATCATAATAAGATACCCAAATCCTCCTCCAATAATAGCCTTTATCTCATTGATACCCTTTAAATTCTGTTCTCCGCTAAACGTGGTTGCATTTATCTCATACCGCTTGTCCATTGCTTCAAAATCAGAAACGGAGACCCCTAAATCCTGTATTCTGCCAAGTCTTAAACGATCCTGAAAAGTATCTTCCAAAATCTCAAGAATTGAAGTACTAGGAGAATCCTTGCTGTAAAAAACTGCACTTTGTGCCACAGTTTCAAGATCTGCGTTATTGGGAATGTGCAGCAGACCATAATATCCTAAACTTGTTGTTGAATCTTTAGCGGCCTCAATACCTATGTCCCTAAAATTCACATAAGAGAGATTATCAGTTGAGAGAAAATCATTGGAAAAATAATCACTCTCGTTCAGTACGCTTATAACACGCTCTTCACTATCGTTCACTTTAGTCAAATAAGCAATTAGCACAACCATTCCCACCATAAGAATAGGACTTAAAAAGGTCATGATTACAAAGGATTTATTCCTAACCTTTGCCAGATACTCCCTCTTAATTATAAGTAACAGCTTATTCATGGGTATTCTTGCTTTGGATGGTTTGAATGAAAATTTCATTTGCCGATGGAATAGTCTCCACAAAATGATTAATATTTGCCTTAGAAGACAAATGCGCTAAAAGGTCGCCAGTGTGGTTATTTGGCAATTGAATTGTAAAGTCCAATTGATTTTCTTCCCTTAGAAAAATAGGGGAAGATATGGCAAACTTATGTTGCAGTTCATTCAGTAGACTGTCTCCGTCCAATACTTCTAACCCTACCTTAAAAACATTGTTTTTATACGCCTTTTTTATCTCAGATAATTTCCCATCTAGAATTTTTTCCGACTTATGAATAAGGGCAATATACTCACAGAGCTCTTCTACAGATTCCATCCTATGGGTAGAAAATATTATGGAAGTCCCGTTTTCCTTTAATTGAAGTATCTCGTCTTTGATTAGATTAGCATTAATAGGATCAAAACCACTAAAAGGCTCATCAAAAATCAATAGCTTGGGCTGGTGAAGTACAGTTACAATAAACTGAATCTTTTGTGCCATCCCTTTGGAGAGTTCTTGAACCTTTTTTCCCCACCAGTCTCCTATTTCTAACCTATCGAACCAATATTTCAAACGTTCCTTGGCCTCCGTTTTTGAAAGTCCCTTCAGTTGCGCCAAATACAATGCCTGTTCCCCAACCTTCATACTTTTATAGAGTCCTCTTTCCTCTGGCAAATACCCGATCAAGGAAATATGGTGAGGTTGTAGCGGTTTTCCATCAAAGTATACCCTGCCACTATCTGGATAGGTAATTTGATTAATGATTCTGATTAACGTGGTTTTTCCAGCACCATTTGGTCCAAGGAGCCCGTAAATACTATTCTTTGGAATTTCAAGGCAAACATTCGTAAGAGCTGCATGCTTACCAAATTGTTTGGAGACACTTTCAGCTACTAAAATAGAGTTCATGTACGCAATTTTTTCAAAGATAATTAAATGCTTTAAAAGGAGATTTGAGTTTAAGATGTTTTATTAAAAACAAAACCCACCCTTATCAGAAATAAGGATGGGAAAAAAATTGCTATGAAAAAGAAAATTAATATTGGTTTCCCAACATTAAATCAAATATACGTTTTTTATTTAAAAATGAAAACTAAATTTATTAAGAAAACATATCCTTCACTTTTTCAAAAAATGATTTATCCGATTTTTCCGGATTGGGAACAAAATTCTCATGGTTTTGCATGCGTTCAAAAAAATCTTTTTGTTCCTTATTCGCTTCCTTTGGTGTCCAAACATTGACATGAACCAATAGGTCTCCAGCACCATAGCCATTAAGACTGGTAATGCCTTTTCCTCTAAGTCTTAAAATCTTGCCCGATTGTATTCCTGCTTCTAATTTGATTCGCACCTTTCCAGTTACAGAATCTATTTCTTTTGAAGTTCCTAAAACAGCCTCCGAGAAACTAATATAAAGATCGTAATGTAAATTATCACCTTCTCTTTTCAAGGTATCGTGCTCTTCCGTTTCAATGGCCACCAATAAGTCTCCAGGCACTCCATTTCCTGGTGCATCGTTACCCTTACCAGAAACTTTTAACTGCATGCCTTCCTCAACACCACCGGGTATCTTAATAGATACTGTTTCTTCTTTAACGATTAATCCCTGCGCATCAGCTTCACTAGGTTTTTTATCTATGGACTGTCCGCTGCCACTACAAACAATACATGTTGCCGCAGTTTGCATTCTACCCAAAATGGTATTGGTGATTTTTGTCACCTGTCCCCTACCCCCACATGTAGAGCATGTAGTGTAACTAACACCCTCTGCTTGAATTTTTCTTCTTACTTTGACCGTTTTCTCAACGCCATTGGCTACTTCTTCTAAGGTTAATTTAACCCTAATCCTGAGATTACTCCCTTTGACCCTGCGTTGTTGACCACCGCCTCCAAAACCACTAAAGCCACCGCCTCCGCCAAATGCACCACCAAAAATATCTCCAAACTGGCTGAATATGTCATCCATATTCATTCCAGCTCCACCTCCGAAACCACCGCTTTCAAACGCAGCATGCCCGTATTGGTCGTATCTAGCTTTTTTATTTGGCTCACTGAGCACCTCATAGGCCTCAGCTGCCTTTTTAAACATTTCTTCTGCCTTAGAATCACCAGGATTTTTATCTGGATGATATTCAATGGCCTTTTTGCGATACCCTTTTTTGACTTCGGCAGCACTCGCGTTTTTAGCAATTCCTAAAATGTCGTAATAATCTTCCTTCATACTTTAAATTTAGTTCCCAACAACAACCTTTGGATGACGTATAATTTTATCCCCTAGGGTAAAACCATTTTCTATAACGTCTATAATCTTGCCTTTCAATTTTTTGTCAGGTGCTGGTATCTGTGTTATGGCGTCGTGCAATTCAGCATCGAAATCATCTCCTTGTTTCACTTCAATTACTTGAAGTCCCTTTCCCTTTAATACTTCATTAAGCTTATTATTAATAAGCTCTACTCCTTTATACATTTCCTTATCATCCGATTTTGCCAACTCTTTCATTGCACGCTCAAAATCATCAATCACAGGCAATAAAGAAACGATAACTTCTTGACCTGCAGTTTTAAACAGTTCCATTCTTTCTTTAGAAGTACGTCTCTTATAATTTTCGAAATCTGCAAATAGACGCAAAAATTTATCTTTTTCCTTGGCCAAATCCATCTGCAATTGTTCCTCTGTTGTCAATTCTTCATGGGCTTGCACATTTTCTTCCCCTATATTCCCATCATTATTTGATGCATCAGAAACCATCTCATCCATTTCTTCTGCTTTATTTTTCTTACTCATTTGTGTGTCTTTATAATAATACTAGTTTCAAAATGCAAAAGTACTGCCAATTCTTTAAAAATGTCAAAATGTCATTAAACATTATAAAAAAACATCCACTTTAGGCGGATGTCGTTTGGATTTTGACATTAAAAAATTTCTCTGTTCGCTTAACTTAAAGACTCGGTTTGAGAAACGGCATTGTCTTGCTTTACCTTGTTTTCACTAAAATAAATAGCCTCCAATGCTTTACAAATATTTTGATAATGAAAAATAAAGCCCTCTTCTTCTATTTTCTTGCTGCTCACACGTTGACTAGCAAATAATATATAAGACATTTCTCCTAAAACCAATTTCATTACAAATTGTGGAATATTGGGCAGAACCAAGGGCTTGTTCAGCTGCTTTGCAATTTCCTTGACCAATTTATTATTACAAATAGGATTTGGGGCTACCCCATTAAAAACACCCTGTAATTTGTTGTTCGCTACAAAAAGGAATAATCTGGACAAATCTCTAATATGTATCCAAGACTGCCACTGGTCACCTGTCCCAAATGCTGCTCCAACATAATTTTTAATGGGCTTAGCCATTTCCGGAAGAGCACCACCCTTTTTAGAAAGCACCAAGCCTATTCTTATCTTAGCAACATTAAAATTATAGTTCTTGAACGTATCCGCCTCTTTTTCCCAAGCATGGACAACTTCACCTAAAAAACTATTGTCCACAGCCTTCTCCTCCTCAGAATAATAACCAGAGAGAGAATCAGGATAGATGCCAATGGCAGAGGCCGATATAAAAGACTCAATCGTATTAGAATCCACCTTGTCTAAACCATTTCTCAAAGTTTTCAAGCTATCTATTCTACTGTTTAGGATAGCCTTCTTATTGCTTTTCGTCCATCGTTTGGAAATAGAGACCCCAGCCAGGTTAATAATAGAGGTTACACCATCAAAACATCCGAGATCAATTTCACCTTTGGAAGGGTCCCAATAAAAGCCTTTATAATTGGAATTGGTTACAATTTTATTTTTACTTGTGGAAAGATAATTAACGTCAATATTTTTCTTCTGGCACAACTCAACAATCGCGGATCCCACTAATCCCGTCGCACCTGTTATTAATATTTTCATGTTAATTTTTAAACAAAGATATAGGTTTTAGGTAGGGGTGTCAAACGCTTTAATTAAGGTTTAACAGTATCGTCCAACAATGACTTAAAGAAATAATAATTTTATGTTATTATTTAACTTTTATCCTCGCCCAAATCAATTTTCACAGCTCTTAGCATCTCCCTTTTCCCCGGAGGCCCAGGTAAACGCTCCACTTTAAAACCAACAGACTGCATAGCTCTTCGCACGCTTCCCTTTGCTGCATAGGTTACTAATACTCCGTTTTGACCAATAGCATCATACATTTTTTGAAAAAGGACCTCTGTCCACAGTTCGGGCTGTACCCGTGCACCGAAGGCATCGAAATAAATAAGATTATACTTATCCTTATCCACAATTTCCATAAAATCCTTTTTCTGTTTTTGTAAGGTGAAGTTATTAGATAATTCGATGGCTTCTTCCCAAGGGGCATTATGCATCTTTTCAAAATCAGAGGCGAGTGCTTGGGCGTTAAGTTCATTTACGTAATCCAATTGCGCTACCTCTTCCAAAGTCACTGGATAAGCTTCTACCCCCGTGTATGCAATTTCCAAGTTGAATCTCTTTGATTCTATTAATGTAATTAATGTATTGAGGCCAGTGCCAAATCCGATTTCCAATAGTGAAATCTTTCTGTTTTCGAAAAGTGATAGTCCATGTTTAATAAATACATGGTAAGCCTCTTGCACAGCACCATGCTTAGAATGATACTGCTCATCCCATTCCTCAATTTGTATGGTCTTTGAACCATCGGAGGTTGTAATAATATTTCGTTTCATCCTATTGTTTAATTAGGACTCCGTCAGCTTCGAAACTATACGTTTTCTTTGATTCAAGAATCAAAGCCAATTCAGCTTCAGATTTGCCGGCATCTTTTGCAAAATGTCTTTGATCCTCCACGGATTGTTGTTCCACAAAAGCCTTTCCATTAACGACTACTTCCTTACCTACAATATTTTTAGGCATAAAAAAACCATAGTTCTTAAATTTTACCATAGCTTCTTGACCATCTTCCAACTTCAACTTCATCCAACATCCTTTAGCCTGACACACCTCTGCAACCGTGGCCTTAAATTTTAAGGATAAGGTATCTGACACCATCAGTACTTTATAGTTTTGCCACATTTCTGATTGAGGAATGGCCCCAACGGACTGAATTTCATCTCCATAGACGGTGTGTTTTGCAGCTTCAGTAGTCGTTTCCGATTTTTCCGAGGTTGATTTTACATCCTTACAAGAGACAATCAATACAATTAAAACAAGCAATATGTTAAAACTTTTCATATCTGATAAATTTTTGATCCTTTATACAAATTTGGTCTTTTTTAAACAAAAAAAGAAGGGCAACTAATGATAATTCATTAATTTTATTGCGACAAATTTAAATTGAATGGACACGAGTTTAAAGAATGTGATCGTAGAAAAAGCGAAAACATCAAAAATTGACCAAGTAGATTTCAATAATCTTTCATTTGGTAGTATCGTTACAGATCACATGATGGTATGCGATTATAAGAATGGGTCTTGGGAAACTCCAAAAGTAGTCCCCTATCAGCCCATTACATTAGATCCTTCCTCCAAGATATTCCATTACGGACAATCTGTTTTTGAAGGCATGAAAGCTTATAAGGATACGGACAACAATGTTTGGTTGTTTCGCCCATTAGAAAATCAAAAACGCATTAATATTTCATCCAAAAGATTGGCCATTCCTGAATTCCCAGAAGAATATTTCATGGAAGGCCTTAAGACTCTTTTAAAGTTAGAACAACAATGGATTCCTCAAACCGAAGGTAGTTCTTTATATATAAGACCATTTGTATTTGCTACGGGGAAAGGATTTCATGCATCTCCAGCAGATGAATATAAATTCATTATTGCCTGCGCCCCTTCAGGTCCTTACTTTTCAGGAAAAGTAAAAGTACTTATAGAAGAGACCTATTCTAGATCCGCAAACGGAGGAGTAGGTTTTGCCAAAGCTGGAGGTAACTATGCAGGACAGTTTTATCCTACCCAATTAGCGGTTGCCAAAGGTTACAACCAAGTTATTTGGACCGATGACAACACCCACGAATACATTGAGGAAGCAGGGGCAATGAACATCTTTATCAGGATCAATGATACATTGATTACTAGTCCTATCAGCGATAGAATATTAGATGGTATTACCAGGAAGAGTTTGATAGAACTTGCCAAAGAAGAAGGAATTAATGTTGAAATACGCAAGATTGCCGTAAAGGAAGTGGTAGAAGCTTCGGAAAATGGTACTTTGATGGAAATGTTTGGCGCAGGAACTGCCGCCGTAATATCTCCGATCACTGCTTTTGGTTACAGAGAGAAAGATTATGAACTCCCTGAATTGGAAAATAGTTATGCTGCACTATTAAGGAAACGCATCACGGATATACAATACAATAGAGCCGAAGATAAATTTGGTTGGAGGTACAAATTATAAATCAATAGATTTATCATAATAAAAAGCACCTCAACGAGGTGCTTTTTTTATTTCTTATCCAAGATTTCCTTGATATTTGGTTTAAAATAATTGGGGCCTTTTAAAACCTTACCGTCTTCCCTATAGATTGGTTTTCCATTTTCATCCAACTTACTCATATTACTTCGCTGTATCTCTTCAAACACTTCTTCTATTTTATATTGCATACCGTGTTCTAATATGGTCCCGCATAAAATGTACAACATATCCCCTAAGGCATCAGCCACTTCCACCAGATCGTTATTATTGGCAGCTTCCAAATATTCTTTATTCTCCTCATCCATTAAATTAAATCGAAGTAAATTTTTTCGTATCCCCAAATTTGCCTTTGTAGTATTGGAGACACCTAGACCGAATGAGCTATGGAATAGCTCTACTGCGCGAAGTTTACGTTTCATTATTGTTCTATTTTAAGTTAGCTTTGCGTAAAAATAAAAAATATGTTCAGTAACGGTCAATTAATTTTTGCCGCCCTTTTTGTACTTGTTTTTATTGGGGTAATGATATTTTCGTATAAAAAAGACAAGCAATTACACCTTAAAAACTACAAAGGAGTCAAATGGATAGGAATAACATTTATAATCTTCATAATTATCCTTTTTCTAATGAAGTATTTGCTTAAAAATTAACACTTCCTTTGACTTAACCACAAAAATTTCCACTTACACAACATAAAGTCCAGATACAACGTATAATATAAGAAAAGAAGTACTTTTGCGTTATACTGCTAAACTAATTGGACAAATGGTTACATTTTTTAACATTCTCATCACGTTGGTCGCTATAAATGCCGTTTTATTGATCTTCAGTGTCAATCGAACCAATAAGAAGAAAACGGTTTCAGTAGATGAAAATTTAGAAGGGTCGGCCTCAAAGGTCTATTCAATGGAATTAAGTTCTTCCAATTATAAAAAAGCAATTTAGTTTTATACTTTTAGGGTATGAAACAAATGCTACTTGTTTTTTTGGGAGGAGGATTAGGCAGCATGTTACGCTTTCTTATCTCCAAAACCTACAACCCTTATTTCACTAACTTTTATTTAGGTACTTTTTTAGTTAATAGCATGGGATGCCTGCTTATAGGATTCCTTTTGGGCCTTTCTGCTAAAGGAAATTATCTTTCACAAAACCAAACCTTATTATTAGCCACTGGATTTTGTGGTGGTTTTACCACCTTTTCTTCTTTTGCATTTGAAAACTTTTCATTTCTTAAGGCTAGCGAACTACTTAACTTTTCCCTTTACACCCTTTCGAGTATGATTCTTGGGGTTATAGCGGTGGCTTCAGGCCTCTGGATCTCCAAATTGTTATAAATAACACACTACAGGCATTCTATTCTAGAAATAAGTAAAAAATACCATTTTACCTTATTTATTAAACAATTCGCAATTTTTGGTCGAAAAATATCATCTTATATCAACTATATTCGATTAGCTCTGCTAAAAATTAATTGAATAATCATTTTTTTATCTTTAAAAATACATACCCATAATTTTATGGGGGTTAATTTGATATATATATAAAAATAAGACACATAGCCCCTATTTTTAAGGGGTGTTAATTTTTTTAACATACATTTGGCCCATAATTAATAAATCAATTATGAAAAAAATAGAGGCAATTATTAGAAAGTCAAAATTTGACGAAGTAAAAAAAGCACTTCATCAAATTGAGGTGAACTTCTTCAGCTATTGGGATGTAACTGGAGTTGGAAATGAAAAGCAAGGCCATGTTTATCGCGGTATTTCCTACAGCACTACTGATATCCAGAGGAGATATCTGGTCATTGTGGTTTCCGATGATTTCTTGGACAAGACCGTAAGCACCATTTTGGAGATAGCAAGTACCGGAAATGTGGGCGATGGAAAAATATTTGTATCAGACGTCTTAGATGCTTATCGCATTAGGACAAAGGAAAACGGACACGCAGGCATCAACTAACTCAAGTAAAATTTAATAAACATTACAAAAATGGAAGCAGGATTATTTACAGCTAATAATGTTTGGATGATGATTTGTACAGGACTTGTATTCTTCATGCACTTAGGATTCTCCCTCTTAGAGATAGGACTTACCAGACAAAAAAATACGATCAACATATTATTTAAAAATGTCTTTATTATATGCGCGGGACTACTATTATATTATATAGGCGGATTTAATTTAATGTACCCAGGTGATTTTAACGGGTATTTTGGATTTTCAGGATTCGGATTGGATCCGGGAGAAAATGGAATGACCGCTGAATATGCTAGTGGAGGGTATACCTATTGGACCGATTTTCTATTTCAAGCCATGTTCGCGGCTACAGCAGCGACCATCGTATCTGGAGCAGTGGCTGAACGCGTTAAAATTGGACCTTTCATGATCTTTACTATTATATATGTAGGCCTAATCTATCCAATTGTTGGATCATGGCAATGGGGTGGTGGTTTCTTATCAACCCTTGGTGGCGATGAGGCTGGATTCCATGATTTTGCAGGATCTACACTAGTACATTCCGTTGGCGGATGGGCCGCTCTCATTGCCGTATCCCTTTTGGGACCACGTATTGGAAAATTTAGTGAAGACGGAAAACCAAACGCTATCCCTGGACACAATATTCCTTTCGCAGCTGCTGGAGTTTTGATACTTTGGTTAGGATGGTTTGGATTTAATGGTGGATCTGTACTATCAGCCGATCCCGCTGGCACTTCATTGGTATTAGTTACCACAAGTCTTGCAGCGGCGGCAGGTGGAGTTGGAGCGTTTATTTTTTCTTCCATACTTTATAAAAATTATGACCTTACCATGTTCTTAAATGGTATCCTTGGTGGATTGGTTGGTATTACGGCAGGTGCAGACCTAATGTCTCCTTTTGAGTCTATCATGATTGGTGGACTTGCCGGTATAATCATTGTGCTAGGAGTTGCCCTTATCGATAAAATTAAATTGGATGATCCGGTAGGAGCTATCGCAGTGCATTTAATCTGTGGTATCTGGGGTACTTTAGCCGTAGGTATTTTTGGAGCAAAAGCAGGAGGTGATCAATTCCTTTATCAACTTGCGGGAGTAGGTGCAACAGCAATGTTTTGTTCGCTAAGCGCCTTCATCATCCTATACACACTTAAGAAAACTATAGGTATACGAGTTTCCAAGGAAGAAGAAATAGAAGGATTAGATCTTCATGAACATGGAATGGATGCCTATCCTGATTTTAGATTAAATCAACATTAATCACTATTCACAAAATAAAAACGGAGCGTTTTGCAGAACGCTCCGTTACATAACCATTTCATAATTAAACATCACGATCAATAATTCATCATTCCTTTTTGAAAGGGACCATAAAACCATTGAAATATGAAAACGATTATCTCTACAAATAACGTAAAAAAAATACTTTTTTTCGCTATAGCTTTGTTCACTACTGGTCTTTTTGCCCAGGATGAGGAAGCAAAAACAAAACCCAAATTGTCATTGAGCGGATCTATAGATGCTTATTACCGCGCTAATCTAAGTGCGCCAAATGATGAGAATGCTATAGCTCCGGGATCATCATTTGCAAATCTCCCAGGATTTGCATTGGGCATGGCAAATGTTATTGCTAGCTATGAAGGAGAAGATGTTGGCTTTGTGGCCGACCTTGTTTTTGGTCCTCGCGGTACCGATGCTATTTTTGCATCTCCTATGTATTCTGCCACAGGAAACATTGTTAACCAATTATATGTTTATTGGAATGTTAGTGATAAAGTAAAATTAACCTTTGGTAACTTCAATACCTTTTTAGGATATGAGGTTATTTCACCGGTAGCAAACTTTAACTATAGTACATCTTATCTATTTTCTTATGGCCCCTTTTCCCATACAGGCCTTAAAGCTGATTTTGATCTAGGAAACGAATGGTCTGCCATGGTTGCAGTAATGAACCCAACGGATCTAACTGAGTTTAACCCTACAGGAAATTACGCCTTCGGAGCACAATTGGGATATAGCGGTCAGTATTTAAACTTTATTACCGATGATGGTGCATACGAAATAGACTTTACTGGTGGTTTTGATGTTTCTGAGGAGTTTTTCTTGGGAATTAATGCGGCATACTTTGACAATGACGGAGTAGGCTTTGCAGGAGCAGCTCTTTACCCACAGTACGCTACATCTGACACTTTCACCATTGGTTTGAGAGGTGAATATTTCACCGAAACAGGAGACTTTGGAGCTATTGGAACAGGAATTGAAGATTCCAGCGTATTTGCAGTTACCTTAACTGGAAGTGCTACTATTGGCAATTTAATGATTAAACCAGAATTGCGATTAGATAGTGCTTCAGATGATGCTTTTATTAACAATGACCTTACTCCAACAAAGAGTCTTTCCTCTTTTGTTTTGGCGGCTGTTTATTCGTTCTAAATGAGAAAGCGTTTCGTTTATATATTCTAAAAAAAATCCTAGCAAATGCTGCTAGGATTTTTTTATTTATCCGTTGGCATAAATGCCTTTACCCCAGCCAAGACCCTTATAGGCAAGGCATTTATTGTTGGAACAATTGGGCAAGAATATTTTTTATTATAGGCGCAATAAGGGTTGTAGGCCCTATTAAAGTCTATGGTCAAGCTATCACCCTCAGGGATACGCAAATCTATGTAACGCCCACCAGCATACGTTTCTTCTCCATTGGTACCATCTAAAAAAGGCAAGAATAAATAGTCCTGATACCCTTTTTCTAATATCAGTTCTTGGTCCTGATAGACTTCCAATTCATATTGTTTTTCCTCTAATGAAAAATAAGCTACCCCATAGGTGACTTTTTTTGATTCCCTATCTGTGGTGGTTGGCATCATAAAGGGCAGTGCTTCGGGAGTTCTAACAAATTTAGCTATAACCCTATAGTTTGTATCTGGTTTAAAAAAAGCTAATCCTTCAAAATTTTTACGATATCTATCAGGCAGAGGAGAAGTCTCCGGGTCTTTGAATTCTTGATTCATTTTTTTCTGAAATTCCAGAATTTCAAAAAAAGCGGTATATCCATTCACAGGAATCTTAACCTTAATTTCCGAATGATATTTCTTTTCTTTACATCCTAGGATAAGTAGAAGCAGTACCACATAAAAACACCTCATATCTATTGTTTCTTATTGTTGAAAATACAAAAATACAACATACCATATTTTTATCTAGCTTTGTCCATTAATCGAATAAAATGATACCTAGATCGCTTGAAAATATGACACCAAAATTCACAGGCAGATCAGCAAATAACATGTCCCATTAGTGCAATTACAATTTTTTAGATTGATAGTCTGACTAAAAGTCGGGCTTTTTTTTTATGTCGGTCGTACATCAATGAAAAGAATATACCTGAGCTATATAGACTCCTTTAAAGGCCTATCAAAAGAAGTTTGGTGGTTGGCATTGATTACATTAATCAATAGGGCCGGCACCATGGTAATTCCATTTCTATCACTTTACCTTACTCAGAACTTAGGCTTTGCATTGGATAATGTAGGCACCATAATGACTTGTTTTGGACTCGGCTCATTAATAGGCGCCTGGCTTGGCGGTAAGCTCACAGATAAAATAGGATATTACAAGGTAATGTTGATTAGTCTCCTTTTATCGGGAAGTCTCTTTATCGGATTGCAATTTTTACAAAGTTTTCATGCTATTTGTTTAGGGATTTTTGTGCTAATGATCGTAGCTGACGCCTTTAGACCTGCCGCTTTTGTTGCCCTTATTGCCTATAGTAAACCTGAAAACAAAACTAGGACTGTAACCTTAATACGACTGGCTATAAACCTAGGGTTTTCAGCTGGTCCCGCTTTAGGAGGTATTATAATTACTTCTATAGGATATGCAGGACTATTTTGGGTAGATGGTCTTACGTGTATTTCCGCAGGCATATTATTACTTTATATTTTAAATCCTAAGAAGGCTAAGGTAATGGACAACCAAAAAAATCCCAATCCCACTTCTGCCTACAAAGACAAAACATATTGGATTTTTATTTTTGCCATGGTCATGTTCGGCTTTGCCTTTGTACAATATTTTTCGACAATTCCTATCTACTACAGCAAGAGCTATTCTTTAAGTGAACTGGAAATAGGACTAATCCTAGCGATGAACGGATTTTTAATATTTGTACTAGAAATGCCACTTATAAAGTATATGGAAGGCAAACCCTGGTCTAAAATTACCAATATGATGGTAGGTTTTATACTCGTAGGACTAAGTTTTTTGGTATTAAATCTCTTTTCATGGATAGGAATTCTTATTATTGGTATGTTGCTCATGACCTTAGGAGAAATGATCGCTTTCCCTTTTTCTAATGCATTCGCCATGGAGCGCTCTAAGAAAGGGAACCAAGGAGAATATATGGCACTGTACAGTATAGCTTTTTCTATATCACATGTTTTTGCCCATAATTATGGAATGAGATCCATTTCAAATTTTGGGTTTAATGTCACTTGGTATGCCATAGTTCTAATCTGCATGATCGGTATTTTATTACTTTTACTATTAAAAAAATATACTAAAACCCACCCTAGCAATGAGTAGCACTTTTAGAATTTACGCAGCCTTAATGGGCATTCTTATTTTAGGATGTGTACAAAAAGAAAAAACTAAGAGTATTTCGGAAATTAAAAAATATGAGCCCAACATTGTTGCTAATAGGTATAATGTGGCCTTTTTGATTATGAATGGAACTTACAATACGGAGTTTACGGCACCTTATGATATTTTTCAGCACACCCAATATAGGGGGCAGATTAAAGCAATGAACGTATTTACAGTTGCCAACACAGTACAACCTATAACCACATTTGAAGGCCTACGCATCTTACCTGATTATGATTATACCAAGGACGAGTTACCTCAAATAGATATATTGGTAGTTCCCAGCGCAGAACACCATCTAGACAGCGATCTAGAAGATACAACTATGATCAATTTTATTAAAATGATTGATAAAAAAGCATTATTCATAACCTCTCATTGCGATGGTGCTTTTGTTTTGGCTAAAGCAGGTATTTTAGATAATGTTAATTCCACCACATTTCCGAGTGACATAGAAACGTACAGAGCAAAATTTCCCAACCTAAAGGTAAAGGACAGCGTTCTTTTTGTTCATGACGGCAAATATATTACCTCAGCAGGAGGAGCCAAAAGTTTCGAAGCAGCTCTTTATTTATGTGAACTTTTATACGGTAAAGAGCTTGCAAAATCCATTGCCAAAGGATTAGTTATAGATTGGGACCTAAATAAGGTTCCTCATCTTATTGTTCCTTAATTTCATAACGAGCATCGTTAAGGTATTTGGTCACCAATTCGTTAAATTCGGGGGTTATTCTTAGAAGTGCTGTATCCTCTAAACTATATAGGGTTGCTTTATCGACAAATCCATTTTTAAGTAATTCCTCCGTATAAAATAGGGCCGTCCCATAATCTTCCATTTTAGAACTCATAGAAATAATTTGCAAATATGCTTCATACCCTTTAGGCTCTGTGATGGTCTTCAACATGAAGACAAAAAGCAAAGCTTCTTCTACGGTGGTTTCCCTTAACAACACATCTTTGTTATCGTCTACCAAGGCATTTACATAACCATAGAGTCTTTTTCCCATTTGGCGTTCGGCTTCATTCTGGCTCTTTTCGAACTTCTTAAGCTCCTCCATTTGATAATTCCACCATCCTAAATTATTAAAATTATAGGTGAGCACATCTTCTTCCAAATAATAGGCATAATCCTCCTTGATCAACGACTCTTTAAAAAACACATTGTTTTCGTTTCGTCTTT
This sequence comes from Sediminicola arcticus, assembly GCF_040566695.1. NCBI lineage: Bacteria > Pseudomonadati > Bacteroidota > Flavobacteriia > Flavobacteriales > Flavobacteriaceae > Sediminicola > Sediminicola arcticus. Next base: position 376,264 of record NZ_JBEXAE010000002.1, on the reverse strand, counting down.
GGATTTTAAATTGTTTGTCCTTTTTAAGCGACTTTAATTTCTCCTTTAGATCATCTCCTTTTTTATGGACCCTATAAACGGACTGTGTTTCTTGTATCAGTTTTTCAGCTTCCAAAAGTTTTTTGGTGGCTATCAATTTTTCAATTTCGATCAGATTAACTTCGTAGCTTTGATCTATATACGTTTCATCCAAGGGAATATTTCCTTTGGCCATAGAGGATAACGTAAATATTTGCATGGCCTTTTGCAATTGATATAATTCTTGTAATATATCTCCATCATCCAATATAAGTAGTTGATTTTGAAATTTTAAATTATTAAGTATTGCCTCATCAGATAACATTACTGGATAGTTATAATCCTCCTTGCTTACTATTCCTATATAATGAAACATGTTCTTTGTACTTAAAACCTCCACATTCCCAAGAGCTCCGCCTAAAGAAACCACCCCCTCTATATTGGGCACAAATACAGGAATGACGCTGGCAAGTCTCCCGCCATTGGACCTACCCCCAGTATAAACCCTTTTAGGGTGTATTGAAAACAATTGAAATGTTTTATTGAGCATACGGTTCGATATAATTATATTCTGGGAAATTGGTAAAGAGTCATGAACATTGTTGGATGCGGCTAAAATATAACCCTCTTTCTCCGCGGCTTCCTGAAAAAACCTTAACAATTGCCTTCCCCTGCCCTTTTCATCAAATAGAAAGATCACCGGCCAGTTTTTTGATATTTCAAAATCCTTCGGCAGATATAGTGCAAAAGACTCTTGTATTGAATCATTGACAATTACCGAATCTGTAACTACCCCTTTTTTAAAGGTTAATTCTTGTGCACCTAAACCACAAATACTGCCGAAAATAAAAAGGAAAATAATTTTTTTCATAAAACAAAACTTATCAAAAATCTAGCCAAATTATTGGTTTCATAAAGTTAATCAATTTAGAGGCGCTTGTAGAATATAATCCGTTATTTTAACATCTGTCTGAAATAACTATAAGAACAAACAAATTGCCTCTAAATCTATTTAAATCCTTCTCTTTTTTATTGGCGCATCTGATACCACATCAGAAAGAATAATATGCGTTCTCGTCTCGCCATATTGGATCAATTTATCTATAAAATGTTCCAAATGAAATTGATCTTTTAATACTACCTCCATAATTATATTTTCATTTCCCGTAATCCTATAGCAGTTCAACACCTCCTCAAAGGTCCCTACGGTATCCAAAAATGGTTTTAACTTGCCCATAAAAGCACGGAGGGTAATAATGGCTCTTAGTTGATATCCCGTCTGCGTATGTGAGACTACAGCTTTATATCCTTCCAAAATACCCATGTCCTCCATTTTCTTGACACGCTCCGCCACTGCAGGAGGAGTTAGTCCTATTTTACGACCAATATTGGCAAAGGATTCCCTCGCATTATCTTGAAGACATTTTAGGATTCCCCAATTCAAATCATCAATCTTCACATTCAAATCTATTTGTTTTAAATAATTTATTTTCAATAGCTAAATTACAATATTGCTTTTAAATCCAAAGATAATATTACTGATTACTACGTAATTTTATAGTATAAATATTCATGAAACGAAGAAATGTCCTATAAAAATTTACGCACAGTGCCTATATATAGAAAGGCTTTGGAACTCTGCACCATGAGCAGGGAAATAGCTGCGTATGTTTCTTACAATAAAGATCTGCTATTATTATATCAATCGAATAGTTTACGTGATATTATTGCCGACTCTTTACTCACTGATTCCATTATTATTCCACAGAAAATTGCCCAAGCAGAATGTACTGAATCTTATGATGTCCGCTTAAAAAGCGTTGCCCTTATCAATATCATGATACGCAATATCCTATCCTACTGCAATGGCTTAGAAAAAGATGGCGTAAAGGAAAAAGAATATATCAACTTACTTCGAAGTGAAATAAAACTTTTCAGAAGGCTTTACAAAAAATGGAAGAGATCGCTTAAAGGAGATAATGGTGATGCCAATTGGGGTTTAAATGAATCCTTTGGATTTTAGATTACCAACTATAAAGGTCCCTCAAAAATAAAAGCCTCGATTTAAATCGAGGCTTTTTTACTACTACATATTCCTTCTATACTGCCCCCCAACTTCAAAAAGGGCATTGGTAATCTGTCCTAAAGAACAAACTTTAGTGACATCCATTAATTTTTCAAAAATATTTTCATTATTTACAGCCTTATCCTGTAACTCCGTTAACTCCTTTTCCACAATATCCGCATTACGCCTTTGAAGATTTTGAAGTGTTGTAATTTGTGCTTGTTTTTCTTCTTCAGTGGCCCTGATAACCTCTGCAGGTAAAATAGTAGGGGAGCCTTTAGAACTTAAAAAAGTATTTACTCCTATAATTGGAAATTCCCCAGTGTGCTTTAATGTCTCATAATAGAGACTTTCTTCCTGTATCTTGGAGCGCTGGTACATGGTTTCCATGGCTCCCAAAACTCCACCTCTTTCTGTAATCCTATCAAATTCTAACAATACGGCTTCCTCCACCAAATCTGTCAGTTCCTCAATGATAAATGAGCCCTGTAACGGATTTTCATTTTTGGCCAAGCCCAATTCCTTGTTGATGATCAGTTGTATGGCCATGGCCCTTCTTACAGATTCCTCTGTAGGCGTTGTAATGGCTTCATCATATGCATTGGTATGTAAGGAATTGCAATTATCATATATAGCGTACAGTGCCTGTAATGTAGTACGTATATCGTTAAAATCTATTTCTTGTGCATGCAAACTTCTACCAGATGTTTGGATATGGTACTTCAACATCTGGGCTCTAGGATCGGCACCATACTTATGCTTTAACGCCTTTGCCCATATTTTACGTGCGACTCTGCCGATTACTGCATATTCAGGATCTATTCCATTGGAAAAGAAAAATGACAAGTTGGGGCCAAACTTATCTATGTCCATGCCTCTACTTAGGTAGTACTCAACATAGGTAAACCCATTGGATAACGTAAATGCCAATTGTGTAATTGGGTTGGCACCAGCCTCAGCAATATGATATCCAGAAATGGATACAGAATAAAAATTACGGATCTCATTCTTTATAAAGTACTCTTGAACATCTCCCATGAGTCGAAGGGCAAACTCCGTTGAGAATATACAGGTATTCTGTGCTTGATCCTCCTTTAAAATATCGGCCTGAACTGTTCCTCTGACCTGATTCATCGTTGTCTTTTTTATAGATGCGTACACTTCCTTTGGTAAAACCTGATCTCCTGTTACTCCCAAGAGCATTAATCCCAAACCGTCATTTCCTTTAGGAAGTTCGCCTACATACTTTGGCCTTTCCAAGCCTTTATCTTTGTAGAGGGCATTGATTTTAATAGCTACTTCCTTCTCTAGACTGTTTTCCTTTATATATTTTTCACAATTCTGATCAATAGCGGCATTCATAAAAAAGCCTAATAACATTGGGGCAGGACCATTGATGGTCATACTTACCGATGTCATAACACCACTTAGATCAAAGCCTGAATACAATTTTTTTGCATCGTCTAAACAGCATATAGATACTCCTGCATTGCCTATTTTACCATAAATATCTGGTCTATGACCTGGATCATTCCCATAAAGAGTCACTGAATCAAATGCCGTTGACAACCTTTTTGCCGGTGTGCCATAACTCACATAATGAAAACGTCTATTGGTTCGTTCAGGACCTCCTTCACCAGCGAACATTCTTGTTGGGTCCTCCCCTGTCCTTTTAAATGGATAGAGTCCGGCCGTATACGGAAATTCTCCAGGAACATTTTCTTGCAAAGTCCATCGCAACAGATCTCCCCACGCTTGGTACTTTGGAAGTACTATTTTAGGTATGTCTACCTGTGACAAAGATTTGGTGTGGGTTTCAATTCTAATTTCCTTATCCCTTACTTTAAAACTATAAATCGGGTCCTTATAGGTTTGTACCTTAGATGCCCAATTAATAATACTATCCCAATGATAGGGATCCAAATCCATCTTAACCCTATCAAATTCCTTTAAGAGCAATTCTATTAGCTGCCCATTTTCCGGATCCTTGGTATCTAGCATTTCATCGTCTACACCAATTTTTGTAAGACCAATTGCTCCTTTAGAAAGACCTTCCAAAGTTTTATAAATCCCGTACAATTGTTGTGCTACTTTAGATTGGGCATTAACCATATCATCATACGCACGGTTATTCTCTGCAATTTCAGAAAGGTATCTGGTTCTTGAAGGGGGAATTACAAAGATCTTTTCAGTAATTTCATGGGTTGCTATAAAGGTGGAATTCAGGTCAGCGCCTACTTTTTCCACTAATTTAGCTGCAATGGCTCCGTAAATTCTATTCATGCCCGGATCATTAAACTGGGAGGCAATGGTTCCAAATACTGGCAAGTCATCTTGTGGGATATCCCAAAGATTATTATTGCGCATGTACTGTTTTTTAACATCCCTTAGGGCATCTAAAGAACCTCTTTTATCAAATTTATTGATGGCAACAAGATCTGCAAAATCGAGCATGTCGATTTTCTCCAACTGCGTAGCAGCCCCAAATTCTGGGGTCATTACATATAAAGACACATCACTGTGTTCAATTATTTCCGTATCGGACTGCCCTATCCCTGATGTTTCTAGTATAATAAGATCAAAGCTAGCTGATTTCAATACCTGTACAGCCTCTTCTACATATTTGGACAATGCCAAATTGGATTGTCTTGTTGCCAGTGAACGCATATATACACGATCATCATTTATGGCATTCATTCTTATACGATCCCCTAGTAAAGCTCCTCCTGTTTTTCTTTTAGAAGGATCTACAGAAATAATACCTATGGTCTTTTCTGGAAAATCAATTAAAAACCTACGCACCAATTCATCTACCAAGCTAGACTTTCCAGAACCTCCTGTACCCGTGATCCCCAAAACCGGGACTTGATTTTTTTTATGATCGACGGACGAAAAATGGGATTTAAACTCCTCATTCCTGTTTTCGGCCAAACTTATTAACCTCGCCAAAATATTTACATCTTTTTCCTCAAGCGATTCAACCAATGTTTTTCCTTTTGGAATAACCAAGGGTGGAACAGGAAAATCGCTTTGTTCTACCAAATCATTAATCATTCCCTGAAGGCCCATGGTCCTCCCATCATCTGGAGCATAGATTCTGGTAATCCCATAATCCATTAATTCTTTAATTTCTTCGGGAAGTATAACTCCGCCGCCGCCGCCGAATATTTTAATGTGCGATGCCCCACGTTCTTTTAGCAGGTCATACATATATTTAAAATACTCATTGTGACCTCCTTGGTAAGATGTCATGGCTATTGCGTTTACATCTTCTTGAATGGCACAATCTACCACTTCGGTAACACTTCGATCATGACCCAAATGGATCACCTCCACTCCTGTGGATTGGATTATTCTACGCATTATATTAATAGCAGCATCATGACCATCAAACAGGGAAGCAGCAGTAACTATTCTTACTTTATTTTTTGGAGTGTAGGGTGTAATTTGTTCCATATGTAATTTAGAGACATTTTTAGACCTGCAATTTACGAAAAGTGCAAAGTATATAAAGTATAAATTGGAATATTATAAAAATACCATTGGAATTTAGCCCTCTATTCTGAATGCCTTAATTTTACCCCTTAAAATCAGCCATTTTGAAAACCACTATCTTAATCAATTGTCCTGATCAGGCTGGAATTATAAGTTCGATTACTGGGTTTATTCATGCAAAAGGGGGTAATATTATTTATATTGACCAACACGTAGACAAGCAGTCTGATGTGTTTTTTATGCGGTTAGAAAGTGAATTTGATGAAAGCTCCATTTCCTTTGAACATTTCAAGGCTCTTTTTGAAAAGGACATTGCAACACCTTTGAATATGGAGTGTAAAATGCATGTCAGTGGCATTAAACCAAAAATGTCCCTTTTTATTTCTAAATATAATCATTGCCTATATGATCTTTTGAGCAGGTTTAATTCTGGGGAATTGGACGTGGAAATTCCTTTTATTTTGAGTAATCACAAAGACCTACAAAGTATATCAGAACAGTTCCAAATTCCCTTTTATCATATCCCTATAACAAAGGAAAATAAATTAGAAGCAGAAAGAAAGCAATTGGAACTTCTAAAGGAACATCAAATAGACTTTATAGTGCTAGCCAGATACATGCAGATTATTTCACCAAGAACCATTGGTGAATATCAAAACAAGATCATAAACATCCATCATTCTTTTCTTCCTGCCTTCGCTGGAGCGAAACCATACCACGCGGCTTTTGCTAGGGGCGTCAAGATCATTGGTGCTACCAGTCATTATGTGACCGAGGAGTTAGATGCCGGTCCAATCATTGAACAGGACGTTGTAACCGTTACACATGCGCATACCATAAAAGATTTTATTGCCAAAGGTCAAGACTTGGAGAAGATAGTGTTATCACGAGCGGTTAAATTGCACATCCAAAGAAAAACCATGGTATACAATAACAAGACAGTTATTTTTTCTTAAATAAACCTACCTGAAGTATAACAATAACGGATTTAAAATTAGAAGTATCCTATATTTACAGATAATTCCAAAATATTGATATGATGAAGAAACTAGTAGTATTTGTTTGTGTCCTCCAACTTGTATCCTGTGCAGAACTCCAACAAGTGGTAGATCAATTACCTCAAGGCTCCTATGGATTGGGAAATGAAGAAATTGCAAATGGTCTAAGGGAAGCCTTGGATAATGGTATTGAAAAACAAGTAAGCAAACTTACCAAAGAAGATGGTTTTTACAAAAATGAATTGGTTAAAATACTGCTACCGGAAGAATTACAAAAAGTAGATAAGACCTTAAGGGATGTTGGACTTGGTAATCTTGCCGATGAGGGTTTAAAAGTATTGAACAGAGCTGCGGAAGATGCGGTAAGAGAAGCCACGCCTATTTTCATTACTGCTGTAAAGGAAATTACTTTTGCAGATGCAAAAAACATTCTTTTAGGAAATGATGAAGCTGCTACCCAATATTTAAAAAACACTACACAAACAGAACTTTACAATAAATTTAATCCTGTTATAAAAAGCTCATTTCAACGGGTAGGAGCTGACCAAATTTGGAGTAATTTAATTACACGCTATAACAACTTACCCCTAACCAATAAGGTTAACCCAGACTTGACAGATTACGTAACCCAAGAAGCATTATCGGGAGTCTACTCTATGATTGCTTTGGAAGAAAAAGAAATACGCACCAAGGTAATTGCTAGGACAACGCCAATACTAAGAAAAGTTTTTGCCTTACAGGACTGATAATGAGGTAATTTAATTCAAAATATACAATAATTTAAAAAATATTTCGTTACTTTAAAGTATAGTTTACATAACGTAATAATAATACTCATCTGAGCTATTATATCAAGTTAAATGTAATCTTTGCATTGAATTATTTGAATTAGTAATTTTTGAGTTAGTTAGTCTAAAACCGGTGGGAGCACCGGTTTTTTTTTGTTTAATATTATCAAAATATCATTAAACACGCCATTTTTTAAATATACTTACAAAAATGAGATTATCAGTCTCCATTTCTAAGTTATTTTTCTTAATTATTAAAAAATATATGAGATCTTTAACGGACTAACTCAAAAACTTTAAAATGAAAGCAAAATTAAAAGGAATTTTAACCCTGTTGTTGGTTTTAATTGCACAATTAGCAACTGCGCAAGAAAAGTCAATTTCAGGAAAAGTCACCGATCAGAGCGGCATACCATTGCCCGGAGTAAACGTTGTAATAAAAGGTACGTCCAATGGAACCCAAACTGACTTTGATGGTAATTATACCATTAATACTAATATGGGTGGTGTTCTTGTTTTTTCTTATCTAGGACAGAAAACAACAGAAAAGACCGTTGGAACATCTAACACTATAAACGTACAAATGGAAGAAGATGCTTCACAATTGGAAGAAGTAATTGTTGTAGGATATGGTACACAAAGTAAACGAACCTTAACAGACAACATCTCTAAACTAACTTCTGACGATATATCTGAGGTTCCCAATCCAAACTTTCAAAATGCGCTGGTAGCGAAAGCTGCGGGAGTTCAGGTAACTCAAACCAATGGAAAAGTTGAGGGTGGTATAAACATAAGGGTACGTGGTGCAGCGAGTGTAAGCGGGGGAACCCAACCATTGTATGTTTTAGATGGTATCCCATTAATAGATCCTACTGGTGGTCGTGGTGAAATTGGTACTGGTGCTCCTACTAACCCTCTATTAACCTTAAGCGCTAACGAGATTGAGTCCATAGATATATTAAAGGATGCATCTTCAGCGGCTATCTATGGTGCGCGTGGAGCAAACGGTGTTGTTCTTATAACCACTAAAAGAGGAAAGCAAGGAAAGGCAAAGTTTAGTCTCAATCTATCTCAAGGATTTAGTGAACCAACAAATAAAAGGGAATGGCTCAATGCAGCAGAATACGTTGAACTATTTACAGAAGCAGGGAGAAACTCACCCTTCTTTACGCCAGATGAAGGTCAGGAATATGTAGAAGGTGAATTCGACTTTTTTGCTGGGAATACCGATTGGAGAACTGGAGAAGTTGATACTAATTGGTCGGATGTTGCATTTCAAAATGGCTATCAAACAGATGCTGATTTCTCCATGTCTGGAGCTGATGCAAAAACATCTTATTTCTTCTCAGGGGCATATAATAATACCACTGGAATTATAAAAGACAATGCATTGGAAAGAGTAAATGCAAGATTGAATGTAAGTCATCAATTAACTGAAAAGTTTAAAGCCGGAATGAACATGAGCTTTTCTAGAACAGAAATAGATCGTATTGCGAATGACAACGCATTCGCTACTCCGCTTCAAGCAATTGCACAATCTCCGCTTTCACCTGCCAGATTAGATGATGGATCAGCAAACCCAAGCACGCTATATGGAAACTTTTTATTAGATGCTGATAATGCCTTTTTTAAAACCATTATACGCAGAACCATTGGAAAAGTTTATGGAGAGTACAAATTCCTTCCATCCCTATCTTTTAATTCAGACTTTTCTTATGATTTGTTTTCACAAACTGAAGATAATTTTAGAGGCCAGAATGCCTTATTCCAATCTACTAATGGACAAGCTTTTGCATCAGACTTGGGATCTGAAAGTTATACATTTAGTAATTATGCAACGTTTGACAAACTTTTCGCAGAAAGACATAATATTAATGTAGTAGCTGGTACGGAATTTATTAAATATAACCGAAGAATTACTAGTGTCACCAGCCAACAATTTCCATCAGACGATTTGTCTACCGTAAGTGGAGGTGCTGAAGTTACTGCAGGAACTGGAGTAGATTTGCAAAGTTCATTCGTATCTTATTTTGCAAGAGCTACCTATGATCTTGATGGCAAATATCTACTTAAAGCTAGTATAAGACGCGATGGTTCCTCTCGATTTGGTAGTAATGTGCGTTTTGGTACATTCCCAGCCGTTTCTGCGGGATGGATTCTATCCGAAGAAAATTTCTTTAAAAATTCTGAAACACTATCCTTTTTAAAGCTAAGAGGAAGTTGGGGTAAATTAGGGAATGCCGATATAGGTGGTGATTATCCGTCCCTATTTTTATTCTCTGGTGTCTCTTACAACCAACGCCCTGGTTTAGCGCCAGCCCAACCCGGAAATTCATTTTTAACCTGGGAGCAGTCTGCACAAACCGATATTGGTGTGGAATTTGGCTTTTTTAATGGTCGTATTTCCGGAGAATTGGATTACTATAAGAAAGATACCGAAGACCTATTGTTTAGTGTGCCTTTAGTTCCAAGCAGTGGTGCAGCTAGTATTAATTCAAATATTGGCACATTGCAAGGACAAGGAGTAGAATTTGTATTGAACACTAGAAATATTGAAACCGAAGATTTTACTTGGACCTCTAACTTTAATATAAGTAACAACACTAATGAACTAAAATCTTTACCAAATGATAACGCCGACATTGTTACGGGACGTAATATCAACCGGGTAGGAGAAAGTGTAGCCTCATTTTATTTAAGGGAGTATGCAGGTGTGGACCCAGCGAATGGAGATGCCCTATACTATTTAAATACTGAAAATCCTGATGGTAGCCTGAATAGAAATACGACAACCGATTCTGATGAGGCTCAACGTATTGTAGCTGGAAATCCTTTTCCTGAATTAATTGCTGGATTTACAAACACTTTATTATTCAATAATTTTGATTTTACATTTACCTTTCAAGGCGAATGGGGAGCTAGCATTTACAATGGAGGTGGTATTTATCAATCTGTAAATGCAGATTATTTTGACAACCAAAGTGTTGATCAGTTAAATAGATGGCAACAGCCAGGCGATATTACCAATATACCACAAGCCAGATTATTTGCAGGGAACGGATCAGCCCATTCTACCCGCTTTTTAGCAGATGCAGATTTTATTAGATTACGAAACATATCTTTAGGCTATACACTTCCAAATGCAGCAATAGAAAAGATGGGATTAAGTAAGCTTCGAGTATATGTTACCGCGATCAACTTATTAACCATTACCAATTATCCTTTTGAAGATCCAGAAGCAAGAAGTGACGTAAATGGACAAAATACACCAGGTGAAACATTTTATTCCTCACCACCGGCAAAAACCATTACACTAGGGGTAAATATTAATTTTTAATTATTAGATAATCATGAAAATATATAAAATAACATACGTATTTTCCATTTTGCTACTATTGATAGGATGTGAAAATGAATTGGAAATAAACCCAACAAACAATCTTCCCGGGGAATTAGCTTTTTCTTCTGAAGCGAATATCGCGGCTATATTGGTCGGAACCTATGACGAAGCAGGACAAGCTGCTACTTATGGTGGAGATTTACAAATATTTACTGATTTACTTGGTACTTCAGATCAAACTTTTTGGTCAGGAACATTTCAGGCATTCCGGCAAGCATTTCAAAAAAATGTTTTTGTAGACAATGGATTTGTTGATGACATCTGGAGCAACGCTTACGAAACAATCAATCAGGCAAATTTGGTTCTTGACAATTTAGAAACCGTAACCAGTAGTCCGGAAGAAAAAGATCGTATAGAAGGAGAAGCCAAATTTTTAAGAGCTCTTAACTATTTAGACCTAGTTCGTAATTTTGCTACTCCCTATGTAGCAGGACAAGTAAATGCGCAGCCAGGAGTGCCATTGCGATTAGTGGGAATTGTAGATTATGCACAAACGCAAGAAATTGCCAGAAGTTCTGTAGATGAAATTTATAATCAAGTAATTATAGACGCAACAGATGCCTACAATTTACTACCGTCTGCTAATGGATTTTATGCTGACAAATATGCTGCACAAGCATTGTTAGCAAGAACCTTTTTTCAGCAAGGGGATTATGCAGCTGCGCGTGATGCTGCAAGTGATGTACTTTTAAACAGTGGTCATAGTTTAACATCAGGTTTTGCTGGTGCCTTTAATAACGACGTAGATAGCAGTGAGGATATATTCGCTTTTCAAGTGACTAGTCAAACTGGAAGTCACGATTTAACAAATCACTATGCTTCTGAAGGCGATGGTGGTAGAGGCGGAGATATTGTAATTGAAGATGCATATCTTACCTTGTTTGATGATCCCAATGATGAAAGAGGAAATTTTACGTATATAAATCCTGATAATGATCGCAGACTGACCTTGAAGTATACCAATCAGTTTGCCAATATTAGTATTTTTCGTGTAGCCGAGATGCACCTGATTCGATTAGAAAGTAATTTTAGACTGAGCTCTAGCTTAGGCTTAGCGCCGTTAACTGAAATTAACGCCTTAAGAGCAAGATCTAGTGCTGCTCCTCTTATAGGACCTTTGACGTTGGATCTAATTTTTAACGAAAGACAATTAGAATTGGCCTTTGAGGGCTTTATTCTAAATGATTCAAAAAGAACACAACGCTCCGTAGGAAGCATAGCTTGGGATGATACTTCTCTAGTTTTGCCTATTCCTCAATCGGAAATGGATACCAACCCATTAATGGTTCAAAATCAAGGATATTAAAACAAATTATTCGTCATAAAAAAAGGTCGACCAAATGGTCGACCTTTTTCGTTTATATAGTTCCAGACTAGTTTATATATAGTCTATTTTTTACTTGATAAATAGCCTATAACAGTATCGTTAAAAAATTTAGGTTGCTCTATATTTACTACATGTCCACAGTTCTGAACTACAATAAGTTCAGAAGTTTTATGGCTATCCACTATTTTACGTATAGTAGGCAAAAAGAGATAGTCTTCTGCCCCCATAACATACAATGTTGGAATACCAATTTCCATTGTTCTAAAAAAACGTAACAACGGATTAATTTCAGCAGTTAGTTTAAACCAGCGGATAAACTCCTTTTGATAAAGTTTTTTTGCCTCCCTTACAAATAGTGATCTAGACTCCTTATGATTCTTATTGGGCATGATTACAAAGGCAAAGAACTTATACAACCAAATATAGGGCACTACAGATTTTAAAACCACTCCTGTGCGCATCAATACCTGGGATCTAAAATTTAATTTCATAATGGCACCTCCCATAATCATACTCTCTACCCTTTCAGGATATTTTTCAGCGAGATTTCTTATTAAAATAGTACCTAACGAAATACCTACGAAATGAGAGGTTTTTATTTTTTCATATTCAATAACCTCTACAATATCTTTTGTAATGGAATCAAAAGTATATTTATCATTAAACGCGTCTTTCAAGTGGGGCTTGGAAGCTCCATGACCTCTTAAATCTAACAGAAGCACATTGAAATGTTCCTTGAACTCACGTACCTGTTTGTACCAAATAGAAGAACTACCCCCTGCACCATGCACAAAAGTGACCCATTTATCTGAGGTGGTATGTAGGTAAGTTGTATAGTTTAGCAAACGATTTTTTTTTATAAAAGTAATTTAAAATCCTTTATCTATTGCTACTTGCCTCATATTAGGGACATAATCTATAAAATCCAGGTTTTTACCGAAAGCACGTATTAAGAATATAAAAGATAAACAAAAAATAAAATTTTAGACAAAATACCTGATTTTTAGATATATAACGATTTATTAATCGAGTAATTTCTCCATTAGCACGTATCTTTGAAAGAAAATATCACGATGGAAAATCAATATTGTAGAGTAGGTTCCACCACTCCAATCACGCAGAGCAGCGATGCTATTAGTTTTCTGGAATACCAATATGCCGTATTCATGGAAAAGGCTTTACAAATTAAAAATTCGGATGCCAAACTAGGTGAATTTTTTGAGGGTAAGGCATCGAAAATAAAAAAGATGCTAGAAGGATTATTATAGACTTCTATTAGATTAATTTTTTCAACTCAATTGCCATTTGCACCTGTAACTCTTCGGCTTTGACTCTCGCTACCTCAGCAAAATCGATACCTTTTGAAGCGTATATGATGCCCCTTGAAGAATTTATCAGAAGGCCCACATCTTTAGTCATTCCATATTTACATACCTCGCTTAAACTTCCCCCTTGGGCACCAACCCCCGGTACCAACAAAAAGCTATCTGGAATTATCTTTCTTATGTCCTTTAAAAAGGTTGCTTTGGTTGCACCAATAACATACATAAGGTTCTCTGCATTTTTATAGGTTTTGGAAGTGACAAGCACTTTCTTATACAATTCGATTCCATCCACCATTTGGGTCTGAAAGTCATAGGCCCCTTCATTAGAGGTCAATGCCAATAATATGGTGTGTTTGTCCTCAACCTCCAAAAATGGCTCTACCGAATCTTTTCCCATGTATGGTGAAATCGTGACCGAATCAAACCCTAAATCTTCAAAAAAAGCCTTGGCATACATAGAAGAGGTGTTCCCAATATCACCTCTTTTAGCATCGGCAATAGTAAACTGTTCGGGATAATGCGTATTAAGGTACTGTATCGTCTTCTCCAAAGATTTCCATCCCTTTAAACCGTGTGCCTCATAAAAAGCAATATTAGGCTTGTAAGCCACGCATAAATGGTTGGTGGCATCAATAATGGCCTTGTTAAAGGCAAATAAAGGATCCTCCTCCAATAATAAATGTTTTGGGATCTTATTGATATCAACATCCAGTCCTATACAAAGGAAGGATTGTTTTATGCGTATTTGGTCTACTAGTTGCTTATTGGTCATAATAATGATCGAGGAAATAAAAAAGCCAACTGTTTCCAGTTGGCTTTTATGCTTTAAAATATTTCAGAAGCTTCTTTAAGTTTCTCTGTGTTCTCCACCAATCTCAATTCATCAATGAAACGCTGGATATCACCGTTAACAATATTAGACAAATCATAAAGGGTAAAGCCAATTCTATGATCGGTTACCCTTCCTTGCGAATAATTATAGGTCCTAATTTTTGCGGATCGGTCACCGCTGCTCACCTGAGAGTTTCTTTTAGCGGCATCTGCTTCCTGTTTCTTGGCCAATTCCATATCATAGAGACGGGAACGCAATACTCTAAAGGCTTTATCCTTGTTCTTATGCTGCGATTTTTGATCTTGGCATTGTGCCACCAAACCTGTGGGAAGGTGAGTTAAACGCACCGCAGAATAGGTAGTGTTCACCGACTGACCTCCCGGTCCCGAAGAACAGAAAAAATCGATTCGAACCTCTTTGGGGTCAATCTGTACGTCAAACTCCTCTGCCTCAGGCAAAACCATTACCGTTGCGGCACTAGTATGCACTCTTCCTTGAGTTTCTGTTTGTGGCACCCTTTGCACACGGTGCACTCCAGCTTCGAATTTTAGGGTGCCATATACATCTTCCCCGTTCACTTCGAACTGAATTTCCTTATAACCTCCACTAGTACCTTCACTTAAATCTATCACATTGGTACTCCATCCCCTAGATTCGCAATATTTGGTATACATCCTAAAAAGATCTCCCGCAAAAATACTAGCCTCATCCCCTCCTGTTCCGGCTCGGATTTCCATAACCACATTTTTGCCATCTTCTGGATCCTTCGGAATCAAAAGAATTTTTATATCCTCCTCTAATTTTGGCAAACCACTTTTAGCCTCCTCATATTGCATTTTAGCCATGTCTACCATCTCAGGATCACTCCCATCCGACAGTATTTCTTCGGCCTCTTTCATGTTATTCGTTAAGGTAATATATTCTTCCCTTTTGTCCATTAATGCCTTAAGGTCCTTATACTCCTTATTCAATTGTACATAACGCTTCTGGTCCGTTATAATATCTGGCTGGATGATAAGATCGGAAACCTCATCAAAGCGCTGCTTGACATAATTTAATTTATCTAACATATTCAATCTTCACTTGGACTGCGAATTTACAATTTTTTTGGAGGTAAAACCATTCAATTCAGTTTGACATAAAAATATGTTTCAAGGAATAAAGAAAATTATTAAGTTGTTGAAATTCAAATTTTTACATCAAAATTTAGTTTCTGAAGTCTTCTAATCAGCCACAAAAGATGCTCCAAAAGTGACAATAAAAGAACTCAATCCGTCACTTCTATCGTATTGATTCAGGCGTAAATCTAGCGTCTTGAGCCCATAAGAGAATATTTTTGCAGAGGTAAAAATATCCTTATAGCGAATCCCCATCCCATATTGATGCGCATCAAAAGCTGAAAGATCGTAATCTGAGGTATAGTAGTCTAACGTGGACACTGCTACTTCTTTTTCGTAGAAATAATTTGCAGCACTTTGGGTATAAAATCGGTACATGGGATAAATAGTAAAGGCAGTACTTACCTTTATAGGCACTTCTATACTAGCAGTATGAGAATTTATACCCCAATCATCGCTATAAAATCTGTAGTAAGATCTTATAACGAACATATCGCTGGCAAAAACATTAAGTCTACCACCAAAAGGAACTTTAAACCTAGTATCCGGTAATCGTTCCACATCATCCGCCAATTGAAATTCATCAATAAAAAAATCGTTGCGATCACCAAAATACACTCTTTGAAACGGTGTACTTAGTAGACCATTTTGTGAAACAAGATCCATAAATAGAGACCCCTGCACCCTTTTGCCTAGTATTTGAGATAAATTGAGAGATAGGGAATAGGAGTTTCGGTTTTTATTTTCAAAAGAAGAGAATACTGGAGCATATGTGCCATTACCAGTAATACGATCATCAAAGAAACCACCTCTGAGTTCTATCGGATATTGTGGGTTCCAAGTATCTAAAAAAACCTGAGCACTTGCACTTACTTCTGTGTTTTTCTCATTGAATAGACGGGTATAACTCCCTCCTAATCCTAAGGAAAAATAATCATACTCAGAAGAAATATATCCCTTTACTCCCCAAATGGTATTCCTATCATCAGAACTATGTTGATAAGATGGTGTTAAATGTGCTAAGACATCACTCCTAGATGCCCCAGAGGAAGCTATATATGGACTAACTGGTTGATTTGGGTCCCCATCTAAAGGATTTATGTTACTAGAAGAGGCTGATGTATACGCCGATATACCTACATCTACGGTAAGCACATCATCCTCACCTATGGGCATTTTCACAATAAGACTAGAGGTAATATCAGTCAATTCTTCCGTGCCATCCCCACCAGATACGGCAGCATGTATGCCATCCTGGTTATAATAGCTAAATAAAACATCTATTTCAGTAGCCTCTAAAACACGTTTTTTATAGGTAGTGTTAGAATCGTCTTGTGCAAATCCGACAAATGCAACAATACAAGAAAAACATAAAAAGATTTTTTTCATACCCTGTTAATTACAGCCACAGCCACCACCGGTTTTACCCCCGTTACCACCAGATGCAGCCTCCCTGTATATTTGAAAATTGATTTCGAACTGCTCCATACTTTTTATGGCCAGTTGCATTTCCTCGTCATTCAAATAGACTTTATCATACTCTTTTACTGCTACGCAGGAAGTTAGCGATATGCCTAAAAAAAAGAGTACTAGTGTTATTTTCATTTGATTATAAAGTAAAAAAGCGTCTATAGTCTAAAACTACTTATTATTCTCGAACAGAATGCCATTGCTTTTGTGAATTTTATTTTCACTATCCACTATTATTGCCTCAGTTCCTCTTAGTTGGGTAATCAAAGCCAACCCCGTATCGATACCCATAATATAAACAGCGGTAGCCAAGGCATCACTAAGCTCGGCTGTTTTTGTGAATATAGATACGCTATTGATCCCACTGGCAGGATATCCTGTTCGAGGATCAATAATATGTGAATATTTTACACCTCCAAAAGTTACAAATTTTTCATAATTGCCTGAGGTT
The DNA here is from genome assembly GCF_040566695.1 of Sediminicola arcticus. Classification (NCBI taxonomy): domain Bacteria; kingdom Pseudomonadati; phylum Bacteroidota; class Flavobacteriia; order Flavobacteriales; family Flavobacteriaceae; genus Sediminicola; species Sediminicola arcticus. The sequence goes on along the minus strand of NZ_JBEXAE010000002.1, from coordinate 358,977 downwards.
GCCACTGAAGATTCCACAATGGGCAACCATGAAAAAATTTTATCTTTACTCAACGGATTAGCGATACCAATCAACCATTTTTCACCACTCACCTTGGTACCCCAAGTTGTAAGATCTCCGGCTGCATTTATAATTCCAGCCCTAACTTGTTTGGATATCAAAAGTTCCTTGGCCCTATCGGCTGCATACCCCTTTCCGATGGCGCCAAAACCTATTTTCATTCCTTTATCCTCTAGGAATACGGTGCTCTCGTCTGAATTCATAATTATTTTTCGAAAGCCCACTTTAGCAACGGAATTCTTTATCTCAGTTTTAGATGGAAGATATTTCATGGATCCATCAAATTTCCAAATCTGATCCATTGAAGCAAAGGTAATATCAAAAGCCCCATCTGTAATCTCAGATACCTGTTTGCTTCGTTCAATGAGCTTAAACAGTTCACTGCTTATTTTTACTGGTTGAATACCTGCATTTCTATTGATTTCGGAAGTCTCAGAACTTTCATCCCAAGAAGAAATTATTCTTTCAATACGTTGTATCTCGGCCGCAGCATCCTCAATATTAATATATCCCATCTCCTCATTAGCTGCAACTACGGTTATTTCAAACCTGCTCCCCATCAATTTCATTACCTTTTGTACGGTGACATATTGATGCTCCTGACCATAAGAACTCACAAACAAAATCAGAAATAAATAGGGGAGTATTTTTTTCACTTTTTAAAGGAGTTTAAAAGTGTGATGTACTTCTTAGGTGTGGATTTATGATACCCTGTTTCTCCCAATATGTTTCCGTTTTTGTCGAGGACCAACACCAAAGGAAAATATCCCTTTGAATTATAACGGTCCGCCAATTCCTTATTTTGTTGTACCACCTGATCTTTAAGTTTGTTTTCCTTTTTACGGGGAAAGTCTGCCCTGTAAAGAAGATAGTTTTGCTTGGAATATGATTTGAATTCTTCAGACTGCCATATATCCCTATCCAATTTAATGCAAGGAGCACACCAATCAGATCCTGAAAACACTAAAACAATTGGCTTATCTTCATGTTGAGCCATAGCCAAGACCCCCTTGTAGTTTTCCTGCCAATCTTGCGCAGCACAGAATAGGGTAAAAAAAATCAATAAAACCCTTACCAATAGCTTCATTATGAAAAGTGTAAAATTAATTGCCCATTATTCAAAAACGCGAAGGATATCACCATTGAGTTCTGTTCTAAAAATTTTTAGTCGATTATTGGTGATACTATTTAAAGGAGTTCCTGTCTGGTCGAATCGTGAACCATGGGTGGAACAATAAAATATTCCATTATTATCATCAATAAAGCGAACCTCCTCAGTTCCCTGATGACTACAAACTTGACTAGCCGCCACGAAGTTGCCCTGTAAGTTTCTTACGACAACCACGAGGTTTTTAAGGATAAAACCTCCATTATTTTTTAGGTTATTGGCTTCACTTGAATTAAGATCTATTGTAAAATCTACCCCACTGGGAACAGGCGTCTCTTGCAAATCATCCCCACCTGAGGAACACCCATTTAAACATGGAAATACAAGGGCAAAGGCTGCACCTGCACCTATACTTTTTAAGAATTTTTTTCTTTCCATAGCACATTACCTTATTATAAGACAACGTTTTAATTGAATAATTCGTATGCCTTAATATTGGAAGATTCCGTATTCGCTATTTATTGTGAGTTTTTTAGTCTCACTTTCGGCTACCCTCCCCACTATTTTGGCATCTACCCCAAAACTTCTGGATATTGAAATCACATTATTGGCAATTGCTTCATTCACATAAAATTCCAAGCGATGACCACAGTTGAATACTTGGTACATTTCCTTCCAATCTGTCTTAGATTGTTCCTGGATTAATTTAAACAAAGGTGGTACTGGGAAAAGATCGTCCTTTATAATATGAAGGTTATCTATAAAGTGAAGGATTTTTGTCTGTGCTCCACCACTGCAGTGCACCATGCCATGAATATCCTTGGAGGAATAAGAATTCAATATCTTTTTTACAATGGGCGCATAGGTCCGCGTTGGTGATAAAACTAATTTTCCCGCATCCAATGGTGATTCCGGTACAACATCTGTCAACTTTACATTTCCAGAGTACACCAATTCAGAAGGCACGGCATGATCATAGCTTTCTGGGTATTTATCTGCTAAATATTTAGAAAATACATCGTGTCTTGCAGACGTAAGTCCGTTACTTCCCATCCCTCCGTTGTATTCCTTTTCATAAGTAGCCTGTCCGAAAGATTCTAAACCCACAATGACATCCCCGCGTTTAATGTTCGCATTATCGATAACTTCACTGCGTTTCATTCTTGCGGTAACGGTAGAATCCACAATAATAGTTCGCACTAAATCCCCTACATCGGCAGTTTCCCCTCCTGTGGAGTGGATAGTGATTCCATGCTCCTTTAAATCGGCAATAAGGTCTTCCGTACCATTGATAATGGCTGACAGCACTTCACCAGGAATCAAATTTTTGTTACGTCCAATGGTGGAAGATAGCATGATATTGTTAGTGGCTCCAACACAGATTAGGTCATCCACATTCATGATCAGGGCGTCCTGTGCAATACCCCTCCATACCGAGATGTCCCCAGTCTCTTTCCAATACATATAGGCCAATGAAGATTTGGTCCCTGCCCCATCTGCATGCATTACCAAACAATAGTCCTCATCATTTGTTAAATAATCAGGGACTATTTTACAAAATGCCTTAGGGAACAAGCCTTTGTCTATGTTCTTAATGGCATTGTGCACATCTTCCTTGGATGCGGAAACCCCTCTTTGCTTGTATCTTTCACTATTGGATGAAACCATGGATCTGTTGTTTGGTACAAAAATAAGTGAATCCATAAAAAAAGCCCACATAAAGTGAGCTTTTAAATTTAGGATATTAGAAGGCTTCTATTTTATGAACAATAGCTCCCTATATTTGGTCAGTGGCCAAAGCTGATCATCTACCAAGCGTTCCAATTTATCACTGTGATTTCGTATCTCCTCAAAATATGGACGAACATTGTCACAGTAGGCAAATGCTTTTTTATTTACATCCTTTAAGGCATTGGCACTTTTTCTAGCCTCCGTCATGGCGTCTGTCTTTTTCTTTAAAGCACTAATATTCTCCCCTATGTTTTCTATAATAGACAATTGCCCTTCTGTAAACGATTTGTGGGCCGCTCCGTAGATATCCTTGAGACCCATCACATTTGTGATCAGTTTATTCTGATAGGTAATGGCAGCAGGTATCAAATAGTTGTATACAATCTCATTGTACATCCTACCTTCTATTTGCAGGTGCAGTATGTAAGCTTCCAATTCCACCTCTTGTCTTGCTCTTACCTCCACTTCGCTCATGACATTCATGGACTTCAGCAAAGTCAAGCTCTCCTTAGAAGTAAGTACCTGTAAGGCCTGAGGAGTAGATTTATTATTGCTTAACTTTCTTCTTTTGGCCTCTTTTTCCCAATCCTCGCTGTAGCCATCCCCCTCGAACCTTATTCTCTTGGAGGTCTTTATATATTCCCGTAGGATATTAAAAACAGCCTCATCTTTTTTAAGGCTCTTTTTATCTATCAAAGCGTCCACTTCCTTTTTAAAGGCAATCAATTGTTTCGCTACAATGGTATTGAGGATAGTCATTGGCTTAGCGCAGTTAGATTTGGACCCAACACCACGCATCTCAAATTTGTTTCCTGTAAAAGCAAAGGGAGAGGTACGGTTCCTATCAGTATTATCCAATAAGATCTCTGGAATTTTACCAACTACATTCAATTTAAGCTCAGTTTTCTCTTCTGGCGATAATTTACCATGGGAAACCCCTTCCAGCTCATCAAGTACATCACTTAATTGTTTACCAATAAAAATAGAAAAAATGGCTGGGGGCGCCTCGTTGGCCCCTAGCCTATGATCATTACTTGCCGAAGCAATGGAAGATCTCAAGAGCTCCTCATACGTATCCACCGCCTTTATCGTATTGATAAAAAAGGTTAAAAACTGCAAGTTTTTCATGGGCGTAGTTCCCGGACTTAAGAGGTTCACTCCTGTATCCGTAGCCAAAGACCAATTATTATGCTTTCCTGAGCCGTTGATTCCAGCAAAGGGTTTTTCATGGAAGAGCACCTTAAAGCTATGTTTGTCCGCAATCTTTTCCATGACGTCCATGAGCAATAGATTGTGGTCTACCGCTAAATTGGCCTCTTCAAATACAGGTGCCAATTCAAATTGATTGGGCGCCACCTCGTTATGACGCGTCTTCACAGGGATTCCCAATTTGGTACACTCCTTCTCCAAATCACTCATAAAACTAAGTACTCTGCTTGGAATTACCCCAAAATAGTGATCATCCAATTGTTGTCCTTTGGCAGCAGAACTTCCCACCAAGGTTCTTCCAGTGAATAATATATCTGGACGAGAATATGCCAAAGCCTTGTCTACCAAAAAGTATTCCTGCTCCCATCCTAGGGTAGCATTTACCTTAGAAACATTTTTATCAAAATATTTAGCTACTGCAGTAGCCGCCTCATCAACAGCGCCCAATGCCCTCAATAACGGTGCTTTATTATCCAAAGCCTCGCCAGTATAGGCTACAAAGATAGTAGGAATACAAAGGGTTGATCCATAGATAAAGGCTGGAGAAGTAGGATCCCATGCGGTATACCCCCTAGCTTCAAAGGTATTGCGAATTCCTCCATTGGGAAAACTAGATGCATCTGGCTCTTGTTGCACCAATTGTCCGCCTCCAAACTTCTCTAAAGCCTTGCCATCAGGTAAAAGATCAAAAAAAGCATCATGCTTTTCTGCGGTAGCTCCGGTTAAAGGTTGGAACCAATGGGTATAATGCGTGGCCCCCATATTGATGGCCCATGCCTTCATTCCTTCCGCTACTTGATCGGCAATTTTACGATCCATTTTTGTTCCTGAAAACATGGCACCCTTAACTCGGTCAAAGGCGTCCTTGGTCAAAAACTGAAGCATCTTAGCCTCATTGAAAACATTCATCCCAAAAAGTTCAGACCGTCTACCTTTCTCTTCAATGGCTATGCGCTTTCTATTATTACTTTCCTTTATGGACGAAAATCTAAGCTTGGACATATATTGATTTTATGTTGAGAGCAAAATTAAGGATTTAATAATTTATGGACTAAAAAATAAATTTAAATCAAAATACCCCTAAATCTATATGGGTAAATAAAATAATAAGATCATTTAATACAATTAGACCCTAAAAATTTAGATAGGTAGATGAAATATTATATTTTTGCCTTTCTTAAAGATTAAAATTAACTACCAAGATTATGAGCAAGTCTAAATTAGAATACATTTGGTTGGATGGTTACGAACCAACCGCAAACCTAAGAAGCAAAACTAAAGTTGAAGATGATTTTAGTGGAAAATTGGAAGACTGTGCTATTTGGTCTTTCGATGGAAGTTCTACAAAACAAGCTGAAGGAGGATCTTCTGATTGTCTTCTAAAGCCTGTTGCAATATATCCAGATCCTACTAGGAAAAATGGATACTTAGTTATGACAGAAGTTTTAAATCCCGATGGAACGCCACACGTATCAAATTCAAGAGCAGGTATTGATGATGAAGATGGTGATTTCTGGTTTGGGTTTGAGCAAGAATATTTTATTATGGATAGAGCCACCCAATTGCCTTTAGGTTTCCCAGTAGGAGGTTATCCAGGCCCTCAAGGGATGTATTACTGTTCTGTAGGTGGTAAAAATACCCACGGAAGGGCATTTGTAGAGGAGCATGCCGATCTTTGTATCGCTGCCGGATTGAACTTTGAGGGAATCAACCAAGAGGTTGCAAGTGGACAATGGGAGTTCCAATTGTTTGCAAAAGGAGCCAAAAAGGCAGGAGATGAAATTTGGGTTGCCAGATATTTATTGGATCGTTTAACAGAAAAATATGGTTACTATATAGAATACCACCCAAAACCAGTAAAAGGTGACTGGAATGGATCAGGCATGCATGCAAACTTCTCCAATACTACTTTGAGAACTTGTGGTTCACAAGAAATATACGAGAAAATCTGTGAAGCTTTTAGACCAGTTACCGCTGAACATATTGCCGTTTATGGTGAGTTTAACGACCAGCGATTGACAGGGAAGCATGAAACTGCATCTATCCATGACTTTAGTTACGGAGTATCTGACAGGGGAGCTTCTATAAGAATTCCGATCATCACCGTTCAAAAAGGATGGAAAGGATGGTTGGAAGACAGAAGACCAGCTTCTAACGGCGATCCATATAAGATTGCGGGAAGAATTGTAAAAACGGTAAAAACTGCTAAAGTTTAAACCCACCAAAATAAATTAATTGTTTTATCACCCAAAAGAGCCTCTGGAATTCCATGGGCTCTTTTATGATATTGTATGGTAAATAAAGGCCAGGTAAAATACCAAGAGCACCAAGCCGTCACGCCATCCCAAGCGGAGTCCTTTCGGGAAAAATACCAATGGAAGAATGAGAAATGATATACCCAACATCCAAAAGATATCGCTATTTAATAAACCCTGATCCATGACTGTAATTGGAGTGATAATTGCCGTTATCCCTAAAACGGCCAATAGATTAAAAATATTTGAACCAATTAGGTTACCAAGGGATATCGCCTTTTCCTTTTTTAATACCGCAATCACCGAGGCGGCCAATTCCGGAATACTAGTACCTACAGAAACTATGGTTACTGCCACTATCCTATCACTAACCCCGTAATAAGATGCTAATCCTACGGCACCATTGATCAACAACTCGGAGCCGCCCCAAAGTCCGACTCCTCCAAGTCCCATATACAATACCGTTTTATATAGCGGCAATTGAACATCATCCTCTGGCATTTCATCTACTACTGCTGTTTTCTGAAATCTCAACAAATAAACCAGGAACAAGAACAAGACTACCACCATGGCAATCCCCTCGCTTTGGTGTAACCGTCCATCAAAGTAAATAAATACAAAAAATATCAACGAAGCCAACATCATAACAGGCCAATTGGTCGTGTAAAAGTCTTTACGAACCTCAATAGGTCCAAGAATAATGGTTATCGCCAACACAAGTCCCAGATTTGCAATATTGGAGCCGACCACATTACCTAGAGCCAGATCTGGAAATCCATCCAATGCGGCATTGATACTAACAATTAATTCTGGAGCAGAAGTAGCAAAAGAAACTACAGTCATCCCTACCACAATTTTAGGAATATTGAGTCTCAATGAAAGTGCTACAGCTGCTTTTAACAACCAATTACCTCCCAAGATTAAAAATACCAACCCAGTGATAACGAATAAGATATTCTCCATTACTATTTTTTCTTGTAAATATAGAAGAAGAATACCAATTCAAAACACGCTTGGGAACAACTCACCCATTTTCATCCTACTATGTTTTTAGTTAAATAACTACTAATTTAGTTGTATAACTACTATTTTAGTTTTAGGTTTGGTATAAACAATAAAAGTGATGCAAAAGCTAACCAATAAGGAAGAGGAAATCATGAAAATCCTATGGCAATTAAAAAAGGCCTTTGTAAAGGAAATTATGGCCGAAATAAAAGAGGATCAGCCCCATTATAATACATTATCAACCATTGTTCGCAATTTAGAAGATAAGAACTATGTATCCCACGAGGCTTTTGGAAACACCCACAGGTATTATCCAATAATTACCAAGGAAGATTATCGCAAAAAGTACATCAATTCAACATTGGCAGATTATTATGACAATTCATATAAAAGTATGGTTTCCTTCTTTGCGAAAGAGGATAAAATATCTGTTGAGGAATTGAAAGAAATTATCAATCTTATCGAAAAGAACAAATGACATGGAAATATTTATAATATACCTATTAAAATCGTCAGGGGTAATCCTTTTATTTGTCTTAAGCTATTCTGTGCTACTTCAGAAAGAAACTACATTTAAGTTGAATCGCATTTTTTTACTCTTCGGACTTCTATTAGCTTTAGTATTGCCTTTTGTTACCTACACCAAAATAATCTGGATAAATTCACCGATAGTTCTCAATGTAGCTTCTTTAAACACAGCACTACCTCCGCATGAACTTCCGGAGCCTATTAAATGGTTCTGGCTAGTACTTCTAATGTACGTAATAGGTTGTCTCGTATTAACTGTCCGATTAATCATACAGTTATTATCATTAAGAAAATTAGTTTATGAGAGTACTACTTCAAATACAGAAGGTTATATCATGGTGGAGACAAAAAAGAACATAGCGCCATTTTCATTTTTCAAATACATTGTTCTCTACAAAAAGCCCTATTCAGAAGAGGAACTTTGTAGTATTATAACCCACGAAAAAGTCCATGTCTTGGGCTTACATTCCCTAGATATTCTTTTCATGCAATTAGTATCAATCTTCCTATGGTTCAACCCATTCATTTGGCTCTATAAATCATATATGGAACAAAATTTAGAATTTATTGCAGACCATCAAACCGCAGAAATAAATCAAAATAAGAAGAGTTATCAATATCTCCTTCTAAAAACAAGTTTGGGAAGTCAGCAATTCTCCATTGTAAATCCCTTTTTTAATTCATTAATCAAAAAACGAATCGTCATGTTAAACAAAGTAAAATCAAACAAAAAACAAGTGTGGAAATTTGCCACTGTCCTTCCTATGATCATTGGCTTTATTTTCCTTTTCAATGTCAAGACCGTTGCACAGTACAACATACAAACTTCTGTAGAATTAGATCCAGAGGAAGTGGTCTATACCATCATAAAAGAACGAACCAAAGCAGAACTGGAAGAACTAAAGAAACAGATAAAATCTACCCAAATGGGAACCTTAAAATACAATGGCCTCAAAAGAAACGAGGCTGGGTACATTTCCGCTATAACAATTGAATACCAGCACAAGACCAATGGGATGGTCAGAGCTAGTTACAGTGAGGAGAATGGGATAGAACCAATACTTTTTGGTACCAATACTGGAGGTGGTATGTTCATTGTTTCGGGAGATCATGAGATGCCTTATGGCCCTTCGGAAATACGCTCCAATATAGAGAGGATGATTATAAGCACTAAAATTGATCGGGCAAATGAAGATCTAGCTCGCACCAATACTTATAAAAAGGAGAAAAAGCACATTGTAATTCTTAATGAAAACGATGAAGAAACAATTATAGTAAATGGCGATAGAGTTACCATGGATGAATTTGAAGAAATGAAAAAGGAAGGGGTAGAACAAGAAATTATCATTAAAAAAATAAAGAAGGGAAATGGGGATGATACTATTTGGATAGAATCCTTTAATGATACAACTAATAAAATAATCATTAAAGAAGTAGACGGTAAAAAAACAATTGAGGTCAATGGGAAAACAATTTCCAATGAAGATTTTGAAAAAATGAAGATGGGCAAAGAATCAGATCAAATGATATTGCATATGGACCACCATAACAACAAAAAGAAATCTGTTTTTATTGTAAAGGATATACACAAGGAAATGAATGACGAAAATGAAGAGGAATTAATCCACTCCTCCATGATGAATACCGCAGATGATGAGAAGAATATCAAAATAATGATAAACGGTAAGGAATCTACAAGAGAAGAAATGAACAAGCTATCCCCAGATGATATTGTATCAGTTGACATTTTAAAAAATGCAAAAGATAACGAAAAGCTGGGAACGACAAATAAGGCGACCTTCATTAAAATTACAACCAAAAAGAAACAATGAGCAAGATTGCATTTTGTTAAAATCGCTCCTAAAGGGAGCGATTTTTTTTGAAAGAAAATGATACAAGTATATTTTTTAATATCTTTCAGCATCAAAGTTCCCTAGGCAACATAAAAAAGGAGCACAAATCCCCCTTCAGCTTTTACACATTACAACATCTGAGCCTTTTTAAATTAAAATATAAAACCTTTAATAAGATACAAGCTGAAAATCTAAAATAGATTATATTTATTTAGTAATATATTCATATGCAAATATATTAAATCGTAGACCACGACTTGGAAATGTGAATTGTATTGTTGTATACTGAGTCAATAATCGATCACTGTAATCCAATCTACTAACATTAAAAACGAAGAACTATGATCATTCTTGCTGAAATTCTGGTATTTGTCCTCATGTCATTAATTATGATATTAGCTTAAAGTCAATACCATAAACCCATTTAAAAAGAAAGGAGTGGAAAGGCATCCTTTTTATTAGTACATATCTACTATATTTGGAAAAAATAGCGATGAAAAAAATATTCTTTAAATTGTTGGCCAAAGTGAACCAACTACTCTTTCCGTCCTTTTCAAAAAAGCAATTAGATCTTTCTAAAGCCACCAAAGCACAAATGGCAATTATTGGATGGCGCTACTATGTGACACTTCAATCCTTAGATTAGGCTCTCAATATAACCTCTTCTGTATACTATCAATACGAATTGCCTTTAAGGTATCTTCCACATTCCCTTCCAATTGGGAAATTAGTAATTGAGCCGACTGTTCCCCGAGAAACTTACCGCGCTGAGAAATAGCTGTAACACCTTTGATATTTTCAAAAGAAGATTTCTGATTAGAATAACCATATACACACACATGACCGGTTTCCAAATCTTTACGCACTTCCATATCGTCAATGATGGTTTCCAATAAATACTGATTGGATATGATCAAAACATTTATCCTTTTCATTTTAATCTTGCTTACCACATCCTTGACAAAAGTTTCTTCTCCGTTAGATTTCAATAATTCCACATCCTTAAATTGATGCTCAGTGTTTAGGGCGTCTAAAATTCCTTTTTTCCTTTTATCAAAATAAATGGCATCTGAAAAAGAATCCACTATCAAAACTTTGTCATTTTTAGACAATTTTATATTCTTGATGGAATTATAAGCCTCCTTGTAGAAGTCAATACTAACCTTATGGGCATTTAATTCATTTGGAACCTTATTAGTGAGCACAACCGGCATACCCGAATTGATAACCCTTGTTATATGTTCGTATTTCTCTTGTACAATAGTTTCATCTGTCAAGGAAATAATAATTCCGTCAATGCCCTTATCACTTAAGAAATTCAAATTCTCATCTTCGCGTTGTACACTATAATTAGAAGTACACAAGATCGCATTGTACCCGTATATATGAGCAACCTTTTCTATTCCTATAAATAACTTAGCAGAAAACCGATCTAAAACACTTGGAATAATAACTCCTATGGTTTTGGTTCGGCCCTTTTTAAGGCTAAGTCCCAATGAATTTGGTCTGTATTTATATTCCAAAGCCACCTCCTTTACTCTTTTTTTAGTGATATCACTAATTTCTGGACTATTGTTCAACGCCTTTGATACAGTAGATGGAGATAAGTTTAAAATCTTAGAGAGATCCTTTAGTGTTAAGTTTTTCACGAGTTGGTTGTTAATTAAAATCCCCCATTTTTACGATATACTATTTTCGACCTTACGCCACATGTCGTCATTAAGGATTTACCACAAAAATAGGTGGTTAGCTGTCTTTTTTAACACATATTCTCAGAAAAGTATTGTTCTAGATCAGTCCAAATCCATGAAATCATCTTATTTTCATTACTTTTTACAATAGTTCTTTGCTGTAAATTCAAAAAGAAATATATTTGCAGCCCGTTAGTTCGGAAATCGCCAAAAAGGCCTCGTGGCGCAACTGAATAGCGCATCTGATTACGGCTCAGAAGGTTACTGGTTTGAATCCAGTCGAGGTCACCACTGAATATCAAGGAGTTACTATGAAAGTAGCTCCTTTTTTTATGCCCAATGTTTACGACCACGTTTACAACATACTGCACTTTTTAACACAATTCGAGGGATATTTTCCCATTAAATCAGAACTTTTTCAAGATATTAATATACCAATAGGTATATTTAAGGAAATGTAAATATCTTCTACTCCCTTAGTAATCAAGACATATCTCACCTCAACATATAACCAACTCTTATAATTCATTCTCTATTGTCAATTAGGAACGTTAATAACTTTTTGATGGTAATCGCCTTAAAATGGAACAGATAAAGACGAATCAAGTTATAACTATAAGTAATAACTAAAATCTACTTATATGGACTCACTAAAAGAAAATGTATCAATCCGAATTACTACAGAAGACAAACTGAAAATCTACAAGAAGGCTGATGAACTATACATGACCCCATCAAGTTTGATGCGTCAGATCGTGTTAAGAAACCTTCAGAAATACTAAAAATGAAAGGGGAAAAGAAAGAACCTGAAATAGTCATTGAGGTAAAACTTAGTAAAGGAGAAATATCCAAGATTAGACGCATGTGCGGACTTGCAACTACTGTTAAACATAGTACAACTATTAGCACATTTCTGCGAATGGTTTTAAAAAACCATTTACAAGTTTTTAATATCGAACAGTATCATACCGAACTGAAAAATTAAATAAATAACTAAATAAATAATTATATAATGACTAGAGAAATTAAAGTAAAAGAGAACGAGAAAAGAGCTATTAAATTTGATGACACAGCATTCAATTCCGCAATGCAATCTTATAAGGACAAACTACACCTTGAAGAGCAAATAATACAAGAGATTAAAAGCGTTCTAGGTAATGAAACTAATATCCCATCAGAGCTGTTTAGCGACCTCATGCCGAACGTTTATGGTTTAATAGAGGATAAGTATAAGAAGGAAAATACCCTTAGTTTAAATGGCTTAAAATTAGCTGGCTTAATGGACATAAACTTAGAGAAAATCAAGTCTTTAAGCGCTAAACATTACCCTCAAAAGGACATATTAGAACCTGTAAAAGAAGACTTCACTAAATATGCGACCACTAAAGAACAAATTGCTAGACTAGAATTAGCTGAGAGTATGCTGAATCTAGTAGGTGTAGCCGAAGATAATGGTTTGAGGTCAATACCATTTCATGTTCAGTCCTCCTTCTCCCCTTCTCCTATATATTTCGATAGGTACTCGAATAAATTTGAGCCTAACCTATTTTATATCTACAATTCTTTCAGGTAATGAACAATAAGGAAGTAATAATTAATGATCTGTATTGGGTTATTGTATTGATTGTAACAATTCTCTTGTGCTAAATCGAGGTGGACTAAATATTGATTATTCTGATGGATTTGCAATGGAAGAAAAGTATATAGCGAAATACGATTTCTATATCAAACAAATTCTAGATTCCGATTATATTGAGTCTGCTACAAGAACCATTGTTGACCAAGCATGTGGAATAGATATTTATGCAACAATAAAGGAAAATGTATATGGCGTGTCTTTGAGGGTGAGAACTTCTGATTTCCACTCATTCACCCTTAGCAGACATGTTAATGACCAATACAGCGAAATTCTCAAATGGGTTAAACAATCACAAGGAATAATAAAACCAGCCTACCATATCCAAATCAATGAAGGCAAGCACTACTTCACAATAACGAAAATTGATGTACAAGAGTTTAGTCTTCATCTGAACGACCTAATACACGAGGGAAAATTAGAATCTTATTATAACACAATGCTATTAGCCTATGAATTTAGGCTTTCAGAATTAACCTCAAATGAAGCTATTACCAAGAAAATTATATATAAATAAATATTAAATAATAAAGATATGAGCAAATTTAAAAATCAGTATTTCAACCATGACTTTAATGCGTTTAATGATACCAAGATACAACACCTTATCTACAAGAAAGGGTATGAAGGTTATGGAATATATTGGCGTATAATTGAAATGATGCACACTAATGAAGGTAAAATAGAGAATGACCTAGAACGGCTTAGTTTTACACTAAATGCACCTAAAGAATTAACATCAGCCATTATAAACGATTTCGGTCTATTTATTACTGATGATGAGTATATAATATCGAATAGAGTTATAGAGCAATTAGATACCATTAAGGGTAAGTCTGAGAAGGCTAAAGAAAGTGCCAATAAGCGATGGAAAAAAGATGAAACTAAAAAACCAACTAACGAAATTGAAAATTCTGTAATTACTAATGAAGGATTTGACGAAGATGCCCTAAGAAAAAAATGGATTAGTTATTTCACAGATAAAAACGGTTCATTGGATAGTTTCAACTACTCCTTTATAGATGAGCAAGTTGAAAAAGAAAAAATGAAATATAACAGAGCCTCATAAATCCTTTACTATTTATTCATTAAACATAGTATAGCGCATATGTTTTCATAAATACTAACCTTATGCGAACGCATAGCGAATGCAATGCTATAGATAGATAGATAGATAGATAGATAGATAGATAGATAAAAAAACAAATAAACAGAAAGACAGAAAGATAGATAGATAAATAGATGTTATCTGTTATTTAAAAAAAGGGTTTTTAAGAGTTGTATATTACTCTTGATTTTTTATAATTCCGTTTGTCCTTTAAATTCTAATCTAACTTTTATTGGCAACCTCCAATTTATTAAGCCTGATTTTAATCGAATTAATATCCAGTACAATTTGATTCAAAGCATCTTGTATATTTTCTAATTGTGAACTAATACTTTTGTCTTGGTTTTCATCTTTATTAAAGGTGGAATTTTCCACTTCTTTGAATAAAGTTCTTTGCAAACTTGAGTATTTACTTTTAGGAATAGTTTCACCTGCTTCGTAATTTTGTACTGTTCTAATGGTTACTCCAATACAATCAGCTAATTCTGATTGACTTAAACCAAGTTTTTGTCGTTGTATTTTTATCTCCTTAGAGGTAATTATAAAAGTTCCTTTGCTTCCTTCAACATACTCCTTCAGATGTCTCGCCTTTATTCTGGAAATATTTCTTCTACCCTCAAACCAAGAATTGACTGTATGTATAGATGCTCCTAAAATTTCAGATATATTTTCACGTGTAAGTTCATACTCATACGCTAACTCTTTTAATTCGTCTTTAGTCATAATTCTGTTTGTCCTTTATACCTGTTCCAACCTCCAGAGTAAGTGTATATATAACCACTATGTTCAAAATTTTGGTATCTCCTAACCAATTGCAGGAATTATAAAAAGTATACCAGTAAATAGAATTACTCATATAAGTTTTTAGTTTACTAAAATCAATGCTTCCTTTCAATTAATACTCCATTTTCAAACATTGCATTATAATTCAATATTCCATATTCGTCATAAACTTCTATAATACCATTCTCTTTATGGTCTTTAAAAGTCCCTTTGAACTTAACTTGACCATTTGAATAATATTGTGTGAATTTCCCATCTAATAATCCATTTTTAAATTCACGTTCAGATTCAATTTTACCTGAATCTTCAAAATAAAATTTCCAGATCCCGAATCTACCATTTATTGGAATTCCTATTGTTCCAAAATTTGACCCATCCCCATTTTTGTAATTCCCTTCAGCTCTTAATTTGCCATTATCGTAAAAGTACTTCCATTCACCAGTTTGCATACCATCTATGTAATGCCCAACTTGTTTTTGATTCCCATTGGAATAGTACTCTAACCATTCATCATTCTTTTTGTATCCTAGAAAGTTACCTGATATTAATACCTCTCCATTTTCTGTAAATTTCTTGTAAGGACCTGTTTTTTTTCCTTTTTCGTATGTATTCTTTTCTTTTAAATTTCCGTTACCATAATAATACTCCAGATACTCACCATCTATTTTACCGTTAATACATTTAAACGTCAGTTCAACTCTTCCAGATTTCGTTGTATCCAATACTCTACCTGAAAAAGGTTTTTCCTTGTATTTGTAAATTCCGTCTGCCTTATTTAGGCTACGTGAAGAAATAGTATTTGGACTTGTATTGCATGAACTTAAAATACCTAAAGAAAGTATTATAAATAACATTGGCTTAATTGCATTTATCAGATTCATAGGTTTTAATGGATAGTATATATTTATAAATAAATACCACAAATTTATTTTCATTCTTTAAATGGTAATGTATCTAGAGCGCCACTTTACTTTTATAGCAGTTTCTCTATTTGGCTCTTACTCTGTGGTATCTTGCCTTTATTACTAGTTAATGTTTCTGCTTCTAATTCCATAGCTGAAATTTTTCTAATCAGATCAATAATTTCATTGTCAGTTTTCTTTAATGCCTTCTCTATTTGGTCATTTTCTCCTATACAAGCAGTTGCCCTCATATAAATAAATACATTTCCAGATGAACCAAGTTCTCTAAAGTCAACCTCATACTTGAAGAGCATATTACAATTTGGGTAAATAGCCCTTGCCTTCTGGATTAGTTTAAATTTAGCTCTATTAACTGCACCCTCCTGACTATTGCTTTTAGCATGAGCATCATCTATTGTCTTTTCTATAGCATATCCAATTGCACCTCCAGAAAACCTATCCCCTGTTGTAGGAGCGGAAAATTGCTCTACTACTCCAATATCAACCATTCCTAAAGGTTTAGCTTCGTACAATTCAGTATTAAATATCTTCACATTGTTGGCTATAACATGTGACGTACTTTCTTCTAACTCTTTTAGATCTTTATTTAATTTTATTACTTCCCGACCTAAGGATAAAACATAGTCACTATATCTATTATATATACTACCATCTACACCCTTAAAATCACTTTCTTTCCAAATCTTCTTTCTAAACCTCTCAGGAAGAATGTCATTTAATATTTTTGACTGCTCATCATTCAACTCTTTATCTGTAAATAAGCCCATACTATTAATTATATTTTATTTATAAAAATAAATCATTGACACTTCAAATAATTATGGTTTTCCGTAATCGACATAGCAAACCAAATGCATAATACACTAATATAGAATATTATCTTATATACTCCGACAGGCTTATTTCTTTTAAATTGAATTTTTGATTCAATCCTAATAATAAGAAATAGAATTTATTAGATGATTTAAATAAAATTGTGCCACTTTCTAAGTATACCTAGAATTAACACATAAAATATCAAGTTTTTATTGACTTTAGTCTTGTTAAATTGATACATGTTAAAAATGAACACTATATTTGTATCATAACCTTAAAATATTAGAAGATGTATGCTACAAACAATTCCAGAACTCTTAAATACACAAGAGTAAGTACAACAGAACAGAACGATGCCAGGCAACTAAATGAAGACATGCCTATGCTATCAGATAAATGCTCTGGCTCAATACCGTTTAGGGAAAGAGAAAAGGGTTCTATCGTCCTTGAAATGGCTCAGGAGCGTAACCTAGATGCCTTACATGTCCAGAGTATAGATAGACTTGGTAGAAATACTTTAGACATCATGCAGACAATACAAGAGCTGACTGATTTAGGAGTAAACGTTGTATCTGAAAAGGAAGGATTGCAAACCTTGATTAACGGTAAGGAGAACCCTGTCTCTAAATTGATTATAAACATTCTTGCCACACTTAGCGAGTTTGAATTAAACCGCATAAAGGAAAGACAAGCTGAGGGTATTGCTGAAGCTAAAAAGAGAGGTGCTTATAACACTAATGGAGGAAAGCCAGCTGAAACTATTGAACAGTTTTTAAGTAAAAAAGGAAATGCTAAGTGCTTTAAATTATTAAAGACAGGTACAAGTGTGAGAACAGCTTCCAAATTAGCAGAAATCAGCACAGGAACTTCACAGAAAATTAGTAAAATGATAAAAGATGGATTGATATAGCTATTAATTGAACTCCCAAACAGATTGACGTAAAATGCAATCTGAACTTTTAGAGTTATCCAATTTTACGAAATCAAACATTTTTCACTACCCATTTATACAGAACCTTTCCTATTTCTACTTCGTTTCTTTTTCTTCTTTTTCTAATCCTTGCAATATTTGTTCAATTTATAACACCTATTAGCTGAACAATCTTAACTTAACTCAGACAAAAACCACCATATAAGACGAACTATTGCAGGTATAACTATTAAGACCAATTACTAGAGTAAGAGTATCGCCTGTGTAATAGTGTTATGTTCAGAATCATAAACTACCTCAACAAAGAACTTGTCTATTGCGTAACAATTAATATGAAAGTTTTGAGTAATGTAGCAGTTTAACGATATTCATAAACTATTAAACGTTTTTAAAGAGTTTTTAGTCGTTATAACAGTTCGTGCGAAGTATACTTGCGGCTCTCTAACAAAAAGTTTCCAGAAATTTCATCTCAAATAAAAAACGGGTTGATTAAAAAAAGACTTTTTATAAACCCATATTTTTATGAAAAAATTAATTATTTTATTTGTTGGCATTTTAGTGCTTGCATCATGTTCAAAGGAAAGTGTTGCTGTGGAAGAAACTATTTCAGGTATTTTCTCACAAGGAGGTGTTAAGGTATCTGTATGTCACGGAAATGCAGGCGCAATTGTTATAGGTGAATCTGCTTTAGATACGCACATAGCACACGGCGATGCCGTAGATAGAGATGGTGATGGTTTTTATGATAAAGAAAACCCATGTTCTGAGATAGATTGTGATGATACGGCATTTTCAGAAGATAATTCATGCGTTAGTTGTACTCTTACAGATGGTAATATTCGCGAAGCTGTACAATTTTGGATCACTAACCAACCAGATGCAGAAGAGAAATATGGTCATATCAGTAAATGGTGTACTTCCAATGTAACGAATATGTCAGGATTGTTTAGCGGTGCAACATCATTTAATCAAGATATAAATGGTTGGGATGTAAGTAATGTAACGAATATGTCAGGATTGTTTAGCGGTGCAACATCATTTAATCAAGATATAAATGGTTGGGATGTAAGTAATGTAACGAGTATGAATGGTATGTTTAACAACGCAACTTTATTTAACGGAGATATAAGTAATTGGAATGTGAGCAATGTAACGAATATGTCTTTTATGTTTATAGCTGCAAGAGCATTTGATCAAGATTTAAGTGGTTGGGATGTAAGTAATGTAACGAATATGTCAGGATTGTTTAGCGGTGCAACATCATTTAATCGAAATATAAGTAATTGGAATGTGAGCAATGTAACGAATATGTCAGGATTGTTTAGCGGTGCAAGAGCATTTGATCAAGATTTAAGTGGTTGGGATGTAAGTAATGTAACGGATATGTCAGGATTGTTTAACAACGCAACTTTATTTAACGGAGATATAAGTAATTGGAATGTAAGTAATGTAACGGGCATGAGTGCTATGTTTAACAACGCAACTTTATTTAACGGAGATATAAGTAATTGGAATGTAAGTAATGTAACGGGCATGAGTGCTATGTTTAACAACGCAACTTTATTTAACGGAGATATAAGTAATTGGAATGTGAGCGAGGTAACCTTTATGCAGTTTATGTTCGCCAATGCAGCATCATTTAATCGAAATATAAGTAATTGGAATGTGAGCAAAGTAACGAATATGTTTGAAATGTTTAGTCGTGTATTTTCATTTAATCAAGATTTAAGTGGTTGGGATGTGAGCAGTGTTACTATATGTGGTAAATTTAATCTTTCTATAATATCTAGTACTTCAATAACTAATAATTGGACACTACCTAAACCTAACTTTACAAATTGTAAACCATAGGGCTGTATTAAAATTAACAAATAACAAGACTCCTCATTTATTTGGGGAGTTTTTATGTTTTATTAATTGTTATTAAAACTTTCCCCTTCGTGCGTAGAGTTTTGCTAACCTTAAAGATCTGTCTGCCCTTTAAACCTATTCCACCCTCCAGAGTATGTGTAGATATACCCTTTATACTCAAAGTTCTGATACCTTTTTACCAACTGGGTAAGTATAGATAAGATTGCCTCTGGGTTCTTGTGTACCCCTCTTGTAAACCCCTGCTTCTTTACACTGTATACACCATTCTCTACCCATGCATAACTGCCCCCATAGTTATTGACACAGAACCTAACCCTACTCTCTATGGACTCTTGTATGTATAGTTTTATATCTACTATACTAATATTCACCTTCTCACTAGGTATCATAACTTGGAATTTATCCAAAATTATGGATTATATCCAAAAGGGCAATTGGTATAATAGTTAAAGATTGATTACTGAATAATTTAAGGCAGTTACTCAAACCTTCTTTACATACAGGTTCGGTAATTGGTCATTCGCGCGCGCGTATTGTTTTGATTTTCCTTTTTTATACGTGCTGAAAACTTGAAAAAATCTTGATTATTCAAAATTTTGGTACTGGTATTATAGGATCGTGTTCATGCGTCGCTACAAATACCCATTGTTTTACTGGTGGATTCGTCGTTTCTAGGCAACCCTAAGAAAACCACTACTGAAAAGTATCTTTTTTATTTTTTTTTAATTTAAAAGATCGTCGAATTTTACCTTATCACTACCCCCTTGAAACAAAAAGAATCTTTTAAGGGTAGATAATTTCGATAATGTGTATCCCTAATAACATTGAACGGAATTATCCACAACTTTAACTAAATATTTAATAATCAGCGCAGTAGAATATTACTTTTACTCTAGTAATTTTAATAATCGAAATATGAAAACATTACTACTCATCAGAAATACCTATTCAGAAAGTTTTAAAAGTATAGAGAATTTCTTTGTCCGAAACTATTTTAAAGGATTTGCCATATTCAGCTTTATTATGTTTGCAGTAGTATTGTATGCCTTCATCTTTAGAGTATTCACTGGATTCTCTTTTGATTAATGTTGATGATATTTAAACCTAAGGATAAATATAAATTATCCGTAAATAAAGTTATGCTCATCTTGGGTGTGGTGTATTTTTTATTTACAATCTATTTGATAATAGAGATAATATTGATGCTTTAGTCGAA
This sequence comes from Sediminicola arcticus, assembly GCF_040566695.1. NCBI lineage: Bacteria > Pseudomonadati > Bacteroidota > Flavobacteriia > Flavobacteriales > Flavobacteriaceae > Sediminicola > Sediminicola arcticus. The sequence continues at coordinate 338,252 of NZ_JBEXAE010000002.1, read as the reverse complement.
ATTGGTCTATTGTTTTAAAGTTTGTTTGGTTGAAGATATGAAGATAGTAAATACTCTATTGCTAAACTTGTATAGACCTATACAAACTTATGTAGCTAATTCATGGACTAATTTAGCACCCTCCTTATATCTTTAATTACCTTGCCAAAGGGATTGTTGGGCAGTTTGCTGGTTAGTCTGTAGTTCTGTTGGGTGCATCGAAAGATATAAAGGGAAATGACAGAGGCAGTATCTAAGCAGTCTTATTTTATCTGATCCAATAACCATCCATTTTATTAGGGAGTTAAAGTCTTGCACCATCTTGCGATACCACTAATATAACACCGTTCACGCATAATGAAAAACAAACTTATTAACGCAAATACCTACTATTTATTTAATTTTTAAAGCTTTATGAACTTCTTCCCAAAATCCTTTTTCATCCATAAACAAATCATCATTATAGATGAAATCTGGCACTTCTAAAGCTTTTATTTTCTCTAATAACAGCTCCATTAACTCTGATGCTTTAAAATCCCTTAAAACCTTTTTATGTGCATTTTCTACTTGCTTTACAAACTTTTTAGTGTTAAGGTTGTCATAGTGTGCAAGCATAGAGTCATCTGTATGACCCAATAAAACCCTTCTTATTGTATCACTTACACTTAACTCCAATGCATAGGTATTAAAGGTCTTTCTAGCCGTTTTATAAGAATATCCTAACAACCTAGAAACTTTCTTTTTATATATATCCCATACATTACCATGTACATCATACTGCGTATCAACATCATATTTGAATATGGCTATCTCATCATCAAAAGAAGGAATTATTTCAGGTTTAGATTTGTAGTGAGTGAAAATAATTGAATATTTAAGGGTTTTAAGAAGTTTATATGTAGGATAATCATCTATCATAATCCACATATCGTCATTACCCCTATTCTTGGTTTTAGCCCTCCTATGTACGAGATATTTGTTTTTAGAATCGCAGAATTTCGACATGTCATTAATACCGTCAAAATTTGCCATTTTAAAATTTACAATATCCGAAGGATACATTCCCCTTGTACAAAACATTAACAAATAAAAACCCAATGCCTGCCATTCATAAATACTCTTAACTTTTAGTATTGCCTCCTTAAAGTCTTCGGTTGTACAGGTTCTTATTTCACTTCTTCTTGAAGCCATTCTCAAACCTTTAGGAAGTTCAAATTTTTCAAATATAAAACCCTTATTATATGCATCATTCATTATCGCCCTAATCTTGGTAAGGTTTGAATTATATGATGTTGCTCTTTTTCCACTTTTCAAAAAGTTACGTTTATATCTATCCAACAAACCATAATTAACCTCATGAAAAAGAAGTTTGTCTTTAATATCTGTATAATATTTCAATGAATTAATAGCAGTCCTGTAATCAATATAAGTAGCGCCAGATCGACTTTCTTTTATTTCTGTTTCAATGTATTCATCCACACTATCAAAACCCACCTTTCCCTCTAAAAAAGAGACTACCTCCTGTCTACTAAACTGTTTGGTTTGATATTTGTCTTCGCAAGTATTTACCTTAATCCTAAATTCTTCAAGAGCCTTATTTAAAATAATTGCATTTGCATAAGAAGCTTTTACTCTACCTTTTTTTTCGTCCCAATGCTTAGGTTCAATTGTAATTCCCGTAAGGATTTTTTTCCTATAACTTCTTCCATCTAAAATATCAAAAACAATATTACATGTTCCGTCCTTTAATGGTCTCTTGATTAATTTCAAGTTTATTGTCATATAAATAAATTATAAATGTTTACGACCATGTTTACCACCATAATCATAACGGAATAAATATAAACAATAATTTAATAATAAATAAGGAGTTAGAAATACTATATTTAATAGCATTTGCAGCCCGTTAGCGTGGAAATCGCTAAAAAGGCCTCGTGGCGCAACTGAATAGCGCATCTGATTACGGCTCAGAAGGTTACTGGTTTGAATCCAGTCGAGGTCACGAATAAATAGTTCAATAAGAGAAAACGCCAAGCTTGCTTGAGCGTTTTTTTGTTTGTGCTATTTTCTAAGCGGAGCTTTATGGCACACCTTTAGTAATCGTGTCATAGCCAGATTACTCGAGTATCCAAGGCAACCGACGTGGTACTTTTAGTGTGGAAAACTGAGCTTGCTCAAAATTATCCGAAATTGTTTTACATGGATTGATCAGTTAAAAACTACTGATGTAGATGTACGCTTTATCAAGAGATGGAGTAACGCAAAATAAGTAAAAGCACACCCAAATAGAATACCAAAACCCCAACAAGTCCAAAAAATTTTCCAAAATACCCTTTAAATCGTAGTTTTTTTGATACTCCAAGCTCATTTATCGCCATATTAGAATTATTTTTTTCTAACATCCTGTAGGCTATGAAAGCTATTATAGCCCCAACAATTATCAGAAAAATACCTTTTGAGATCATATGTATATTCATTTACACAATGAAGCTATACCATCGTATGGACTACAAATGTACCGAAATATGTAGAATGATTGCAATTGGTATACTATTTTAAAATGAGCTATTTTTAAGAAAGGAAGGAACTCTTTTTGATAAGTATATTAAGTATTATCCTACGAAAAAATTCCACTAAAATATGTTTTTGGGTGGGTTAATTCTTGAAATTACCACCTCACAGATTTAATGTATTGAAACTCATAAGTGGTATAGTTATATGGCCTTCTAGTTTTTTCACCATACTAGTATGAAACATTTTGTTCAAAAATCCTTTCTCTTCACGATGCAAAAGAACTAACAAATCTGCCCCTATCTGCTCCACTTGATTTTTTAATTCCCTATCTATGGTATCGGAAAAAATCAGTTTAAAATTCAAATTTTCTCCTTCTACTTGATCTTGCAACATATCCTTAAACCATTCCATCTGTTCCTTTCCTGCATATTCCTTTTCAGTGGAAATATGAATAAGATGAACTTTTGCATTCATAGCCTCCGCTATAGGAACTAATTTCTTAATCGCCTCAATATCAAATTCCATAAAATCTGTAGCATATAAAATCTTACTAATAGGCTTAGCGCCAGAATTAGGGACAATTAATAAAGGACAGGATAAATTTTCTACCAAACTTTTGCCAATATCTCCAACAAATAAACCCCGATCTGTATGTTTATCCTTTCTTCCAATAATCACAATATCTGCTGAGAGGTTTTTAGAATTTTCTTTAATCCCTGCTGTTACAGAATCATTTGCAACCACGTGAAATATTATATTCTTACCTTCCAATCCACCTTTTAAGTGTTTAGCACAGTAGCTTTTTAAAATTTCCTTTTGCTCTTTTATTACATGATATTCTATTTGCTCTGGAGGTCTTGAAACCATAACCCTTATGGGTTCCATTTTGTGGGTATTGAAAACGACTAGTTGTGTCCCTAACCTTGAGCTTAATTCATAGGCATATCGCAGTGCCGGTGCAGAATTCACAGTACGGTCTGTGGCATAAAAGATAGTCTTCATTACAGTATGTTTTAGAACTTTAAATCTATTGGCTTTCTTGGAATCTTCAAATGACAATGGTCATACTCTTCAATAAAACATACATGAACATCCAGCAAAAGAATATTTTCCTTGTCTAACCATTATAACATAGTCCTTCTGAATTTCCACTTATATTTGTACAAATTATTTCATCTATGGATTTCATTTTACAACCATGGCCTTGGTATGTTTCTGGGCCACTTATAGCCTTAATCATGTTATTGCTAATCTATTTTGGCAAAACGTTTGGAATGTCCTCCAACCTAAGGACACTATGCACTATAGGTGGGGCAGGAAAATATTCAGATTTCTTCAGGTTCGACTGGAAGGCACAACGCTGGAACCTTACCGTAGTGCTAGGCGCAATAATTGGTGGTTTCATAGCTGCTGAATTCCTTTCAGACAATTCTGTAATCGCTTTAAGTAGTGAAACTATATCCGATTTAGGTGAATTTGGATTCAATAATATTGGTGAAACACTATTGCCTGCAGAAATTTACAATTGGGAGAATGTTTTAAGCATTAAAGGATTGTCCATTTTGATTGTTGGAGGTTTTCTTGTAGGTTTCGGCACACGATACGCAGGAGGTTGTACCTCTGGACATGCCATTACTGGTCTTAGCAACCTTCAATTACCTTCGTTAATTGCTGTTATCGGATTTTTTATTGGAGGACTTATCATGACCCATTTTATCTTACCCCTTATATTTTAAATATGAAGTTTCTTAAATTTTTATTAGTCGGTTTATTCTTCGGTATTGTCTTGGTTAAATCTGAGGCTGTTTCATGGTATCGTATTTTTGAAATGTTCAAATTTCAATCTTTTCACATGTACGGTATTATTGGTTCTGCTGTCTTTTTGGGTGTCATAGGAGTTTGGCTTATCAAAAAATTCAAAATTCAAAGTACTGAAGGAAATGAGATATTTTTGCCTCCAAAGGACAAGAGTTTTGCCCGTTACATATTGGGAGGTACCATATTTGGTTTTGGTTGGGCTCTTGCAGGTGCTTGCCCAGGACCCATGTACATTCTCTTGGGAACTGGAGTGTTCACCATGTTAATAGTTATTGGAGCAGCCTTATTAGGTACCTTTACCTACGGAGTATTAAGAAATAAATTACCTCATTAATTCACTAAGCAACAAGCAAATTCATTTGCCTTGAACCATTTCTAGTTTAGCGTATTACTCAAAGTCCGGGAACGTAATCCTATACTTTTTAATTACTCCTTGGTATAGTAAATGTTTTTAAGGCTTATTGTTTTTCCATCAAAATTTTCTTTTCCAAGTAGGTAAAGTATAGCTGTAACATTATCTAGATCGCCCTTTTTGTTCAACTCTGTTATGGGAATGGAATAGGTTTTCCAATTATCGCTAACTTTGCATGAACCATTATAACCAAATGTTACTCCATTATTCACCTGATTCCCATTAGAAAATATGCCTGTTTGAAAACCGATTTGAAAAGAAGAAGAGGTATCTCCTTTAATATCAAAAAATAGGCGTCCTTTATAGCAATTAGATAGATTTTCCCCTTTAGATTGTATTTCTAAGGCACCGCCCCACCAATCGCCAGTTCCGGTTTTAATTGTTAGTTTACCTTCTGGAGACAGAGACATTTCACAGGTACCCTCCCAAACATTTAATTTTAATGGTGCGTTGGGATAGGTTACTTTTTTATCCATATTAACCTCTTCCTCTTCAGATTCTTTTAGGACCAAATAGGTGCCTTCCGTTACAGCATTCCCAGCATTACGGTTTGTATTGATCTTAGTCGTTTCAACAGTCCTATTTCCGAAAGTGGTTTTGGTGGCAATAATTTGGCCAACATTTTCGAAGCATCTCCACCATAGGTCTTGGTAATAGGTAGTCCATTTCTAGTTACGTTTTTAAAAGCTCCTTTGTCTACCAAACCCCACAAAGCATATTTAGCCAGTCCCTGAAGATTGATTAATCCAAAAAGATTCTCAGACCCCATAACATCACCTGAATCCTTCCATTGCTCATCAAAAGCTTCAAAATAAAAACAGGTCATCCCAGCACTATCTGTCCATTCTCTCATAGCATCATAAAACAGTTTTTCCTTATACTCATCCGCTGCATGCGAACCTGTGGGACCGTAAGAAGTACTTGCATTGGTAGCCCAACCTGTTTCCCCAATATGGATAGGTTTCGCGAAACCTAAACTTTTAATATAGTCAAGAGCTCCATTATATTGGGATTTAGCATATTCGGTAGCACGGACCATTGCCTTCTCTATTTTTTCCAAATCCCCCAAATTTTCTTCTTCTTCCGGAACTGCCCAAAAGGAAGGACTGTAATGAGAATCGTGAAACGGATAGGTATGCAAGGAAACAAAATCTACTGCCCCGATTAGGGCAGCTAAATCATCTGTCCTATAATTTTCTGAACCACCCCCCCAAGATTCATAATTGTCGGAACTGGTAATTCATAAGTCTTTGGGGAGGTCACCCTGCTTCTTTAATTCCTGTAAGTGTTTTACCCAATCCAAGATAACTTTAGGGGTTACATAATAGTTTACCGCCCATTTGACCATAGCCTCGTTTCCCACGGCAATGATTTTAACAATATCCGGATTTTCCTTGGCCATGGCAAAGGCTGTTTCAATCTCTGCCTTATTATTGCCAGAATTCCCTTTGGTATGGTCTGCATTCCCCGTCCAAGCACCTTCACACTCTATCCAAGTACCTAACATTAGGTACATTTCAAAATTTGGGTCTTCCTTTTTTAAATTACGAATGGCCTTTAATAAGTTGGCAGTATGAGCATATTGCTGGGTGTTATAGGTACGCAATAATTTAACTCCCATTACAGCCAAAATTTTCATATCCTCCTCTAGGTCTTTCACAGTAGGAACATCATCTCTGGTTTTCCCTCTATATCCGCCATATGAAAACGCTTTATGCTTTGGATTTCCCAAGATATCAGAAGCCTTGAGTTCAATGAACTTGTTGCTATTTTGATCTATGCATCCTATTAATAGCATAATCAATACCACAAAGAAACCTGCTACATAATTTGTTTTCATTGATTACTATATTCAACTTTTAATAGTACTCTTAACTATGCAATGCCCGCACATAACTATTGGCTCAACCAATCTATGCTGCCACCCTATTATTTAAGTTAAAGTGTGTTGATGGCAACACGTATTTGTTTTATAGTGTCCTGTCTTTCAAAAATTTGCTTACTTAAGGATTCATCCAATTGTGAATCTTCAAAATTCACCTTTGATCCATCTTTAAAAAGCACTTCCACACCTAATTTTCCAGTAAGTTGATATATAACAGGGATTTGGCAATAGGTAAATCCAAAAGAGCTTCCGGTTAAGTGAATCTGCTTTTCATTCTTATTAATATCAAAATAATCCAGTATTGCGTCATGCTTAAAAAACTCTTCTTTTTTCAAAAGTTTTGGGTTAAAGGATAATTTGCCTGCTTTTACGCCAATTCCCAATTCCCCAAACCTACTTAAAATATCCTCTTTTACCTGCCCAGTCATTCCTGGTTGTTGCGCACCCTTACCTGCTGGCGTATGGGAATACGGATCTGTAGGAAAGGCTCCATAAAGTTGAGGGGATTTATGAACCCCAATACCTTCACTTATTTCATAGTAGTGGTTTTTCAATCTTTGCACCACATCCCTATTTTCATTATTTTCTATAGCCTTTTGGGTGCATTCTTGAACGGCCAACAGCAATTTAGAAACCATATGCCAATAAATAGATCCTAATCCTTCATAGCCAAAAAATGTACCTGACCTACCAGTGAAGGATTTATGATCAAAAATTTCTTCAAAGATGTCCAAAACTAATTTCCTATCCTTCGCTACCAGATCTTGATATTGTTCTGGAAGTTTTTCCAATGCAGCTTTTAAACTATTTGCATTGTTAAAAGAGCCATTAAAATGGTAGGCTCCATTTATATCCTGCTCCACTATTTGGGCATTCCCGTCCTTCATCAATTGAAGTGCCAATTCCGATTGCTTTATTCTTTTGGAAGGAATCTTATTTTTAGCTATAAATCTGGAAAGTTCCTTGTTGGGATATAGAATGTAACTGGATTGGTCCTTTCTATATAACTTACTACTTTTTAAGGCATCTAAGACTTGTAAAGCTTCCTCGGACGAAATACAATCAGAGGCTAAGACAGCAACCTGCCCCTCCAACATTTCAGTCAAATAGGAAACAGAAATTTCCCTGTTATTTTCAACACTCATCAAATTATAGGAGTGATACAGATTGTCTTTTCTCTTATTGGCCTTTATAGTATGGTCCAAATAATTGATCATCAGATCAAAAAAAGCAACGAGTTCCGATTTACCAAGTGGATTTTTGATTCCAGAAAAACCATTTTGATAAATGAAGGTTCTGTATTTGCCCCCGGCCATACCTAATCCATCTACTAGTGTCTTTCTATCTTTATCTGAAAAATTTCCGTTTAGCAATTGTTGAGATCCAACCAAGGTAGCATTGATTTCCCTAAAGAATGTACTAAGTTCCTCAGAAATGGCAACTTCAGTAAATTTTGCTTTTTCAGTAAGTCCCTTAAAGAATTCAAGAAACCTTCTCAGGTAGAAAAGGGTCACCATAGATACTCCATTACCAACTAATGCATTGTTGGCATCGTTCCATTCCGGTCTTTGGGTATTTAACCATATACCTCCCTCAGGGATGAAGTTGGAACATTTGGCCAAGGCAGTGGCCAAGAGTTTTTCTATAAAATTCACCTTGTAAATTTCCTTGTTTTGATTGAGGAGCAAGAGTCCATCTGCACCTAATTCTTTCTTCCTTCCGTGAAGAATACGATCTAATTTATCATCAAAAACAATAGTATCCTTAGGATTCTTCAAAATATCTGAATAACCCTTAATTTTGTAAGGAACATTGGCGTAAACAAAAACATCTTCATTAAAGTAACCCGCCAATGTATTGGGGTAAAAATCCTCAATAAACTCTAAAAATTTTAATAGGTAAACAATCTGGTGGTCTCCCCAATAGCCAATAAAAGAAAAGGGATCTTCTGGTTCTATAACTTCCCAATCAAATCCACCTTTGGTAACTCTGTAAGGGTTATAACCATCAAAAGTAGAAGCATTTAGGAATTTGAAAATCATACTTTCCATAAACTCTGGATAGGAATGCGCCAAGGCTTCCCAGTTCTGAAATATATCCCTCCAGTTTCCTTCATAATCCAACACCTTGGAACCATCTTCCTCACTTCTAGTATTTATAGAAAACTTATTCCATGGTCTACTTGGGTCGCCATGTCTCCTGCTAAATTTTAGCGGCAGGTACTCCATACAAAGTCGCTTAAAATCTGTATCACTATTTTTCTGAGTCAGCGCCTTTAATTGGGACAGAGAGAATACCTCAGGAAGTTGTTTCAATATTTCGTTATGCTTCTTGAAAACCTCTATATTGGCCTTGGCCAAGTAGGTTTTAAAATCTTGGGCTTCAATTTGATAATTATGATCAAAAATACCACCCCTCATAATATTGAACATTACATTGGCAAAATGGCGTGTAGTTCTAAGCTCATCCGCTGAAGCCTGAAATCCATCAGCTGCGGCGGTCAATTCTTTAAGATTTCTTGTGCCTAAGTCAATGTCGGCTTGAATCTTTTGAGTCAGGTTCTTTTCAGTTTGCAAGAGATTAGAAATGTAAGCCACATCACTAGGACCTTGATTCACATTGGCTATAATGATCCAGTTTTTATCTTTCTTTGGAGCCAATTTTAAATTAGCATGTAAGAAGTAGGCCGATTTTTCTGCCTTTACTTCCACCTCTTGTACTATGGGGAGGCCTTTTCTGAATGCGTTGATCTGACCGGAAGATATGAGATAGGAACAGTCCTCCAACCCTAAAGACCAAGCAATGGTAGCTTTTAAGGCTTCACTAGGTTCTGATTTATCAACTATTATGGCACTAAGCGCATAGATTCCCAATCCAATTTTTGCCTCAAGTTCATTTTTCTTGTAAGCATCTACCAAATTACTACGGCTATTTTGCAAGGCCGTGGATATTCCATAGGGCAGTATATTCTGGATCCCGTCTAAAAGAGTCAATTGAACCTCTTCATTATTGTTATTGACAAATGTGCTTTTTCTTACAAAACCAAATTCATTACTGGAGTTCCATTGATATCTAAAGAGGAGTCCTAGGTCTAAATTGACTTCTTCAATTACGACTTTATTTCCAAACTTATTTTTATACAGATTCCTGCGAATATTATAGACTCCTTTTTGGTTTTCAGAAAATGGTTCCCAAAGTAAAGTCTTTTCGCTCATATGAACTTGGACTAAGGTCTTGCTCCCTGTTACCTCTGCTGATTCTGTAATCTTATCATCTGTGTAATACGGAAAAAGAGCCATATCGGAGTCCTTTCTTCCTGCAGTTACGCCGCCATTACTGGATAAAAACATCCAATGATTGGAATCACTTACGATACTCATAAAGAATGGCCTCATGGCATCGTTATTGAAGATCTTGTAAAATGTCTCGTTTTCAATTTCTACATATTCGCCACTGACCTTATGATCTTCAAAATGTGCTGGGTTCTTTCCTATATAAATTTGTTTTCCCTCCATGGAACATGTTTTAATTGATTAAAATTCATAACCTCAATTAAATACTTTAAGTATATAATTGAGGTTCTTACTTCTATTCTTTTATTATTTTTTATTTGACCATAAACGGTATGTTTGCTGTGCCCTCGTGATTAAAACCATCATCGGCATAAACGAACAATCTGTACTTTCCAGGGGCGGGCGACTTAAACTTCAGCATGCCATCCTTTTCCTCTGTAATATCAATAGTTATGGCTTTTGGTCTGGCTTCGTGGTCTCCTCCTTCTTTAACCTCCTCACTTTCTGGTAACACTTCCCATTTATAGGTGATAGGATCATTTTCAATGTCTTTGATTACTACTTGAGCTGTATATTCTTTCGCTGGTTCCAAAATAACATTTTCATAAGCTGTATTTCCTTTCAAAACAAAAGAAGCTATTTGAGGTGTCCTATTTTCTGGCCATTTACCATTCCAAATAAAGTGCATCACCCCTACGGATTCTGTTTCTTTACCATTCTCCAAGAAAACTCCATACCAAGTAGGTGTACGTTCTTGTTTATTTCCCCATAAGAAAACATAAGAACCAATACATTGGAGCGTATCCGCCGCAATTCCTCCTTTATATCTCTTCAAGTAATTACCTGCTTTTAAGGTGCTGTTTTCTTCTATAGGGGCTCCCCAAGTAGTTGTTGGAACTTCCCAGTGCCCGGTTGCTCCCCATTCTGTGACCATATAAGGGCCTTTCCATCCATATTCCCTTATCAACTTCGGAACATCTGGCAAGTCCCCGTACATCTGCACAGACAGAATATCTAAATCTTTACATCTCTCATTAATATAATTAATTTCTTTCTGAGAAATTCCAGCAAGGGTTGTTGTGGTTGGATGATTAGGATCCAATTCATGAATCATTGATGAAATATCATTTACGGCATCCCAAACTTTTGGATTAGTATAATTTAAATTAAGTTCATTACCAATAACCCAAATAAGGAGTGCAGGATGATCTTTAATTTCCAAAACCTCCTTTTTTATGCGCTCTTTTTGTTCTTGCACCGCCTTTTCATCATCATAGTCAAATCCATGGCGCTCTCGCTCCACTTCAATACCCATACTTACCATAAGGCCATATTCCTGAGCCTCATCCAAAACTTCTATCGCGGATTTTTTACCATTATCGGTACGCCAAGTCCTAAAGGAATTGGCATTATGTTCTGCTAATGCGGCTACGTTGCCAAATTCTAACCCTGCACCTTTTATATAGAAAGGTGCTCCGTTTACCAATAATTGGAATTTTTCACCTGATTTGGAAATCTCAACATATGCAGGTCCGCCCGCTAATTGCTGTTCAGTTTTGCTTTTTTTTGAATCGTTCTTGCAAGATATAAACAAGCAGATACAGAGAACACAAAGTAATTGCTTCATTTTTTTAGTCTATTTATTGATTAATAATTCTTCTACCTCCTCTAAAGTTCTTCCTTTGGTTTCAATCACATACTTATATACAAAGAAGACTGCACAAAGGGATAAAAGGGCGTATATGGCAAATGTAACTGTTGGTCCCAAGTTGGAGAGTTCCCATGGAAAAACCTGCGTAACCGAAAAGCTTATCAAAGAATTGAAAAAACCTACAACGGAAATAGCAATTCCTTTAATCTTACTGGGGAATATTTCTGAAATCAACGTCCACATGACCGGTCCGAGGGAAATAGCAAAAGATGCTACATAAAGCAGTATAGCAATCAATACCAAAGTTGCGTTTATGGAAATAAAATTGGTAATCTCATTGCGCTTAAATTCCAAAAATAATTCTTCATCCAATTTGGAACTAACTTCTGTAAACAAAGCTGTTTGTCCATCAAAAGATTTTCCATTCAAATCTGATAAGGCCACCATAATCTCCTTGTTACTTACTTTACCCAAGGTGGTGTCGTTAAAATTATAAGTTGCATTATTAAAAGCAAAGGTTGCCATCAAAAGAGCTATGGTCATAAAAGTTGTTCCAATGAGCAAAAGAGGCTTTCTTCCTAGTTTATCTATCAACCAAATGGCTACAAAAGTAAAGACTAGGTTGGTAAGCCCTACAACAATAGCTTGTAAAAAGGATGAATCCGTACTACCTCCAGCCTGTTCAAAAATTGTAGGCGCATAGTAGAATACCGCATTAATTCCTGTTATTTGTTGGAAGAATGCTATTCCTAATGCGATGATCATTATGGTTGCATACTTGTGTTTAAAAATATCGGATAGTTTCCCTTTTTCCTCCTTTTTATCCAATCCACGTTGGATTTCGGCAAGGGTTATTTCAGCATACTCTTCTCCTCCAATTCTCATTAGGGTCTTCCTAGCTATTTTCACTTCATTTAATTTGAAAATGAGCCATCTTGGACTTTTAGGAACCGTAAAAAGGGCAAAAAAATAAATTATAGCCGGAATGGCTTCTACCCCTAGCATCCATCTCCAAGCCTCCCCTTCTATATTTACCAAGAAATAATTGGAAAAATAGGCTACGGAAATACCAATAACAATGTTCAGTTGATTAAAGGACACCAAGCTTCCTCTCAATTTTGGAGGCGCAATTTCTGCAATATAGATGGGCGCTATAAGGATAGCCCCTCCAATACCAATACCTCCTATGATTCTGGCGATAATGAATTCGGTATAGCCTGTTGCCAATGCAGACCAAGTAGCCGATATTGAAAATAATGCAGCCACTATGATCAACATATTCTTGCGTCCAAAACGATCACTTAATGGTCCTGCCAAAATGTTTCCCGCCATTGCTCCAAAGACCACGCAACCTACAGAAAAGCCCAATTGCCATTCGGACATTTTAAAGTAAATAGTGATTCCTTTTATTGCCCCAGAAATTACGGCACTGTCAAAACCCAATAAAAAACCACCCAAAGCAACAATTAAGCTGATTAGGATGGTATAGGATTTGTTCATTTTAACGGTAACTTTTTTTTCCATTTTTGGTTATTGTTAGGTTGGTTATCATCTTAGGATGCAAAATACAAATTAGGTTTGATTCACAAAAGTTTAAATAAATGATAAGGCCTTAGATGGAAGGCCTTACCGCTAATAAAAAAACAAAACAATTCAAAATTTTATTGATATACCCTTACATAGTCTATTTCCATTGTATCCTGGGTGAAATTTGGATCAATGGCACCTCCCAAGTTTCCACCCATAGCTATGTTCAGAAGTATGAACTGATCTTGATTAAAAGGCCAGGTATCGCTATTCTTTGTTGCTGGATTATAAGTGTAAAATAGGGTGTCATCTAGGTAAAAATCCATTTTATCCGTTGTCCAGTCTACCGCATAAACATGGAATTCAGTTGTTGTATCCGGAATTTCAATTATTCCCTTGTTAATTGTATTCCCAAAACTTGAAGGTGTATGAATAGCACTAGAAACTTCCCCAATGTTATTTCCTGCATGTTCCATGATGTCAATTTCACCACAAGATGGCCAACCTACGGTGGTTATATTGGATCCCAAAGTCCAAATTGCAGGCCAAGTGCCTCCTCCTCCAGGGAGTTTTGCCCGTACTTCAATACGTCCATACGTGAAAGCGAACTTAGAATTTAAGCGGGCCGAAGTATAATTTTTGGTAGAATTATAGGCAGTATAGTTCTCCTTTTTGGCTACAATTTTTAAGGTGCCATTAGAAACATAAGCATTCTCTGTCCTAGCGGTATAATGTTGCTGCTCTGAATTGTACCAGCCGCCATTTTCAGGGGGTACTTCTTCTGAAAACCAGTTACTGTTCAACACAGCTCCATCAGTATCAAATTCATCTGCCCAAACTAACCCTGTTTCGTTTACAACATCAACGGTAATGGTCTTAAATGCACTTATCATATTGCCCGTACTGGAATATGCAAATACACTGACCACTTGATTATTTTTACCTGATGTCGTAAATTTGTAGTCAAATATTCCATTTACAGTTTCCTGCTCCTCTTGGTTTCCAACTTTAAATCCATACTGCACCGCATTGGTGGCTGAGGCCGTACATTTTATCATACCAGATCCATCACCATTAGGATTATTTGCATCAGCACCTACAATAGTAACGGTTAAATTTAAATTAGTTGGCACTATACCTTCCTCGATTGGTTCTGCGGTAGAATCCCCACCTGAGCAAGAAGTTAAAAATAACAACATTAAAAATCCCAACATCATAGTTCTAAGGTAAATTTTTGCAATCATAAATAACTCTATTGTTTACTTCAAAAATAATGATTTTAAGAAGAGGCATGATATATGCCCCTACCCAAATCAATTTACATTTTATTCTGCAATAAGCATGAACCACCAGTCAAACTAATCATTCCCATCATATGTCCTCAACAACATTGGGATCATAACCCATAACCCTCGGGTCTAAATTGATGATAATATGCGATTTCTATACCTTCCAAAATAGGCTTAAAATCACCCCTTACGTAAAGGAAGTCGTCTGTAAGTTCTATGATTTTGTACCTCGTAGTACCAGACCAAAATGACAGGGTGCTGTTTTCTACCTCTAGATATAATTCGCCATCTTCTCCTAGAACAATAATAAAACTGGTATCAGTAGCAATTTTTTTGGCCGCAGTGCTATTGGTTGAAGAGATATCCCTACATTCATCTACAAACTGTTGAGGAGAGGAATTAGGATAGAAAAACTGAACATCTGCCCACCCCACTAAGGTTTCATTACCAGCGCCAGTATCTAATTGATACCCATAACTGTTTCCTTCATACGAAAAGGTCAACACATCATCGTAAGCGCAAGGATTTAAAGTGTTTGGTGGTGCTTGAAATCCATCGTTTTGCCCATTAAAGGCCGCATCCGCACCCCAATGCCCTGTTTCTTCCTTGTTCCAAACCCACCTTTTGGTTCCATCACCTGCAATTTTTTGCAATATTTCCGGATCTATCAACAACTGAACATCAAGATCTACATCAATATTCCTTGAAGTTGCCGTACCTCCAGCACCAAAGGCCACAATAGTTATTAGTTGTGAATACTGCCCAGATTGGGTATACCTAAATTTAGCAGCTTCTCCAGGATTCACGGTTATTGGATCTGCATTTTGTTTGAAAATCACCTGAATACTCAAAGCATTATCTGCTGTTGCAGTCAAAGTAATATTCCCAGACCGATCTGAATCTACAACTGTAGAAACATTTAAATTGGTCGGAGTTACCAAAGACGATAAACTTGGTTCATCTTCTTGGCAAGCCATCAGTGTAAAAAACACCAACAACATAGCACTATATTTACTTATCAAATCTTTCATTTTGCCGTATTTTATTGTTGGGTTATATCGTCTATGTAATAAATAGTACCATCACCAGCAGCTTGAGCTACGTCGTCAAAATCTAGAAACACTACAATTTTGTCATAGGCATTAGTTGCATTTATAGCAGAAAAATCGTAGGTTAAAGTCACCCATTGGTTAGCCGTCGTTACAGTTTGGTCTAACGAAAAGCCACTACCACCAACGCCTTCTTTTTCCAATTGGAATCTCACATTAATACCAGCCTTTGGAGAATAAACTTTTAAAGAAAAAGTTTTTTTGGTAGATAATTCAATATTCTGTCCATAAATCTTAAAAGTACCTGAATACCAAGCAGAACCATTTACCTTATTAAATTCATATACATTGGCAGAAGTATTTATTCCTCCAGAAACTGGATTAGATACTATTGTACCTGTTGCTCCGAAATCAAAAGCACCTTCCATACTAGCGGTACCTTCAAAAGTTAAAGTAGGTATCTCAGCTCTTGCGCTTCCACCACCTCCTGAGGCATTTAAGGTAATGTTATCAAAGTAAACCACATTATCCTGCGTTCTTGTGTTGAAGTCTGGAAAGACAACAATGGCATCTATATTAGTGGACGATCCTTCTCCAATTTTACCCGACATATCAAAGGTAATCTCCTCCCACTCATTGATTTTTGTGTTCGGTATTTTTATTTCCCCTGTTGAGGCTTTATTAGCTTCGAATTTTATCCCAACATCACTGATTACTGATTTCCATACCATTATTTTCACAATACTATTAGATGAGCTCAAAGTAAAAGGAGTCTCTAACTCGGTTACAGTCCCAGCATAATTTGCTCCACCTAACTTTGCAGTAAATTTAGCAACCGTTGCCGAGGTATTGATTCCTGAAGCATCCGGATTGGAAATAATTTCCAAAGGTGGAGTATCTGCTTCAAATACGGACCATGTAGCGGCCGCACCAGTTCCAGGCGTTTCAAAATTAACTGGAAAACTAGTTTTGCCACTAGTTGAACCACCACCTGATCCACTTGCTACAACAATATCATCAAAGTAGAAGCTTTCACCTTGCCCTGCACTACCAAAATCCGGGAATACAATCGCAGTATCAAAAGAAATTGAGGTATTAAATGCGCCAGCAATAGGATTGGACATATTG
Organism: Sediminicola arcticus; assembly: GCF_040566695.1. Classification (NCBI taxonomy): domain Bacteria; kingdom Pseudomonadati; phylum Bacteroidota; class Flavobacteriia; order Flavobacteriales; family Flavobacteriaceae; genus Sediminicola; species Sediminicola arcticus. The sequence continues at coordinate 321,707 of NZ_JBEXAE010000002.1, read as the reverse complement.
AAAGATAATTCTTCCCAAGCCATGGCAACTGTACTATTCACTTCCACTTCTGCAAACGTTACAGGATTACCGTTTCCATCTTTAGCCGCAGAAGAGTCTTCAATTTTAAAACGAATCGGCGTACCAATTCTTGGAGACCATACCTTAATTTTTACAGTAGTTCCAGTGGAGAAATCTATTGCACCTGCCAAAGGAATACTTGCACCTGCATAGGTTTGAGCTCCAGTTAATTTTTGAATTTCCAAAACCTTGGTAGAAGTATTGGCCCCTGAGGCATCTGGATTATTTATGATTGCCGCGGGGATTGGACCAAAACTGGATGAACCAAAACCAGTGATCGCATAATTGATTGTGGTAGACTGGAAATCAATTGGTAATTGTGGCTTAGCTGAGGCCGCTGCCGCTGCCTGCTTAATATCATCCCAATAAAATGTTCCAGCGGTAGTTCCTGGACCGTCTATAAACATTACCAAAGTAGCATATTGACCGGTGGGAACAAACGCCTCACCAACACCTTGGTTACCATCAATATAACTCTTAGTTGCATTTGTAGCAAAATCAAAACTCAAATCTTCCCAACCGGTTCCACCGTGTGTCGCAACCACTTCATTTTGACGTTCTCCATTTACACCTCCTTCAAATTTCAATAAAATAGGTACCGAAACCTCTGACCACAACTTCATGGTGATAGTCTTATTAGACCCACTAAAATCTACTGGTGTACCTAAATTAAACGCTCCTCCCTCAAATTGAGCACCAGAATTGGTGATTGCTCCAACCTTTGAAGCAACCGTATTAGCGCCCGAAAGATCAGGATTATCCAATACCTCAAAACTGGCTCCATTAAATGTTCCGTACGCATAATTTACGGTGGCATTATCAAAGGTGATAGGTAAAGAAACCGCATTGGAGGCTCCTGAAATTGTAATTGTTTTGGTTAATTCAATAGTTGCTGTCCCAGCACCTCTTGCTACAACTCGCACACTGTATTCACCTACCTCTGCATACACATGTGCTGCAGATTCAGTAGCCATAATTGTTGTAGGCTCTTCATTTTCAACATCACCAAAATATACGTCATAAACCGTGGCATTAGTAGCTGTTGGTGTTACGGACACTTCAAATGGATTTGTGCTAGAAATTACCACAGTAAAATCTAAATCTACTGGTGCTGAAAAGGAAATTGTCACAACACGTACCAATTCACTTTTTAAACCGGTCATCCCTATGGCCACTATTCGAAGGTTATACTCACCTTCACCATACACATAAGTGGCTGTTTCTCCAGGACTAACTATTGTAGGAGTTTCCCCTTCTACATCTCCAAAGTAAATTTCAAATGTGGAAGCCCCTTCTGCAGTTGGAGTTGCGGTAACCGTACCTGTATCGTCTTGTGAAATGTTAAATACGGCCTTAATATTAGTTGGTGCCGAAATGTCATCTAAAACATATGATGTTTCCTCGTTATCGCAGGAATTAAATACATTTATGACCAAAAATAATACCAGTAATTTTTTTATGTGTTTCATTTGTCCTTAATTTAATTTTATTAATATCCTGCGTTTTGTGCCCAACGGTTTCCTGCCAATTCTATTTCAATAGATGGTATTGGGAATAATTCATTTTTACCAGCACTAAAGCCAGGAATTGCTTGAGCCGCTGTACCAGTTCTGACCAAATCGAAGAAGCGATGTCCTTCGCCCATCAGCTCTATCCTACGCTCTTGATAAATAGCATCGGTCAAAGAAGCTCCTGTGACCAAAACTGGCAACAATCCTGCTCTGTCACGCACTCTATTTAAATAGGCTTGGGCTTTAAGATTATCACTGGCGGATTTTCTATTATTGGCTTCCGCTGCCATTAACAATACATCTGCAAAACGTATGGCCCTATAATTATTGGGGTTCGTCAAATTTGAATCCCCTGTGTTTAAATCCCCTTTTCTAGCAATATATTTTCTATTGTAAAAACCGGTATGTTCAAAACCTTCCACATAGGTAGCTCCAGTTTGTTGGGCCCAGGTAACGATGTTCAATACAGCAACATCCCGTCTAATGTCCCCCGCTTCAAAAGCATTATAAGCTTCTTGGGTAGGAACGTTAAAACTAAATCCAGAATCAAAATCCGGACCAGTATAGTTACGGATACCATTAAACCCAACGGCCACATTTCCCTCACTACATTGTAAACATCCAAAACCTGCACCTTCTACATCTGTATATTGTACTTCAAAAACAGATTCAATATTATTTTCCCCTGCTTGTTCAAAAATGGAATTGTAATCCGTTACCAAATCATATGGGCCACTATTGATCACTTCCTCCAAAACGATAGCGGCTTCAGAAAATTTATCTTGGTATAGGTACACTTTACCTAATAAGGCTTGAGCGGCTCCTTTTGTAGCCCTACCCGTTTCTGATTGCACCGCCGGTAAATTAGCAGCAGCGAAAATTAGATCCAATTCTATTTGGGCATACACTTCAGCTTTAGGAGTTCTTTCAGCAACATCCTGATCGCCAAACAACAAGCGTTTGTCTACGGACAATGGAACATCTCCAAACCATTTCACCAATTCAAAATAGTAATAAGCTCTTAAAAAAGTAGCTTCGGCCAAAACCTGCTCTTTACCAGCAAAATCGGTCTTTTCCTTAAATTCCAAAATATAATTGGCACGGTTAACTCCTGCGAACATCCAACTCCAGATATCACGTAATTGCGCATTTACCGGATTATGGGTCATATTGTCCACTTCTTGTATCCCTGGAACATCGGTAGCACTTTCGCCACCAGCCAAGGTATTGTCGGAAGCAATTTCACCTAACATTACGTTGAGATAGGATGATTGCAAAAGATCGTAAGCCCCAATTAAGGCACTTTGGTAATCTTCCTCAGAATTGAAAAAACTTTCTGAATCCTCGTCAAAAGAATCTACATCAACAAAACTATCGCTACAAGAGATAGCTATAGCTCCTATCAGGAAGACGACGATTGAAGATTTTAATAATTTATATTTCATAATCATAGCTATTAAAATTTAAGATTTGCACCTAAAAGGTAAGTTCTTGGAACAGGATAAAATCCTGGATCTATACCGGCTCCAATTGGAGCTCCGGAGGAAGCACTAGGGTCATACCCTTTATATTCTGTAAGCGTAAATACATTATTTGCAGAGATATAAAATCGAAGCTTGTTCAATCCCAATTTTTCCACGGTTCTTATAGGTAACGTATATCCCAATTGCACATTCTGTAACCTTGCGAATGAACCATCTTCCACAAAAAAGTCAGAAAACAATGCATTAGAGGTAGCTCCTGTAGTAACTCTAGGATATGTATTAGTACTGCCCTCACCTGTCCATCTGTTCAAGGAGTAAATTGATTTGTTCACCAAAGGCTGAACACGTTCATAGTTCCTAACAATTTCATTTCCAATAGTAGCAAAAGCATAACTGCTAAAATCCCAATTCTTATAATTAAATGAAATATTAATTCCCATTGTAGCATCTGGTATTGGATTTCCAATATCGGTACGGTCATCGGTATCTATAATACCATCACCATTGATATCCACAAATCTGATATCTCCAGGAGCAGCATTTGCTTGGGTAGCATGTGCATCTATTTCCGCTTGGTTCTGAAAAATACCATCTGTCTCTAAGCCAAAGAAATATCCAATTGGTTTGCCACTTGTCATACGAGAAGGTGGGTCTTGACCAACACCGAAACCTCCGCCAGGTATAAATCCTACTCCATTATTTACAGAAAGCACCTCATTTTGCAAAAATGTTACGTTATAATTGATTCCCCAAGAAAAATCTTCGGAACGATCACTACTATATCCAATAGCAAATTCGAATCCTTTGTTCTCTACAGATCCTGCGTTGACTACTGGAGAGGCTGAACCTGGTGCTGCTGAACCCAAAATACCGGAAACCGGAGGCTGTAGCAAAAGGTCATCAGTTCTTTTTCTGAAGTAATCTGCAGTGATATCAATATTATCATTGAACAATTTAAGATCTACCCCAATGTCTAATGTCTTTTGTTCTTCCCATTGTATGGAAGGGTTGGGCAACACTCCAACGGCATTACCAAAAACCAAATTATTTCCTAGAACATAAGCGGCTTCCCCACTTAAAATACCTCTAAAAGCATTGCCTGGTATTCTATCGTTACCCACAATACCGTAACTTCCTCTCAGTTTCATAAAAGAAATAATTTTGCTATCGGTTAAGAAGTCCTCGTCAGAGACAATCCAACCTACGGATGCGGATGGGAAATAACCAAATTTATTACGTGGCCCAAATCTTGTTGATCCGTCCCTTCTAATAATTCCAGATAGTAGATATTTACCCTTATAATTGTATTGTAATCTAGTAAAATAGGATAACAAACGTTCTTTAAACCTTCCACTCAGCCCACTCAACTTTAAATCGTTTCTGAGATCCACAGCATCCGCAATATCCGCCTGAGCAAAATCTACAGAATTTTCAAAAAACCCTTGAGTACTTCCAGAGAAAATACCTCTTGTATCAAAAATCGACATCCCTAAAGTTGCTTTTATATTGTGATCATCCCCTATCTTTTTATCATAATTTAAGAAAGCATCAAATGTATAATCTTTAAAAATATCCTTATTTACATTTAAAAAAGGTCTGCCATCATTATTAAATACCTTTCCAGAACCATAGAACACTGTTGGTGAAAAGTTCCTTCCCTCCACTTCGGCATAGTTGAATTGTAAGCTAGTTTCGACTGTAAAATCAGTTAAAAAATTATAGTTCAACCCTATTTTACCACTTAGCTTATCAACTACTGTAGAATTAAATGTATTTTCTATCTGGGCCAAAGGGTTGATTACCTCATTTCCCAAGCCTTCAGCCAAGGTAAATGCCCCACCTAGGCTCCTAACATCAAAAGTCGGGGCGTTGTTCAAAGAATTGAACAATACAGATCCCAATCCACCTTCATTCAGCCCTTTTTTATTGGTACCGGTATAGATTATGTTGGTAGTCAACTTCAATTTTTCCAACAAATCGGTATTAAAATTAACCCGGGTAGTATACCTTTTAAAATTAGCCTTATCTCCTCCTACAATACCGTCCTGTGTCAACAAGGAAAGCCCTACAGAGTAGGTAGATTTTGCGGTACCACCACTCATGGTTAGACTATGATTGACAATAGGTGCCTTTTGAAATACCTCATCCTGCCAATTGGTGCCAATACCTAATCCAGCAACACTGGGAAAAGGAACGGCCTGCCCACCAGCAGCAAAAGCCTCGTTGACCAATAAGGCGTATTCCGTTGCATTCAATACCGGAATTTCTCTTGAAGTTTCCTGAAATCCACCATAAATATCATAGTTGAATTTAAGCTCGGTATTTTTCCTTCCCGTTTTGGTTGTGATTAAGATAACCCCGTTAGCTGCACGAACGCCATAAATACCAGCTGTAGCATCCTTTAATATGTTCATGCTTTCTATATCACTTGGGTTAATAACACTTAAATCCTCTATGACGTTACCATCAACAAGAATTAAAGGTCTGTTATCTCCGTTGGTAGAAATACCCCGTATACGAATACTGGAGGCACTACCTGGAGATCCAGATTCGGAGGTAATCTGCACCCCTGCTACCTGCCCTTGCAAGGCTTGCTCGATTCTAGTTGGATTTAGGTCTTCTATAGTTTGCGAACTAACTACGGAAACAGCACCTGTTATTTCCTTTTTGGTTGAAGTCCCATACCCAACTACGACTACCTCATCCAAGGCACTAACATCTTCCTGAAGAGAAATTGTTAAATTATTAGAGTTTTGAATAGCAACTTCTTTTGTTATAAACCCTATGTAGGAGAAAGACAAAACGTCACCCACCTTTACATTGGTGATGGTAAAGTTTCCATCAAAATCTGTTGTAGCTCCCCTACTCTGACTCTTAACAAGTACATTGACCCCAGGTAGTATATCATTGATACTGGCGTCTTTAACTGTACCATTAATAGTAAATCCTTGACCAAAAGAATTGGACACGGAAATAATCATGGTAAGAATTAATAATGTGTATTTCATTTGTAGTTCATTTTTGATTTGACAATTTATCACATCAAAAAATACCATTCTAATAATTTACCCCTACAAAAAATATACATAATGAAATTGCACACCCTGTAATTTGCCGATTTCGATATAAAAGCTATGTTTTGTTAGCCCTCTGAGAAAGAAATAAAACAAAAGAAATCTTAACAAAACATTAGCAAAAGACGTTTTGTATAGGCAATGTTGTGGTAAATTTAAATATTGTTGTACTATGCTACAGGTTTAGAATATAATCTGTCAAGCTATTTTCATGAGATAGGTCCATTTTCTTTCTCAAACGATATCTTTTGACCTCTACACTGCGTACAGATATGTTTAGCAATGGAGCAATTTCCTTGGAAGAAAGATTTAATCGTAGATAGGCACATAAGCGTAAATCGTTAGAGGTAAGGTCTGAGTGAATAGCTTTAATTTTTTTTAAGAAATGTTTATCTGCATTATTAAAAGCATCCTCAAAAAATTTCCAATCATCTTCGTTATTAATGTTATTGTCTATAGTTTTAATAACGGCCTTAATTTTGGTGTTGTTTTCGCCCTTTTTTAGCTGGTCCTTTATATCATTTAAGAATTCGTTCTTTTTAATAATACTCATTGTAGAAACTGCTAGTTCCCTATTTTTACTTTCTATCTCTTGCTTTAACTTATCATTCTTAATCTGAACAATCTTACGTTGTGCTTTTAACTTCTTCTGTTTATTCTTTTTCTCATTTTCCTTTAATACTGCGTCTTGTTGTTTTCTATAGTAGGATTTATATCTTTTATGTACGAGGACGAAAATAATAATAGCTAAAATTATATAAATGATGAATGCCAAATTTGATGCAAACCATGATGTCTTTACAACAAAGGAATAAGCTGCTATGTTTTTTGAGGGTTCATTCCCAATCAAAGCTCTTACCTTAAAGGTATACTTACCATGTGGAAGGTTTTTGAATGACACTTCTCCAATATTTGACCAAGGACTCCAATTGTCGTACATACCTTCTAACACATACTGGTATTTAACTTCGGTATATTTGTCGAACACTGGAACACTATAAGCAAAGTTGAAATTATTCTCTTGATAGTTAAATTCATTTCCCCCTACCAATGACAGTTGCTCCTTAGTATTCTTTAAAGATTCTTTGGAGATTTTGTCAATTACTACCTCATAGGACTTTGTAGCAACCATATCTAGATTTAGAATAATATACCCATCAGAAGCACCAATTAAATATTCATCTTCCTTTAGATACTTCATACATTCAAAGCCCAAAACACCCAAACCTCTTCTCAGAGATGCGGTAATAGGAATTTTAAAGGTCTGAGGCTTGGTGTTAAACTTTCCTGAAGTCACATAAATTAAGTTGTTATTAGAAAAACCCCATAGCTTTCCTGTAATTTCATCAGTAATAAGGGTTCCTAAAATACCCTCCCCTCTAGAATAGAATTGGTAGGACATTAATGTATCCATTTGAAAAGTATCCAGCTTTTTATCGTAGTAATACATGCCCTCATTTTTATTGGAGGTATACCAGATTTTGTCCTCATACTTAGCCAAACTGGAACCGTAACCAAATGCTGGCCTACTCTTCTGTTTTATAACTTTTTTATATTCAGCATCAATAGTTAAGGTATAAATACCCTTTATTTCATGATTTACTAAAATCCTGTGATCATCGATAAATTCAAAAAAACGGGAAGAAATATCAAATCCTTCAATTTTATTACGAAATACCCATGCCCCATTTGTATTCTCCAAAACACTAAAGCCAGAATAATTTCCCTGCAATAAAAGCTTGGGATACCCTATAACCCTTTTAATATCCCAGGTACCTGGATAATCCGAAATTTTTGTCGCCCTATTCTCTTTGATAGAAAACGTGCCATTATTGTGACCACAAAACAGGTTGTCCCCAATTACGTTTAGACACCACACTTGGCCATTTGTATTTTCAACAGGCTTAAAAGGTTCTTGACTATTTTCAGGCTTATAAAATAGGCCTTGGTTGGTACCTATGTAAAGATTGCTTTGGAATATTGCCGCTGCGTAAACATCCCCAATCCTTCCTTTAAAATCTTTAAATTCCCTGAACGGGGAGTTTAAATTGATCATGCTAATGCCATTATCCAATCCTAACCAGACATTTTGTTCAGCGTCCTCAAATGCACTCAAAACCGTATTATTTGAAAGCCCGTGTTCTTTATTGATAGACCTTAATATTTTACCACTTAGATCAATCTGAAAGATTCCATTCGAAATAGTGCCTAAAATAATGTTTCCGTTACTTAATTGTAAACTGCTGTAGATATTAAGTGATGTTAATTCATCATTGGCAACAAGATTCCATTTGGAAAATGCCTTGTCTTCCAGAAGATAAAATTCCCCGAGTTCCGATAGAAAAACTACCTTTTTGCCCAAGGTAAAAGCTCCTACCAAGACATTTTTTTGAAATACTGCAGCATCAGAGACCAAAACTGCCTTTCCATTTTCAATTTTAAAAATTCCTTGGGTTATTTTTTGAAAGTAAACAGTATTACCTACCTTAAATATTTTAGCTCGGTTAGTTTTAGCTTCAATTATTTCAAATGTCCTATCCTTGGTATTATAGACATAAATACGATCCAAAGACTGGAATAATACCCAATCACTAAAATCTAAAATACTCCAAAACTGTTCATCCTCAATAAGCGGTTCCACTAATTGATCACTTAATGAGATATATTGAAGATTGCCAAATTCATCCTTCTCCCAATACCCAAAATCCATATAGGTGCCTGTATATATTAAGGATTCTATAACTTTTACAGACCGTAAAATAGTACCCTTAGGAGATTCGTACAATTTCCACTTTTCTCCGTTATATTCTAATAAGCCTGCATTATTGGCAACATAAATATGCTTATTAGGGGCTTGGGAAATCATCCAATTTTGATTGCCACCTTGGTAATCCCCAGGAGAATAGTTTTGTATAGGTGGTAATTCTTGTGAATACAGTAAAGTTGAAAGCAAAAAAAGAAATAGAAAAATATAAGGTACTTTCAATTTTTTTTTGATTTAAAATGTTGTGAATTCTAGGGTCAAAGAATCCGTGACAGTAGAACTTCAGTTCTCAGCTTAAGATTTAAAGTAGCACTAAACAATCTCCGCATTGAGCCCAGCCAACAACAATTTGCTACATCGTGGTTTTAGATCGCCATACTCTCCTGTCTTAACAGTACATTTTCCATTATAATGCACAATTAGAGAGCATTGTTCGGCCTGTTCGGAAGTGTGCTCACAAACCTTAATCAAGGTTTCAATAACATAATCAAACGTATTTACATCGTCGTTAAAAAGAATAATTTCGTTTTGATTGACTGTTTCTTCCTCGAGAAGCAATTGTTCCGAGAGTTTTTCTTTTGTACTCATGGAAAGCTATTTTTAACGAATATAATAATTTTTCGTTTTACATACATTGATTAATTGGACATATGACATAAAAAAAGTGCCCTTAGGGCACTTTTTAGCTATTGTAAGTAAATTCTATAGGTTTCAATTAATATAAATAATTTAAGCCAATGATATCATTGGCATTGAATTCTCCATCCTCGTTAGCGCTAAAACACGCAAGCATTAAAGATGTTGGGTCATATCCTTCTGGGGTACCTGGTATTGGATTTGCACCTACCCCTGCAGTACCTTCATTTGTGTTTTGACCACAGCTCTGTCTTGTTTGCCAATCTGTGTGTCTAAAGCCTACAGAATGTCCAATTTCATGGGTGATCACATGCTCATTAACATCTGTTGTGTAGTTGTCCAAGCCGTAGATTTGAATAAACTTGTTTGGGTTTCCATTACTTGGAAAACCAGCAGAACCTCCAGATCCAGAACCACTTGGATTGTAGTATACTACCATATCTCTATTGGAATAGTTGGTTCCAAAAGTTAGGGATAGAGAAATAGACAAGTTTAATCTGTTATAATTGTCCACTGCATATTGCAGAGCAGTACGCTCCTTAGTCGATAGCGCTTGGCTACCCCCTGTGTATCCAATAATGGTAAGAGTCCTTGGACTTACAAGATTGTTTGTATGATAGTTTTTTTCGGTGCTACTTTCAATTTTCTTCAAGCTCTCTAATTGTTCTTTGGAAAAAGTAATGTCGCCTTCTACCTGGATTCGTTTTTCGGTACTACCATCAGGCAGCATAAAGTCAACTACCTTGGTATCACCAACATTGTAATTGTTGCTTTTTAATAACCTTATGATATCATCCGTAACTTCTAAAGATACATCTTGTGATAAGGATTCAATGGCATTATCATCAATTTCCTGATTGTAATCATTATCTTTTTGACAGGCTACAAAGACCATCAAGAAAAGAGAAAAAACGGTGATAGATTTAAAATGTTTCATAATAATTTTTTTGTAATTAAATTAATCTATAGTTTACATAAGTAAGTATTAACTTACAATAAACACAGAAATATACTATATTTAATTATAAAACCGATTATTTACTCTTAAAATTTATGAAATACATTTAAATTTTACAGCCACCCAATTGTTTCTCTCAAGATTATTCTCAAACAAAAGCCCTACCTCCTTACACTTATCTAAAATGACGGGTATATCCTCGGAATAAAATCCGCTTAAAAATAACAACCCATTGGTATTCAAACAACTGACATAAGTTGGAATATCTTCCAGTAGAATATTCCTATTAATATTTGCGATGATGATGTCGTACTTTCTTCCTTCCAGGAGACTGGCATCCCCTTCGATCACTTTTATTTCTGGATGATGGTTGCGCTCCACATTTTCTAAAGCATTTAGATAGCACCAATTATCAATATCTATAGCCTCCACTGGAGAAGCACCCTTCATAGCTGCCAAAATGGCCAATACACCTGTGCCACTCCCCATGTCCAATACCGACTTACTAGTAAAATCATGATTGAGAATATGTTGCATCATCATGTAGGTGGTTTCATGATGTCCAGTTCCAAAACTCATCTTGGGTTCTATAATTATGTCATAGGTAACATCTGGCTTTTCGTGAAAAGGGGCACGTACCACACAAGCATCTCCAACCTGTATAGGATTAAAATTTTGCTCCCAGGTAGCATTCCAATTTTCCTGCTCAATTTCGATGATTTTATAATCTATATCGAAGTTGGGATTGTACAAGATTTGTATGGAAGCTATCATATCATCAGACCAATCTTCCTTTTTAATGTAGGCCAATGCGCCTACTTCGGTTTCCACAAAGCTTTCAAACCCAATCTCACCCAATTGGGCAATTAAAATATCCGTTGCTGGCTGCAATGGACTCACAGTAAAGGTATACTCTATGTAATTGTTGTTCTGCATACTGGATCTATTATTAAAGAAAGGGAATTCCTTGGCAGAAATCCCCTTCTTATTAGTACAATATTTTATATTCTTGATTTAATTAAATAGCCTTAATAATCGCAATAAAATCATCTACTACCAACGCAGCACCACCAATTAATCCTCCATCCACATCTGGCTTGGAAAATATTTCAACGGCATTGCCCGGCTTTACACTTCCTCCATAAAGAATTGATACGTTGTTGGCTATTTTTGCATCGTAAGTCTCTGTTAAGGTATTACGTATAAATGCATGCATTTCTTGCGCCTGTTCAGCAGAGGCTGTTTCCCCAGTACCAATAGCCCAAACAGGCTCATATGCTAATATTATTTTGGTCCATGCACTAGCAGGCAATCCAAACAATGCATTTTTTAATTGACTAGCCACTACCTTAAAATGATTCCCAGCTTTACGATCTTGCAGCTCTTCTCCAAAGCAAAACATAATTCGCATGTTCTTTCCTAGACCCGCAACCACTTTTTTAGCCAATATTTCATCAGTTTCTCCAAAATAGGCCCTTCTTTCCGAATGTCCTATTATTACTGTATCTACTCCAATATTCAAAAGCATGTCCGCAGATATTTCACCAGTAAAAGCGCCATTCTCAGCAAAATGCATGTTTTGGGCTATCACTTCAATGGCAGATGACTCCATGTGCTCCGCTGCCGAGGCTAAATTCACAAAAGTTGGAGCTACCATGACCTCGGCACTGGTATCAGGCAGTTTTGCTGATAATTCTGTAAGCAGCGACTCCGTTTCTTTATGGTTTTTGTTCATCTTCCAATTCCCTGCAACTATTTTACTTCTCATCCTATTCTATTTTAACTATTCCTAATTGAAAATTAAACTTTCTAGATCCTTATAATGCACTTTCTGTTCTATGGTACCTTTTTTAAGGACCAGCACCGCCGGGTTGGAACGAACAATAGTTTTTAAAGCCGTTTCATCCGTAAAATAAAAATCAAAATTTAATTGATATTCATCAATGATCATATTAGTGAATTGTTCATTCGATGCCGACATTCCGATAACCTTATACCCCTTATTCATTGCCCTATCAGTAACTTTTTTAATGTCAAAAAAAGCATTTAAGTTACTTTTTGCCAAGTCATAGGCAATAACCATAACTAATTTATCATCGGCTAATAGAGTTTCAGCCCTATCTTCCCCATCTTTCTCAATCGTAAAATCGTGAATGGGAGGTTCATACCCTTTTTGAATCTCTGTGGTTTCAACATCTACAAACTCCCCGTCTACCGCTGGGTAACCTCCATTGGTCACTATAACTTTTTCCTCCCCATTCACCATAAATCTCCACGCATAATCATATATTGCTTTTGGTGCATCGTCTGGAACGGTCATCCCTTCCTTTATATTAACTCCTATTTTATAAGGCCTAAAATCTTTGGCAGGTAAATGGTTCAGTACATAATTTGCGAATAATCCGCAGGCTACAATAGTCACCAATATGATGATTGACTGCACTTTTTTCCCAAATATTGATTTTATATGTTTGGTTCCGAAAAACAGGATCACAATGAGAATCAATAAAACTATATCCTTAGTAAAAGATTCCCAAGGCGTAAGTTTTATAGCATCCCCAAAGCACCCACAATCTGTTACCTTATTGAAATAAGCCGAATAGAAAGTTAGGAACGTGAAAAACACAATCATAAGCAAGAGACTCCAAACCGTAAATTTTACTTTGAATCCTACCAAGAGCATGATCCCCAAAACAACCTCCAAAATAACCACGAAAATAGAAATAGCCAGAGCATATGGCATCAGAAAAGGTAAATCAAGGACTCCTTGGCTAAAATATTCCTCCAACTTGAAAGAGAAACCCACAGGGTCGTTTAATTTTATAAGACCACTTATAATAAATAATATGCCAACAAAAATTCGACTAAACCCTACTAAATATTTCATATAATTATATAACCTAATTGTATTCGTCCTTGGATTCCAATAATATCATGGCAAAAATGGAATAATTAATCATGTCCTGATAATTAGCACCTATACCTTCGCTCACCAAAGTTTTACCTTTATTATCCTCTATTTGTTTTACGCGCAACAACTTTTGGAGAATCAGATCCGTAAGAGAACTCACCCTCATTTCTCTCCAGGCCTCCCCATAATCATGATTTTTGTCCTCCATGAGGGATTTGGTGGCATCTATATGCCTATTGTATAAGAAAAGTGCCTCTTCACTAGAAAGATCGGGCTGTTCTACTATGCCCTTTTCAATTTGAACAAGAGCCATAATGGAATAATTGATGATTCCTATGAACTCAGATTTTTCGTCTTCCTCTACCTTTCTGACCTCATTTTCTTGTAATCCTCGAATCCTTAGGGCTTTTATATATATCTGATCTGTCAATGAAGGGAGTCGCAAAATACGCCAGGCACACCCATAATCCTTCATCTTATTTAAAAACAGATCTCGACAAATTTTTACGACCGCATCGTATTGTTCTGAGGTTTGCTGCATGTAGTATTTCTAATTTGTGTAAATTTCGCTTAAAATTTTTAATTGTTCAAAGTTCACGGATCAAACTTACCTTTTAAACTACAAGTCTTTTTTATTTTAACCCTATGACCATTAACTGCAAAGGAAACTTAATAGACCTAAATATCCCAAAAGTAATGGGGATTTTAAATATTACCCCAGATTCTTTTTTTGATGGTGGTATGTATAAGCACGAGAAAGTGATATTAGAAAAGACTGAGCAAATGATAGAGGATGGGGCTATATTCATAGATGTTGGCTCTTATAGTTCTAAACCTGGTGCTACCCATGTATCACAAGAAGAAGAGTTAGGTAGGATTATTCCCATAGTGGAACTACTACTGAAGGAATTTCCTCAAATATTGTTATCTATAGACACTTTCAGGGCAGAGGTAGCTCACCAATGCCTGGATAGAGGTGCAGCCATGATCAATGATATTTCTGCAGGCAAAATGGACGCAAACATGCTCAAAGCAGTGGCAGATCATCAGGTCCCATACATTATGATGCACCTGAAGGGCACTCCACAAACCATGCAACAAGAAACATCCTATGAAGACTTAATGAAAGATATCTTATTTTATTTTTCCGAAAGGGTTGCGGCTGCAAGGGTGCTAAAAATTAATGATCTCATTATAGATCCCGGTTTTGGATTCGCCAAAACGGTAGCACAAAACTATGAACTCTTGCAGAAAATGGACCTTTTACAATTATTAGATCTACCTATTTTAGCAGGATTGAGCAGAAAATCTATGATCTATAAAATTTTAGGTACCGATGCCAAAGGGGCCCTCAACGGAACAACAGCCTTGAACATGGTAGCTCTAAACAGAGGAGCTAACATTCTAAGGGTTCATGATGTAAAAGAAGCCATGGAATGCGTTAAACTGAACCAAGCATTCCTATAAATACAAGCGATTTTTGGTTCACCTATTTTTCCTATTTTTACAAAAAACAGCTGCATTGGATTTTTTAAATTTTCTAGATTTTAAGATTACAGATTTTTTGGACATCATACTTGTAGCTATACTCCTTTTCTATATCTACAAATTGGTCCGTGGTACGGTAGCCATAAATATTTTCATTGGAATAGTCATTGTCTGGGCACTATGGAAATTAACAGAACTGGTGGAAATGAAAATGATCAGTAGCATGGTAGGAGGCTTCATGAATATAGGCCTTATAGCACTGATTATAGTATTCCAACAAGAGATACGAAAGTTCCTATTAATGGTAGGGTCTACGAATTTTGCATCCAAACGAAATTTTCTACGCCAATTTAAATTTCTAAAACAAGAAGCTCTAACTACCGAAATTGATGTGGAAGCCATAATAGGGGCATGTGACAGAATGAGCTCTTCCAAAACAGGGGCAATCATTGTCATAGAACGCAATAACTCTTTGGATTTTGTTAAATCATCTGGTGATAAAATGAATATAGAGGTCACCCAGCCCATTATAGAAAGTATCTTTTATAAGAACAGTCCATTACACGACGGAGCCGCCGTTATCCAAAATAATTTTATTGTGGCTACTAGGGTCATATTGCCCGTTTCAAATGAGCGCACAATTCCTCTACGCTTTGGATTGCGCCATAGAGCCGCAGTGGGTATTACAGAAAAAACAGATGCCTTAGCACTTGTGGTGAGTGAGGAAACGGGAACCATTTCCTATATAAAAAACGGTGAGTTTACACTATTTAAGGATTTGACAGAATTGACAAGCGTAATAAAAAACGATCTTATTTACTAGATTAAGCTACTTCCTCCGCCAAGAATTGAGCTTCGTACAAGTTTTTATAATAACCGCCTTTTTTTAACAATTCCTGATGCGTGCCAGTCTCAATAATTTCCCCTGCATCCATAACAAATATTTTATCAGCCTTCTTAATAGTAGCCAAGCGATGGGCTATGATAATAGATGTTCTTCCTTCTGTAATTTTTTCCGTTGCCTTCTGAATAAGTTGCTCTGAATAGGTATCTACAGAGGACGTGGCTTCGTCCAGAACCAAAATACTTGGATTGCTAACATAGGCCCTAAGAAATGCTATTAACTGTCGCTGGCCACTGGATAACATGGAGCCCCTTTCTCTTACGTTATATTGATATCCTCCCGGCAAACTGGAAATAAATTCATGTACTCCTATTTGTTTTGCGGCTTGTTCAATAGTTTCAAGTGAAATTGATTTATCCTTTAAAGAGATGTTATTGGCGATTGTATCCGCAAAAAGGAAAACATCCTGCAATACCACGGCTATTTTGGTCCTTAGTGAGGACAACTTAAACGTTTTAATATCTAAACCATCAATGGCTATAGTACCTGAATTTATCTCATAGAACCTGTTCAGCAAATTGATGATGGTCGACTTACCTGCTCCTGTTGCCCCAACAATGGCAATGGTCTCTCCAGCTTTTACCTCAAACGAGATACCGTGAAGTACTTCTTCATCCTCCAAATAACCGAAACGAACATCTTGGAAGGATATATTGCCTTGTACTTTTTTCATCTCCATCTCACCATTGTCTTCTATGGAGCTATTGGCATCCAAAATTTTAAAGACCCTATTTGCAGCTACCATTCCCATCTGCAGCGTATTGAACTTATCCGCTATTTGTCGTAATGGCCTAAATAGCATCTGTGACAACAAAATAAAGGAAAAAATAGTGCCATATTCTTCTTGACTAATTCCTGTTACATTCTGTACCCCTCCGTACCAAACTATAAGTCCTATAGTAATAGACGAAACAATTTCTGCAATTGGAAAAAAGACAGAGTTGTACCAAACTGTTTTTAACCAAGCATTCTGATGCTTCTCGTTAATTTCACGGAATTTTTCACGCTCCAATTTTTCTCTATTGAACAGTTGAACTATTTTCATTCCAGTAAGTCGCTCCTGAACAAAAGAATTTAGATTGGAAACTTCTGCCCTCACTTCTATAAAAGCCACTTTCATGGCTTTCTGAAATAATCGGGTTGCATATAACAACAAGGGTAAGATGGCGAAAACAATGAGTGATAGCCTCCAATTCATGACCAACATCACACCTGCAACCACAAACATCTTTAATAAATCTGATACGATTACAAAAAAGCCTTGGCTGAATATTTCGCCAATACGCTGCATATCTGCCACGGCCCTAGTCACCAATACACCAATAGAGGATCCGTCAAAATATTTCATTCTAAAACCAATCATGTGTTTAAATAGGGCTATTCGAATATCCCGAATAACAGATTCCCCCAACCAATTGGCATAATAATTAAAGGATAATTGACTTAACACCTCACCTAATAAAACCGCAGACATGATTAGAATTAAATTTAATAATTTTTCATCATCCTTGTTTTTAATGGCTACCTCTACAATATCACCCACCAGAATTGGGGTCAATACTGCGAATACAGATAATAGAATCGCAGCGAAGGCTACCCCGTAAAAGGTGGTGCTATACGGCTTTGTGTGCCTCATCAACCTCTTGAACAACCTCATATCAAAGGCTTTACCTGTATCTTTATCCATATTATGAATTCAATTTTATATGCGAAGGATAACTCACTTTTGTCAGGTACAACCCTTTTGCTGGTACAGAAACCCCTGCCTTGCTCCTATCCTTACTATTTATTATTTCCTCAACGTCTACCAAAGTGGATTTGCCAAGACCAACCTCCACTAGTGTACCCACAATTGCACGAACCATATTCCGTAAAAATCGGTCTGCTGAAATGGTAAAAACCAAAACATTTCCCCGAATAGTCCATTCGGCCTGCTTTAACTTACACAAGTAGGTTTTTACATCAGTATTTGATTTTGAAAAGCATTCAAAATCAGTATAATTCATCAATAAAGAGGCTGCCTCGTTCATCTTATCCAAATCCAACTTAAATTTAATATAATGAGCCGAATCCATTAAAAACGGACTTTTTTCTTGCACAACCCAATACTCATAGGTCCTTTCCAAGGCATCAAATCGCGCATGGGCTTCATTGGGAACCTCAAAAATTCCACCGATTGCAATATCATCAGGCAGAAAGGCATTCATTCGGTAACAAAGATCTTCCCTATCCTCTAAGCCATCTACCTCAAAATGGGCATACATTTGTTTGGCATGTACGCCAGCATCAGTTCTTCCCGCACCCATCAATTCCACCGGCTGTCTTAGGAGGATAGAAAAACTTTCTTCCATCACCTGCTGTACCGTTAAGGCATTGGGCTGTTTTTGCCATCCATGGTAAGACTTCCCAAAGTATGAAAAGGCAACAAAATATCTCAAACGAATACTGTATTTTTGTGTTGACAAAGATACCTTAATCCTCCCAAACAGAAATCCAACAGCACCATAATTTAGCATATTTTAAGTTTTATGACTCGAATTTTACTCCTTTCTGACACGCATAGCCACATAGACGAAGCCATATTAAAATATGCCCAACAGGCAGATGAAATTTGGCATGCCGGCGATATAGGTCAATTGGAAGTCACGGATACCCTACAAAACATCAAACCCGTTAGGGCCGTTTATGGCAATATTGATGATTACAAAGCAAAACTCGAATTTCCTCTGGACAATAGGTTCACATGTGAAGGGGTAGACGTTTGGATAACCCATATTGGTGGGTATCCAAACAAATACAATCCAAGAATACGGGAAGAGATCAAAGCAAATCCTCCAAAATTGTTCATCACAGGCCACTCCCATATTTTAAAGGTTATGTGGGACAAAAAATTAGAGTTACTACACATGAATCCAGGAGCCTGCGGAAAACATGGGTTTCATGCAATTCGTACTATGTTGCGTTTTACTATTGATGGAAAAGATATAAAGGATCTGGAAATAGTGGAATTAGGTAAACGTGGGGCGTAAGATTGGAGATTTTAACCCATTAAAAAACCCGGGAACAACCCCGGGTTTAACGCACTAATAAAACTAAAATGTTAGGCTTAACGCAAACGATCAACAGATTTTATAAGATCCTCATCCTTTTTTATGGCCCTATTGGCCAATACTAAAAAAACGATAGAAAAGATAGGAATCAGCATCCCAATACCCTTCTCAGAAATGTTACTTTCTCCGGATAAGTTTAGCGATCGATAAACGAATAATCCTAGTAAAAAAATATTTAATATCATATTCAACCTGTTAACTACAAATTGATTTTTTCTGTTTTTAAATAGCAAAATGCACACTAATGCCAATACCGCAGACACATAGAATACCAAAGATACCATAATTTCATTTGCAGCATAAATTTCATTACCACTGGCATCTGACCAAAGATTAATCCAAAAAGGAAAAACCCCAGTCAAAAGGATGACAACTAATAAATAAATGGTTTGTATTCTTTGAATCATGGTTTTTATTACTAAACACCAGCAAAAATAAGCGTCTTTTTAAGAATTATCCATGAAATATTGAAAATAATTTGTAATATTGCTATGTTATTAGTTATCACACTTACCATCAAGGGGATATCATTATCCAGTAATACCCAAATAACAATACACTTCAAATTTTCAATTCAAGTATAATTTATTCAACACTTAATGTTTGAAATTTCAGATTTAAAATCAAAAAAGCTTCCTGAGCTTCAGGATATAGCTAAGGGTTTAAATATTTCCAAGTACAAAACTCTAAAAAAATTGGATCTAGTTTATCAAATTCTAGATGTGCAAGCCTCTAACCCAAAGGCCACAGTAACAGTTTCGGCTGCTACAGCTGGCAGTGAGGAACAAAATGAATCCAAACCAAAGAGATCAAGAGTCTTAAAGGAAAAAAGCATGCCGGTAAAAGGGGAGCGTACCCCAAACAAACCAAGGAGTGTTTTTAAGGATTCGAATGACACCTCAAAACCAGATTCCGATAGTGTTTCAAAACCAGAAGAAGCTGCTACTCCGGCAGCGGATACTAAAGACAATCCACCTTTAGAAAGAAGGCCACGTCCCCGTCCACAGCAAAATAATTCAAAAGAAGCGCACGAAAAAAAGGAGCACCCTAAAAGCCAGGCGCCACAAAAAATTTTGAATAAAAAACCTGTTCATCAAAAACAGGACAAGAACAATAGTAATTTTGATAAGGACTTAAAAAACAGGTATAAGGAACCAGAATTTGAATTCGATAGCATTATTGAAAGTGAAGGAGTCCTTGATATCATGCAAGATGGATATGGATTTTTGAGATCTTCTGATTACAACTACCTGTCATCACCAGATGACATTTACGTTTCCCAATCCCAAATAAAATTATTTGGATTGAAAACTGGGGATACCGTTCTTGGTAATGTTCGTCCACCTAAAGAAGGAGAAAAATATTTCCCGTTGATCAAGGTCAACAAAATAAACGGACTAGATCCTCAAATCGTAAGAGACAGAGTGTCATTTGAACATTTGACACCTTTGTTTCCACAGGAAAAATTTAATCTTGCCGAACGTCAAAGCACAATATCTACCCGTATTATAGACTTGTTCTCCCCTATCGGAAAAGGACAGAGAGGGATGATTGTAGCCCAACCTAAAACAGGTAAAACGATGTTGTTAAAAGACATCGCTAATGGAATTGCAGCGAACCACCCTGAGGTGTACCAAATCATTTTATTGATAGATGAACGTCCAGAAGAGGTGACAGACATGCAGCGTAATGTACGTGGTGAAGTAATTGCCTCTACGTTTGATAAAGAGCCTACAGAACACGTTAGAGTTGCCAATATTGTTTTGGAAAAAGCAAAACGGTTAGTAGAATGTGGCCATGATGTGGTTATTCTTTTAGATTCAATCACCCGTTTAGCACGAGCTTACAACACGGTACAACCAGCCTCTGGAAAAGTATTAAGTGGGGGTGTGGATGCAAATGCGCTTCATAAACCAAAAAAATTCTTTGGTGCTGCCCGTAATATTGAAAATGGAGGATCACTATCCATTATAGCTACAGCACTTACAGACACCGGATCCAAAATGGACGAGGTGATATTTGAAGAATTCAAAGGAACAGGTAACATGGAACTTCAATTGGATCGCAAGATATCCAACAGAAGGATTTTTCCTGCTATTGACCTTACTTCTTCCAGTACTCGTAGAGATGATCTATTGTTGGATGAAAACACCATCCAACGTATGTGGATCTTACGCAAGTACCTTGCGGATATGAATCCTGTTGAAGCCATGGAATTTATTGAGCAACGAATTAAACAGACCAAAAATAATGAGGAGTTTTTATTGACCATGAATCAGTAAAAATCAAATTATTCAATTATAGATCAACTCCAATAACACTAACCTGGTATTGGAGTTTTTTTTTGAATATATAAGAAAGATGCTACAGATAATTATCTTACTATTTACTGTTTCAATTACATACTACCGTTAAAAGAAGAGGTTCTTTTATTTGCTTTTGGGCTAAAAATTGCCTATATTAGGTAAATACTGACAGATCTTCACCCTTATCTTTAACATTTAAGAACCATTTTTAATGGATTTAAATAGTTTATTTAAATTCCTTTGAATTTACATCGTACTCATATCATACGATAAGCGCTTGGTATAACTATTTCTTATAGTTCTAACATCCATAAAAGTCATACTCTATAGTCAATGTGTCAGCTTCGCATGGTAATTGCAGCATATTAGGGTGAAATAATATTAACAACTAAAAAATCTACATGAAAGTATTAGTAATAGGCGCAGGAAACATGGGTCTAACGTATGCGGAAGCAATGTCCAAGTCGAAATTATTAAAAAAAAGAAATTTAATGATTTTGGACAGTTCCCCAGAAAAAATCCTGTCCCTTAAAAAAATATCACATTTCGACGTATTTGAAAAATTGGAAGATTGCCTTCCAAACGCAGACCTTATATTCCTAGCCGTTAAACCATACCATAGCGAGGAATTGTTTGCTAAAATTAAATCATTATCCAACCCAGGCCAAATTGTAATTTCCATTATGGCAGGGGTTACTATTAACACAATGCAAGAATCCATGGGTATTCCTAAAGTGGTTCGTGCTATGCCAAATTTACCTGCCCAAATAGGAAAAGGAGTGACTTCCTACACTGCATCTGAAGAAGTGTCTCGAATAGAATTGCTAACCATAGAAAACCTGTTGGACACCACAGGTAAATCTATATTCGTAAGTTCCGAGAAATTTATAGATGCCTCTACAGGAATATCAGGAAGTGGTCCGGCATACGTTTTTTACTTTATGCAAAGTATGATGGAAGCCGCCTTAAAAATGGGGTTCAATGCTAACGATAGTAAAGTTTTGGTAAGCAAGACTTTTGAAGGCGCAGTTGAATTATTCAATCAATCGGATCTATCCCCAAACTCATGGATGGATAAGGTAGCCTCTAAAGGAGGCACTACCAGAGCCGCATTGGATTCAATGGATGATAATAATGTTAAGGAATTAATTAAAGAAGCCGCGTATTCAGCATTTAATAGAGCTGTAGAACTAGGCGAAGAAAAATAAATCATGTACAAGCAAAGAGTAGTTATAAAAGTTGGCACCAATGTGATGACCAACAAAGACAACAGAATTGTAAAACCTGTACTAGACCATTTGGTGCAACAGATAGCAGAACTATATGAAAGGGACATAATGTCAATCTTGGTTTCCTCTGGATCGGTTATAGCCGGAATGGAAGTGATGGGCGAAAGCAAGATAACAGACAAAGGTACTCGCAGGCAGGTTTATTCCGCTATAGGACAACCACGAATGATGCGCCATTACTATAACATCTTCCAAGACTATGGCATGAAATGTGCCCAAGTATTGGCTACCAAAAGGGATTTTAATCCTGGCAATCACAGGGAAAACATGATTAATTGTTACGAAGCTCTTCTTTCTGAAGGAGTCGTTCCCATAGCAAACGAAGATGATGCAGTAACTTTAACTGATTCCATGTTCTCAGATAATGATGAGCTTGCGAGTTTAGTGGCAGAGCTTACAAAAGCAGATAAACTGATTATATTAACCGATACGGAGGGCTTATATACGGGACATCCTGATGATGAGGACACAGAAGTCATAAAGAATGTCAAAGTGGATCAAAACGTAGAAAAATACATCAAAACTATTAAAAAAGGAGAAGCTGAAGGACGAGGCGGAATGGGCTCTAAATTAAATATCGCCAAAATGACCGCCAATAAAAATATCACGACTTATATCGCAAATGGAAAAAGGAAGAATGTTATTTTGGATATAATGGATGGTAAGAATGTTGGAACGAAAATCACAATCTAATTATTAAAAAAAATTAATGAAGTTATTACATACAGATATAAAAAATAAGGTCTTGCAATCTATGATGAACATCCTGGATCGCAAAAGGGAAGCAATCATTGCCGCCAATAGAAAGGACCTTGATCTTTTTGACAAAACCGATAGAGCCATGTACGATCGCCTTATTGTTAACGACAAAAAAGTGGACGGAATGATTCAATCCATAAATGAGGTAATGCAGCAAGAGGATCCCGTTGGGAAAATAAAATCTGAAAGGATTTTAGAGAACGACTTAAAGATTCAAAACAAAACGGCTCCTTTTGGCACCATTATGATCATCTATGAGTCAAGGCCTGATGTTACTATAGAAGCCTCTGTATTGGCTTTTAAAGCCAATAACAGAATATTATTGAAGGGCGGAAAAGAAGCGCTACACAGCAATCAAATCTTGGAAGCTTGTTGGCATGAAGCATTAAAAGAAAACAGTCTTGACATAGATTGGATAAAGTTGATGCATCTGAACAGGGGTGAAACTCAAGAATTTCTTAAAAATCCAACGGAGAAACTAGATTTGATCGTGCCTAGAGGTGGAGAACGTCTCATTGCATTTGTAAAAGAACATGCTACATGTGCAGTCCTTATTAGTGGTAGGGGAAATAACTTTTTATATGTTAGTAAAGATGCCAATTGGGAACAAAGTTTAAAAATTATTCTCAATGCCAAAACTGACAAGATCTCAGCTTGTAATGCTTTGGATAAAATCTTGGTAGATACTCATATTGAGGATTACCAAGAAAAAATTAAAGAGTTAAAAGAGGTTCTGAATGACAATGGAGTTTCCATTTTAGTGGACAACAAGATTGGAAAAATATTGCCAGAAGAAGAAGCTATAGAGAATGAAGCAATCTGGTATCAAGAATTTTTGGCTATGAAATGTTGTCTTGGAGCCGTGGATACATTGGATGAAGCGATTCAAAAGATAAATAAGTATTCAGGAGGACATTCTGCAACTATTATGACAACTCATAAAGATGCCGCCAAGGAATTTATGGACCAGGTAGATAGTGCTGCAGTATACCATAATGCATCTACACGCTTTACTGATGGCGGACAAATGGGCGTTGGCGCAGAATTAGCCATTAGTACTGACAAATTGCACCACAGGGGACCACTTGGATTGGAACAATTGGTCACCAATAAATATTACATATTTGGTGACGGACAGATACGAGTTTAATATTCAATGAACTCCATCAAAAAAAGCCTCGTAAACGAGGCTTTTTTTTGATATAATAAAACTACTTTAACTTATAAAGTAGCTAATTTTTTCATTAAGTTACTCTTAAGGTTTGCAGCCTTATTAGCATGAATGATTTTGCGCTTGGCTAATTTATCAATCATCCCAACAACAGTTGGCAACAATGTTTCTGCAGCTTTTCTATCTTCCTCGCTACGCAATTTTTTGATTGCATTACGGGTAGTTTTGTGCTGGTATCTGTTACGCAAGCGCACTGCTTCGTTTCTTCTAATTCTCTTTAATGCTGACTTGTGATTTGCCATTTTATCTTATTGTTATGTTTTTAAATAGACCTAAGGCCCTAAATCAAATGTGTAGTCCGTAGGGGAATCGAACCCCTGTTACCAGGATGAAAACCTGGCGTCCTAACCCCTAGACGAACGGACCATTATTTTTGGTATCATGAATTGCTTTTTTTTAAATAAAACAATTCCCAAAAAATATTTTAACTAAACTTGTAGTCCGTAGGGGAATCGAACCCCTGTTACCAGGATGAAAACCTGGCGTCCTAACCCCTAGACGAACGGACCATTACATTGCATAATTGCGGATGCAAAAATACAATTATTTTTTACTATTGCAACACCTACAGAATATTTTTTTACTTTTTAATATGCCTTTGCAAATAATACTCTTTTAGTAGCAGGTTTTCCTGTAACCATGCAACTTCCAGCTTCTTCTTTAGCATCAATTGGAATGCAACGGATTGTTGCTTTGGTCTCTTCTTTTATCTTCTCCTCGGTTTCCAAGGTACCGTCCCAGAAGGCAGAAATAAAACCTCCTTTATTTTCAAGCACTTCCTGGAACTCTTGATAGGAATTCACTTCAGTGATATGGGTTCTTCTATGCTCCAACGCTTTTTTGAATATGTTTTGCTGGATATCCTCCATCAAAAATTCAATTTTAGAAACCACCTCATCAGCATGTATCGTTTCCTTCTCCAAGGTATCTCTCCTAGCCACTTCGTAAGTATTATTATCCATATCTCGCTGACCAATCGCTAAACGCACTGGAACTCCCTTTAATTCATATTCGTTGAACTTAAAGCCTGGCTTGTGAGTATCCCTATTGTCATATTTTACAGAAATGCCCTTGGCACGCAACTCCTTAACTAGTGGCGCAACCCTTTCAGAAATGGCATCTAATTGATCCTCCCCTTTATAAATAGGCACAATTACCACTTGGATAGGAGACAATTTTGGAGGAAGCACCAACCCATTATCGTCACTATGGGTCATTACCAAAGCACCCATCAATCTTGTGGAAGCTCCCCATGAAGTAGCCCATACATATTCTTGATTGCCTTCCTTGGTGGTAAATTTAACATCAAAGGCCTTAGCGAAGTTCTGACCAAGAAAGTGGGAAGTTCCTGCTTGTAATGCCTTGCCATCTTGCATCAACGCTTCAATACAATATGTTTCCACAGCACCTGCAAAACGTTCACTTTCTGTTTTAATTCCCTTAATAACGGGCATTGCCATAAACTCTTCGGCAAATTCAGCATAAATATTCATCATCTGTTCTGCCTCTGCAATGGCCTCTTTCTCAGTGGCGTGAGCAGTATGTCCTTCTTGCCATAAAAATTCAGCTGTTCTTAAAAACAGACGGGTTCTCATTTCCCAACGCACCACATTGGCCCATTGGTTAATTAATAAAGGCAAATCTCGGTAAGACTGTATCCATCTCCTATAGGTATCCCAAATAATGGTTTCAGAGGTTGGCCTAATAATTAGCTCTTCCTCCAATTTGGCGTCAGGATCTACAATAATACCACTACCATCCTCTGCATTTTTCAACCTGTAGTGGGTAACTACCGCACACTCTTTTGCAAATCCTTCAACATGGCTGGCCTCTTTACTCAAATAGGATTTGGGGATAAACAACGGGAAATAAGCATTTTCATGCCCCGTTTCCTTAAACATTTTATCTAATTGAGCTTGCATCTTTTCCCAAATAGCGTAGCCATAAGGCTTAATAACCATACAACCTCTAACTCCCGAATTCTCAGCGAGATCCGCTTTTACTACAAGTTCATTATACCATTTGGAATAATCTTCTGCTCTTTTCGTTAAATTTTTACTCATATTAGTAAGTTTGGCACAAAACTTGCGACTTTATTCTTATAAGAAATAGTTCGGCAAAACTAACTATTTTTACTATGTTCAACAATTAAATTTACAACGATGATACAAACTGCACCCCTTAAAAAAATTAGAACGGCATCCTTTATTGCCCTGATAGGCATTTTAGGGGTCTCCTGTGGGTCCTACCAACAGGCATCATACTACAACGATGGTATATACGCAGACAACAATAGACCAATGGTCGAGTCAAGATCTAGAGCAGTTGTTCAAGAGCCGCAACAAGATCAAACCAATACCTATGGTGAATATTTTGGGCAAAGAGCTAATGAATACCAAGACATCTTGGAAAGCGAAGTATTTACGGATGTAGATGGCTACTACAGCAATGTAGAACAAGATAACTTGGATGTTAACCAAGATGACAATTACTATGCCCAGAACAATACCTATAATGGGCAACCAGGATGGGGAGATAACCCACAATCTATAAGCATCAATATGTATGACAACAACTGGGGCTGGAATAACCCTTGGTTATGGAATGACCCATGGTTATGGAATGGTGGATTTGGATATAACAATTGGGGCTGGGGTGGTGGCTTTGGCTGGAATCGTGGATTTGGATATAATAACTGGGGCGGTGGACTTAGTTGGGGCTTCGGTTGGGGTGGTATTTACGGTTGGAATATGAATAATTGGGGCTGGGGAGGCAATGGCTGGAATAGACCTTGGTATGGCCACTACAACAATTATAACAGGGCATATGGTTATAATAGTGGAAGAAGAGGGTACTACAATGGCAACAATTCTATCCGAGATATAAATTCCACTGCGCTAAGAGGTAGATCTAATTTAAGCACTTCTAGCACTAGGGGTAACGATACTAGATTTAGGAGCACCACCAATAGAAGCAATGTAAACACAAGAAGTGCGACCTCTAGAAATTCTAGTACTTACAGAAATGGGATCACGTCTAGAAGAACAATTGGTGTAGATGCCGCACAAAGGAACAGTTCTTACCGAACTAGCAGAAGCTCCAGAACAGCACCTAGGTATGATTATAATGGAGCTAGGAGCTCCCAAACATATAGAGGTACTTCACCACAGAGCAGCTCTTATCAAAGCCAAAGATCTCCGTCAAATAGAAGCTATTCACCAAGGACTTCTACCCCTAGCTCATCAAGATCTAGTGGAAATTACAGAAGTAGTGGTAGCAGTAGCTCTAGAAGTTCCGGAAACAACGTACGCAGCTCCAGTGGAAGCAGTTCAAGAAGTTCTGGTAATGTAAGAAGTTCTGGGGGCAGTAGCTCCAGAAGCTCTGGAAGCGTGAGGAGCTCTAGTGGCGGCAGTTCTGGTGGTTCCAGAAGTTCTGGTGGTTCTTCCTCTAGGGGAAGAGGAATTTAAATCCATTGCGTTCTAAATTAAATATCACAAAACATGAAAAGGAAATTCACTTTACTACTGTTCTTCGCATGCCTTGTTGCCAATGCCCAGAACATTACAGATGTACTTAGATATAGTACTGAAAACATACAGGGAACAGGAAGATTTCAAGGACTTAGTGGAGCATTTGGCGCCTTGGGAGGAGATTTATCAGCCCTAAATATTAACCCGGCCGGTTCTGCCGTTTTCAATAACAGTCAGTTTTCAATTTCTGCATCCAATTACTATAGAGACAACAGGGCTAGCTATTTTAATGACACCTCCACCTCCGATTTAAATTCACTAGACATTAACCAATTGGGAGTTGTGTTTGTTTTCAATAATACGGATAGTGAGGCAGATTGGAAAAAAGTGTCTTTGGCTTTGAATTATGACGTAGTTCAGAATTATGACGACGACATTTTTATTTCGGGTAGTAGCAATCAGGGTATCGATACCTATTTTTTAAACTTCGCAAAAGGCGTTCCTTTTGGTCCCTTATTGTTGCAAAATGGTGAATTTATCGAAGAAGCTTATTTAGATATTGGTTCTAGTCTAGGTTTTGTAGATCAACAAGCATTTCTTGGTTATTACGGCGGTATTATAGACCCTGTAGATGAGAATGAT
This sequence comes from Sediminicola arcticus, assembly GCF_040566695.1. Classification (NCBI taxonomy): domain Bacteria; kingdom Pseudomonadati; phylum Bacteroidota; class Flavobacteriia; order Flavobacteriales; family Flavobacteriaceae; genus Sediminicola; species Sediminicola arcticus. The sequence continues at coordinate 293,110 of NZ_JBEXAE010000002.1, read as the reverse complement.
AATAACAACACTGCCTATATTTCTAATGCTCAATATAGTACTGTAAACCAACAATATTTTAAGAGAACCTCTGGATTCAATAGCAAGTTTACGGTAAATTTAGCCACACAATACCAAGAGAATCTATACTTGGGGGCTTCGTTAAATTTTCATAATGTATCCTTCAATCAATTAACCACCCTAAGGGAAAGTGGGTATGATAACAATTCCGAAATACAGCTCACTACTTTTGATAACCTATTGCGTACCGATGGGGCTGGATTTTCATTAAGTCTTGGAGGAATTGCAAAATTGAACGAAAATATAAGAATAGGCGGCAGCTATCAATCCCCTACTTGGTATCGATTAACGGATGATACTGCCCAAAGAATAAGTTCTGATTTGGCCGATGACGACATAGGATTTATCAACTTTAATATTGTGAATCTTTTTGAACGCTACACCATTAAAACGCCTGCAAAACTTACAGGAAGTTTAGCAGTTATCTTTGGAAAAGATGGGTTATTGAGCTTTGATTATGGATATCAAGATATGTCCCAAGCAGAATTGAGACCTACAAACGACCCAGCCTTTCAGTCCGAAAATGCCTTTATCAGCAATGAGCTTGGCCGCGTTTCTTCCTTTAGAGTAGGTGGGGAATACAGGATTGACAGAGTGAGTTTAAGAGGAGGTTACAGATATGAGCAAAGCCCATATAAAAATGGCTTCACCATTGGCGATCTCAATGGCTATTCGGCAGGATTAGGGTACAATTTTGGGATAAGTAGATTAGATCTTGCCTTCAATAAAACAGAACAGGATTTAAATCAACAATTATATAGTACGGGATTTGATACACCAGCAACTATCAATAATAGAAACACAAATATGACCTTGGGATACACCTTAAATTTCTAAGGAAAAATAGAAGTAGAGAAAAAACCAGCAAATGCTGGTTTTTTTTTGTTATCGGACCAAAGAGAAATGGGTTCTTAATGTTTTTGCTACAATAATACCTTGCTCGTCCCTAGAATATTCCATTTTAAACCAATAATCTGACGAAGGCATAGGGTTTCCAATATACGTACCGTCCCATCCCAAGGTATTCTCATCTAATTGTTTTAAAAGCTTTCCATAACGATCAAAAATAAAGACGACTGGATCTACTAATGTTTCAATTCCTTTTACATTCCAGAAGTCATTAAATCCATCAGCATTGGGGGTAAAAAATTTAGGATAGCCCACCACTAAAAACGGTATAGGATCTGTGGTTCCGCATCCATTTTTATCATTAATAATGACTGTATTTTCCCCAGGAGGCACATCGAGGAATATTGGAGAATCTTGAAATTCACCCCCATTGATAGCATACTCATAGGAACCGTCACCATCTACTACTATTTCAATATTATTACTATCCGAAAGATCGGACAGGATAATAACTTCATCCAAAACGGGCATTCCATAATAGGTGATCAAAATATCATCTGTTATTACAGTAGCCAAACTTGTTTCTATCTCCACATAATATCTCCCAGAGTTGGGACTTGTAACTGTTAATTGGGTTGCCCCAGGGCCAGTTGCCAAAACAGCATCAATGGTCCCGTCGTCCTCATAATCAACACTCCAAGTGACATTAATAATGTCTGGACCTGCAGGTGAGTTTAACGCACTTAATACGATATCCGGATCATCCTCGCAGGCATAGATATCCAATCCTAAAAATTCATCCCTTAGCGTACAATCCAAAGCAGAATTTTGATCATCATCCACGGAGGTTCCAGTAAAAGTTAAGGAAAATGGCTCCGGATCCCCATCAAAATTAGTATTGAAATTATTGATCAACAAATAGTAGATTTCACCTGCGGTAACATCTAACCATTCATCATAGGTGTTTTGGCTTCCCGTTAAAAATGGGGCACCCTGCTGTCCGTTTGTAGGATTTACACCTATTCCCGTAAAATCGGTATTATTTACTTCATAATTACACCTTATGGGCTGTGCATTTCCGCTACTAATGGCACCACAATCCACATCTGGACCATAAAGAGCAAAATCCCATTCGGCCGTTGAAGACAGTGCTTCTATATCAAACCCAATTTGTCCGTCCGTACCGGCCCGAAACACATACCAAGAGGTATTGTTTTCTATATTTGCGGATGCCACACTCCCCTTTTCCAAACATCCGGATTGACGAATGACATCAGGATCAAAATCATCAATATCCCCTCCTCCATCAGTCTCAGACAAGATGGGTGCATCGGCACATACGGGAATAGCACTTCGACAATCAGGGGAATTCTGTGCCGTGGTTATCCCGGTAAACAACAGCCAAAAACACATTGAATAAAAAAGAATTCGCATAGATTATGGGGCTATCGTGATATAAATAATCACTATTATAACTCCCACTCCCCAATTTTAGTATACCACATCCCAAAATTTTTACGCTTTATCGATAAAAGGTTGACTAGAAGATAGGTTCCTATCTTTTTAAAGAAAAATGACTTTCAATATATTTCGCTGTAGCACGTTGTCCTCTAGCATCTATATACGTTAGTTTAAACCAATAATCGGAAGAGGGTAAACTTTTACCATTAACCTCTCCGTTCCAACCCATACTATCCTTGGTCATCTGTTGTAATAGTTTGCCATATCGATCATAAATAAATACAACTGGATCTTGAAGGGTTTCAATACCAACAATTTTCCATTCATTATTAAAAGGATCACCATTGGGCGTGAAAAATTTAGGAAACCCTACCACTACAATAGACTCCGAAACGGACCCGCAGCCATTGAGATCATTTATGGTCAATACATGCCCCCCAGGCAAAACATTGGAGAAAATATTTCCTACCTGAAATGGTCCATCGTCAAGTTGGTATTCAAATTGCCCCTCTACATCAGTAATAACAGTAACGGTATTGTTATTCTGAACATCCTCTATGATTACATCTGTGATGGCTGGGATTTTAGAAATAACAACAGTAATAGGCACAATACGTTCGCAAGAAAATCCATTTTCCTCATAGGTCATTGTTAGTACATATGTTCCACCTTCATCTACTTGAATGTTTGAGGTAGTGGCCCCTGAACCCCAAGAATAAGTATAGGAAGCATTGGCATTAAGTTCTCCTATAACCACTGAGGTGCTATTCTCACATAAAAATAGCTCTGTTGAAAAGGTGATTTCTGGGTTTTGCAATACCTTCAATTTAAACTGTTGGGAAACATCAAAGCATTGGGAATTGGCCAAGGAAGTGGTTCTAACATAAATCGTTTCCATTCCAGCTTTTATTGGGTATTCCTTTGAAAGTGCTCCCACTCCATCAACCGCATCGGCTATAGCACTGTGGTAGCTCACCGCAAAATCTGACCCGGATTGGTTTCCTAAAGCTTCTTGATCTTTTTGGAACAGATCGAAGAAAACTAGTTCGGAACAAATGGCTTCATCCGCAACAACAAAGGTAGTTGGTGCTGTTGTAAAGCCTATTTGAACATCACTAAAAATAATTTCACTCGGCGTGCTCACTTTCACCCTATAAAAAGCTGAAAGGTTTACATTTAAAGTAGGGCCAGTTTGCCCACTTATTGCCATAAAGCCGCTTCCCGTATCGGAAAACCATTCATATTGTAGGGCCTCTGTTTTAGTGGCGTCCAATATTACATCCTCATTGTCACATGCAATTAGGGGTGGCCCTAATAAATTGGTGATAATGGAACAATCTAAAGCATTAGAAGGATTGCTTTCAAAAATACTACCCGAAAATTGAATGGAAAATCCCGAGTTACTATTGCTATAATTATTGATTAATATATAATAATCCTCTCCTGCCGTAACATCTAACCAATCATCATATAACAAGGATTCTACAGTACCAGTAGGATCTACTCCTACCCCCATATGAGTAAGGTCATCACGATTATCAAAAAAATTACATCTCACAGGTTCGCCTAAGCTAGCACAATCAATGGCTTTGTAAAGTGCAAAATCCCAATCTTCAGAAGCGTCAAAACTGATATTAAATCCTAATTGGCCTGCCGCAGACGTTCTGAATTTATACCATGCGGAATTGTCTTCAATAAATCCACTTAGAGAAGTTTCTAAGCAACCAGACTTAGCTGCGCCATTAAAGTCATCAATACCATAATCATTAGTACCGCCATTAACCGGTGTATTGTTACAAATAGGAATGGCCTCACTACAGTCTGGAGATATTTGTCCTATGACAGTTTGTATCCCAAACAATAATGGCACCCAAAGCAGTAAGGTAGCCCTTTTCATAAATCGATTCCTATTTGACAGTTTAAAAATAATGAGTGTTGTACCTTAACACTAATTTATGTTGTCAAACACCCTATACTTGGCATAAAGTGGCATATAATGTATATCTTTACCTACTTAAAAAGTTTTAAATAAATGAAAGTGGATAGCGCATTAGAAGAGCATTATGAGGAGATGGGTGACAACCATGCTTCTTCCGCTGAAGACACGCCTTTAAGAGAGGATGCCTTCGTTTTAAGTGATGAAGATAAAATTAAAAGAATAAAGGGAAGTGTTAAGGAAATTATGCTGACCCTTGGGCTGGATTTGGAAGACGATAGTCTTAATGGAACGCCTAACAGGGTTGCAAAAATGTTCGTGAATGAAATATTTGGTGGATTGCACCCAAACAAAAAACCAAAATCTTCTACGTTCGAAAATAAGTATAAATATGGCGAAATGTTGGTAGAGAAGAATATCACTCTCTACTCAACTTGCGAACACCATCTATTACCAATAGTTGGAAGGGCACACGTTGCTTATATATCTAATGGCACAGTGGTTGGATTATCTAAAATGAACAGGATTGTAGATTATTTTGCCAAAAGACCACAAGTTCAAGAACGTCTAAATATCCAAATAGTGCGCGAATTACAAAAAGTATTGGGCACAGAAGATGTTGCCTGCGTGATAGATGCTAAACACCTTTGTGTTAATTCAAGAGGAATACGTGATATAGAAAGTAGTACCGTAACAGCAGAATACGGCGGTAAATTTAAAGAGGACACAGTTAAAAAGGAGTTCTTGAACTTCATAAACCTAGACACCAACTTTTAATTCTTCAATTGGCAATGCAGCTTTATAAATCTCAAACCCTGAAGGTTTACAATTCCTTATCTAGCAAAAAAGAAATTTTTGAACCTATAAACGAAGGCCATATTGGCATGTACGTTTGTGGCCCAACTGTTTACAGCAACGTGCACTTAGGAAATTGTAGAACTTTTATGTCTTTTGATATGATTTTTAGATATCTGAAGCATTTGGGGTATAAAGTAAGGTACGTAAGAAATATTACCGATGCAGGACATTTAGAAAATGATGCTGATGAAGGCGAGGATAAAATTGCGAAAAAGGCAAGGCTGGAGCAGATAGAACCTATGGAGGTTGTTCAGCGATATACCGTGGATTTTCACAATACTTTACAGAAATTTAATTTACTACCTCCTAGCATTGAGCCTACAGCTACAGGGCATATTATAGAACAGATAGAGATCATAAAGGATATTCTGGAAAAAGGATACGCTTATGAAGTTAATGGTTCTGTATATTTTGATGTGGTCAAGTTTAACCAATTTTTTAATTACGGTAAGTTGAGTGGTAGAAAATTGGAAGACATGATCGCCAATACCCGCGAACTGGCAGCCCAAGAAGAGAAAAAAAGCCCACAAGATTTTGCCCTTTGGAAAAAAGCGGAAGTTCAACATATTATGCGCTGGCCTTCCCCTTGGGGAGATGGCTTCCCCGGTTGGCATCTGGAATGTACGGCCATGAGCACTAAATATCTAGGAGAAACATTTGATATTCATGGTGGTGGAATGGATTTAAAATTCCCGCATCACGAATGTGAAATAGCACAAGCAGAAGCCAGCAACGGCAAGTCTCCCGTAAAATACTGGTTACACGCCAACATGCTTACCCTTAACGGCAAGAAAATGGCTAAATCCACAGGAAATAATATTTTTCCCAATGAAATGTTCACTGGAGAAAACGCTATTTTAAGCAAGCCCTTTACCGCACCCGTAGTCCGGTTTTTCATGATGCAGGCACATTACACAAGCATCCTTGATTTAAGCAATGATGCCCTTTTAGCTTCTGAAAAGGGATTCCAAAAATTGATGGACTCTTTAGACCTGTTGGATAAATTGGAAACCTCCGAAAATTCGGACTTTGATGTGACATCATGGAAACAGAAATGCTACGATGCCATGAACGATGATTTTAATACTCCCATCCTGATTGCTACTTTGTTTGAAGCGGTAAAACATATCAACTTGATTAAGGAGGGCAAAGAAAACATTACTGAACCGGACAAAAACACCCTTAAAGAAACCATGCACAGTTTCATCTTTGATGTTCTGGGTTTAGATCACAAATTAGACGTACAAGGAGATTCTGATAAACTTCCCGGAGTTGTAGATTTATTGATCCAATTGAGGAATGAGGCTCGTGCCAATAAAGATTTCGCAACATCGGACAAAATAAGGGACCAATTGGCTGTCCTAGGCATACAATTGAAGGACGGAAAAGAAGGCACTACCTTTAGTGTATCTTAATTAAAGATCTTTATAAGGAAATAATTACATAGGATAGGTCTTATAGCACCCCCTTTAATCATCACTACCACGATATGGGCAAGTTTTCTTTAAAACAAATTGCAATAGCCCCTTTTATATTAATGGTGAAATTGTATCAAAACTTTATTTCACCACTAACACCAGCAAGTTGCCGATATTCACCTACTTGTTCCCAATACACCATGGAAGCATTAAAAAAACACGGTTTACTTAAAGGCGGGTGGTTGTCCTTAAAACGTATTTTCAATTGCCATCCTTGGGGCGGAAAAGGATATGATCCTGTACCTTAAAAGATTATGTCAATACCCTAAAATAATCTTTGCAACAATTTCCTTTTACCACTAAATGGTTATCTTAGCTTCATAAAATTTAGATGCTAATGTATTTTTTAGGCTTCAATTGGAATCCCAACGAAACCTTGTTTAATTTAGGTTTCCTTCAAATAAAATATTACAATCTTCTTTGGATTACCGCCTTTGCGCTTGGTTGGTTCATTATGAAGAAAATTTTTGATAAGGAAAATAAAACAGCAGAACAGCTAGACTCTTTATTTATCCATACCGTTTTGGCTACTATGTTGGGTGCGCGTTTAGGACATGTCTTTTTTTACGACTGGCCGTACTACAAAAACCATCTTTTGGAAATTTTGTTACCGATAAGGGAAAACAACGGCAGTACCCTTTTTGGGTTTATCAATGGCTATGAATTTACCGGATTTGCAGGATTGGCAAGTCATGGTGCTGCTATAGGAGTTATCATTGGCATGTACCTCTATACCAGGAAATATCCGGAATTTAAATTACTTTGGATCTTGGATCGGGTGGTCATTCCAGTAGCTATTGGTGCTTTCTGCGTGCGTTTAGGTAATTTTTTTAATTCAGAGATTAACGGAAAAGTGGTAGATAAATCCTTTGCTTTCGCCACGAGATTTATAAGGGATTCAGACGATCTTTCCGCTTCCCAAGCCTTAGCCATCACCAAAGAAAGAACGGTTAGCGCCGCCTATAACCTTATTGAAACAGACCCAAGGTTTTCTGAAGTTTTAAACGCTATCCCTTACCGTCATCCCGCCCAATTATACGAAGGAGTATGTTATATTTTTGTGTTCCTTATTCTGTATTTCTTATATTGGAAGACCGATAAAAAAGAAAAGAAGGGCTTCCTTTTTGGTCTATTTTTGGTCCTCCTTTGGACGATTCGTTTCTTTGTGGAATTTGTAAAGAAAAGTCAGGGTGGTTTTGAGGAATCCTTAGGTCTATTATCCACAGGCCAATGGCTGAGCATCCCATTTATAATTATTGGATTATATTTTATGTTTCGCCCTGAAAAATCTAGAATCAAATAAACTTAAAACTTATTTACCATGCTATTCAGTAAAATGCTATTTACTGTGCTATTTGTAGGGATGTTCCTTTTTTTAACCTCTTGCAAGAAGGAACCTAGAAAAGCATTGGAAACAACGGCTATTACCTTTACAAACGAAGGGAAACTTTCCGTTTTTAAAAAAGATAGGGATTCACTGATTACTATGATGGACATAGAAATTGCTGAAAGTGATTATGAAACGGCGACCGGATTAATGTACCGAAAAAGTATGGAAGAAAAACAAGGGATGTTGTTCATCTTCCAAGATGTGGCCAAACATTCCTTTTACATGAAGAATACTGAAATACCTTTGGACCTTATTTTTATTGATGAGAATTTAACAATAGTGAGTTTTCAAAAAGAAGCTAAACCCTTTGACGAAACAAGCCTGTCCTCCGAGGTTTCTATTAAATATGTTTTGGAAATTAATGCAGGACTGGCGGATAAATGGATATTAGAAGTAGGTGACCAAATAACCTTTGAGAGACAATAAACCTTTATAAATATCCATGAATTATCTGTTAGAAGGCGACCGTAGTAACCGACTTCTATTTAGGAAATTAGTCCCTTCTGATTACCACTTATGGCTACCCTTTCATGAAGATCCCAGATCTTCAGAAAACTGGATTGGTGAATCTTTGGAGCCTGAATTAGCCTGCTGTCAATGGTTTTCCAAAGCTTTTTATAGATACGAGAACAACTTAGGTGGATTAAATGCACTTATTGACAATAAAACTGGGGACCTGATAGGGCAATGTGGCCTACTCCTCCAAACAGTGGATGGAAATAAGGAAGTTGAAATTGGGTATTCCATACTTCCCTCCCATTGGAATGAGGGATACGCTACAGAAGCTGCCATTAAATGCAAAACCCATGCATTTGAAAAACTACATATTAAATCATTAATTTCAATCATTCATATCAATAATATTGCTTCAAGGCAAGTGGCACTCAAAATTGGAATGTATTGGGAGAAAACTACCATATACGATGGCAACCCGGTAGCTGTTTTTAGAATTTTTAGGTAAGAATCGATAAATTCATGTTTATCTTATTGCAGATACTCAACACCAAGTACGTTTATGTCCATACCATCAAAAATTGAACATTGGGGAATAGTAATAGATAATACCACCCCAAAAGTTGGTTTAGTAGATCATATATTAAAGACCAAAGGGACTACCCCATTTGAATCTCTTAAAGGTTTAAAAGGAGCCTTATTTTCACCAATGGAAATAGTACGATTGCTAGAGGAAGAGGAACGTCATGATAATAGAATAGTAACTTTGAATACCAAACAAAGTCTAAAATCAATGTCGAGCGGAGAGCGAAAAAAAGCCCTTTTGTCTCACATATTGAAAAACAATCCCGACTTTATCATTTTAGACAACCCGTTCGATAATTTGGACTCGCAATCACAGGAACAATTAGCCGGAAGACTAAAAATAATCTCCAAGAAAACGCCACTTATATTACTTATCACAAGAAAGGCGGACAGACAAGTATTTATCACAAATTACTACACCTTAAAACAAGGGACGCTACAACCTTTAGACAATGCAACAAAGAATAACCTAGGACATACAACTAACGACTATGCGCTACCCCCACCCTTAAAACCTACTAATTACAAAGAAGCCGTTCTTATAGAATTTAAGAATGTAACAGTTTCCTATGATAACAGGACTATCTTAAACAACATCAATTGGACTATACGTCCTAGGGAGTTTTGGCAATTAAAGGGCAAAAATGGCAGTGGAAAATCGACCTTATTGTCCATGATCACAGGGGAGAATAATAAAGGTTACGGACAACTACTTTGGCTATTTGGCCAACAAAAAGGAAGCGGGGAAACCATCTGGGACATAAAGGAAAAGCTTGGCTATTTCACTCCATCTATGATAGATTCCTTTTCAGGGCACCATACTGTGGAGCATATGCTTATATCTGGACTATACGACACTATAGGATTATATATATACCCACCTGAGACCGAAATACAACTAGCTAAGGAATGGTTACAAGTTTTAGATCTTTTGGATTTCAAAACCAGCTATTTTCATGATTTATCTATGGGGCAACAACGTTTAATTATGACCGCTAGAGCAATGATAAAGCATCCACTTGTATTATTATTGGATGAAGCAACATCGGGCTTAGATGACAAGAGCAGCGCGCTTCTCGTGGCCTTGGTGAACAAAATAGCAGCGGAGAGTAAAACTACAATCATTTTTGTTTCCCATAGGCACGAAAGAGGTCTGCAACCACAATTTATCTTTGATCTTCAAATGACCGATAATGGCTCGGTTGGAAAAAAAATAATACCATAAAAAAAGGACTACTTTTCAGTAGTCCTTTTTTTTATGATTTAAACATTTTATTTATTCTTCTGTTCCCATTTGAACTTTCTTCTTTAAGAAATCGAACATTATAGGTGTTGCGATGAACAAGGAAGAGTACGTACCTACTACAATACCTACGATCATTGCAAACATAAATCCTCTTAATGATTCACCTCCAAAAATAAAGATGGCTAATAATACTACTAGGGTAGTTAAAGAAGTATTCAATGTTCTACTTAAAGTACTGTTCAGGGCAAGGTTTGTATTCTCACCAGCTTTCCAGCCTCTTTCGGAAATAATTTCCCTAATACGGTCAAACACAACCACCGTATCGTTCAAGGAATATCCAATTACTGTTAGGATAGCCGCAATAAAAGCTTGATCTATCTCCATACTAAAAGGCATGATTTTACCGAATATAGAAAATATACCCAATACGATCAACACATCATGGAATACGGCCACAACCGCACCTAATGAAAACTGCCACTTACGGAAACGAACCAAGATATACAGAAACACCACGAATAACGATCCTATAATTGCCAAGAATGCGTTGTTTTTAATATCATCCGCAATTGTTGGTCCTACCTTAACAGATTGCATGATCCCAATTGCACTTTCTCCACTACCCACTTTAAAATCTTCGAAGCTAGTACCACTTGGCAAATACTTCTGTAAGGTGGTATAAAGTTTATCCTGAATTTCATTATCTACTTCAATTCCCTCTACATCAACTTTGTAAGCCGTTGTAACCTTGATTTGGTTGGCCTCACCAAATGTTTTCACATTAGTTCCACTTCCAAAAACAGTGGTAAGCTCAGAAGCAATTTCGGATGGATTAACCACTTTTTCAAAACGAATTTGATAAGAACGTCCTCCAACAAAATCTACACCTTGCTGTAATCCTTGGGTAAACAAAGAAAACAAACCAATCAACAACAATACCGAAGATAAAATGTAAGAAATTTTTCTTTTACTCAAGAAATCTATATTGGCATTCTTAAATAAGTTCTTGGTAAGAGGAGTAGAGAAATCCAACGTTCTTCCCTTTCCTGAAATGTACCAATCTACTAAAAGTCTTGTAATGAATATAGCAGTAAACAGTGACGTTAAGATACCAATGATTAATGTAGTGGCAAAACCTTTAATAGGTCCCGTTCCAAAGATCAAAAGAATCAAAGCGGTAAGACCAGTAGTAATGTTGGCATCCAAAATGGAAGAAAGCGCATTACTAAAACCATCGGCTACAGCCTGACTCTTTCCTTTGCCCTTAGCCAATTCTTCTTTGATACGCTCAAAAATAAGTACGTTCGCATCAACAGACATACCTATGGTTAAAACTATACCAGCAATACCAGGCAATGTTAATACCGCATTTAAACTTGCCAGCACACCGAAAATCAACACAATGTTAAGAATTAGTGCAATATTGGCAAACAAACCGCCTTTACCGTAATAAAATACCATCCAGAGCAATACAAAGGTCATTGCAATAAGGAAAGAATTAAAACCACTATCAATTGCTTCTTGTCCCAAAGAAGGTCCTACGATCTCTGATTGAATAATATTCGCAGAAGCAGGTAATTTACCAGCTCTCAAAACATTGGAAATATCTTTTGTTTCATTGACGGTGAACGTTCCTGTTATTTCTGAACGTCCCCCTGAAATTGGTCCTGTTGAAACGCCAGGAGCAGTGTATACTTTATTATCCAAAACAATAGCAATCCCTGTTTGGTTGTTAAAAGCATCACCTGTAAGTTTTTCCCATTCCTTTGCCCCAGTAGTATTCATAGTCATAGACACTGCAGGTCTGTTGAACTGGTCAAAATCTGCTCTAGCATCACTTACTACATCTCCACTAATTCTTGGAGTAGCATCACGATTGGATTTTAGGGCATATAGATCTACAACTTCTGAACCTTCCGTAGGCCTTTCCCACACAAATTTCACAAATTGGATATCAGCTGGAATCAAACGACGAATCTCTTTCATTCTTAAATACTCGCCTACTGTAGCGGTATCCTTAATAGCTACGCTTACTAAGGCATTCCCACCTGGGTTGGATGGCAACAAAAGACTGAAAAGTGGATTAACGTCCTGAGAAAGATCTAATGAATCTTGAGCAACATCTGATAATAAGGAATCTAATTCTGATTCTGGTTTTGGTGCTTGTTGAACATCTTGAGCTACGACCAAAGTTTTAAGCTTCTCGTTAGCATTTTGTAAAAATGTACTTAGGTTTGGATTATTTTGCGGATAAGTTTCCCAAAACTCCAATTGTGCAGTACTAGAAAGTAGATCCTGAGCCCTTGCGATATCCCTTGCTCCTGGCAACTCCACCAAAATACGGCCAGAATTTCCTTCACGCTGAATATTTGGTTGGGTAACCCCAAAACCATCAATACGTTCCCGCAATACTTCGAAAGCAGAAACAACAGACTCATCAATTTTTGTTCTAATGATCGGTTTTACCTCAGCATCCGACATTTGAAAATTGATTACATCACTTAACCCTTTGTTGGCAAAAATATCAGGAGATGCCAGTTTTGCATCGCCTTTGTTGGCTTCAAAAGCCTCAAAAAACAACTCCAAATAGGTATCGTCACTATTTTTGGAAGCAGCATCTGCGTCTGCCAGAGATTTATTGAACGCAGGGTTTTTTGTATTGTTTGCAAGACCTTTCAAGATATCTTTTACAGATATTTGTAAGGTTACGTTAATACCCCCCTTAAGGTCCAATCCTTTATTTAACTCCTTCTTTTTAGCCTCATCATAGGTGGTATAACCCATGATAGAATTCTCTCCAATGGAGTCTAAATACTTGGCTTCCAAGGCATCTCTCTTAGCTGCGTATCCTTCTTCCGATTCAGGGATACTGTTTGCAGCAAAAACTTTTGCGTCCTTTTCAGTTTTACTGGTAATAAAAGTGTAGGATAGCTGATAAATACTAACAATCCCAAACAAGAAAGCAAAAAGCTTTATAAGTCCTTTATTTTGCATTAGTTATTGTGTTAATTTTTGGTATTTTATAATAGCGAGCAAATATATCATTTCCCATAGGAACTAACAATATATTTATTTAGATTTATAAAATAAGGGCATCCACCTGCAGTGAACGCCCTTATTTTAATAAATTAATGGAGGTAAATTAAACTTCCAAAAGGTCGTTGGTAGCTCTTACGCCAACCGCACTTTCTTGCATTTTAGCTTTTTCGGCATCATTCAAATCAATAGTAACGATTTTCTCAATTCCGTTTTTACCCAAAATTATAGGCACTCCTATACATATATCTTTTAGACCATATTCCCCGTCCAACATAACCGAACACGGGAACATTTTCTTTTGATCACAGGCAATTGCCTGAACCAAAGATGAAACTGCAGCACCTGGGGCATACCAAGCACTTGTGCCTAATAATTTAGTCAATGTAGCGCCACCTACTTTTGTGTCTTCAGCTACTTGCGACAATCTATCATTGGATAAAAATTCAGAAACAGGTATGCTATTTCTGGTCGCCTGCCTGGTCAGAGGAACCATTCCTGTATCACTATGTCCACCGATGACCATACCATCTACATCTGAAATTGGAGCCTCCAAAGCTTCGGCCAAACGATATTTAAACCTTGCGCTATCTAAAGCCCCACCCATACCTATAATTCTATTTTTAGGCAAACCAGTGCTTTTATGAACCAAATACGTCATCGTATCCATTGGGTTACTAACCACGATCAATATAACGTTTGGAGAATGCTTAATAAGATTAGAAGAAACCGTTTTGACAATCCCTGCGTTAATACCAATCAATTCTTCTCTAGTCATTCCCGGTTTTCTTGGAATTCCTGAAGTGATTACTGCTATGTCGCTTCCTGCCGTTTTAGAATAATCGTCTGTAACACCAACTATTTTAGTATCAAAGCCGTTTAAAGAAGCGGTTTGCATCAAATCCATGGCCTTCCCTTCGGCATAGCCTTCCTTGATATCCAATAGTACTACTTCTGATGCAAAATTTTTAATAGCAATGTACTCTGCGCAACTTGCGCCCACAGCACCTGCCCCAACTACGGTTACTTTCATTATATCGATTTTTTAGTGTGATTCTTAGAGGCCCAAAAATACTGATTTTAAAAATAATAGCTCAAGGATAACCCTATATATTTTGGAATAATCAGCTCAAAGCGCCACACTTCTCAGAAATTCCTAAAAATGTTAAAAAAATCTGCGTTTTATCGAGTATCAGGAAAATAGACGGTAGTTCATCGAATTATTACAATAGCGCTACAAAAAAGCACGTTAAGTTAAGACCCGAATCCTACAAAACCTAATTATGAAAAAGTTGACACTTTTCATAGCTATGGCAGTTTTGTTGACCATTTATGCCTGCTCTAAAATAGCAGAGAATAACGATCCCGTCATTGGGATCTGGTCCGATGAAGCCATAACTGCGAAAACAAGTACCAAAGGTCCCTCAGGGCGACAAGAATGGATCTTTAATGACGCCTATTTAGGTAGGTATCATGGTTATCAAGGTAATGAGATCCAAGTTCAAACCGATTTTAAATGGAGAAAGACCGACGAAGTTTACGTTATCACCTATCCAGGAACGGACTTTGAAGAAGACATTGTGACCATGGAAGTATCTGAAGAAGGTATCATTTTATTGGCAATCGAAGGAGAAGAAGTCCTTGCAGTGAGAGAATAATATAATCCTCCACCTATTAAAAGTGCTCCAATTAAAAATTCGGAGCACTTTTTTTTAAGAGCCTAACCCAACCAATTATAGCCTTATCATACATACACCAAAATTCCTTTAATCGTAGTTAGAACTGATTATCTCTAAAGAGCTTCATAATCACGTTACCATAAGGCCAAACTGTCCTTTAATACACTTATCTACATTGGTTTCAAATACGCTATGAAATCATAAACACCGTAACTAAAATAACAACCTTTTGGCATTGCTTTATAAGGCAGAAGTAATCTATTACTGTGAGACTTATCTAGAAGTAAAAAGGGCGCGAAGATATCTTCGCGCCCTTTTTCATATACTTTAAATTCGTTTTTTATCTAAAACCAAAATTGATTCCAACTGCTAGGTTATTGAATTCAGCTATTGTATAATCCACATTCAACCTAAAAAAGCCTAATTTCAATTTAGTTCCGATATTAGCTGTTACACCACTTACCTCAGATTTGAAAGAAAAAGGATCTGTATATGTTTGAGATTGGAAAGGTCCAGATTGCACCCTATACGTTCCTAAGATATCCGTATTTGATTTTCCTGTTATATATCCTAATCCGCCGTAAAAATTAATAATAGGTAGCTTGGTGGATACTATGGCCTGAAATGCCCAAGTATCCATTTTGGTATCTACTTTCTGGTTTTCTCCCTGCACCACGTTGGTATTGGTAAAATCATAGGTCCCATTTAAATGCGTATATCCTACTACAGCAGAAACTGCTATAGGCAATATCTTGTCTGCAGGTAAATGCTTTGTGAGTTCGTGTTGTATACCTACACCGTATAACCCAACAGCAACATCTTCTGTATCTATTTTTGGTAAAAATCTAACCTTAATTTCTGTTCCTTTGATTAGGCCCATACTCACCTGTAAAAAAGCCGATGGCACAAAATTAATTCCTTCAGCGGCCAACCCGGAAGGGAGATCAAATTCCTCTCTAGTGGTAAACCCTGGTGCAACTTCTCCTTCTACAAATACTCTTACACCTTCTATATCACCCAAGGCCGTTGAAACGCTTCTAGAGGAACTACCATCTACAAATTGTAAGTTTTCATAATCTGCAGTATTGAGTACAAACGACTGTTTATCATCCTTATTCTTAAAGGAAGTCATGTTACCAATCAAAGAAATTTCAAATCCCAATAAAGGCTTAGCATCCGCAGTGTTGTACCATCCGTTGGAAATACTGTACAGCGCCCCTTCAGAAACTGGATTTAAATAATCATTAAGAAATTGTTCAGCATCATTTATACCAGCTGCAAAAATATCGTTAGGATTAGACTGGGCCGAACTGACCATTATCTTGGTCAAACACAATAGCAAAAATATTTTTTTCATTTAATTCAAGGTTTTTTTCTTAAACTATAACCCAAAAAGATGAAAATAATTGCGCTAACCATGCTCCTAACAGATAAAAAAGTGGCTTAAAACAAAAAAACTCGCACAGAGGGTGCGAGTTTTTTTTATAAACCTATTTATTAATTATACGTCAATATTGGCATATATCGCATTTTTCTCAATGAATTCCCTTCTTGGAGGAACCTCATCGCCCATAAGCATAGAGAAAACCCTATCAGTTTCAGTAGCATTGTCAATAGTGATCTGCCTAAGTGTCCTAAATTCGGGATTCATAGTTGTATCCCACAATTGCTCGGCATTCATCTCTCCAAGACCCTTATAACGTTGAATCCCAACACTACCATTAAAACTATCCGCTATCTCATCACGCTCCTTATTGGACCATGCGTACCGTTTCTTAGTTCCTTTTTTTACTAAATACAAAGGTGGTGTTGCAATATAAATATGTCCTCCTTCGATTAGCTCCCTCATGTAACGGAAGAAGAAGGTAAGTATCAATGTTTCAATATGGCTACCATCAACATCCGCATCACACATGATGACTACCTTGTGGTATCTTAATTTTTCCAAGTTTAAGGCCTTGCTATCTTCCTCGGTACCTATGGTTACTCCAAGGGCAGTATAAATATTCTTAATCTCTTCGTTCTCAAAAACCCTATGTTGCATGGCTTTTTCCACATTCAGAATCTTACCTCGAAGTGGAAGAATTGCTTGAAAATTACGGTCCCTTCCTTGTTTGGCAGTACCACCTGCAGAATCTCCCTCGACCAAGAATACTTCGCACAACGTAGGATCTTGTTCAGAGCAATCCGAAAGTTTTCCTGGCAAACCACCCATACTCATCACGGTCTTTCTCTGTACCATCTCACGCGCCTTAGTAGCTGCATGTCTGGCTTGTGCCGCCAAAATAACTTTCTGTACAATGGTTTTAGCGTCTTCTGGGTTTTCTTCCAGATAATTGGTCAACATTTCGGATACTGCCTGGCTTACCGCCGCAGAAACTTCCCTGTTACCCAATTTAGTTTTTGTCTGACCTTCAAACTGAGGTTCGGCTACCTTTACGGAAATAATGGCCGTTAAACCCTCCCTAAAGTCGTCCCCTTGAACTTCAAACTTCAACTTCTCCAACATTCCCGACGCATCAGCATACTTCTTTAAAGTGGAGGTCAATCCTCTCCTAAAACCAGCAAGGTGGGTACCCCCTTCATGGGTGTTGATGTTGTTTACGTAAGAGTGTAAGTTCTCCGTATACGAAGTATTATATACCATGGCTACTTCCACTGGTATATCATTTTTCTCTCCTTCTATGGAAATGATATTCCTAATCAGTTGTTCCCGGTTACCATCCAAAAACTTAATAAATTCCTTTAATCCTTCTTCGGAATAAAACCGTTCGCCCACGAACTCGCCTTTATCATCTTTCTGACGTTTATCCGTCAAAGTGATAGCTACCCCTTTATTTAAAAATGAAAGCTCTCGCATTCTATTTGCCAAAGTTTCATAGCTAAATTCTATGGTTTGGGTGAAAATAGAATCATCTGGGTAGAAGGTTATAACCGTACCTCTTTCTTCAGTTTCACCAATACTCTTTACCGGATATAGCGCCTTCCCTCTTTCATATTCTTGCTCCCAAACAACACCATCCCTGTAGACCGTTGCCCTTAAATGGTTGGAAAGTGCATTTACAACGGAAACCCCAACCCCGTGGAGCCCACCTGAGACCTTATAGGAATCTTTATCAAATTTACCGCCGGCACCAATTTTGGTCATTACAACCTCAAGGGCAGATACGCCTTCTTTTTTGTGAAGGTCTACGGGTATACCCCTACCGTTATCTTTTGTGGTTACGGAATTATCTTCATTTATGACAACAGATATGGTATCACAGTGTCCTCCCATGGCCTCATCAATGGAGTTATCCACTACCTCATATACCAAATGGTGAAGTCCCCTTACACCAACATCCCCAATATACATGGAAGGACGCATCCGTACATGCTCCATTCCCTCAAGGGCCTGGATACTGTCTGCTGAATAATTATTCTTTTTTGGCTCTCCTTTATTTGCTTCTTCGCTCATAAATTAATGGTTGTTTCATTATAATTTTAGCAATCCTACAAATATAAGCAATACCCCACAGATAACGGTTTTTATACACCTAGCAGCCCTTTAAGTTATCAACAAAAATTGTGGAAAATGTACAGTACCCTCAAAAATTTGAGAATTACGCTTAAAATGGCCTTAAACGGGTTTAAATAGTGAATTTAACCTTGTTTCTCCAAATTACAAATTACACAAACAAAAGAAGCACCTTTAAAAGGCGCTTCTTGAGGACTAATTATAATTAAAAACTGACTTAAAAGCAGCTCACTAATTCAACATACTAACATTTTACTTCTGATAGGCATCGGCATGTACTTTTGCAACTGCCCTACCTGATGGATCATTCATGTTCTTGAAGGCCTCATCCCATTCCAAAGCCACGGGCGTACTACAAGCTACAGATGGTACGGATGGCACACACAAGGCAGCCGCATCGGAAGGAAAATGGGATTCAAAAATTGTTCTATAATAGAATTCCTCCTTACTTGCAGGGGTTTGCAACGGAAACCTGTACTTGGCATTTGCAAATTGATCATCGGTTACCTCTTTGTTTACCATCTCCTTTAAAGTATCTATCCAATTATATCCTACCCCATCCGAAAACTGTTCCTTTTGCCTCCAGGCCACACTCTCTGGAAGCATGTCCTCAAAAGCCTTACGAACCACCCATTTCTCCATGCGCTCTCCATTGATCATCTTATCTTTTGGGTTGATACGCATGGCCACATCCATAAACTCTTTATCCAAAAATGGGACCCTACCCTCAATTCCCCATGCTGCCAATGACTTATTAGCCCTTAGGCAATCATACATATGCAACTTATCTAATTTACGGACAGTCTCTTCATGAAAATCCTTAGGACTTGGGGCTTTATGGAAGTACAAATATCCACCGAAAAGCTCATCTGCCCCTTCTCCAGATAAAACCATTTTAATACCCATGGATTTAATAACTCTAGCCATAAGATACATAGGCGTTGACGCTCTAATAGTAGTGATATCATATGTTTCTAGGTTATATATAACATCCTTAAGAGCATCTAATCCCTCCTGAATAGTAAATTTTATTTCGTGATGTATGGTTCCAATATGTTTTGCCACCTTTTGGGCCGCAGCCAAATCTGGAGAACCTTCCAAACCTACAGAGAAAGAATGCAGCTGTGGCCACCAAGCTTCGGTAGTATCATCGGATTCAATTCTCTTCTGAGAATATCTTTTTGCAATGGCAGAGGTAACGGAAGAATCCAACCCTCCTGAAAGCAAAACTCCGTAAGGCACATCGGACATCAGTTGCCTATGGACTGCTGCTTCAAGGGCTACCTTGATTTCATCAATACTAGTCTTGTTTTCTTTAACCGCATCATAATCCATCCAATCTCTGGAATACCAACGTTTTAGTTCCCCATCCTTACTATGCAAATAATGACCAGGAGGAAAAAGTTCTATTTTTGTACAGGTACCTTCCAAAGCCTTTAATTCAGAAGCTACATAAAAAGTTCCGTTTTGGTCCCAGCCCATATACAATGGAATAATCCCCATATGGTCTCTGGCCACAAAATACTCGTCTTTTTCGGCATCGTAAATGGCGAAACCGAATATCCCGTTCATCTCATCCAAAAACTCAACTCCTTTTTCTCTGTAAAGCGCCAAAATTACTTCACAATCAGATTCGGTCTGAAAATTATAAGTACCCTTAAATTGTTTACGAAGTTCCCTATGGTTGTATATTTCACCATTGGCGGCTAATATTAATTTTTTGTCTTCACTAACCAAAGGTTGTTTTCCGGATGCAGGATCTACAATAGCCAGACGTTCATGAGTCAATATAGCCTTATCGTCTGAATATATTCCGCTCCAATCCGGGCCTCTATGCCTCACTTTTTTGGACATTTCCAATAATTGAGGTCTTAATATTTCTGTGCTCTCCTTAACATCAAACGCACAAACTATTCCACACATAACAATGAATTTATATCAATTATAAAGCAAATATGCTTTTAATGTTTTAATTGTAAAACACTAAAGGCTATTTAGATTACAATATTAAACATTTTATAAAAATATACATTAAATTCGTAACCACGAAAAGAAGAACAAGGTTTTAATTAGAACATTTTGTAAGTTGATGAAACTTTTCCGACATTTATAACCATATATAATGGATACTCCATTTAGTAAAAAACTAATAAATACAATACAATGAAAAAATTAATCACACTTGCAATTATTGCAATAGCTTTTAACTTCAGCACAGCTACCGCTCAAGAATTCAGCGGCATGGATAAGAGTCCAGCTGATATCGCAGCGTACCCATCAAGTTACAAAGTCGCAGCTAAATATGCCAAAATTATTTATAGCAGACCTCAACTAAATGGCCGTTCTTTATCAGAATTAGCACCAACTGGCAAGGTATGGAGAACAGGGGCCAATGAATCAGCAGAGCTTACACTTTACACTACAGTTAAAATTGGGGATAAAACGGTTTCTCCAGGTACTTATTCCTTATTCACTATACCAGGTGAAAATGAGTGGACGGTGATTATCAATAGCAAATTAAACCAATGGGGAGCTTATTCCTATGATGAAAGCGCAGATGTTGCCAGAGTTATGGGTAAAGTCAGTAAAGGCACGGAATCATTAGAAGCTTTTTCCATTACTTTTGATGAAGCCAATAACGGTAATTTGGTAATGGGCTGGGGCACAACAAGGGTGACAGTCCCTTTTAGCGTTCCTATGTAATTATTGCTAGGAAAAAGCAAAAAAAAACCGGAGCACATGCTTCGGTTTTTTTGTTAGAATCCATTCGCTGCTAAATTTTGTATCAATATTACCTATTAAGTTAAAATCTCTGCACAATAAGTAATTAACTTTGCACCATGTTAAAAGATTATCTTAAATGGACTTGGCTATTTCTAAAAAGTTCCAACTTTTACAGAGGAATTCTTTTAACCGTTGCCGTACTGATTCCCCTAATCAGTTTTGATATTGCCGGGCATATAGCCTATGGTATATCCATCGCCATGGGAGTTTTTCTCAATGCACCTAGTAATACCCCTGGAACCTTTAAGAGAAAAAACGTTAGCACACTTTTGAGTATTGGTCTAACCATGCTGGTCACGTTAATTATTAATTACGCAAAAATTCATTTTATAGTCCTAATTGCTGCCTTACTTCTTGTTTCATTTTTTGTCTCCTTGATTGCAGCCTATGGATTTAGAGGTTCTTTAATCGCATTTGCGGGGCTTTTAGCTATGACTTTGTCCCTAGCTAGGGATATTTCTGAATTTGGTATTTGGCTTCACGTAGGTCTTATAGGGGTTGGTGGACTTTGGTTTTTAGTAATGTCTTGGGCCTTCCAATGGCTATCCCCTAAAAAAGATGAAGATCAATTACTGTCTGAGACCTTACACCTCACCGGAAGCTATCTAAAAGTGAGAGGTAAATTATTGACAAAAAGAACCAAGAGGGAAAAATTGCTGGGGAAGATACTTCATCTACAGACCCAATTGACTGAAAAGCACGAGACACTAAGAGAGTTACTCCTTAGTGAAAGGAAAAAAATAGGTCGTTCTAATTTTGATGAAAAAAGAGTACTTATCCTAATAACCCTGGTGGATATTCTAGAACTGGCCCTGGCAAACACCTTGAATTACAATCAAATAGATGATCTTTTTGGAGACCAACACCATTTGCTTCCTTTTAGAAATTTAA
This sequence comes from Sediminicola arcticus, assembly GCF_040566695.1. Taxonomy (NCBI): domain Bacteria; kingdom Pseudomonadati; phylum Bacteroidota; class Flavobacteriia; order Flavobacteriales; family Flavobacteriaceae; genus Sediminicola; species Sediminicola arcticus. Next base: position 270,887 of record NZ_JBEXAE010000002.1, on the reverse strand, counting down.
ATGTAACCATGGGCAATCATTTACAGGTGCTTTCTGAGATTCTAGTGCGCAGAAAAAAAATACAGAGCAAAGATGAACTTTTGGAAGCTGTAGATAAAACCCAAACAGCCATAAAGGATTATCTATCCGAAGTGCCTCTGCCAGAAGGTCGTGAGGGAGCCATAATCCTCAGAAATTTATTGGATTACCAAGAGCAGCAAATTGAAAAGGTACGTTCCATAAGAAGAGTCATGGCAAACGCGGAGCATACCAATAAAATAGCCCTCAAAAAAAAGGATGCCCATCAGTTTATTACATCCCAAGAATATAGCTTGAATATTCTTCTACAGCATTTGAGTATAAATTCTCCCATATGCAGGCATGCGCTTAGACTGACCATTGCTGTTGGTGTTGGTTTTTTATTGGGGACCTTTCTAGGTATTCGAAATCCGTATTGGATTGTACTTACCTTGATTGTACTAATGCGCCCAAGTTATGGCCTTACAAAGTCGCGCGCTAAAGAACGTATCATTGGTACCCTGATTGGCGCTGCAGTTGCGGTTCTTATCATCCTACTGACGAATAACACTATGATCTATAAAATACTGGCTGTCATCTCTTTAACCCTAGCCTTTTCGCTCATCGTACAGAGTTACCGTTCCGCTGCCGCATTTATAACCCTATTTATCATTTTTGTATATGCCCTTATCAACCCCAATAGCTTCCAAGTGGTACAATATAGGATCTTGGACACGGCCATAGGCGCAATACTAGCAGTTATTGCCAATTACACCCTCTGGCCAACATGGGAGTTTATGAATATAGATAGTTTTATATTGGCCTTGGTCAAAAGGAACAAAGCTTATTTATTGGCCATACAAAGGCTTTACCACACAAAGGAAATTACGGAGCTGGAGTATAAAATGCCTCGAAAAGAAGCATTTTTAGCGATAAGTAATTTAAATGCTGCTTTTCAACGAATGACACAGGACCCCAAATCGAAACAAAAAGAGATGGGACTCACCTATGATATTGTGACCTTGAACAACACCTTTTTATCGGCCATAGCCTCCTTAGGAAGTTTTATACAAAATCATAAGACCACAGAGCCAAGCATCCATTTTGATGCCTTTATAGCCAATATCCAAAACAATTTGGAAGAAACCGAAGCCTTATTGGACAAAGAAAAGAAGCCAGAACTAATAGATCACGCTGATATAGAGACTGCCAAACAAGAGCTCCAAAACTCCTATAATACGTTGGTTAAAGAACGGAATGAGCAAATAAAAGCTGGAGTAACATCTATTGGACAGGATATGAAGGTATTGCTGCAAGAGGCTCATTTAATTTCCAACCAATTGATATGGCTTAAAAGCCTTTCTGAAGATTTAAAAAAGAACACCGCTAAATACAAGACTGTATTTAGCGGGTAATCTATTATTTTTAGTTTACTTTTTTACCGTCTATAAACACCTGTTCAGCGCTCATAGTAGGAATACTATTCTCAGGCACTTCCATAATATCAGCACTTAAAATAACAAAATCGGCCATTTTACCAACTTCGATACTTCCTTTTTCATTCTCCTCAAAATTTGAGTAGGCCGCCCAAATGGTCATCCCCTTTAAGGTTTCCTCTCTGGATAAGGCATCTTTCATCTGAAAACCTCCTTCTGGATAGTTATCTGTGTCCTTTCTAGCCACTGCAGCATAAAAAGTTAGGAAAGGACTCACCTGCTCCACAGGAAAATCTGTTCCCAATGCTAACTTCCCAGCACGTTGCAACAATTCTTTAAAAGCATAGGCACCTTTTACCCGTTCCGTTCCCAATCTATCAGCTGCCCAATACATATCACTTGTTGCATGGGTTGGCTGAACAGAAGGGATAATTCCCGATTCAAAATAATCGAAATCTTTTGGAGCAATCACTTGTGCATGCTCTACCTTCCACCTTCTATCACCTTTTCCTTTCAACGCTTTGGCATAGGCTTTTAAAACTACAATATTTGCTGAATCTCCAATGGCATGGGTATTCATTTGATAGTCCGTGGCAACAATCCTATCTACAAGATTCTGAATATCGTCTACTGAGGTGACCATAGCACCAAAATGTCCAGGTTTATCGGAATAGGCCTCCATTAAAGCTGCCCCCCTGGAACCCAAGGCTCCGTCACCATACACTTTTATAGATCTTACATTGAGTTTTTCTGTCTTGACAATACCCTTATTTAAATAATAATCAAGATTATCAGGGGTATTACTTACCATAGCATAGACCCTTATTGAAAGGGCTCCTGCTTGCTGCAGGCTATCTATCAATTCAATGGTACTTCTACCCAAACCAGCATCATTCACCGTGGTTAGACCATAGCTCAAACTAATACGCTCAGCGTCCTTTAAAGCTTGTATTTGGGTTGCCCTATTTGGGGCAGGAACCACAGCATCTATCATTCCCATAGGGTTATCTACTAAAATACCTGTGATTTGTCCATTATCTTTTACAATCTCTCCCCCACTAACATATGTTTTAGCGGTAATCCCAGCCATATCCAACGCTTTTTGGTTGACTAAATAGGCGTGGCCATCTACACGTTCTAGAGCTACAGGTGTATTCGGAAAAAGGGCATCTAATTCCATTTTGGTCGGAAACTCCTTTACCTCCCAATCATTTTGGTCCCATCCCCTACCTCGTATAAATTCCATTGGATTCTTGGCTTGAAACTCCTGCACCCTATCTAAAACTTCTTGATAGCTTTTGGTACCCACCAAATCCACAATCTGTTGGTTAAGTCCTAATCCATAAAAATGGCAGTGCGCATCTATCAAACCAGGGGTAATAGTCTTACCTCCTGCGTTAATCGTTTTCAAAGAGGTATATTTTTCATTGATTTCATCTGTAGTTCCTACGGTTACAAATTTTCCATCCTTAACAGCAAAAGCACTAGCTTTAGCAAAAGCATCATTTACCGTATACACATTGGCGTTAACTACAATGAGATCAACACTTACCTTATTAGGAGCACAACTTACCAAACAGATGGCCATAAAAAATAGAATTTTTTTCATAGAATATTTAAATTTATTTTCTCAAAAATAATGAATTACTACTACTTGATTGTTACTTCAAAAAGTTTGAGCAAAAAAAATGTGCTTCGAAATGGGAATGCGAAGCACATTTAATTTTCAAATTGAAAAGTTTTAAATTCCCAACTAGCTCTTTTTTTTACTTAGAGTGAGAAAGGCACCCCCAATAAGTAAAGCGAAACCTACATAAGGCGACCATTGTATTGGGTGGTTTGTTTTTTGGCTAATCTCAATAGGACCAAAATCTACTACTTTTTCTTTGGTAACCAAATTAAAACCAGTATACACCATCATCAAAATTCCTAGGACGATGAGTACCATCCCAATTGTTTTTTTTTGCATTTTAACGGTTTATAAGTTAAATTTTACTGGTCAAAAAAATAAATTCAATCAAATGCTTAAAGCAAAAGGATTAAAAGGAGTATAATTATAATGATAGCACCAACAGAAAGATACACCCCTCCGTTCATAGCTTTTAGTTCTGCTTTTGTCTCACGTACTTCCAAGCGAAGTTCCTTTTTTTCCAAACGTGTTAAATTTGATTTGTCCATGGCTTTAATCTCATCCAATCTCGCCAATAAGGTCTTAGCTAGTGCTGCATTGTCAGCAGTAGATGAAGTCATTAATTCTGTAGGTGGCTCATTTGCGGCCGTCACACTTGTAGGGATTAATGATACCATTGTAAATGCGATCATTAAATAGATAGAATACTTTTTCATATGGTTTGTTTTAGACCTTTTATTAAATTAGGCACTATTAAATATCGACTATTTTTAACATACATGTTTACTAAATATCATAAATTATTATCGTCTAAAATTAAATTTTAAAATATTTGTAATAAATATAGATACGAATTTTTTAACTGTCAAAAATTTACTAACAAAGAGAGAATGAGACACTTATAATAATCATTCCAACTCCTTAGAAATTAGAAATTCTACCCTTCGGTTTCGCTGTCTTCCTTCAACAGAATTATTATCCCGTAAAGGTTTGGTAGCTCCAAATCCCTTCCAAGAGATTCTATTTTTTTCTAGTCCCAATCGCATCAAATACTGAGAAACGGCCTCTGCCCTTTTATTGGAAAGTTTCTCATTATAAGCATTAGAACCAATTTTATCTGTATGTCCTTTTATAATTACTTTTAAATGATTGTTTACTTTTAAATAGGCATAAAGTGCATCAATTCCTTTTTTTTCTGTTTCTAAAAGATAGGATCTATCAAATTCGAACAGAACATCCTTAAAAATATAGGTTACGTCCAATTCATAATCTATATCTTCAGCCGCATTCACCGGATCAACCCCAATTAGAGAAACCATATCAACATAATAATAAGCACCAATTTTAAGGTCTATTTTTGTATCGACTCTTCTAGTGGTTGCGTTATTGTTGAAGTTTCCCAGAATCATAAAATTCTCACTGCCCTCGGCGAGAAATTCTGTACTTAGCTTCACCCATTTTTTGTCATTGGTTAAAAATTTAGAGCTTAGAACTGTCTGAAAATTAAAGGAATTGTCTTTTATGCTATAGATTTGTGTTTTGGACAAATAAGTTTTTTTGTTCAGAGACATCTTTTTTTCTGCAAATAGAACCCCAATATCTCGGATGGCATAATCCGATTTTTCGGCTAGACTTACATAAAAGGATACTTGGTACTTTTTGCCCTTTTCTAAAGTTTTAGAAATTTCGGCCTGGATGTATTCCCTATAATCTTCTGGAGCAATCACATAAAAACCGGCATAGCCATTTCCGTGAAACGGTTCTTGAGTTCCCTTAAAATTACTGTTAACACCCATAAGCTCACTGCAGGAATTGAAGTAATCTGTAGTTCCTCTTGTGGGCGTGCTCCAAGAAGGTAAATCGATATTAAAATTCCCCATTCTTTTTGGACATTCGGCATGAATTTCAAAACTTGGATTTTTAATAAGGTTTTGACTTAGGCAAATAGCAGAATTAAACATAGTAAGAATAGATAATAAAGGGATTAATCTTCTAAACATGATGCTTTATGCTACCTCTTATTATGATTTTTCTGAACCTCTTTTATTTTCAATACGCAAGACCTAGGTTGGCCTAATTTATGAAATAAATGGTTAGAATAAAATTCATGTGGTTACGCATATTCAAAACATGATAGGAGATTAGTACTAAAATTGATATATAAAAGCTCTCTGAACTGATTGTACCCTTCCGTATTTGAATTGTAACATCACTAAATCGTTTAGTTTAGGATTTCTTTATCAACTAGCTTACATTTGGTTAAATAAAAAAACGTATGAATTCTATTTACTCAAGACTCACCTTTCTTAGTACCACATTTCTCATCTTCTTTTGCGTACAATTAAATGCCCAGAACGAAAAGAGCGAATTGTTTCAGTTAAAAACCTATACTTTTGAAAATGAAACACAGGAACAACTAACTGATGAGTATCTTAGCAAAGCCTATCTACCTGCTTTAAAAAAATTAAAAATAGATCGCGTTGGCGTATTCAAGACAAGACCAAATGAAAAGGATACCTTAAACCAACTTTTTGTTTTGATCCCTTTTAAAGACTTTGCCCAATTTGAAAGTTTAAACAAAAAACTCTTACAAGACAAAGACTATTTAATGCAGGGGAAGAACTATCTCCAGGCATCCTATGATAAAGCCCCATATCTCAGAATTTCATCTACTCTTTTAAAGGCGTTCAAGGATATGCCCATATTAAAACCAACGCTACTTGATGGGCCTCGTTCAGAAAGAGTTTACGAGTTGCGTAGTTATCAGTCACCCACAGAAGAACTTTATCGCAATAAGGTGAAAATGTTCAATGAAGGAGGGGAAGTATCTCTATTTAATGACCTCGGCTTTAATGCCGTATTTTATGGGGAGGTCCTTTCCGGTAGCCAGATGCCCAACCTAATGTACATGACCACCTTTGCAAATCAAGAAAGTAGAGATGCTCATTGGAAATCTTTTGTGGACGCCCCTACCTGGAAAAACCTATCTACGTTACCTGAATATCAGAATAATGTTTCCCTTAACGAACAATTCTTCCTTTACCCAACAGAATACTCGGATTATTGATTAGGAACTAAAGTAAATGAATATACTGGTTGCCTGTTACCATTGCCATATAAGTTATGGTTAAGATGGTCAAAAGGTTTACGAGATACACCTTAACGGTTGTATTTCTCTTTTTCTATCCACTTCTCTATCTTTTCTTCTAGCAAAACCAAGGGCAAGCTTCCTGAACTCAAGATTTGGGTATGAAATTCTTTAATTGAAAAGGCATCGCCCAAGGCGGTTTCTGCCCTTGTACGAAGTTCCCTGATCTTTAACTGGCCTACTTTATAAGACAGTGCCTGTCCCGGAGCTACAATATAGCGCTCAATTTCGGTAGTGATAGCATCTTCGGATGCCGCTTCGTTTTCCATGGAATATTGTATAGCCTCTTCCTTTGTCCATCCTTTAGTGTGAATCCCAGTATCTACAACCAATCTGATAGCTCTATGAATCTCCATGCTCAACATACCAAAGTACTGGTAAGGATCTTTATACAGCCCCAATTCTTTGCCTAGAGATTCACAATATAGCGCCCAGCCTTCAACAAAAACACCCATACCTTCCCCGTGGAGAAATGAAGGCAGGTTTTTATTTTCTTGTTGAAGGGACAATTGGTAATGATGTCCTGGGATAGCTTCATGCAAGAACAAAGCTTCATCCATAAATGTAGTGTAAGTTGTTACGTCAGGAATGGGTACATAAAAAGTGCCTGGTCTTGATCCGTCCTTACTACCGGCGAAATATTCGGCACTGGCAGAGGCCTCCCTAAATGCTTCGGTTCTGCGAACTTCAAATTGTGCTTTAGGTTTTAAATCAAATAATTTAGATAAAAAAGGTTGCATCCTCTTTTGGATGGATTTGAAATTCTCAATGACTTCTTCAGGCTCTTTAAAGGGCATTTGATCTTTGCTATTGCGCACAAAATCAAAGAAACTATTTAAATCGCCCTCGAAGCCTACAGAATCTTTTATTAATTCCATTTCTCCCCTAATTCTGGCTACTTCTTCCAAGCCCATTTCATGGATCTCCTTAGCCGACATATTTGTAGTTGTATGGTATTTGATCAAATACGAATATGCTTGTTTGCCGTGAGGGAGTTGTGATAGCCCTATGGTCTCTGTTCCCTCAGGCAAGTAGTCTTCTAATAAAAAAAGTTTTAGCTTCTCGTGGGCAGGCGTGACATCATCCAAAATCATATTTCGATAAGCATCTTTTAATCTAATCCTTTCCTCCTCTGAAAAACTTTCTGGTATATTTCTAATTGGGCCAAAAAATAGATGATCCTCAGCCTCGGCAGTTGCAAATGCCTCTAATTGATTTAATATCCTTTGTATAATAACTTTAGGTAGCACCACCTCTTTATCAATTCCCCTTTTCATATTAAGTATTGCCGAGTCCAACCAATTCAGATAATCGTTTACCCTTTGCAACCAATCGTCATAATCGTCTATAGTTTTAAAAGGTTGAGCCCCTGATCCGCTCGCCAATAAACCTACTTCTAATTGAAAAGAAAATATTTGGTTGATGGGCATTAACTCAAAGGTGGGCAGGTCGAACATTGGTGAAGGTATGGTCACTAATTTGTTCGTAAGGCCTTCCCGTTTTATTTCTGCATCCCAAACCAAGACTTTGAGACTTAGTGCCTGAGACGGAGTGAGAATAGCTTCATCATATAATTCGGCCATACTTAAGAAATAGTCATAATTTTCCTCTAGATCTTCCTGATAAGGCTTTGAAATATAATCTGCCAAAACATTATTGTATCCTGTGACTCCAGATCTTGTAGCTTCCAAAGGATTCATCCGCAATTTAAACGTATAATATTCCTGAAAAAGACTATCAATAGGTACCACCTCAACCAATACTACCTTTTCCTCATTATTTTTACAAGCATTACAAAAAAATAACAGCAATAAAATGGCTATTGGTAGGTATTTCATATCAGTATCAGTTTAACCCAAAAATAAGGATTTAAAAGGAATCCCAATCACCCAAAACAGGATGTTGCTATAATTTTTAAAAACAAAATCTGTCTAATATTTCTCAAATAAACGCCTTAAAAAGCAACAAATATCATGGATTTGAGAACAGCATACGCCTGCATTGCAAAATGTTACCGAACTTTGCAACTACTAGTCGGTGCACATGAGTGAAAAATATCCATCAAAATTAAATAATACCCAAGCGGGAGCGGCACTGCAAGCGGAGCTAAATTCCCTAATTCTAGAATTGGATACCATACAATTAAAGACCATCAGCTTTGAAAATACCCTAAGGTCCCATCTGGAAAATGCCCTCATTGAAGAACAGGAATTAACAGTGCTATACAAGCAACAAAAAGCAGCAAAAAAGAAAAAAAGGCTTCACCAAAAAAAACGCGGAAAAAATTATAGAGAGGTGGAAGGGCTACAGACAGTGTCCACGCAAAAGAACTCAAGAACAGACCTAAGGGAACACCAAGAGAAAAAACGACTTTACAGGGAGGCCATGTTGCATGTACATCCCGATAAATTTTCCATGCAAGCAGATAAATTGGACTTGGCAACAGCCATTACCACCAAACTCATAGACATATATTCCTCTGGAGATCTGGAAACACTTAGGGCCTTTCATACTCATATCTTCCTTAGCAACACCCTACTTAAACAAGATGTTATCCAACAAAAGGATAATGGCCTTACGGAAGATATCTATTTGCAATTGGAAATCCAGAAAATGAAAAGGCTGCTCCAAGAAGCCAAAAACAAGCATACTTACAAAGTGCTTCTGGAGTATGAGAATCCTATGACCTTTTTGGAAGAATTAAGGGGCTATTATGAAGACCGACTCATTAAACTGAGAAAACGGACGAGAAAAGGATAATACTTGACCACAAAAAAAGCCCATCATTACTGATGGGCTTTAGCTTAATGAACTAAAAAGTATATATTAAATAACTTTTACATTTACTGCGTTCAATCCTTTTCTACCGTCCTGAAGATCAAATTCAACTTCATCGCCTTCACGAATTTCGTCTACTAATCCAGAAATGTGTACAAAATGTTCTTTACCAGAACCTTCTTCTGCGATAAAACCAAATCCTTTGGTATCATTGAAGAACTTTACTGTCCCTTTACTCATTGTTAAAATTTAAAATTAATACGTATTTGTTGACAAAGATGATACCATTTATTTTAAGTAGCACTATAAAGCACCACATTTATTTTTGATATCCCCAAAATACACTTAAATCACTCACGTATAATGTATTGAAGGGATTTTAAGTTTGCCCTTTTTTAAGAACAGACTCCTATTAAAAATCGAATTTATATTTAAATCCTGCCAACACTTGAAATCCTTGGACAGGGTAATTGGCCCATCTTTGATAATCGTTATTTGCGATGTTGCTCAGTTTTAAAAATATGGAAAATTGATCGTTAAATCGGTATCCCATGTGGGCGTTGGCATCAAAATAAGCATCCAAAGTAATTAAGGTTGATGGAAATTGTGAGGGCATAACATTTTGGACCACCTGTGAACTAAGGTCTTCCCTTTCCCCAACATAGAATATATTGGCGCCCATATACCAATGCTCATCAATTTGATAATCCATAAAAAGAGAACCTGTCATATTGGGAAGGTTCCAAGCTGGATTATCCGTTTCGGTATCGTAATCATATACTTCGGCATTAATACCCAAAGAAAAATTGCGATTGATATCTAAATTTAATTCTCCAAAGATTCCCAATGTTTTTACATCATCGTAAAACACCTCAAAGGAATTCCCAAAATAGTACCCCTTTTCATCATTCCTAAAATCATTGGAAGGATTTAGCTTAAACAAGGGCTTTCTGTTTTCCGCAGTATAAGAACCTTTTATATTATAGCTAAGGCTAGGTAGCAGCATCCCTTTAAGGCCAATGTATGCGTCGTATTGCTTATCCGTTGGGGTAATGGCAAGGGTTGGGGATACAAAAGGATTGTCTCCCACAAAATCATGGAAGGAGTTTTGTTTTAAATCCCCTTCTATACCTCCGTATGCAATTAAGTTTTCATCTAAGATCCGATAAGAGGCAGTTACTGCTGGATATATATAAAAATTGCTGTCGCTATTCTCCGTATTCATACCATATACAAGGTTAGCCCCTAAATTTATCCTGACATCATCGGTTACTATCAAAAGACTTGGGCTTACACCTACTTGAAAATGGCTATAATTAATCTCTCCTGTATTATTTGAATTGTTAACATTTGCATTTTTGAAAGCACCTCCTACATAATCAAAATTACCAGAAATGGTGAGCGCTTGGTCTGTTAGAGGAAATTCAAAAACGGGCTGAAATTTTAATCTATTTTCACCGGAATCCGTTACATCCCAAAAACGTCTTAAGAGCAGATCTGCGCTTTTAAAGAGAGCATCTTCCACTTTCACATTTGCCCCCAATTCTGCGTTATAATAATTTTGCTTCCCATCAATACTGGCAACCACCGCATCAGGATAGACCCCTTCTGGAACTCCGTACCAATTATAGATTTGGTGTTGTAACCCTATGTTCGTACCCCAACTGACATCCCTATCCCTTTTAGAATAGGAGGCGTCCAATTTGGTGTTGTAAAAATCATTGTCCAAAATAGTACCATCAATATCCCCTCTGGAGGAAAAATGGTTCAGGCCTATGTCCAATCGCTCATCCCTATTTAAGGCCCTACTAGTATAAAAATCGAGCATGGCGTTATTGTAATTCCCTAGACCCAAGGCCAAATAGGAATTATAGAGCTTTTCTGGTTTCGCTTTCTGTACTTCGGTGGCCTTACCCTTGGCAGGGGTAAAAGTAGAAGCTACAGGAATTGAAAAAATACTGTACTTGATCTTCTTCTTTTGTAGTACGATGGAATCGTTCATATTAGGTAAGCTCTTAATTTTAAAGGCATCGGAGATCGTTGGGGTATACGCCTTAGTCACCGTTACCGTTTCCGTTCCTATATCATTTTTATCTTTCTCTTGGGATATCCCCAATTGAAAGACGCCAAGAATGGAAAGGATACTTATATATATTTGCTTTTGCATAGTGTTCTCTTTTTGCAAGGTATTTTTAATTCTTTTCAGGATTGATAGATGAATTGCTCTCTGCCTCTTTGGTTTTTATCTTTATAAGCTCTTGTTTGGCTTCATTTACTATCTCAGTGTATTGTCCGAAATTGGTAATAACACTTTCCAAAATATAAGTGGTCTGAAAAGCATCTCCCAACGCATAGAAATTCTTGGCCATGATCACCAATCCTTTTCCACCCCACTCTTTGTAAGCCGAGTAGTCCTTGGCCAATTTTGATACAGATGCATTAGATGCCACATAATTTTGTGCCTTATTTTTAAAATAGGCATCATAGTAAAAGGCTTCGGCGGCCAATTCACCAGAGGCTATCTTTAAAACTTCTCCATAGGCCTTCTGAGCCCTTGCTTCATTATTGGTAGCTATGGCAGACCTAGCAATCATAATCTGAGCATCACTTTTAATACGATCATCTATTTTAGAAGTAGCCAATACTTTTTCTGCATAATCAATGGTCTTGTCGTAATTACTTTGCTCGTAGTAACCCTTCATAAGGTTCGACTGGGCAAAAGTGATATTCTGCTGAATATCGGCCGTATTTTCCAATTGCTCCAAAAAGGGAATAGCAGTGGTATAATTTTTATTGCCCACATAAATTTCACAAACTCTGGTCAATGCTTGCTCTGAATACTCACTACCCCCCCTATTGGCTACAAAGGTGTAATATGTGAGTGCTTTTTCTTTTTCTCCTTTGGCAAAATACAATTGTGCCAAATTAAAATTAGCCTTTAGTGCATTTAGACCAGAAGGGAATTGTTGGATATAGCTTTGATACCCTTTTATAGCAGCATCTGAGCGCCCCTCTATATATTGTTTGTCCGCAGATTCAAACGTTGCATTATCCAAGTCGGCATCGGTCACTTCCACAAAATCTAGGTTCTTAACCCAATCGGCATATTCGTTCACACGCCCAAGATCAACATAGATTAATTTGGCTGTGGACACTGCCTGTATCGCCTCTTGGGTCTTTGGAAAATCGCGCACCACAGTTTTAAACTTACCTAATGCCTGATCGTTCTGACTTGTATTGTAATGCACTAACCCTTGGCGCATCAGCGCCTGAGGAACCAAAGAACTTCCTTTATACTGGTTTATCAACTTGTCATAGGAACGCAAACCTAATTCTATCTTATTCTCTTTAACGTACGAGTTCCCCAATTCAAAAAGGACATCGTCCATTAAGGTAGAATTAGGATACTTTGTAGTAAAACTGTTCAATTCTTCAATCTTAGTAGTAGTTCTATCTACAAACCCATAAGAAAGGGCCTTTTGAAATGCCGCATAGTCCTTTTCTGGTCCATTCAAAGCCAAAGCTTGATTATAGGCCTCCATGGCAGGCCAATATTTACTACTCACAAAATAACTATCTCCCAAACGCAGATAGGCATCGTGCAATTTATTAGTATCCGAAGGATTTGCAGCGGAATATTTTGAAAAATAGGAAGCCGCATTGGTATAGTCATTAAGCTTAAAATAAGTGTATCCCAAATTATATGACAAATCCTTGTTTTCAGGAATGGAGCGTGCATTTGAGTTGGCTTGAAACTGTATAAAATCTACCAAGGCATCCTTATAATTAATTAAGAGATATTGGGCTTCCGCCTTCCAGTACTGGGCTCTGGCCTTAAAATTACCATCCTCTGCACTCGCAAGAGATTTTTTGAAATTCTCCACAGCACCAGAATAATCAGCATCCATAAAAAGTTCAATCCCCCTATAGTAAGCTACTTTTTGATAGGTAGCCTTACTGGCATAATTTTTATTTTCTTCTAAGAGCGTCATAGCCCCTTTAAAATTCTTTGAGGTGATATAAGAATCTACCAAGAGCTCCTGAATTTCCTTGGTCTGGGCACTACCCGGATATTTATCCAGGTAGGTAGTCAAGACTTTGGGAACACTCTCATAGGCATTACCGATTTCATAACTCAAACGCGCATAATTCAGGTAGGCATCTTTTTGAATTTCTTCAACAAAATCCATTTGAGAAGCATTTCTAAAAGCATTCAGCGCCTCTTGCTTTTTATCCAATTTTAAATAACATTCAGCCAAATGGTAATAGGCATTTTGGGCCACGCTGTTGTCTCCTCCAATTATTTTATTGAACTGTTGAATGGCATTGGCAAAATCTTCCTGTTTGTAATAGGAGTAGCCTAAGAAATAGTAATCGGTATTACTAAATTTGCCCTTCTTGCCTTTATACTCTTCTAAATAGGGAATAGCGTTGCTGTACTGTTTAAGATTGAAATAACTCTCCCCAATTATCTTATTGAGTTCAGAAATTTCCAACCTGTCTGCCTTTGGCAATTGTTTTTTGGCAAGTTCAATGGCCTTTTCAAAATTCCCAAGCTTAAAATTCATATCAGCCTGGTAGTAGGATAGGTTTTCATCTAATAATCGTTGATCAGTGATCTGATCGAAGCGTGCACTAGCTCCAGCATAATCATCATTCTGGTAGGCTATAAATCCTAGGTAATACTTGGCCTGTGAACCATATTTAGGAGAATTGGTTACTTTATTCAGGTATTGTTCGGCTTCTTTGGACTTATTAGACGAAAAAAGAGAGTACCCGTTATTAAAGTTAAAACGATCCCTATCGGCCCTAGATATAGAACCTTGTTCAACTTTTCCGTACCACTTTAAGGCATAGGGATATTTTCCAGTTTCAAAATAATAATCGGCCACATCAAAGAAGGCCGAATTTCTTTTGGTGGAGGTGGGGTATTGCTCTACAAAATCCTCCATTAAACGATCTGCACCAATCTGATTTAGCCTGATGGCGGCATTTGCCGCATAGTAGGCACTATTAGCTTGGACCTCTAAATCTTTGCTGTTAGATTTTACCTTTTCAAAAATAGTCTGGGATGCTTGATACTGTTTGTTATTATAAAGCGCTAGCGCTTCCTGATAATCCTTTTCGTTATGGGTATAGATCTTAGATTCTTGGCAATAGCCAATCCATACCATCCCCATAAGACACAGTAGTAAAGCGGTTTTTTTATTTCGCATAATGTTCTCTAGCTGTTAAAAATTAACCGTATATGAATATATATAACGTTAAAAATTGCACTTAAGTATTCCAATAAAGGTACATTTCATATACAGTTTTAAAGATTCCTCAAAGGCGAAATATTTTATTAAAATCCATGCCTTGCTTAACTTTATTTAAGGCGAAAGATATATATTTTTAAAAGACCTTGATTTCTTTTAACAAGAACTTATTACCTTTATCTCAATAATTAGAGACATGGGCGAAAGCATATTGCACTTAGAGGACGTGGCCGTTTTCCAGATGGAAAATTTAGTGCTCAACGAAATCAATTTAGAAATAAAAAAAGGAGAATTTGTTTATCTCATTGGGAAGACCGGGAGTGGCAAAAGTAGCTTTATGAAATTGCTCTATGGCGACCTTCCTCTTTTAGAAGGCTCGGGCACCATCGTAGATTTTGATCTAAAGACATTGAAGGAAAAAGACATCCCATACCTGAGAAGGAAATTGGGCATTGTTTTCCAAGATTTTAAATTATTGCCCGACAGGAGTATCAATAATAACCTACGCTTTGTACTTAAAGCCACAGGATGGACCGATGATAGCTTAATGGATGCCAAGATTGAAGAAGTTTTGGGCAAAGTTGGCATGAAGACCAAAGGTTTCAAATTCCCACATGAGCTTTCGGGAGGCGAACAACAACGTATAGCTATTGCCCGTGCTCTATTGAACGATCCTGAGTTGATTTTGGCTGATGAGCCAACAGGTAATTTGGATCCGCAGACCAGCGTAGAAGTCATGAAAGTATTACAAGAGATCAATGCCACCGGGCGCACCATATTAATGGCTACACATGATTACGCCCTTATATTAAAGTATCCTTCCAAAACCTTAAAGTGCGATGGTAACAAGGTGTTCGAAGTAGTGCAAAAGGCCATTTAGCCAAATTATTTTACAATAATTCACTTCCTTGGTTAAGCGCCTATGATCATAAAAAAACAAGTCCATAGAGCCTATAAAAAGGTGAATCCCATTATTGGTGTGCTTCTCTTTCTTATTTCTATACTCCTATTCGTTCTTACTGTACCTTTTGGCTTTGTTTATGGACTTATCTACAAACTTTTTAAAGGGGGAGTAACTAGTATTGGGGAGTACGCCCTCAAAATGGCGATATCCATTGACCAATTGGGCAATGTGAGCATGCAGTACCTATTAAATGCCCTTTGGATCAAAAAAGACGGGTACTATTTTGGAAATAGAGACGAGACTATTTCCAGTGCCATAGGTCGGAACAAAAATTTGGGCACTTTAACCTTTTTTGGGCGTAGTATAGATAGGTTGTTGGATACCATTGATCCCAACCATTCTTTAAACTCTATTGATTACTACATAGAACCGACCGATAAAATAATAGACAAACTGGCGTGGATTCATTTGGTGGACGGAAAAATTTTGAGCACCCGAAGCAAGGGGAAGACCAAATATTATATTCCAGGAGGAAAAAGAGAACCAGGGGAAACAGACACCGTTACCTTAGTCAGAGAAATAAAAGAGGAACTCAGTGTTGCCATAATTGTTCCTTCAATGGAATATATAGGTGTTTTTGAAGCCCAGGCAGATAAACACAAGCTGGGCATACTAGTGCGCATGACTTGTTATGCCGCACAATACCAAGGCCAATTGCTACCCCATTCAGAAATTGAGGAAATGGTATGGCTAACTTACAAGGACCGCGAATTAATCTCTGCTGTGGACCAATTGATTTTTGATTTTCTACATCTGAAGGGTGATTTGGTAGAATAGTATGATTACCAAATTGCCAAAACTTTTTTGTTTCTTTGCCGGGCAAACAAACTAAACGTACTACATGGAAATACTCGGCATAGATATAGGTGGCTCTGGAATAAAAGGAGCATTGGTAAATGTTGAAACAGGGGAAATGCTTACAGAGCGCTATAGAATACCGACACCAGAATCTAAAAAACCTGCCGATATAGCAATGGTAGTTGCACAAATTGTTACCCACTTTAATTATACCGGTCCCGTAGGATGTGGTTTTCCTTCAATTATTAGACATGGCATCTGTAAATCCCAAGGCAATCTTCACAAATCATGGGTAGGTGTTAAAGTAGACAATCTTTTTACAGAGGCCACAGGACAACCATTTCATGTTATCAATGATGCCGATGCGGCAGGCTGTGCCTGTATGAATTATGGCGTTGGAAAGGGCGAAAAGGGATTCGTTATCATGATCACCATTGGTACCGGCTTAGGTAGTGGTGCATTTTTGGACGGTAGGTTGATCCCCAATTTTGAATTGGGACAGATTCCCTATAAAAAATATGACAAGATTGAATCATGGGCAGCAGGTTCCGTGAAAGAAAATAAAGAGATGAGTTATAAAAAATGGGGTAAGCGTTTCAATAAATTTCTGAATTTGGTGGATTTGATCGTAGCTCCGGAATTGATTATCCTAGGTGGCGGCGCATCCAAGGATTGGGATGAATTTAAGAACCAAATAGATGTGGACACCAGAGTTATCCCTGCAAGATTAGAGAATACTGCAGGGATTATTGGCGCTGCTTCTGCTTGCGGGAAGATTTAATAGATATTTTAAAATCAAAAAGCCCCGAACCAATCGTCCGGGGCTTTTTGTATTACATTAAAATTGATATTAAGTAATTTTATTACGCTTACGATCGTTTTCCGTTAAATATATTTTCCTTAAACGGATATGTTTTGGAGTAACCTCTACATATTCATCTTTCTGAATGTATTCCAAAGCTTCCTCTAATGAAAATTTAATTGCAGGAACAATTTTAGCCTTGTCATCCGCTCCAGAAGAACGAACGTTAGACAACTTTTTAGTTTTGGTAATATTAATTGTCATATCATCTCCTCTAGAGTTCTCTCCAATCACCTGACCTTCATAGATATCTTCTCCCGGATCAACAAAAAACTTACCTCTATCTTGTAACTTATCAATAGAGTAAGGAATTGATTTACCTAATTCCATTGACACTAAAGATCCATTTTGACGTTGTGGAATATGACCTTTCATTGGTTGGTATTCCAAGAACCTATGAGACATGATAGCTTCACCAGCAGTAGCGGTTAATAATTGGTTTCTTAAACCTATAATACCTCTTGATGGAATTAAAAATTGGCAAACCATACGGTTTCCTTTAGCTTCCATGCTTGTCATTTCACCTTTACGAATAGAAACCATTTCTACAGCTCTACCAGAAACTTCTTCCGGCAAATCTATGGTTAACTGCTCAATAGGCTCACACTTTTGACCATCAATTTCTTTTATAATTACCTGTGGCTGCCCAATTTGCATTTCGTAACCCTCACGACGCATAGTTTCGATTAAAACAGACAAGTGCAATACACCTCTACCAAAAACCAAGAACTTATCAGCACTATCAGTAGAATTTACACGTAGCGCTAAGTTCTTCTCAAGCTCGCGCTCTAAACGATCTTTAATGTGACGAGAGGTAACGAATTTGCCATCTTTACCAAAAAACGGACTATCGTTGATAGTGAATAACATGCTCATGGTAGGTTCATCAATAGCAATTGTTTTTAAACCTTCTGGGCTTTCGATATCAGCAACAGTATCACCAATTTCAAAACCTTCTAAACCAACAATAGCGCAAATATCACCTGTTTTAACTTCTTGTACTTTTAGTCTACCAAGACCTTCAAAAGTATAAAGTTCCTTAATTTTTGTTTTTACAATTTTACCATCGCGTTTCACCAAAGAAACTTGTTGTCCTTCTTTTAAATCACCTCTTAACAGTCTACCAATTGCAATTCGACCCGTAAAAGAAGAGAAATCCAATGAAGTAATCAACATTTGAGTGTTTCCTTCTTTAGCTTCGAAAGTTGGAATATGCTCTATTACCATATCCAATAATGGCTCTATATTGTCTGTTTGATTTTTCCAATCATCACTCATCCAATTGTTCTTTGCAGAACCGTAAACGGTTGGAAAATCTAGCTGCCATTCTTCGGCACCTAATTCAAACATTAAATCAAATACTTTTTCGTGTACTTCTTCCGGAGTACAGTTTTCCTTATCAACTTTATTTATTACAACACAAGGCTTCAATCCAAGATCGATAGCTTTTTGCAAAACAAAACGTGTTTGTGGCATTGGACCCTCAAAGGCATCTACCAATAACAATACCCCGTCGGCCATGTTCAAAACACGCTCTACTTCACCACCGAAATCGGCGTGACCAGGAGTATCGATAATATTAATTTTGGTTCCCTTATATACCACAGAAACATTCTTAGAAGTAATAGTGATACCTCTTTCACGTTCCAAATCGTTGTTGTCCAAAATTAAATCGCCAGTGTTCTGGTTTTCTCTGAACAATTGACAGTGGTACATGATTTTATCCACTAACGTAGTTTTACCGTGGTCTACGTGGGCAATGATTGCAATGTTTTTTGTTGCTGACATAACTATAATTTAAAAGCATTCGACCTTCTTGAATGCGCGCGCAAAGATACTCCTTTTTTTAAACCTTTTAACAAAAGGTTGGTTTTTCTTAATATATTGATTTTGAAGGAGTTTCGCAAAGGACCTATGCTATTTATTTTTTGTCCTTCATTAAGTTTTAAACCCTTCTGTAGAGGTCAACACACCCCGTAAGAACCTCGTCCTTAATTGCTCCTGTATTTGGATTGGCAAACTACTGCTCATCTGCCGATGGACCATAAGTCGCGGGTAGCGACTGATCCAATAACAGTAGAAACACTCCCAATTGTGCCCTATGGTGTGGCAATTGAATAAGAACCATGCCTCTCAAAACTTGATGTTTTGGCATTTCCATAACCGTTTTACCGCCTTGAATCATTTTCCAATGCTTATCAAATTTACTATTGGGGACTTTCAAGGCCTTTTTGGCCTCCTCCGCTGAGGATTTCAAGACCTTTACCATTTCGTCTACACTTTCGGTAATGGGAGGCTTGTAATCATCCATGATCATTTCGTCCTGTACCATGGTCCCTGTAACCCAACTAGGTATTTCTGCCAGATGGCTCCCCAATTGTTTTAGGGACATGGATTTTTGATGGGGCCGCCATTCCAATTTATCTTTTGGGATACGCTTTAAGAATTTTTCCGTCAGCGCCACTTCATGCTCCAATTCTACAATTAACATATCTTGTAATTCCATGATATTTTAGTTAACGGTTAATCCTATAATTTACGGAAATTTAAGATACCCAAAAAATACTTAGATCATGTAACCATCAGTTTTATTAAAACTATAACACTTCCACGACGCTCCAATTAATTTTAGGGAGTCTATATTCTATTCGCAAAACTCCTATCTTTGTGAACTAAATTTCTAAGCATGAAACTAGAGTTGATCCCTCAAATAAAACACACCAATAGCAATAATTTTTTTCTGCTATGTGGCCCCTGTGCCATTGAAGGAGAGGAAATGGCAATGCGCATAGCGGAAAAGGTAGTCTCCATTACCGATAAGCTACAAATACCTTATATATTTAAAGGTAGTTTTAAGAAGGCCAACAGAAGTAGGGTAGATTCTTTTACAGGTATAGGTGATGAAAAGGCTTTAAAAATATTACGCAAGGTATCCGAGACATTCCATGTGCCTACCGTAACGGATATCCATGAAATATCTGATGCGGCCATGGCTGCAGAATATGTGGACGTACTACAAATACCTGCTTTTTTGGTAAGGCAAACCGATTTGGTAGTTGCCGCTGCTGAGACAGGTAAGGTTGTTAACCTTAAAAAAGGACAGTTTATGAGTCCAGAAAGCATGAAGCATGCGGTAATGAAGGTGGAGGAATCAGGGAACGGACAGGTAATGGTCACAGACCGTGGCACCATGTTCGGATACCAAGATATGATAGTTGATTTTAGAGGAATCCCAACAATGAAGCAATACGCTCCAGTAGTTTTGGATGTTACCCACTCTTTACAGCAACCCAACCAGTCTTCAGGAGTTACTGGTGGGAGACCAGATATGATTGAAACTATTGCTCGTGCAGGTATTGTGACTGGAGCTGATGGTATTTTCATGGAGACACATTTTGATCCCGCCAATGCGAAGAGTGATGGGGCTAATATGCTACATTTGGATTATTTGGAAAAATTATTGACGAATTTGGTAGCGATACGTAAAACAGTAAATAGTTTAAAATAGGAATACCCATTAACCAATACACAAGAAAAAAGGCCAGCGCGAATGCATTGGCCTTTTTATATTAAAAGAAAGTGTTTGCATATTATTCCTTGCCATCCACAAAATCCTGCAGGTAGGCATAACGTTCGGCAAGTTTTCCATTCTGGGTCATTCTGGCACGTAATAGGACACCGTCTTCATCATCATTGAAAAAAGCAGGGATTACATGCTTTAGGAAAGCCTCTCCAAAACCAACACTGGCATCTCTTGGCAATTCGCAAGGAAGGTTATCCACTGCCATAACGGCTA
This sequence comes from Sediminicola arcticus, assembly GCF_040566695.1. Classification (NCBI taxonomy): domain Bacteria; kingdom Pseudomonadati; phylum Bacteroidota; class Flavobacteriia; order Flavobacteriales; family Flavobacteriaceae; genus Sediminicola; species Sediminicola arcticus. The sequence goes on along the minus strand of NZ_JBEXAE010000002.1, from coordinate 250,220 downwards.
TAGCCTTGTCATTTTTAAAATCTACCTCTTTTTCCGATTGTGGATCATATCCGTAAATGGGATCTGCTATTGTTGAAGGTCTTATAGTTGTTGCTACCGGACCATCAATATCACAACTCACATCTGCAACTACTTTAATTTTGAATTCAGGATGCTTGGCATCTTCACGGCTGTACAAATAAGGGGCCCCATCTCCATAGAAATGTCCGGCTATATAAAAGTCAGTTACCTTGGTAAACCTAATAAAATTACTCTTATACTCTTCTGGATGGGCAAAAAATTCGGCTTTGTTGCCGCGTACACCGTCCTTGCGTTTGTTGTATTCAGAGGCATCGATCTGGCAGTAGACGGGCTCCTGAAAGTCATCGTGTATATACTCCTCCACGTTTACCTTTTTTAGTCCCATGGCCTCCAACATTTCTTTGGCCCCGTTACCTACCCTACCCCTTCCTGTGAGCAGTATTTTAATATTGGGAAGTTTTATATTTTGCAATTCCGCGATCAGGGCCTTTTGGTCCTCCAAAATTTCTGCTTTTGGTAATTGAAACAAATTAAATTTAAGTCCGTATGTCCTAATACCGTTATAGGCTCCCACGATTCCGGCATAACGCCCAAAAGCTACCAAACGTTGGCCTTTAGGATTACTAATGACCTCATGATCATATAGCTCTATGCTCTTAACTAAAATCTCCTGAATAAGGTCCCTATTGTAGGGTTGTTTTTTAATGGTATGGGAAAAAAAGAAATATTTTTTATTGGGAAGTAAATCTTCCATGGGAACTTCCTTAACACCTAGAAGCACATCACACTCCTCCATTTTTGAAGCCACCTCGAAACCCTTATTGGTATATTCCTCATCCCTGAAGACCCTGATGGGCGATGGCTCAACTATAATAGTGGCATTGGGATACATACTTCTTAACTTTATACAAGCCTCGGGTGAAAGTACCACTCTCCTATCTGGAGGATTCTTACGTTCCCTGATAATTCCAAATTTCATAGAGAAAGACAATTTATAACTTTAGGAAGCCATTAAGTTGTAAATGTAACATATGACATGTTGACAAGCAAAACTTTTTTTGGAATACTTTTTGAAGTACCTTTGCCAACCGCGTTAGAGATAGAAGCGGTATCTTTTTTTATTTTCTCTCCACTATGTTGGGGAAATATGAAAAAAATACAGCGAATAGCCCACCCTTTTTTTAAGAGACCTGCAAGGTTTTTAAAAAAAGGAACGCCAAAAAAGAGTTCATTGATACATATAATACTGGAACACTGTTCCAACTATTATGGGGCCGACTGGTTTTGACAGCGAGACCAATTGGAATGTAAGCATGCCGAGCGCTGGGCTACAGCTCGTAAATCTCATTTTCCACACTTTTTAATTGGCGAAAATAATTACGCTCTTGCCGCTTAATCCGAATCACAGTAGGATTTAGCCTCGTCCCTACAAGGTAGGGAAGCGAGATGTTTCTGGGAAGCCCTTGTTGACGGCGTCCCTTTCAGAAGCACCATCAAAGTCAACATAAGGGTAGTGAAGCTTTGACACTATCACCAAAACTTAAGAAGATAAGTGTGTATTAGGCTGTTTTTGGTCAGGTGCACATCGAAAATCAATCAAAAACTACGCATGTAGAAGGCATTGTAATTGCTTGTTTGGACGAGGGTTCGAATCCCTCCGGCTCCACTAGAATAGTAACAAAACTATTCAAAAACCCCTTAATCATATGATTATCAGGGGTTTTTGTTTTTTACGGTATCAAATGAATCGTTTTAAAACCTTATTTTATGTGACCTATTCGGTGAGTACTTTTTTTATTTAAAAACACTCACCGATTTATTTGTAATCAACTGATATTATGTTAATTATGAAATTTGTATTTTCATTTTTTGTACCTTTATTTCTGTTAAAAAAGATACGAAAATGAGCCATTCTTTCTCACAGTTATTTTACCTCAAAGGGAAACATTTTGAAAAAGATGTAAAAGTACCTATATAAGTGCGTTTGACAGTTAATGGGCAACGTAGCGGACTGAGTATTTCCCGTAAAGTTGAGCCCGAGAAATGGAATGCCAGAACAGGAAAAATGCGCGGAACGAACCTCGAAGCAAACGAATTGAATTCGTATTTAGATATTATCAGAAACAAAATAAACAAGATTCATGCTCGACTTGTGGACGAAGGCAGACCCTTTTGCTCTTCGGACATAAAAAATCTTTACTTAGGCAAAGGAGAAAAAATCAAAATGCTAGTACAGCTCTTTGAGGAGCATAACCTGCAAATGGAAAAATTGGTCGGGGTTGAATTTGCCCTTGGTACTTGGAAGCGATATCACACCACCAAAAACCATTTGAAGGAGTTCTTAAATACCGAGTACGGGAAGGACGATGTTCCACTTCGCGATATCAATTTAAGGTTCATCAAAGGGTTCGAGTACTTTTTAAAAATTACCAAAGTCTGCAATCATAATTCGGCTTTGAAATATGTCAATAATTTTAAAGCCGAATGGCAGTCGCCAATGACTTGATATCTAAAGATCCATTCTATAACTACAAAGTTCAATTTAAAACTGTGGAGCGTGATTTTCTTTCCAAAGAGGAACTACAAGACTTAAAAGAAAAAGAAATAGCTGTAAAAATAGAAAGACCAAAAGCTTTCAGGGTAGTTGCCTCAGCAAACGGACTTAATAGAATTTCAATAATCATTCCTTGTCATCAAGTAATCGGGACAGATGGAAAATTGACCGGATATGTTGGTGGATTGGTGAGGAAACGTTGTCTACTGGATCACGAAAACGGAAAATCTAGCATATAGCTCAGGCTTCAAATTTGGTAACGTAGATAGTCCCGTTAAACGAACGTGACTGTTGCAGAACTCCGATAAATATCAATTTTTACCTTTACCAATGTTCGGAAATCCGTGCTCCCTGTTGCTTCGTATACCCGTTGGAGTCGTTGTATAGAAAGACACCAATTCCAGATCTTTCCCCTATCCTTATATCCGCAGCCAGGGATTGGATCCTAGGTGCATCCTTAATCCGACCAATTGCGCAAGGCCGTTCAACCTAATCTTAACGTGATCACCAACACCTGCGAAGGCTGGAGAGAGCACAAAAGGATTATCAGCCAAATATTGTGAAAGCTGGGGCAAATTAAGCTCCTGGCCCTTTGCTGAAAGCGCGGCTAGAATTAGCAAAATGGTCAAGGCTATTTTAGGCATGATTTTTAGGTCAAGTTTTATCGGTAAAGGGTAAAATGTCCAAAAAAATCTCTTTGGTAATCCTCCTCATTAAATTGCACAACGTACCAATAATCCCCAGTAGGCAGTTCCTTTCCTTCATAAGTTCCATCCCAACCTTCAATATTGGATAACCTGGCCACAACCCTACCGTATCGATCGTAAATCTTTACCGTCAAATTGGGGAAATATTCCGTATTACCGAGCTTCCAAAAGTCGTTCTTACCATCGCCGTTCGGAGTATAGAAATTGGGCATTTCAATATCGATGAATTCCATAAATATATTGGCGATTGCCTCACAGCCATTTTCATCCATGACCCTCACTTCATAAGTGCCTGTTCTACGAATGCGGAAGGTATTATCGCCCCCCATGTCAATCCCATCTAAATAAAAGGTATACTCCAACCTTCCTCCATGGGCAACCGCTGTTATTTCATTCACGTTTCTTTGTTCCAAGGTAAGGGTCAAAGGGTCATAGTTTTCCATAAAGAATCCAACGGTCTCTATACAGCCGTTTGCGTGTGCAATGGTAACGTAATGGTCCCCATGGGCAATGTTTCTGAAATTTGGATCAAGTTGCATGTCCTCCGGATCGGTAGTATCAAGGCCGTACATTACCTCGGCCAATACCGATTGGTCCTCTAATATGATATTGACATAATTATTTGGAGTGTTCCCAATACATTCATAGACCGGTTCTACCGTTGCCCTAATGTTAACACCAGGGTCAATGGTAGCAACAATATAGGTTTCACAATCTTTTGCATCCTTTATAAAAATCAAATAATCACCTGCCGAAAGATCGGAAAAGTCCGTTCTGCCCAAAATATAATCCGTATCGGCATTGGAGTTTATGGCAGTACTATAGGGAGCAGTGCCCCCACTGATGGATAGACTGATCGACCCATCTGCGCTTCCGACACAGATCTCCGGGGCGGTTGTTGCGCTTACCTCTATAATGGCAGGTTCGGAAATAGTATATTCGAGATACTCAAAGCATCCATTTTGATCCTGTGCTATTACTGCATAATCACCCGGAGCCAAGTCAGTAAATATATTTATCGAATCGAATTTATCCAGATTGGGCGATATGGAATAGATATATCCCCCTGCACCTCCTGCGAGGTTTACCATAATAGTTCCATTTTCTTCACCGAAGCAGCTAACATCTACCACCTGGTCGGTATATGTTAAAGGTATAGGCTCTTCAATAATGACTTGTTCCGGCGTGGTCGTACAATCTTCACTTATTACATTGACCCAATACGTGCCGGCCACAAGATCCTTAAATTCACCAATACTCTGAGGCCCGGTCAATCTATTGGCAGGTGCAATACTGTTCAAGTACAGTTCATATTGGTAATTGCCCAAACCTCCAGATGCCACTGCACGGATTACAGCAGTGTTTTCACCTGTACAATTGATGTATGCAGCCGTTTTATCCACGGTCAGGATCAAGGGCTGGATCGGGTTTTCGGTAATTGCATTTGAAACGATTGCCTCACAACCATTTATGGCATCCCGAACATAATATTGGAAGGTTCCGGCCCCCAAAACTCCAAAATCCAGTATTCCCATTGGATTGCTTGTCATTGGTAGGAAGGTCATATTGTCGGAACTATATTCATAGGTTCCACTTCCACCGGTCGCTGTAAGTTCAAATTCGACACCTGTTGTGCAGGTCAACGGATCTGTTCTAACCAATGAAGCAAATACTATGGGAGGCTGCGTGATGGTAACTTGATTGGTTTCAACATCACAGTTCCAACCGTCTGTTACCGTTATACTATAAATACCAGCTCCTAATCCCATGAAGGTATCGGATGTTTGTTCACCTGAGGTAAATACTATCATAGAACCGGCATCATCATAGTAATTTAATCGATATTCATAATTACCGCTTCCCCCACTTGTAACTATGGCCGTAACCGTAGCATTATTATCATTATAACAACTTAACATGGTTGTTAATGGAATTGCATTGGCGACAATTGGTATTGCCGGAGACAACACTTCAGCATCTATAAAAACACAACCAAAATTATCGGTAACCTGAACATTAAAAATCCCGGCAGATAGGCCGGTGAACAATATTGCCCCTACATTACTGATATTATACACTTGCCCGGTCGTAGTATTCGTCAATACAATATCATAAGGTGCATACCCACCACTAGGGTCAACTAAGATTTCACCCTGATTATTTATACATTTGGCCTCGGACACTGGATCAACAATAGCGGTCAATGGCATAATGGGAGTCCCAATGGTAATTACATTGGAGTCACCCAAACAGAATGGGAATTCAGTTTGGGTTACCCTTACAAAATAGTTCCCACCAGATAATCCATCTATCGTCAAAAGATTTGTGGCCGTATTTCCTAAAACTGTTTGACTTCCAATTCCCGCCTGTGTAAATACTTCATAGGTATAAGCTCCGGAATATCCCGCAATTTGGATATCCAAGGCGCCGTTACCATACCCAAAACACGTAACAGGTGAATTGGTAGTGGCCGATACCTCCATTAGGTCATAAGGGGCGATATCATAGGGTATGTCAATATAGCAACCAGTAATATTATCGGTTATTCGAAAGGTATAATTGCCAACCGCATTAAGGCTATAAGAGGAAGATGTGCTGGTCGGCGACCCTGTTAGTATTCCATTGGGGTTTCCAAGTGGCAACAGCTCAAAAGAATAGGAATTGGCAGGATTACCATCATCGGTCACTGTAATTAAAATTTCTTCGGGACCGGCACAAGAGATTGCACTGATTTGGGAAATGGCAGCGGTAAAAGTATTTATGGGGATTATGGTCTGTGTAGGCAAGGCAAAAAGACAACCGTTGGCATCCCTTATTACGATATCATAATTGCCCGCATTTAGTACTTCATAGGTAAAAATGGTCCCAGAAGTAGGCAAGAAATTACCACCGTTTACACTATAGAAATAATTAGGGGTACCAGTGCCAGAAGTAATGGAAACCTCAATAACTGCCATTTGTTGTGCATTGTTTACATCACAAGCAAAAGCTGTTACATTGGTAATGGCTGCAGTAAGGGGCGTTGGCTCACCTATGGTCACTTGGTCCACGGCAATACAATTCCGGTTGGACGTTACGGAGATGTCCCACACTCCAGCAGTAAGTCCTGTGAACAGACCTGTACTTTGCGAAAAACTGGAGGCTCCATTGGTGATTTCATAAAAGTATGGCGGATTATCATTTACTCCCACACTTGAGGACTCAAGATTTACAGCGATACTCCCGTCCGAACCACCAAAGCAACCAACATCGGTCCAATCCGCGGTCAACAAGGTTATAGGTGTTGGTTCTTCCAATGAAATAGGGATCTCAACATAACAATTGGGCGTACCTAACGTATTGTCAGTCACCCGTAACACATAATCTCCAAAAGGAACCCCTATAAATTCATTTCCAGATGGACCAATCCCTGAAGGTGATAGGTCAGATTTTAATAGCTCGGCAGTATACGAACCTGATCCCCCTGTAATAGTGAAGGCTATAACTCCGTCATTCATTATACAGCTTGGTTGCACCATAACCAGAGTACTTGCCTGTAATTCCGGGGCAATCATAATACTCCTAATTTCACCACAACCATTACTATCCATTATTTCAAAAGTATGACTGCCAGAATTTAAACCGGGAATAGTAATCATGTTACCAACAGTGTTCAGGCCCGTAATAACCCTTGGGGCACCACCATCTACTCGGACGCCATATGGTGCAATACCAGCGGCTGTAAGTGTTATGTCCATTGCATAATTTCCTTCAGATCCAGCACATTGATTGTTTACGGAAAGGCTTATTGCTGGAGAAGGATCTGTTGGAACTATGACATTATACAATTGAATACAGTTATTCGCATCTTTGATATAAACAATATAGTTGCCTCCTTCCAGATTAAAGACATTCGTAGCATTACCTGTCCAGGTCGCCATAGTCGGAGGTGTGTCCGTTGATAAGGCGATCTGATATTCATAAGGTGCGGTACCAAACTGCCCAATGGCAGAAACTTGACCTGCATTTGAGTTACAGTTATCATTATTGATCAGGGATGCCGTAACCTCCAATGGATTTGTAGATTCTGAAATGGTAAAAATTTCAGAACCCACGGAGCAACCGTCATAGGTGCCGCCAACTTCATCGAATAAAATGTAGTAAACACCAGGCGCCAAGGGGCCAACATCGGCAACAGTTACCCCACCACCGACACTTGGAGGATTTACATTTATTGAACCTTTAATGCCCGTTGTGGTGTTGGATTGAAAATTAAAAATTTCATAATTGACATTTGTGGCATCGGGCGCATAATCGTCAATAGTAAAGCTTACATTTCCATCAGCATTTCCGGTACAAGTAATATTGTTAATAGCATCCAAGCTAGCTGTTAGGTTAGATGGTGAATCAATTGGTGTCTCCGCAGTTCCAAAATAATAACAATCGCGAGTTAAATCGTGTACGACGAAGCTGTAAGTTATACCCGGGATCAAACCGGTAAATGTTGCTGTATTCCCGCCCGGACTATCCGCAGATTGGTAATCATTTAACGGGTCATCCACATAAGGGGCTATAAAAGTTTCAAGAACGGCAAATTCATAATTACCGCTCCCTAAAATTGAATTTACGGTAATAATAGCCGTACCGCCCAAATTACAATCTACCGTTGTAGTGCCTACATTAATATCCAAATCGTCCGGAGGGGAAGCAATAATGTTGGTTGTGCGTACAGAACAACCGTTGGCGTCTACAACATCTAGCTGATAGATCCCGAATTCCAGAATGGCAAAGGTATGATCCTCTCCGCCTGCGGTTGTAGTATAACTATCCGAATGACCATTGTTTCCTGTGAGATAATAGGTATATTCCTTGGTTCCTCCACTGATATTGGTAACGCTAATGGAACCAGGGTCCGTGCCATTGCTAAGGTCACAGGTAATAGGTGTTACTAGGACATCATAGACAATTGGATCCGGCTCATCAATGATTATTGACTCCGTATTCGAACACGAATTTGAATCCGTAACGGTTACTTCATATGTCCCCGCTGGCAGACCTGAAGTCTGGGCACCATAAGAGGTAGCTGTTGTTACGTTTACTACGGAAATGGTATACGGTGGAATCACCGTTGTACCATCGATATTAACTTGAATGGTTCCCCCATTATCGCCGTTGCAAAGAATTTCGGTAGTCTGGACCAGTGAAATACCGGGTATTGCAATTGGGTCGACTATTGATGTGGTGATTACCGTACATCCGCTGGCATCGGTAATGTTAAAAGTATAGGTGCCCGCTGTTGGGACAACATAAGTGAAAGGAATACTGGTGACCGAGGTACTTGTTTGCTCCAAGTTTCCTTCCAAAAAAACTTCATAGGTGTAATTTGGAGATCCGTCTGCTATAGAGATTTCGATTTCCGCTTCGGGCGAAACACTACAGTCCAAACCTTTGACTAGGTTTGAAGTCGCTGTCAATGTGGGGAATATTTCCAAACTTGCCACATCTGTACAGCTCTTGCTATCTATGACTTCAATGGTATAACTGCCAGGTCCCAATCCCGTAAAATTGTTTCCTGATTGGTAAGCTCCACCGTTCAATCGATATTGAAAAGGCGCCGTACCGCCAGAAACGACATTTGCCGTTAAACTCAGTCCCGTAGTACTATCATAACATAGAGTATTAGCAATCAATTCCAAAACTGGAGGAGGAGAAGGCGTAAATGCAAAAGTTTGGGCGACTTCACATCCTCCGGCATCCCTAACTGTAACCGTATAGTTTCCTGAGGTATCGTTTAGCCCGGAAAACGTGTTGTTTCTCTGTGGTCCCGTACTAGATCCGGAAGGGTACATCAATTCGTATTCATAAGCGCCCCATCCACCACTGGCGGAAATCGTGACCGCTCCAGTGGAAGAACATGAAATCTCGGTCACGTCCAGACTTGAAATAAGAAGTGAGGAAGGTGGAGCATTCACGGTAACGTTGTCGGTTGCCGAACAGTTCGTTTCGGTATCAGTTATAGTAATGTTATAGGTCCCTTCGGCCAGACCGGTCAATGGAATGGTATTGGCCGTTACACCGGTATCCGAAAACTGAAGAGGTCCCGTTACCACATAGTCATAGGAAGTGATAAAACCACCCATATTAAATGTAATAGCTCCATCCGACAACCCAAAACAGGTAACGTTATTGTTCAATTGGCCATTTACGTTAATTGGTACTATAGGTGCAATAGAATAACTCTCTTGAAATACGCAGCCCTTATCATCCGTAACCTGAAAGGTATATGTTTTAGGGGATAGGCCTGTAAAGGTTGCATCATTACCATTATTTAACACCTCTGCAACTGGTGCAATAATTTCATAAGTAAACGGGGCATTGCCATCTACCACAGTAATTGTGACATCAGATACTAAGGTAGGGCAAACTGCCTGTGTGGAAGTAAATATTAAATCACGAGGTAGATTTAAAGGATCCAGAGTTATCGGATCGGTGGTCAGGGTGCATCCAACCGCATCCCTGATCGTTATGGTATACGTACCCTCAGTGAGTCCTATAAATCTTTCAGCGCCCGGACCGGAGAAAAAATTCACGCCATCAATGCTGTATTCATAAGGCGCCGTTCCACCCGATACATTTTGCGCCTCTATGATTCCATCTTGAGTACAGGTATAATCCTGAATTAAAACAGCATTACCGTTAAGGGCATTAGCTTGCCCGGAAATGGTATGATATTCAAAATAATCACAAGAAGCACTTCCTTTCCGCTGGTTTATGACAATGGCGTAATCCCCTACCGATAAGCCTGGGAAATTACCCGATGTATTTGTAGCCAGGGCATTATTATAATTATAATTCTCTTCATCAAATGTGGCCGCATCAAAAAGGTAGTAAGTTAGCTGGTACCCATTACTATTGACAAGATTGAATTTTATAGCCCCGGAAGAGTCCCCAAAACAGACAACATCGATTACCGAAGTGGCATTATAATCGGCTGCTGGTCTAAACTCAATGCTTACGGTATTCGAGATGGCAGGACAATTATATCGGTCGATTACGACGAAGGTATAATCCCCGGGATCATAGATATCAAAGATCTGGCTTGTCTGGTATGCCGAAACCGGAATATCGTCGACCGAGGGATAAGAGATCATGGTATCCCCATCTTCATTGACATAGGACCAAATAGCATAGGTATGTGGCGTTTTTCCTCCGCCAGAGCTCATAAGGATATTACCCTCCTTGCAGGTAATGTGCTGTGAAACCCGTGTTTTTAAATATAGGTTGCTATTGTTAGCTATTGTTACTCGTTCAGAGTAGGAACAGCCATCATCTGTTTTGGCTATGGCTATATAATTTCCGGGATTTAGATTGCTAAAAGTAAAATTGTTGTCGGGTTGTGCAGTCTCGTCATCTAAAAGTGTTCCTAAACCTCCATTTGACCCATCGTCCAATCGAATTTCATATTCGTAATTAGGGAATACATTGTTTACTTGGATGTTTATGCTACCCAGTATGTTACAACTTTTGGGCAATGTACTTACCGATACTTGAAAATCCCGATCCAGAATATCGATATCGGGCGTACTATAGATACAGGCCCCAGCAATGGGTGTTCCAGTATTGTCCAATTGTACCGCCTCTACCCGATAGCTTCCGTTTTGCCCTGCGGCAAAGTCATAGGCGGGGCCATTGTTACTACTAAAAGGGATAATGACCGCATTGGTTGCCACATTGACCAATTGGTATCCATAACCGTTGCCCAAATTGGTAATGGTAATGTTTCCCTGGGCGGTACATACAATATCTTTCTTGCTGTACTGAATGTCCAAAGTATTTTGGAAAACGTTAAAATAGTAGCGGCTAGGAAATCCGTTCTGGTCATTGACCACTAAACGGAACTCACCTGCCGTAGTGGCCGTAAAATTTGGGCCGGAAGCAACCTCGTTCCAAGTACAGCTTAGGTTTTTATTGGCGCAATTGTTATCAGAAACTGCACAGCTCCCCTCATCCAATTGTTGCCATACCATGCTTTGTGCATCTAAAATGTTGACCTGTAATAGCTGGCTATCATTGATTCCGCAAAGAAAAATTTTGAGTAACGATTCCCCATTGTTACTGCACTGTACAATCTCTCCCCGTATATCGTTCGCGGGATCGGCATCGCCATTTATAGCATTGTAATAGTCTATAATATAGTTGGTCTGTGAGAGGGTAAAACGTTCAACGGTGGCCTGCGCTACTTGCCCATTGGATGTAAAAAAATAACAGGTGAATAGCACATAAAGTAGTAACGGCCATTTATAATGGAGTTTATCTGAATTCATAGGTTGGTTAAGTTTGGGACAAAACTGAATTAAAATCCAATTAATTCTTTTTGAAAAGATTAATTGAACCCAATTGCATAGAATTAAATATCATACTTATGGGGCAAAAGCGTAAATAAATGTTGTGAAAAGTACTATTTGAGTGGTGATAAACCCATTTTTGAGTTACTCAACGATTTTTTTTAATAATTATTGTGCAAATTTGGTTTGAAGTCCAATCTCAAAATTTCTTGGTAGATAGTATGACGACATTGGCTTGATCTGTCACCAATTTAATATAGTCGCCAAGGCCTTCGATCCATTTTATGAAGTACAAATTTTATTTGGTTCCATATGATACCGAATGAAACCATTTTCTATCTTGACAATGTTTCCTATATAGAAGGTAATTCTGGGTTATCAACAATTGAAAATCCAAGGTATAGGGAAATTCGTACAGGAAAAAAGGCAGATTTCAATGTATGGATTGTCTTAAGTGCATTTCGGTGTTTTATTATTTCGTTAAAACGATTGGTATTACATTTAAAATACTTTGTCAAAAAACGTTCGTTCTATGAAACTGAAAGAAAGAACTAAAAATATCGTTTTATTGATTTTTATTAAAACAACTCAATAAATACAAAAAATTCTAGGAGTCAAAAGAATTTAAATAGTAGAGTATCATGGTTCCTCCAAAATCAAAAAATCCTTGACTTGGTTAGATTAATAATCTTAAATCAATCCACAATGGTCAAATTTGTAATTAATAAGGATAAGGTAGATTAATTTAGATTTAACCTGAAAGCTGGCAATGGTGAAATAATACTAAGCAGTCAAGGGTATATCGCCAAATCTTCCTGTGAAAATGGTATTGAATCCGTGCGGACACATTCCCAAGATGACAATGTGTTTGAAAGAAATGCTGCTTCGGACGGCAGTCCCTACTTTAACCTAAAAGCCTCTAATGGCCAAGTAATCGGGACAAGTAAAATGTACTCGGGTACTTCCGCCATGGAGACAGGAATAGCTTCCGGGAAGGCTAATGTTCCAAGTGCTACTATCGAAGATAATTCTTGAATTAATTATGCCCATATGTTTTTGACTATCTGAAGTATCACCAAGGTGGATCAACTTTTCGATGAAGTGAGTTTCTCCTTGAAATCGTTTATTACCCCACCCTTCAGCAATAATGCTATTTGTCTATCGCTAAGACTTTGCTTAGTGAAAATTTCGATAGTATTGTTCTTGTTTTTTACCTTTACTCTTATTCGATGTTTATTCATTATATCTTCCCTTAGGTTTTTGAACTCGATTAAAGCCCCTTGTTCGATATCGTTATAATTCTGAGGGTTTTCAAATTCTAAAGGAAGAATACCGAAATTTATCAGATTCTGCCATGCGATCCGTGCATAATCCTTAGCAATGACGGCTACTTGGCCTAAATATTTTGGTGCAATCGCAGCATGTTCCCTACTACTGCCCTGTGCGTAGTTCTCTCCGGCCACGACGATATGTCCACCATACTTTTCTTTGGTGAGCAAGGCCCGGTCATAAAATGTTTCATCGATTACGGAATAGGAGAATTTACTTATTTCAGGAATATTACTTCGAAACGGAAGGACTTCAGCACCTGCTTTCAATATTTCATCTGTAGAGACATTGTCTCCCATTTTTAATAGTACGGGAACTTCGTATGTCGATTTTAGTGCATTCATTTCTGGAAGAGATTTAATATTAGGTCCCTTTTTAAGCTTAATTTTGGTATTATCCTTGGTAGGCGGCACCAACATATCCATATTGATGATTTCCTCATCTGGGAATTCATATTGCGGATATTTCATTTCGAACATATTTTCAAGATCTCTAGGGTCTGTAATTTTTCCTGTTAAAGCGGAGGCAGCAGCAGTTTCAGGACTACATAGATAGACCTGGTCGTCTTTTGTTCCAGAACGGTCCGGAAAATTACGGGGCATCGTCCGAAGACTTATAGTGCCGCTTGCCGGAGCTTGTCCCATACCAATGCAGCCCATACATCCGGACTGGTGATAGCGCGCGCCTGCCTTTATCAGATTGGCAAAAGTTCCGTTTTTTATCATGTTCTGAATAATCTGTCGGGAAGTGGGATTGATATCGAAGGATACTTCTTGGTTTACGCTTCTATCCTTTACAATGGCACCTACCATCCAAAAATCCCTCAGTCCAGGATTGGCGGAAGAACCGATGACCACCTGACTGATTTTTCTGTTTTCTACATCGCGAACGGGGACAACATTGCCGGGGCTTGTGGGTAAAGCGATTAGAGGAACCAGTTCGTCCAGTAGAATTTCATGCTCCAAGTCATAAGAGCAACCTTCATCCGCTAAAATCTCGGTCCAATCGCCTTCCCTTCCCTGGGATTTCAGAAAGCGACGGGTTTCTCCATCACTTGGAAATACCGTTGTAGTAGCACCGAGTTCCGCACCCATGTTCGCTATGACATGCCTATCCATGGCACTCAAATACGTTAATCCATTCCCATAATACTCTATTATATTACCTATACCCCCTTTAACGCCGAAACGACGTAACATTTCAAGTATGATATCCTTAGCGCTTACCCAATCGGGAAGTTTGCCCGTCAGTTTCACGCCCATTATCTTTGGCATTTTTACAAAATAGGGTTGCCCAGCTATCGCAGCGGCTACATCTAAACCACCTGTGCCAATGGCAAGCATTCCCAAAGATCCCGCGGCGCAACTATGACTATCGGAACCTACTAGGGACTTCCCTGGAATTCCAAAACGTTCCATATGAACTGGATGGCTCACTCCGTTGCCAGGCCTACTATACCATAGCCCAAATTTTTGAGCTGCCGAATACAAAAAAAGATGGTCGTCCGCATTTTTAAAATCGGTCTGTAATAAATTATGATCTACATATTGCACAGCCACTTCGGTCTTTGCACTATCGAGACCCATTGCCTCTAGCTCTAACTGCACTAGAGTTCCTGTAGCATCTTGCAATAATGCCTGATCTATCTTTAATCCAATTTCTGTTCCTGGGTCTGCCGACCCGGATATGAGATGAGATTGTATCAATTTCTGTGCAACGTTCAATGGTTTCATTTTTTTGTTTTTAGAGACTACGTTTAACTTGTGTGCTCGAGAAGTCTGTAAAGAAGAAGTATCACAAAATTAGGAATTCCGACAAGTTTTTTATTCTTCATATAATATATGAATTTCTGGACTCATAAAAAAATGAGAACGAAAGAACTTCTACTAAAGGTTTCAGGTTCTGCTTCTTGAGATTCTTTTAACATAGGTTTAACCCGTGTTAACGGAGCGTTCGCTTCCTATATCGTATATTATGCTTGGTTGTAAATCAATAAAATAGAAACAATGAGCGACCAAAGAAAATTCAAGAGGAAAGTAGAACAATCAAATCCTACGAATCCGTCTGGGGGTACCGATACTAAGGATAAGACATTTGATGTTGATAAAAAAACTATAGATAAAAACCAAAGTAAAAAATAGTCTCAAAACGAACAATGTAACCGCACTGTTTGGCTAGGAAATTTTAAGTGAATCAATTTGTGACGAAGGAATAAATTTTCAAAAAAACTTGAATCAATTCAGTTTACTTTTAGAAATCAACTGAATATAAATTGAATCCATACTTGTTCAAACGAAGGTCACGGGTAGTCAGGTTGTAGAAGTAACTGTAACGAGGTAAGTGTTTTCCATCCGTTCGCACTTACAACAAACTCTACGTCTTTGCTTAATGCAGAGATCAGTCACACTGCAATATAACAAGCATTGATCAATTTTTGATTCTCAAAAAAATAAAAAGAACCAACAACAATAACTTTTAGCAGTTATTGTTGTTTAACTAATACTGCGGGTTTTATTTGCATATCCAGTTATAACGATTCGCTTTACTATATTTTAAAAAATCACCCTATTAAAATTATATCAGATGAAAACTAATAGACTTTCGGATAAGCTCGCAGCTGCATTAAATGATCAAATGACAAAAGAAGCGCATGCTTCGCAAATCTATTTATCATATGCCTCATGGGCTGACAACGATGGATATAGTGGCATTGCAAATTTTCTTTTCCGGCATGCAGCGGAAGAACGTAATCACATGATGAAGTTGTTTGAATACATTTTAAAAAGAGGCGCAAAAGTGAAAGTGACTGCCATCCCTGCTCCCACAGCCGACCCTGTAAGTGTAAACAATTGTTTTGAAAAGGTGTTTGAGCATGAAGTAAGTAACACTAAAGCCATTTATAACTTAGTAAAGTTGTCCCATACTGAAGAAGATTGGGCTACATGGAATTTCTTGCAATGGTTTGTGAAGGAACAGACAGAAGAAGAAAATCTTGCTATCAGTTTATTAGATAAAATTAAAATTGCAGGCGGCGAAAAAGCCACAATAGATACACTGTATTTATTCGATAAGGATTTAGAAAATACTCCGGATGATGCAAGATTAGCGCAGGAAGCAACAACTGCTAATCCTTAATAAATAGGCTTCAGGATTGGTGAAAGGCTTGGGCTTTTTATTAATCATTTGAATGAATGTTCTTATGAAACCTGCTTAATCGCAGTAATGAACCTAGTAATTAAAGCAATATGAAATAGTAGTAATATAAAACAAAGCATAAATAGTTTGATTAATTACTGTATTTTTCTTTAAAATAAAAAGATGTTGAATGGTAGATATCATAACCAATTAATATCAACTCTTATAATTTTTAGTATCAGAATGCCTCATTAGTTTACTTGGGGTAGAGTCATATCTGGCCTCAATTTTTAATGATTTGCAGCGAAAAATCTGTTTGGCTTGTTAAAAAGTCACCTATTCGGTGAGTATAGAAACTATAAACTCTCGAAACCCCTATACATAAGCGCTTCAAGAGAAAGGTTCTAGACCCTCCGGCTCCACGACACTCAAAAATACGCAGCAGACTAAAGGCAAGAAAAAATGCCAAGCTTGCTTCAGTATTTTTAAAAACTTTTAGGATGCCCGTTATGTAAACAACGGGTATTTTTATTTGCAACATTGCGAGAATTAGGGATATGTAATCCTCCGGCTCCACTTTAAAAAAAACGTAACAAATTGATATTAAATATGTTATGGTTTTATTTTATTTTAGATAACCATTAGTCAACTATAATAAATTTAGTGCATAATCCTTAATTATATTGTGAGTATATAATTGCTTAATAATATCTCTATTCATTTTGCCATTAATTTTTTTTAATATTTCACATCAATTAATTCAAATGTTAGCAAATAATAACTTTTTAAAAGTATCTGCCAATTCAGGATCATCCAAATAGTGCTTATAATCTAAATATTGATTTTTTAGGTTTATCGCATCTTTAAGATTCTTACCACTATATCTTTTAAGAATGTTTGTTTCTCTATTTGTAAAATCTATTCTCGATTTATCTAAATAATCTAAGCTTATTTCCAAAATATTATTTTCTGTGATAGACTTAGTATCAATACGAAATAAATATCTTTTGTCAAAAGAATCTAAATAAGGATGATTATGAGTTAGAATACAAAACGCTTTATCACCCTTTTCTCTTGAATTGCAATCTAGAAACTTTGCAAAAATTTGATGAATGGAAAAAATTAAAGATCAGTAGTTAGCATCTAGTACTTTCTTTTGATACAACTTTTTGCAAAAGACCAATTTGGTTATTGAGATATTGAATATTTATTTCGAAATTCTCTGGGATTAACATCTGTAATTTTCTTGAAAATACGATCGAAATACGATTGACTTTCATAGCTCGAAGCGTAACAGACCTCACTCACAACTTTACCGGACATCAAATCTCTTTTTTACATTACCATTTCTAAAATATAAAATACCTTTTTAGAGGGTGTCCTGTTCGTGGTCTCTTTTGGTAGTTTCGTTAATTGACCTTTTACGGGATTAAAACTGTTTGTAAAAATCCAAAATATTATACCCCCAAAGTTCTATTAGGCAGAGATGAATAATTCATTTAAATTGGATATGATCATTAACCATATATTCTTATGATAGTAATAACTATACTCAATTGCCAGAAAGTTTAGAGTAACTTACCTCAAAGGCAAAATTACATACGGACAGCTAGAAAAGAGAACAACGTTAGCTATTTTCACAAGTAACCCTCCACCTCATTTTTTTTTACGCAATATATATTGGCCAGTATAAGAATCATATAACTATTTCCAATCATTGTGTAACACACTAATCTATAATGTTCCTAACTTACCTAAAGTCATTTAATCAGTTTTGACTTTAGCTATTGTGATATTCTGTGTCATGAAAGTGAAGTATGTTTTTGGATATGCTTTCAAAACAATAAAGGAATATTTCCCATACCACGTAATTAAAAACTTAATCAATATGTCTATACAAACAGTTAATCCAAACACAAATAAGACAGTAAAATCGTTCGAAGAAATGACAGAAAAAGCAGTTGATGCCAAGGTTGCAAAAGCGCAAGGAGCTTTTGTGAAATGGAAGGAAACTAGCTACCAACAGCGGGCTGATTTATTGCACAAAGTAGCCACCCTTATGCGAGCTAAAAAAACAGCACTAGCAAAAACCATTACACTAGAAATGGGCAAACTCCTTGCCCAAGCAGAAGGAGAAATCGATTTGAGTGCTAATATCCTTGATTATTATGCGGATAATGGAGAAGCGTTTCTTGCCGATAAAGTACTCGACCCAGAATATGGAACGGCGATCATTCGTAACAGTCCCATTGGAGCTTTATTAGGTGTGATGCCTTGGAATTTCCCTTTCTATCAAGTAGTGCGATTTGCAGCACCTAACATTATGGTAGGCAATACTATTTTACTTAAACACGCCTCCAACGTTCCACAATGTGCTACTGCCATTGAAGAACTCTTCGAAGAAGCAGAGGCTCCTAAAGGATTGTATACGAATCTATTCATCTCCGGCAGACGTGCATCAGCATTGGTTTCTGATAAAAGGATAAAAGGCGTTTCCTTAACAGGAAGTGAGGAAGCCGGTGCAAGTGTTGCTATGGAGGCAGGAAAACACTTGAAGAAGGTGGTATTAGAACTGGGTGGCAACGATGCGTTCATTATACTGGAAGATGCTGATGTGGCAAAAACAGTAGAATGGGCAGTTGTAGGAAGGATGAATAATAATGGTCAAAGTTGTATTGCCTCTAAGCGGTTTATTGCCGTGGAAGCAATAGCCGATGAGTTTATTCAAAAATTCAAGGATGCATTATCAAAATTAAAATTAGGTGATCCGATGGATCCTGCTACTCAATTAGGTCCCTTAAGCAGTGAAGGAGCAGCCGAGCATTTGGCAGATCAGGTCAATCGTTCAGTTGAAGGAGGTGCAAAAGTGTTACTGGGCGGTAAACGCGCAGACCGTGAAGGTGCATTTATGGAACCTACCATACTTACTGATTTGAACCCAGGCATTGCTGCTTATCATGAAGAATTATTTGGTCCTGTAGCTTCCTTCTATGTGGTAAAAGACGAACAGGCTGCCATTGATCTGGCCAATGATTCTGATTTTGGTTTGGGAGGTTCCATATTCACACAAGATATTGAACGCGGAAAAAGAATAGCTGACCAAATAGATTCGGGCATGTTATTCATCAATCATCCTACCTGGACACAAGCCGATTTTCCTTTTGGCGGAACAAAACGATCAGGTTTTGGCCGTGAACTATCGGAGTTGGGGATTCACGAGTTTGTGAATAAGAAACTGATTCGGGTAAGTAATCTGAATGATTCCTTCTAGTAAATGCCAAAAATAATCCTTTTGTGCCATTAATACTGCTATTAAAGATTTGAACTCAAACTAAATTCTCAATCTAAAATTAGTTGTAAAATGGACATTAAAAGTAAAGTAATAATAATAATAATAACGGGAGCCTCAAGTGATATTGGGGAAGCAGCAGCCTTAAAACTATCGATGAATGGTGCCAAAGTAGTGCTTTCAGCACGTAGAAAAGATAAGCTGAACGAGCTTAAGAAGACCATTGAGAAAAAAGGAGGCGAGGCGCTAGTAGTCATTGCTGATGTTACTAAGATGGTTGATATGGAAAAGTTAGTCGATAAAACACTGGAAGAATATGGTACTGTACACGCAATAATTAATAATGCAGGCTTGATGCCGTTGTCTTTTGTG
The DNA here is from genome assembly GCF_040566695.1 of Sediminicola arcticus. NCBI lineage: Bacteria > Pseudomonadati > Bacteroidota > Flavobacteriia > Flavobacteriales > Flavobacteriaceae > Sediminicola > Sediminicola arcticus. The sequence continues at coordinate 230,489 of NZ_JBEXAE010000002.1, read as the reverse complement.
AAGAATCTGAAGACCGATGAGTGGGAGAAAATGGTGGACGTGAATATCAAAGGAGTATTAAACGGTGTAGCCGCTGTACTTCCGACCCTTATTAAAAACAAACAAGGTCATATTATCAATATTTCATCGGTAGCAGCCTATAGATATTTCCCAGGTGGTGCAGTCTACTGTGCTACGAAGGCAGCGGTGAAAATGTTTTCCGAAGGCTTACGACAGGAGTTAGCTCCAAAGTATGGTATTTGCGTTACCTCCATTGAACCCGGAGCTGTAGCTACAAACTTAATGGATACCATAACAGACGAAGATATTTTAGGTAAACTATCAGAAATGCAGAAAATGACTATGCTCGCACCAGAGGATATTACGGAAGCGATTTATTATGCTCTAACGCAACCGAGCCGCGTGAACATAAATGATGTCTACATCATGCCTACAGAACAACAGTAAGCTACGCTTTCCTTTAGTGAAGACTAGCGTTCGGACTTCGGTAGGGAGTCATCAGAATTGGGGATTCAGGAATTTACGAATAAAAATACCTGTGAAAATAAAATTTAAACAGATGAAAAGTAATGTAAAAACCTCTCTAACGCAAAATATTTTTAGAATACTACTAGCTCTTTTTATGGTCTATGCCGGATTTAGTCATCTTACTTTTAATAGAATCGATTTCCAGGCTCAAGTTCCTGATTGGGTTCCATTGAGCAAAGATTTAGTGGTCGTATTATCAGGTATTGTTGAAATAACATTAGGTCTGATTTTACTGTTGTGGAAAAAGCAGCGAACGACTATTGGATGGTTCTTATCCATATTCTTTGTCCTGGTTTTCCCAGGTAATATCGCCCAATACCTTGATGGGAAAGATGCTTTTGGCGCTTTAAACTCGGATACTGCCCGATTAATCCGGCTCTTCTTTCAACCTGTTCTCATAGCTTGGGCACTTTGGTCTTCTGGTGCATGGCAAACCTGGAGAAATTCTAAAAAATAAACAACATTATTAATCACGAAATAAAACTAAACTTATATGAAAGCCTTACAGATAGTAAAATACGGAGACCTCAAAGACAGTTTAGCTGTTAGTGTAATCGAAAAACCATCGGTAAAACCAAAGGATATTCTAGTGCAAGTCAAAGCAGCTTCTCTAAATCCTATTGATTACAAACTGGTAGAAGGTAAATTGAAAGATATGGTATTACTAGACCTACCCGCTACTATTGGCTATGATATGAGTGGTGTTGTGGTTGAAAAGGGTGCAGATGTTACTGATTTCGAGATTGGTGATGAAGTGTATTCCAGAGTGCCACAAGAACAAATGGGTACTATAGCTGAATTTGTAGCAGTACATAGTGATCTGGTTGCAAAAAAACCAGAAAACATATCTTTTGAACAAGCATCCGGATTACCGTTAACTGGACTAACGGCAATCCAAGCTTTAGAAAGTGTTGGAATTAAAGAAGGCGATAGAATTCTTATTCATGCAGGTTCTGGTGGCGTAGGGAGTTTTGCCATTCAGTATGCAAAGGCGAAAGGCGCTATAGTTTATACCACCACAAGTACCGAAAATGTAAACTGGGTTAAAGCTTTGGGAGCCGACCGTGTAATTGATTATAAAACGGAGGATTATAAGGAAGTCGCTACTAATTTAGACATCATTTTCGATACTTTGGGAAGTGATTACACCTTCGATGCTTTTGGGATTATTAAAGAAGGTGGAAAAGTAACTACTATAGTTGGTCCACCGGACGAGGAAACAGCAAAACAAATGGGTATGACCGATTATAAGTTACCTGCGAAACTATCAAAACTTATTGAAAAGAAATCAGCTACTTATAAACTTACCTGGATGCAACCTAATGCAAAGCAACTCAATGATATCAAAGCGATGGTTGAAGATGGAGCTATAAAGCCAATAGTAGACCTAATATATTCTTTCAAAGATGGAATAGACGCCTATGAATATCTGGCTACTGGAAGAGCAAAAGGAAAAGTAATCATAAGCCTGGCTGATATGTCTTAGTATTGAGCTAATTGACATTATTATAACCAAATAAAAAAATAATCGTGAGTAAAGAAAAAAGTGTATTAGTTGCCGGAGCAAACGGCACAACAGGAAGAATCATTATTAATTTGTTAAAAGAATCAGATGACTATCAGCCTATAGCTATGATTAGAAAAAAAGAGCAAAAAGGTCACTTTGAAAAGCAGGGAGTATCAACGGTACTTGCTGATTTGGAGGGAGATTTAAGCCACGCTATGAAAAATGCGGATAAACTAATTTTTGCTGCCGGATCAAAAGGCAAAAATGTAATAGGGGTAGATCAGGAAGGGGCAAAAAGTCTAACCGATGCTGCTAAGCTGGCAGGGCTCGAGAAGTTTGTGATGTTGAGCTCCATGGGAGCAGACAACCCAGCTGTAAGTGATGATCTTGAAGATTATTTGAGAGCAAAGCAAAATGCAGATGATCATCTAAGAGCAAGCGGTTTGAGTTATAGTATTGTTAGACCTGGTTCACTGACAGATGACGATGGAACAGGTAAAATCGAGTTAAAGGAAAAGTTAGAAAAACGAGGAAGTATCTCAAGAACAGATGTGGCTAAAACATTAGTTGAAGTATTGGAAGACGATGTAAAGCAGAACCAGACTTTTGAAATTCTAAGTGGGGAAGTGCCAATAGAAAAAGCTGTTTGCCCCTGATAAAAATCTGCAGATTCAAGTAACAAGGTCGATTGGTTTTCAAAAAACAATAAATTATTACGCAGAAAGAGACATACCCAAAATCGTTTTCCCATATCGGAATTACAGTACCGGAAATTGCCAAAGCAGTTGAGTTTTATTCAGAAGTGATGGGCTGGTATACCATCATGCTCCCATCTAAGGTGAAAAAAGAAAAAGATACTGCCATCGGGCAAATATGTATTGATGTATTTGGAGATGAGTGGGATGAATTCGAAATAGCGCATATGTCCACATCGGATGGCATTGGTATCGAGTTATTTTCATTCCCGCATGGGGTGAAAGAAGCTCCAGCATTCAATCCTTTTAACACGGGGCTTTTCCATTTCTGTATTCAGGATCCAAATATAGAAGCGTTGGTAAGTAAGATCGTTTCATTAGGAGGAAAACAGCGCATGCCTATTCGTCAATATTATCCTGATGACAAACCCTACAAAATGTGCCATGTGGAAGATCCATTTGGAATCGTATTTGAAATTTATACGCACAGTTATGAATTAACCTATTCTTCTGGAGCTTATCAAAATTAAAAACAGTATGCAGTACTGTAAGTACGTCCATACCTTCTAAAGGTATGAAATTCAGATAAATGCAAACTACAAAAAACCAACAAAATATGAACGACCATAACTTTAAAGACTTGAAAGCAATTAGCTGATTTGAATGTGGATAAAAAATCAATTATCAAAGAAACATTTTAAATTAACTCATTAAATAAAAAATCACATGAACACGAACAGACTTTCAAAAACTATTGCAGCAGCTTTGAATGCACAAATGACAAAAGAAGCGCATGCTTCGCAAATATATTTATCTTATGGAGCATGGGCAGACAAATAGGGATTCGGTGGTATAGCCAATTTTCTTTTTAGGCATTCACAGGAAGAACGGACCACATGATGAAAATATTGGAATATATATTAAAAAGAGGTGCTGAAGTAGAGGTGTCAGCTATTCCCGCTCCGCCGGAAAATCCGGTAAGTATAAACAACTGCTTTGAAAAAGTATTCGAGCACGAAGTGGACAATACAAAAGCAGTGCACAAACTAGTAAAGAAAAGTCTTGATGAGGAGGACTGGGCTACATGGAATTTTATGCAATGGTTTGTTAAGGAACAAGTGGAAGAAGAAACCCTCGCGATGAATTTATTAGATACAATGAAAATAGCTGGTGGTGAAAAAATGAGTAGTAATGCTATGTACACATTTGACAGAGATATGGAAAATACATCTGATGAATTAACTGCAGCTGAAGATGTGACTAGCGAGAACCCCTGAAAATTTAAGGAGTTGACAGAAAAATCATTACGTAGATTTTGACGGAAAAAAAAGGTAAAATGATTGTAAAATCTTAAAAATGAACACATTTAAAGCAAACTAACTCATGCACGATCACACTTGGCATTGGGGAATGGGAATGGACCGGGGAGTGTGGCTGATACCAATCCTTATCATATTAGTAACCCTGTATTTTGTGAGGTTTAGAAGAAAATATTGAAAGGCAAAATCGGAGTAGTAATTGTGACAGGAAGCACTGAAATGAAAGGGCTCATCTTTAATTCATGAAGTTCTACCCCATTAAATAATAGTAAATTTAGAATAGGAAAATGATACAGGACATAGAATCGCAAGTAGCGGAACCCATACAAACGGTAGTGCAAAAGTTAGAAGGTTGGCTTGATACCTTCATAGGTTTGATACCCAATATGGCAGTAACCTTATTGTTATTGATTATCTTTTTTGTGCTTGCCAAACTTGGAAGTAAACTGTTTAGAGAACTTTTCTCCAAAGCATCAAATAACGAAGCATTAGAACATTTATTCTCCACTATAATTTATGGCGCAATCTTGAGCATTGGGCTTTTTATTATGCTTGGTGTACTCGGACTAGATAAGGCTTTAAATTCATTATTAGCAGGAATTGGTGTGATAGGTTTGGCATTGGGTTTTGCTTTTCAAGATATCGCTGCAAATTTTGTTTCGGGTATTATCCTGGCCTTTAGGAGACCTTTTAAAATTGGGGAAATTATAGAAGTAAAGGATATAATGGGTAAAGTAACCCGAACTGGCTTGCGCGATACAGCTATTGAGACTTTTCAGGGCCAAGAAGTTTACATTCCAAATAAGGACTTTTTACAGCATGCCTTTTACAATTTTTCTGTCTTAGGAAAAAGGCGGATTGATATAGTTATAGGAGTTTCTTACGCAGATGATCTTGAGAAGGTCGAAGATGTGGTACTAAGCGCAATTAAAAATTTAGAAGGGGTCATAGATAAGGATAAGATAATTTTTGACTATTCTGAATTCGACTCCAGTTCGATCAATTTTAATATTCGATTTTGGATAGAATATCCTGGAGAACCCAGCTACTTTACCATGAGAAGCAAAGCTGTTAAAGCGATTAAAAGTGCATTTGATGAACAAGATATTACTATTCCATTTCCAATTCGGACATTGGACTTTGGCATCAAAGGCGGGCAAAAACTCTCCCAAATGGAATTGAATACGAATGGAGTAACCAATGAAGTAAATTAAGATCACAAGTTTATGAAAATAGCAATGTACTAAAACGGTCTATCAGATTCCTTTTAATTGTTAATCTATAAAATACAGTTTTGAAAAAAGAAGTCGACATCTCTCTAACACAAAATATTTTTAGAATACTATAATCGCTATTTTACGAGTAGGTGGGCTCAACGACCCTTTTTAACAGGCACAGCAATACTAATAATAAAAGCATTAGCAACTATTATAGAATGGAGATGATGTCTACATTCTTGCAGTTATAGGTGTTTTGAATTCAATCTAAATCTTTAAACCAAAATGAATTATACAAATGAGGATTTGAGCGATGTCGTAGCCTACCCCTTTGTTGATTCTTTTTTTATTTTTCGAATACTCGTAGTTGAGTTTTTAAAAATTCATAATACGCTTCAAGCTATGTTTCGGATATTTCGCTATGGTTATAGTTTAAAAATATCGGAGTTTCGAGTAAATTAACGTAAATTTAGGGGGACTCTATTTGAAAGGCAAGGGTCAGATTCAAAATAGCCACCAAAAGCTGGTCCTCGATTTTTTTGTTCTGCATTGTCATATAGTATTCCTATCCTGTAGAAGATAACTATATATTTGCCTTTGTTTTTTATATGATTTCGAGAAAGAGCTATATAAATCAAATTTTAATGCTGACAACGATTCGCTTGCTTTAAGATAACTAATATAAAAACCCATTGTTTCTGTACATCAAATACATGGTAAGTTTGCGCTGTAAGATGGTCGTAAGGCAGGAACTACAGAAGCTTGGCCTGCATTATGTCAATGTAGACCTTGGAACAATCGAGGTCTTGGAAGATATCACTGATTTACAAAAAGAACTATTAGATATAAACCTAAAGAAATTTGGGCTGGAACTACTTGACGACACACGTAAAATTCTCATTGAAAAAATCAAGGCGGTAATTATCGAAATGATCCATTATTCCGATGAATTGCCCAAAGTAAACTATTCGGACTACATCAGTGAGAAACTCGGTTATGATTATAACTATTTGGCCAGTACTTTTTCCGAAGTAAAGGGAGTCACCATTCAGCAGTTCATCATTATGAACAAAATTGAACGGGTCAAAGAACTTTTACTATATGATGAATTAAATCTTACGGAAATCTCCTATCGGTTAAATTTTAGCAGTGTTGCCCATTTATCGAATCAATTCAAAAAAGTTACCGGACTTACCCCAACCTATTTTAAAAAACTAAAAAAGAAGCGTTTTAAAAATTTGGAAGATTTATAATTCCTAATTAAAAAAAGTCATATAAACCTACGTCAGCCATTCTATGGGACTGTTTTAGAAATGCATCTCTACGATGTGGGAATACTGTAACTCTTTGTCCTTAAAATGTAACGCCATAAATAGGAATTCTCTTCATATTTACCTCCAATTCGAAGCGAACGTATGGAAATCATTTTCGCATCACATTTTAAAAAATATCAATCATGGAAAACACAGAAATTGACAAATCGGAAGCTTTCATTATTGTTGAAATCATAGAATATGTTTCCAACGCTGTGCTCATTAAAACAATCATTAAAAAAAGCACCGGTAATGTAACTGCCGTTTCCGTTGATACTGGTGAAAACCTCACAGAAAAAATTTCTCCCTTTGATCGGTTTATTCAAATTATTGAAGGTAGTGCGGAAATTGTGATCGATGATCGATCACAGACCTTAGAGACGGGCCAATCTATCATAATTCCTGCCCATATCAAAAATACCATCAAGGCCAATGAGCGTTTTAAAATGATTTCAACGATTATTAAAAGTGGCTATGAATAATGAATATTCTAAAGTTTCATCACTCGAGCATGAAGAACTTGAGGAATCAATCCCGTTTAAAGACGAAACAGTTTATAACACTAATTTTAAATATTATGGTAACATGTTGAATAATCCCCTTTTCACGCTTTCTTCTCAAAATACCAAGCTGTATGATACGAGTGGGATTTCCCGAAAATTTTCACAGGTGATTTTTTTGCTGGTTTTGAGCTTGATATGGTTACCTTCAGATGGGTTTGCTCAGACAGAATGCCCCTCCGTTAATGTAAAAATCCAAAATATAAGTAACAGTACCGGGGTTATCGCCTGTGCAGTTTTTAAATCCGAGGAAGGTTTCCCCGGTAAATTCCTGAAATTCGCATCCAAGACCATGTTAACACAAATAAGAGGAAAAGATGCAAGTTTTGAGTTTTCAGATATTAAGCCGGGAAAATATGCTATTGCCGTGATCCATGATGAAAACCTCAACGGCGAACTTGACACTAATATGTTTGGGATACCGACGGAAGGTTATGGTTTTTCCAGTGGTGCAGAGGTCACATTGAGCGCCCCTTCGTTTTCTGATGCCTTATTTTCATATGATGGAGGACATCTTCAAATGTCTATTTCTATTAACTACTAAAATTTAAAATTAATTAATCCTATCATAAAAAAATAAAACTGGAAAATATTCAAAGCAGGATATACACCTAGAAGTATTATTTGAATAAAAAATGTATGTGTATTACCTATACATTTTAAAAATAAACAAAATGAATATAGAAAAATTAAAACTACCCCCCCAATTACAAAAAATACTTCAGTTCTGGCGACCTATTATTTCATTGCTATTTTTGGTGATTATGCTGTGGTCCTCAATTTTCCAGATAAGCACTGAAGAAGTAGGTGTTATTACTCGATTTGGAGAATATGTTAGACAAGTAGAACCAGGGTTAAATTTTAAAATACCCTTAGCGGAAGATGTTTATAAAGTTCCGGTCGAAAGACAACAAAAACTGGAATTTGGTTTTCGGACAGGCAAAGCTGGAATAAACACTCAATATCGCGAATCATCAAGTACAAAAGATGAATCACTAATGCTAACTGGTGACCTTAACCTGGCAGAAGTGCAGTGGGTTGTGCAATATAGAGTAGATAATGCCTACAATAACCTGTTCGAGGTTAGAAACCCTCAGAGCACGCTGCGAACGCTTTCTGAAGCTGCAATGAGACAGATTGTTGGTGACCGAACCGTAAATGAGGTGCTGACCGTTGGGCGTACTGAAATAGGAAGTAAATCCCAAGAACTTATTCAGCAAATATGCAGAGAGTATTCATTGGGTATTAAAATAGAACAAGTTGTGCTTCAGGATGTAAATCCACCGGAGCCCGTAAAAGCAGCTTTCAATGCCGTAAATGAAGCGCAGCAAGAAAAAGAAACATTGATTAACCAGGCAAAATCCGAATACAATAAAGTAATACCCAAAGCAAGAGGTCAAGCGGAGGAAACCATTCAGCAAGCAGAAGGATATGCCGCCGAGAGGGTAAATAATGCCGATGGTGAAGCTGCCAGATTTACGGCTCTTTATAATGAATTTATCAAGGCCCCTGAGGTAACAAAAAGAAGGGTTTACCTTGAAACAATGTCAAGCGTGATCCCCAAAATTGGTAACGTGGTCATAACAGACGATAAAAGCAACAACGTGTTACCTTTACTACAAATGCAGATGAATAAAAAAAATTTAAAATAATGAAAACTAAATCAATTTTAATTACAATTTTAGTCATTATTACTCTGATCGGTTTAAACAGCAGTGTTTTTATTGTACAGGAAAAAGACCAAGTAGTAATCACACAATTTGGAAGACCTGTTGGAGAAGCTATTATCGAGCCAGGGATGTATTTCAAGGTGCCTTTAATACAAAACGCTAATTATTTCGAAAAACGTGTTATGGAATGGAATGGTGACCCAAACCAAGTACCAACCAAGGATAAAAAATTCATTTTTGTAGATACCTATGCAAGATGGCAAATTACAGACCCACTTCAGTTTTTTAAACGGCTAACGAACGAACGAGGAGCGCAATCACGAATAGATGATATTCTAGATGGTGACACAAGGGATTTCATAGCAAACAATGATATTGAAGAGGCTGTGCGCACCAGTAACAGAGTCCCTGAATCCTCCGATACTGATATTATTGGTGATTCCCTGGCAAAGATTTATGTAGGTAGGGATAAAATCCAACAAATGATACTAGAGTCAGCAAATGAACAGACTGCAGACCTGGGGATTGAAATATTGGATTTTCGATTTAAACGTATCAATTATGTGCAAGAAGTGCAAGATCAAGTGTACGAGCGAATGAAAAGTGAACGTTTCCGTATTGCTGATAAATTCAGATCAGAAGGTCAAGGAGAAGCCTCACGTATCAACGGTGAAAAAGAACGAGAGTTAAAAAACATACAATCACTAGCATTTAGGGATGCTGAAATGATTAAAGGTAAGGCAGATGCCAACGCAGCCTTGATTTATGCAAAAGCTTATGATAGGTCAAGTCAATCGAGGAGTTTTTATGGCTTTCTGAAATCTATGGAAACATTTGAAAAAACTTTTGATGGAAAAACGTCCATTTTTATTTCAACAGATAGCGAATTGTACAAGTACTTGAAAAAGATGGATTGACGTTTTATGAAAAATTGATAAATACCATTTGTACTTATAAATAAAATCATAAAAAATCCACTTTATATAATCGCCACTTTATTCACTCCGATTAATGAATTCAAAAGTATTTTGTTCAAAGCAAATAGTTTTGTAGTTAAGCCAATTATTATTTTGATGTGAAATGGTTAACTACCAAAACAATCAGTCAGATGATAATTATTATTAATTAACGAAAGGAAAATAATTATGTTGTTCAAAACAAAAATCCTAAAAGGGTACAAATTTAGATGTTAACGATGGCGAAATAGGCAAGGCTAAAGAATTCTATTTCGACGATTTGAACTGGGCTGTTCGCTATTTGGTTGCTGATACAGGGAACTGGCTTATAGGCAGACAAGTGCTGATTTCACCTTATGCGTTGATTTCTATAAATCAGGAAGTCGAAACCATAGGCATAAATTTAAACAAAAAGCAGATTAAGGAAAGTCCCTCGTTGGATAATAACAAACCCGTATCAAAACAATTTGAGATGGCTTACTATGGTTATTATGGATGGCCGGTTTATTATACCGGAATACACATGTGGGGAGCTTATCCATATTTAATGCGTGACATTAAGGAACAGAAAATATTAAAACAAGAAGAAGAAAAATCCTGGAACTCTAATTTGCGTAGCACCGATACTGTGAGTGGCCTCCATATTCAGTCTAGCGCTGGAGAAATTGGTCTGAGAAACCTGAGGATAGGTTACATTAATAACAGATAAGACTTTAAAAAACTAATTATGGACATTTTACAAGAAGCGGCAGTATTTGAAAAAGCCAAAATGAGTCATATGACCACTAGTGATAGAGTGACAGCTTCAAGAGAAGCAAAACGACTTGTATTAGCAATCAACGAGATTTATAAGAAGACAAAAGAAACAAACTTAATGGATGTAATGAAGCGGTTAACCGTTAAGAAAAAAAGAATTGATATTCGATTGAAAGGAAGACCAGCTTCATGAATATGATAAACCAAAGATTGAAAGTCTAAATAATGGTGGGATTAAGTATGTCGCTCGAGTTTTAAAAAATATACTTATTACACCTTGGTTTGAAGGGGTTAAGATATTAATTATGAAATTTTTGATGTATTCGATATTCTGGAATTACAATTGAACCAAATAGAATTGACAAAACCCTACTATCCATAACCAAATTAATCTATTATTTCACCAATTAAAAGGTTTGGAGCAAGTTCAAAAGATTGTCGAAAATGAAGAGTTCAAAATACATATCACTACTTATTTTATTGGGATGCCAAACCATTTTTGGTCAAAACATTTATGAACAGTCCCAAGAAGGAAACAATGAAAACCGACCAGTTCACGAATACACCTTGACCATCAGGGAAGAAATAGTTGACAAGGCAGGAAAAGAAGTAAAAGGAATGACAGTAAACGGAACAATTCCATGTCCAACTTTGAAATTTACCGAAGGTAAATATACGGTCATTTATGTAAAAAATGAAATGAGTATGGAAACCTCCGTCCATTGGCACGGAATTATCATTCCTAATTTTTTTGACGGTGTTCCCTATTTGACCACGCCTCCCATTCGCCCAGGCGAAACCTTTAAATATGAATTTCCTGTAACGCAAAATGGCACTTATTGGTATCATTCCCATACGATGTTACAGGAACAAAGCGGAGTCTTTGGTTCGCTTCTCATAAACCCAAAAGAAAAAACATTAGATTATGACAAAGATTTTGTTTTAATGCTTCCCTACTGGACAAATGAAAAACCAATGAATGTACTGCCAAACCTAAAACGTGGCAACGAGTGGTACGGAATGAAAAAAGGAACATCCACCCCATTAAATAAAGTAATTGCCCGTGGTGCTTTTGGTGCACAGCTCGATTTTTGGAGACAGCGAATAAAAATACCCAGCAGACTTAAGGCATAAAAAAATGCCAAGCCCACTGGGTATTTTTAAAAACTTTAGGATACCCGTAGTGTAAATAACGGGTGTTTTTATTTACAATATTGCGATGTCCAAGGGTAACTAATTTCCCTTTCTCCAGCTAACTAAAAAAGGTTTTGTATAACCTTAAAGCTGATCAATCCGTTTTGGTGTTTATCAGAATTAATTACTTCCAATATCCCAAACGAACACGAAGGCCTGAACGTACTAGGTGAGATTCTCCGTTGGTATCCGAGAATTCCTTCCAGGCCTTTTTATTGGAAGCCTTTTGGGCATCCGTACGCATAGCGTCAGCACCGCCCATAGCGCTTTTAAAATCTTTAAATCCATTGATTACCCAACGATTTTCCCCATCGGGTGAAACCCCAGAGGTGAAATTACCCATCATATTAAGCATATCGCCTGGAAGGTTCACATTGATATATTTGGTATAGGCCTTGTCCCATATTTCGCCATCCTCTACATGAACAATAAAGTATTTTTGAATTGGATAGTCTAAACTAAGGTCTCCTTTATGGGCCAGTCGCGTTCCCATACGTGCACTGTGACCCTCCTTTATGTGCTGGTTCAATTGTACTAAAAACAATTTCCAGGTATCACCACTGTCATTAGCATACATGTTTCCCAAAGCATCCAATGATCCGGAAAACCCAATGGAATGAGTGAAATTGTTGCTGTTGTCATTAAAATGGTTTTCATACAAGCTTACCGTAACACCCGTTGATTTATTCGCGGTAAAGTAATCATCTACTAATTTGTAGAACATATCCACATTCTGTGGTTCAACTACAACATAGTAATTTGTCCAATAATCCTCTTGAGCACTAATAGAGAATGTCATAAAAAATAATAAGCCAAAAAATACATTTTTCATTGGTTATGGTTTTAGAAATTAATTCTTAAATTAAGTAATACCAAGATTTTTTTTCTCTCTTTAGGGACGAAACCGCAAAATTATTGTCCTAAATACCGCGAAAATTGTCCTAAGTGCATTTTTCGATTCACTACCCAGATTTAATTTTAAGATAATTCTTACCACTACCATTAAAGGAATGGGATAGGGCCATAGATACAATCACACCCCCAGCTTCCCAATATCCTCCGAATAGCAGTAAAATAAGGCGTTCTATTTTAATTTTTTACAAGTAACAACATCAGCCTTATTTCTATATTGAGCATATCCAGATATATAAGAATCCATTATAGGCTACTTTTCCAAATCCTGCGGTTTGAATGAGCAACAATATAATGCACAGTAGCGTTGAATTGGCAATAAACAGACTCTGAAAATTGGAAAAGTAACATTTGAAATTGACCGTTTCCTGTTCCATGTCATTCAAATATTCGGAGCAACTTAACGCATGACAAATGTTAATCTTACTTATGCATCTTTAATTTGCAACATTGCGAGAATTAGGGATATGCAATCCTTAGGCTCTATCATTGAAGCCAACAGGTTTAACCTAAATTCAAACACACTAGATCATAGGGATAATGATCACCTAAAAATATTATAAAATAAAATGCCATTTTACACTAGTGTAAAATGGCATTTTAAATTACCGTAAAATCAATAAAAAAGCTATTTCAATTCCAGCCTCCTCCCAATGCTCGATACACATTGACCTGGGCAAGTAGTTGGCTTTTTTTAGTTTCTACTAGCTCTATTTTAGATTCTAATGCATCCCGCTGGGTCAATAATACTTCCATATAATCTGCCCTAGCTGATTGGAATAGACGTAGAGAGATATCAATAGATTCTGTCAGTGCCTTTACCTCCCTTTCTTTTAATTTATACCTCTCGTTTAGGTTCCCTATATTGGAAAGTTGATTGGCCACCTCGATATAGGCATTTAAAATTGCTTTTTCATACTCGTAAACGGCCATAAGCTGCCTATCACTTGCATTTATATATTCCGCTTTTAGCGCATTCCTGTTAATTAAAGGCCCAACTATATCCCCGACCACAGAGTACAAAACAGATTCTGGAGTGGAGGTAAGGAATTTGGGTTTAAATGCCTGCAAACCAATCCCAGCCTTTATTCCTAAAGAAGGATAAAAATTCGCTTGGGCAACCTTAACATCTAACTTTGCAGCCGACAACTCAAATTCTGCCTTTCGTATATCTGGGCGATTTTGCAACAATTGGGAAGGTAGGCCTGTATAAATGTTATCCACCTTCCTTTCTATAAAATTATTGGCATTTCTTAAAATGTGCTGTGGAGATTTCCCGATCAAAAAATTGATCTTATTTTCAGTTTCCACTATTTGCTGCAAAATTTCATATTTGTGGCCTTGATTCTTCAATACCTCTGCATCAAATCTATGGACTGCCAATTCGGTTACCCTAGCAGCCTGTTTCTGAAGCTTAACCATACCAAGGGCATTTTGTTGAATCTCCAAGTTCTCTTCTATGATGGCCAATTGATTGTCTAAAGCTACAAGTTCATAATACGAATCTGCAATTTCTGAAACTAGGTTGGTAAGCATAAAATTCTTGCCCTCAACACTGGCCAGATACTCCAACAAAGCCGACTTTTTAGCATTTCGCAATTTTTTCCAAATATCAAGCTCCCATGATGCAGAAAGGCCCAAGGAATAATCGGTCAGAGGTTCTGGAAATTTTTCACCCTCCCGTATATTGAGATTCTCTTCTACTGCACCATTCCTGGTATATTTACCAACTTTTTCAACCGCTGCCCCTCCATAAAAATTCACAAATGGTAAATATTCCCCTTTTCTAGCCTGAATATCGTTTTTAGCCATGTCTACCTGCAATAACATGATGTTCAGTTCCTGATTGTTAACTAGAGCGGTATCGATTAAGGAAATTAAATTAGGATCAGAGAAAAACTCCCTCCACTTCACAGTAGCCGTATTCATGGTATCTATAACCTGTTTATTGTAATGGTCCGGGACACTCGTATTCTCATCCCTCAACTTCCTAGAAGGCACACACGAATACAAAGCTAATATTGATATAACGACAACTAAACATGACTTTTTATTTCTAAACATGTCTATCAATTTCTTATTCATTTCCTGTTCTTTTGGTTAATTTTATCAAAAGCTTTTTAAGCTCTCGTAGTTTTTCTTTTGTTTTACTACCCCTTTCAGTGGTTCGCATAAACTCTTCCGAAACAGACTCGTTAGATTCGCCCTTAATGAGACTACGGCCCTCAGCCATTTTACCAAAAAAGTAGTAAAGACCTGGGATAATTATAACGCCAAAAATGGTTCCAATGAGCATTCCGCCCATGGCAGACCCCCCAATGGTTCTGTTCCCAATTGCCCCAGCTCCTGTAGCCATGACCAAAGGGATAAGACCTGCAATAAAGGCAAAAGAGGTCATTAGAATAGGTCTAAAACGAGCTCTAGAACCTTCTATGGCAGCTTCCAAAATAGTGGCGCCCTTTCTGTGTTTTTGCACAGCGAACTCTACAATTAACACCGCATTTTTACCTAATAATCCCACTAACATTATCACCCCAATCTGGGCATAAACATCATTGGCAAGACCCATCAGTTTTAATAGGGCAAAGGAGCCAAATACTCCAACAGGTAAGGATAGAATAACTGCAAATGGCAGTAAAAAACTTTCATATTGTGCCGCAAGAACAAAATACACAAAAATTAAAACTACAATGAAAATATAAAGGGATTCATTACCTCTATTGGCTTCATCATAAGAAAGTCCTTCCCAGGCAATGTCGTATCCTCTAGGAAGCGTTTTCTTAGCCACTTCTTGAATAGCATGTATAGCATCTCCCGAGGTATACCCATTAGCAGGAAGACCATTAATAGCCGCAGAATTATAAAGATTATACCTAGTTATTTCATTTGGACCTAATCGTTTTTCCATGGTCATAAAGGCAGAGTACGGTACCATTTCCCCTTCCTCATTCTTCACAAAAAGTTTTTCCAAATCTGATGGAAGTGCCCTGTATTCAGGAGAAGCTTGGGTATAGACCTTGAAGAACCGACCAAATCGGATGAACCCTTGCTCGTAAGTGCTTCCTATTAGGATATTGAGATTTTCCATTGCCTTACCAATACTTACGCCTTTCTGCATGGCTATCTTGTTATTGATTTTTAGTTCAAATTGAGGATAATTGGCAGAATAAAAAGTAAACAATGCGGTTAATTCCTTTCGCTCACCCAACGCCTTCATAAAATCATTGTTGATTTTTTCAAAAGCATGGTAGTCCGTGGAGTTGGTCTTATCTAAAAGACGCAACGAAAATCCACCGGAAGATCCAAAACCAGGAACTGCAGGGGGTTCAAAATATTCGATAACCGCACCTAAATCCTTTGTTTCTTCCTCCAATAATTCCATTATTTCATGCACCGAATTTTGCCGTTCTGACCAGGGTTTCAAATTGATGAGACAGGTACCGGCATTGGAACCCCTGCCCTCTGTCATAATCTCATAACCCGCCAAGGATGAAACAGATTCCACACCATCTATTTCTTCACAAATTTTCTGCAATTTTCTTGCTACATCATTGGTGCGTTCCAAGGTGGCACCTGGAGGTGTTTGTATAATCGCATAGATCATACCCTGATCTTCGTTAGGGATAAAGCCGGCAGGAAGCACTTTACTGGTAAAAAATATTCCCACACAAAAGGCTATAAGAATTCCGAAAGTAACCATCCTTCTGGCAACAATCTTGTTCAATAAACCTATATAACCGCCTGTTAATCGTTCAAATCCTTTGTTAAACCAAGCTATAAACTTATCTATAGGAGATTTCCTTTTTGGTTTGCCATGATTGTTCTTTAACATCATTGCGCATAGGACTGGTGTTAACGTAAGCGCCACAACGGCAGAAATAATGATGGACCCAGCCATAGTAATGGAAAACTGCCTATAAAATACACCAACAGGACCAGACATGAAGGATATGGGTATAAAGACCGAAACCATGACCAAGGTAATAGCTACAATAGCCCCCCCTATTTCTCCCAGTACAACATAAGATGCTTTATACGGAGTGAGGTTTTCCTCTTCCATCTTAACGTGAACTGCTTCTACAACCACAATAGCATTATCTACAACAATACCAATGGCCAAAACCAAAGCAAACAATGTAATCAGGTTAATAGATAGGCCAAATAATTGCATCACGAAAAAGGAACCAATCAATGAAACGGGTACCGCAATAATTGGGATAAGGGTTGAACGCCAGTCACCTAAAAATAGAAATACCACAATAGCCACGAGAATAAATGCATCTCTTAACGTATGTAAAACCTGCTCTATTGAGGCATCTAAGAAATTAGAAACGTCATAACTTATTTTATAATCTACTCCAGGAGGTAAGGCTGCTTTTAGTTCCTTTAACTTCTCTTTTACATCATCTATCACATCCTTTCCATTACTTCCCAAGGTTTGCTTTAAGATAATGGATGCGGATGGATGACCATCTAAATTGGAATAGATATCAAAAAATTCACTGCCCAATTCCACGTCGGCAACATCAGATAATTTTAAGATTTCACCTTCCTCATTGGCACGTATGATAATTTCCTTGTACTGTTCCGGTTCATTATATCTATCCTGATAGGTAAGCACATACTCTAAAGACTGTGAAGTTTTACCTGAGCTTCCCCCTAATCTTCCTGGTCTGGCAATGATACTTTGCTCTTGCATAGCCTCCATAACCTCCTCCGCAGAAACGTTATAAGCACGCATGCGGTCTGGTTTCAACCATACCCTCATTGCATATTTTCTACTGCCCAATATTTGGGCACTGGCAATTCCATTAATCCTTTGTATTTCCGGAATTATTTTTGTGTATGCGTAGTTGTATAAGAACAGTTCATCGTCATTTTCCTGATTACTGTATAAGTTTACATACATCAACATACTTGGCTGAACGGGTGTAATTATAACCCCTTCCCGTTGCACTAAATCTGGGAGTAAAGGCATCACCTGGTCTACCCTTGTCTTAACCATCACCACAGCCTGATTGGGATCGGTCCCTGGTTCAAATATGATTCGCATCGTACCTTCACCTGCACTTGTAGCATCAGATGCTACATATCGCATCCCTTGCACGCCATTGATGGCGGTTTCTAATGGAATTAAAGTTGACTGAACTAATACATCCGCACTAGCACCTGGGTAGGCAATAAAAATATTGACGGTAGTAGGTGCAATTTCAGGGAACTGAGATATGGGTAATTGTTTTATGGCCAACAAGCCTGTAAAAACGATTACTACCGATATGACTATAGCCAATACCGGTCTTTGAATAAATTTACTGAACATTTTTTCTGGGATTTGGTTTTAATTATTCTGCGTATAAAGCCAAATTGGCCATCACAGACTTTGGTACAACAAATTCGGATTTGATCTTTTGCTTATCCTTTACCATTCGTATCCCGTCCAGTAATATTCTATCCGTTTCTTTCAGTCCTTTATCTACAATAAAAAGGTGTGGTAATTCTGCGCCAATGGTTATTTCTGTTTGTCTTACAATATTATCCTTATCAACTATAAAGACATATGTTTTATCTAATATCTCAAAGGTTGCCTTTTGGGGAATAATCAAAACGTCTTTAAAAGGAACGTTCATTAGAATACTTCCAGTCTCCCCATGCCTTAGTAGGCGATCAGGGTTTGGAAATGTAGCTCTAAACGCTATATTACCAGTTACATTATTAAACTCACCCTCAATAATCTCAACTACACCAATCTGGCCAAAACGTTTATTATTAGCCAATAAAAGTTCCACTTCTTTGTTGCTTTTTTTATCAGTACTAGTCATGTAATCCAAATATTCTGCTTCGGGCACATTAAAATAGACCCACATCTTGCTATTATCAGATAGGGTAGTCAATAATTCTCCTTCGTCCAAGAGACTTCCTTCACGTACGTGAAGATGATCCATCATACCATCAAATGGAGCTCTAATATCCGTAAAACCTAAATGGGTCTGGGCCAAATAGACTTCTGCATTGGCTTTCTCTAAGTTTGCTTTTGCCAAAGCAAGTTCATTTTCAGATACCACATTACCATCGGCCAATAACTTAGTATTCTTAAATTCAATCTGGGCCGCTTTTGCCTCAGCGTTGGCTTTTTGAAGTTCTGCCTCATAGATATTAGGCATTATATGGAACATTCTCTGGCCCTTTTTTACAACCTGACCTTCATCTACAGAAATTTGTTCTAAATAGCCTTTTTCAAGGGTCCTCAATTCAATATGTTTAATAGAATGTATTTGACATACATAATCCTTTGTGATGGAAGTATCTTTTTTAATAGGACTAGTCACGAGATACTTAGCCTCGTCTTGCTTTTCCACTTTTTTCGTTTCACAACTTGTATGGAACAATAATGTAAGCACGCCAATGAGTATGGGGATTTTCCTCATAATAATATATAGTTTATTAAGTTGGTCATTGACCAATGATTTAAAGGCAAAACCAATAGTAAAATAGTGGATATACCTGATTTGAATTAAAAAGTATGTTAGGAATAATTAGGAAAGTTCCTCAAGGGTAGAGGACTTGCTTAACTATTAAATTCTGAAGTTGTGAAAAGTAATTAACCTTCTAAATTTGGTAAGTGTAGGGTAAAATATGTAGTAAAGGGCATTCTTATGTCGTATTGAATAAAAATGTCCTAATTGAATTGAACAAAATATGGTAGTTACAAAGCTCCCTTTAGTACTATATATATAGACATTTTTATAATACTTGCTATCCTTCTCCTCTTCTAAATCAATAACTTCTGCGAAGAGTCTTTGTTTGTCATTACTTTTAAAAACATCATTTTCAAAATGAAATTGCTGTTCATTTTTACCTTCAAAAATCGCCTCTTTGGAGTTTTGTGATTCTTGAACAATAGATAAATCCTTACTATGTGAAAATACATAAATAACACTGCACCCAGTTAATAAGAAAATACAGAAAGGAAGAAAATATTTTTTCAATACATTTTTCATGTGTGGTGCAAAACTATATCAAATTATATGAATTTTTAAAATATGAACTGTTAAATTTTAAGTACACAAATGGAATGGTTTTTTGTCTTTTTTTCCATCATTTGATGGTATGGTATTAGTTATAATATCAAAAGAAGTACTATTATTTGTGTTTGCATCCATCTTTTTCTTTTTCGATACTGCAATTGCTAACGATATCTTGAAACATTACACTCATTTTTAAAAATCCTTGCTATGTCATTGTGCACAATTATATTAAACATCTTACTTCTTATTTTTCCTTATTTTTAAAACATGGCGTAGGTTCTGTCCTGCTTTTTAGTATTTTACTCACCTTAATAGGATGGTTAACAGGCGTTATCTATGCCTTTGTAGCGAAACTATAAGACGTTTGCAAACTCTAGTTTTTAAAAAAATAGACGCGCTAAACTTAAGAATATATATTTTATATTTCTGCTTAATTAGCTATCCGCCACCGCACAATACAGTCCTCTATATTTTTTAATAAAAAGTAATCCTATTACGGAAAACCGTAAGGTTTTCATGATAGCAACCTCTATTTTTACATCACCAAAACAGATTGTCTTGGTCGAATATATACATGCCGATGTGAATTTCATTTATCCTTTGGATAAAAATCTATTTGGTTAAAGAAATGCCCTCTGGGGGGAGGGTATTTCTCTTTTTTTATACTTTACCTCTTTTTATTTGAAGCCTTTTTTCTACATTTGAATGATGAAAAACCCCCTTTTTTTACCCCTATTTTTTCTTTCACTTATTATTGGTATAAAAGCTATCCCAATACAAGAATCGTTTTCTTCAAAATCGAATAACACAACTAGTACCGATTCCTTGCAAATTACCACCCTAAAAAATACCATTCAGACTTATGTCAAAAATGCGGAATACGATAGTGTAATTAATTACAGTAAAAAGTTACTTCAATTGTCCAAAAAACTATCGGATAGCAGCCTAATGGCGACTTCAAATTTCTATTTAGGATACTATCTTCAGGTGCAATTTAAGTCAGACGAAGCCTTTACATATTACAACGAAGCCTTTAAAATTGATATCCGTTTAGAAGATTACGAAGCTGCTGCGGACATGCTGAATGCTATGGCAAACATCCAAAAGGGATTGGGTGACTATATTGGCAGTCAGATTACGGCAGTTGAAGGTCTCAAATATTTGGAAGGAATTACTAATTACCGAACAGAATCTGCCCTCTACCATATTATTTCTGTCTGTTTCAAAGAGCTGGGTGATAATAAGGATGCCCTGCTATGGAACGACAAAGCCATACAAATGGCACACGAACATCCAGAAGATATTTCTAAGTCTACTTTGGTGATTTTTCAAACCACCCGTGCCAACATCCTGGTGAAATATGAAAAATACCAAGAAGCAATTACCTTATACGCTACCCTATTGGAAGCGGTAGATCAAAATAATGAAAAAGAAAAAGCCCGTATCCTAGACAATCTTGCATTTACCTATTGGCTTTCAGGGGAGCGAAATTCCAATAATGAAGATGACTTTTTGAAAGCCTTGGAATTAAGGCTAAAGATCAATGACTTAAGTGGCCTAACATCTAGTTACATTCATCTCACCCAATATTATTTGGAATTCGACAAAGTAAAATCACTCGAATATGCCGAAAAGGCCTATCATATTACGATGACCAAAAACAATCCAATATCCACTTTGGAAGCCTTGGATTATATTATTCGCCTAAAAAATGAATTGGGTAAAAATGCAACTTCCGAAGCCCTAGCCTATTCCCAAATACGCAATGGACTAGAAAAATCGAACCAGATGATCAGACGTATTTATGCCACTACTAAATATGATAATGATCAACTGAGTAAAGATGTTCTTTTGTTAAAAACAACCACTGCGGAGAAAGAGAAACAAAATATCCTGTACCTATCGAGTTTTATAGTGGTATTGATGGGTTTTTCCTTGCTATTCATCATCCTTAAAAGAAGGCACAGACTAGAAAAGATCCGAGAATCCTATAAGACGGAAACACGAATATCAAAAAAAGTGCACGATGAACTTGCCAATGATGTTTATCAATTGATGATACAATTAGAAGCCAGCAAAAACAACCATGACCTACTGGACTCCATGGAGAAAATTTACCTTCGTACAAGGGATATCTCCAAAGAAAACAATGGTGTTCATACAGATCATAGGTATTCTGAAGAACTTACCACCATGCTTGGTAGCTATACTCCTTCACATGCCAAAATCTATATACAGGATCTAGATGATATCCCTTGGCAGAAAATAGATAAAGAAAAAAAAATAGCCCTTTACCGAGTCCTCCAAGAACTCATGACAAATATGAAAAAGCACAGTGAGGCGTCATTGGTAGCCCTAACCTTTAAAAAAACAGGGAAATCTATTTTAATTTCTTATACCGATAATGGCAAGGGCGCAACCATAGACGATAAAAAATATGGAAATGGTCTTCACAATGTGGAAAACCGTATCGCAGCCATCCAAGGAAGCTTTACTTTTAACAGCCAGTTAGGAGAAGGTTTTAAAGCAGAAATAAAGTTCCCAAATTAAAGCATAGCATATGTACGATAAAGTATTGGTGGCAGAGGATATAGACAGCATTAGTATGGGAGTAGGTATGATCCTTAAAAAATTAAAAATAAAAGAGGTGCAACATACCTCCTATTGTGACGAGGCTTTTTTAAAAGCGAAAAAGGCCCTACAAGATGGTGATCCTTTTCAACTCTTGATCAGTGATCTCTCCTTTAAACCCGATTATAGGGAGGCAAAACTTTCGTCTGGACACGAACTTATTGTAGCGCTTAAAAACGAACAGCCTAATTTAAAGGTAATTGTATACTCCATAGAGGACCATCCACAAATCGTAAAGTCGCTTTGGAACAGCGGGCTCATCAATGGTTATGTATCCAAGGATCGCAAAGGACTTATTGAGCTAGAAGAAGCAATCGCACAGATCTTTAAAAACGAAGCTTATATGTCTCCAAAATTGGCTTTGCTCATCGACCAAAAAAATATAATGACCCTTGGTAATTTTGAAATTCAATTAATGACGAGTTTAGCCAATGGTCAAACTCATGACGAGATTCAACACCATTTTAAAGCTAATGGAATATCTCCGAGCAGTAAAAGCTCTATTGAAAAACGGATCAAAGAACTAAAGGAAGAATTCCAAGCGAATACTACGGCACATCTTGTATCTATTCTTAAAGATTTAAGGTTAATCTGATGAATAGCTGATTTTTATCCTGTTTCTTCATTTAAACTGTATAAAAGATAGATTTAAAATTTAGCAATAAATGCAACTTACTGATATTTAACATTTAAAAATTTAAATTTGATAGATTTTATTCTATGTTTGCAATTTTACGAATAACAAAGCCCCCAAACATTGAATTAAGATTACAGGAAAGATTATAAACCCAAATCATGCTACCTACTGCGTTAAAAAACAAAATATTAAATATTCTATCTATTATATGTGCCTGTCATCTATTCTTTGCAGGCTTGGATCTACCTGAAGTCTTTTATGTCTATCTCAGAGTTATAGTTTCTAGTGTTGCCTTGTTGACGATGATGAAAAATCTAAGGAAAAACACTATTTACGTCATCATCTTTGGCAGTATAGCAATAATTTTTAATCCAATAATTCCTATATATCTCTACAATAAAACAGTGTGGGTCTTATTGGACATTGTCACTGCCCTTATATTTCTGTTAGAGGCCTATGATCTCCCAACTATTAAATCTTCTGCCATGAATACATGAAAAAGAAGTAGATTACTTTGACCTAGGCTATGATCTTTACAATTTAAAAGCTTTAATCTCAGACAAGTTTAAATTTCTTTTTCTTTACAAGACATTGGATTTGATCTTTGTCCACATTTTGGTCATCAGAAATGCAGAAACCAAAGCCAATCCAGTTAATATCACCGCATAAGTATAATCTCTATAAATCCAATAACCTGTAGCGAACATGCAACTATAAATCATAACACAGCCTAATAACATGGCCACGATACCTGAGGGAACACTCCACCCTTCCTTGGAATGAACTATTTCTATTCCGTCAGCTTTGGCTTCCTTCACTACCTTAGTCCATCCAGGGCCCCCTGGCTGAATTCTTTTATAGAAAGACCTCAACACATCTTTACTTTCTGGTTGGGTCATAAAAGTAGCACCTAACCAGATGATGGAAGTGACCAATACCACAAAAGGATATTCATAGTAATTTTCAAAAACCCCAGATGTAGCATCAAATAAATAGCTTCCCATGGGGGTTAATTTTAATAGAATGGATAAGATTCCCGACGCGAACATAGCCGTAATCTCGCTCCACGCATTAATGCGCCACCAAAACCAGCGTAGTATAAAAATGAGTCCTGTTCCGGCCCCAAATACTAATAGCACTTCAAACAATTGGAGGGCATTTTGTAAGACCAAGGCCAAAAGCGCACTGAACACCATCAAGACCACTGTGGAAATACGACCTACAAGAACTAACTTCTTTTCAGAAGCCTTAGGGTTAATCATCTGTTTGTAAAAATCATAGACCACATAAGATGAGCCCCAATTTAATTGGGTAGAAATGGTACTCATGTAAGCTGCCACCAAAGAGGCCAGCACAAGCCCCAGCAGTCCACTAGGTAATTTTGTCAACATGGCCGAATAGGCCAAATCATGTCCCAGTTTGTCATCTGCAATATTTGGGAAAGCTTCCTGTATGCTTGCCAAATCTGGATAAACCACCAGGGAGGCCAAAGCCACCAAGATCCATGGCCATGGTCTTAGGGCGTAATGCATGATATTAAAGAAAAATGTTGCACCAATGGCATGATTCTCATCCTTGGCGGCCAGCATCCTCTGGGCAATATAACCTCCGCCACCAGGCTCTGCACCCGGGTACCATGAACTCCACCACTGTACCGCCAAGGGAATTATAAATAGTGTAATCAGAGCCTGTTTATCACTAAAATCGGGCAATATGGATAGTTTATCGGCCACCGCTTCATTTGCAATTAATGCTGATACCCCCCCAACCTCTGGTATGTTCACTAAATAATAAGCAGCCCCAATGGCGCCGCCCATGGCTACAAAAAACAGCACAAAATCGGTATAAACTACCCCTTTAAATCCTCCTGCAGCACTAAATATTACGGTAATAACACCTCCAAAGACCACGGTCTGCCAAGGCTCTAGTCCCAACATGATACCGCCAATCTTGATGGCAGCCAAGGTAACTGAAGACATCGTAATGACATTAAATATGACCCCAAGATAAATAGCCCTAAATTTTCTTAAAAATCGGGCAGGGGCTCCTCCGTATCGGAATTCATAAAATTCTATATCGGTTTTTACATTGGATTTTCGCCAAAGTTTGGCATATACAAACACGGTTAAAAGTCCAGTAAGTAAAAAGGCCCACCATATCCAATTGCCAGAAACACCGTTGGTACGCACAATATCGGTTACCAAATTAGGCGTATCTGTAGAAAAGGTGGTTGCTACCATAGAAACCCCCAACAACCACCAAGGCATAGTACGTCCAGAAAGGAAAAATTCATTGGAATCAGTTCCAGATTTTTTAGAAACATAAAGCCCTATGGAGAGTGTTATGGTAAAAAAAACAATGATGATCAAATAATCCCAGAAACTCAATGATACCATAAAAGTGTGGTTTTGGTTGATTTTATTTTGGAGTATAATTGACTAGTACCCCACGGTTTTTTAAAAAATATATTAAACGCTAATCATCACTAAATCCCTCTTCCTTATCAACAATCACCCAATAACCATAAACTATTGACCATCAACCAAGAACGATTCGACTACTCCTAGGAAGGCGACAATGGTTTTTTTAATTGAGAAGCACTACTGTCTTTGACAATAGAATCAAGCTTTTGCTGAAAAGGGACTAGCGAATCATTTTCCATTTCTAGTAAGGGTATTCCTCTAATGGAATCTCGCATCCTTAAAAAGTGTCGATAGGTTGTATCTGACAACGCCAAGGGATAAGCCTCTGTTGCCGATAGCTCACTGTAGGGCCAACAAGGAAAATAATCCATTTCGTACTGGAAATTGGTAAGGATGGGGCGCCTCCAATAACTAAGATCTTTAAAAACGGAGGCTACCATAGGTAAAGCTGTATTGGCTCCAGACCCCATGTTAGTGGAGCTGAACTGTACGCGCTTATCAAAAGTTCCTACCCAAGCGCCCACCACCAATTCGGGAGAACACCCAATAAACCAGCCATCTCCATTATTTTGAGTAGTGCCTGTTTTTCCTATTAAATTGAAAGGAATATTATAACCCGCTAAGCGAGAACCCGTACCCCCTTGAACTACGCCCTCCATCATTTTTTGTAGAGCCTTTACATTCTTATAACTGGCAATCCTACCTTCATAGGCAGGTTTAGCTTCGTAGATCACATTCCCCTGTTCGTCTTCAATACGCTCAATGGCAAAAGGCTTTACCTTATTCCCTCCATTGGAAATACTAGCGTATGCCCTTACCATTTCCATCAAACTAATATCGGCAGTTCCCAAAACAATGGAAGGTACATTTGGCAGCTCCTTTTCAATTCCCATTTTCTTGGCCTGTTCCAAGACCCTTTCTGTACCCGTACGCATTTGTATGGCTACCGAAACTGTATTAATGGAACCTGCTAAGGCTCCGTGCATACTAAAACTACCTCCATAGGTATGATCAGAATTCCGTGGTCTCCAATCCTCGTATTTGGAATAGGTCAACAACCTATTGTCATAAAAACTACAAGGTTCCTGCCCGGTTTGCAACGCTGCCAAATAGGTAATAGGCTTAAAAGTAGAACCCACCTGTCTTGGGGTTGTAATATTATCGGTTTGGCTAAAACCATAATCGATACCACCAACATAGCCCATAATCCTTCCTGATGTACTGCTCATGACTAATACTCCTGCATGTAATCTGTTTATACTTTTAGTAATAGAATCTTCCAAGGATTGCATTTTGTCCTCATAGCCCTTGCCTACCACCCAATATTTACGCTCCTTTTTCTGTTGAATAAATGTATTGATTTCGGTATCGGTCTTTCCGGCCTTCCTCATATTTTGGATAACCCCCATATCCTCCTCTATTTTCTTCAAGAGGGCCTCTTTTCCACCTTCGGTAGTTGATGCTGACCAATACCGGTCCATCAGATTTTGAAGTTGGTCTATTTGCCGTTGTATAGCCAACTCTGCATAGTGTTGAATATCTACATTTAAGCTGGTGTATAAACTTAAACCATCGGCCTCCAGATCATAGATGTGCCCATCTGGAGCGGGATTTTCCTCGGCCCATATTTTAAATTCTGAGGCCACGTATTCCTTATAATAATTAGAAAAGGAAGATGATTTTTTAGGCGTTTGATAATTCAATTTCAAAGGAGTTTTGGCAGTTGCCAGTTCCTCTGGGGTCAAATAATTGTATTTCTCCATTTGTGAGAGTACCACGTTTCGGCGTTCCTCCGCACGTTCTGGAAAGGTTCTGGGGTTGTAGTACGTCGGAGCTTTAAGCAACCCAACCAAGGTGGCACATTCCGTGAGTGTCAACTCTTCAGGGGACTTGTTAAAAAAACGATTGGCCGCCTTTTCTATTCCATAAGTATTTTCCCCAAAGGAAACCGTATTGAAATAAAGAAGAAGAATATCGTCCTTATCGTAAATATTTTCCAGACGCATTGCAATAAAAACCTCCCGTATCTTATTGATGGGAGTGGAGAGAAAAAACTGCTTTTCCCTTCCGAATAGGTTTTTAGCCACCTGTTGGGTTATGGTACTCCCTCCACCCGCATTTTGTCCCAGTATGATAGATTTTACAAAGACCCTTGCATAACTTTTATAATCGATGCCTCCATGTTCAAAAAAACGAGTATCCTCTGTTGCTACTAAGGCATTTTTTAGATTTGGAGATATTTGGGTGCTATCTACATTAGACCTATTCTGTAAAAAATAATATCCAACGGGTTCCTTATTGGAAGCATAGATAGTAGAAGTAACCGGATTTTTTAGCCCCTTTAAATACGCGGCCGTAGGCAGTTTGCCAAATACCCCAAAATAAATCATGGACATAAGAATGGCCACGCCCATAACGCCTAATAGAACCAAGTAGAAAAAAGTTTTTATAGGATGCTTCTTGATATAACGAAACAATTGTTGCAATTTGGAACCTAGATTCCCTTTAAAATTTTGTATCCACCCCATTTAAAAAAACCTATTAAGCAATTTGTTTTCACCCTTTTTTGGATTCGGATTTAAAAATAGCCTAATTTTTTTAGGGTTGGTTGTTTTTGGATAAAAAATCGATCTTAGTGCTTTTAAAAAAAACGTTTCACTAGTTATGGGTTATTAACCTTAATGCTATGTTTACTATTTACTAGGTGCATAAAAGTATTCAAAGTAGTTAAACCCCATTTTTTTTAACTGTTTTCTTTCTTATAGTTCTTCTGTCATCTTTGAGTGCCCAAAAAATGCCCTTAACGTCCTTCACCCAGTGAGGGTACATGTAAATAAGGGAGATTTCCTCTATAGTTTCCAAAATACCAATGATGATCATGGTATAGAATAACCAATACACGGGACCAAAAAACAGGAGCCACAATATAAATACGCCCTGCAGCAGTGCCGAAGTTTTAGCGAGATAGGTGTGAAAGGCAGTGGTCTTCCCGTATATAACAAAAGCAATAATCATTTGAAGGATATAGGGAATAAATGCCAAAAGAATAAGGCCATAATTGGCCTTCATGAAGGCTATTTCAAAAACGATGAGGCCAATAAGCCCCATGATCAGTGTAATCTGATCGCCAACAGAATCTAGCTGGGATCCCCTAGCACTCACAATTTTTAATTTACGAGCCAAAAACCCATCTATGGCATCGGTACTGTAACTGACCAATAAAAACCAAGTGAACAACGTTCGCTCCCCATACCAGACAAATGCCAAAAGCAAGGGCACGGCTAAAATCCGGTAAAAGGAAAACCAATCGGCTATATTGTATTTTTCAAATCTGAACATTAGGATCCATTTAATTCATTTAAAACGGTCAAAAGCTACTCCACCCCCTCTTCAAATAAAATGATAGAAATCATATATGAAGATTTTAAAATGGATTGACCATTATCATTTTATTACGCGACACTATACCATAGTTTCATGCACAAATCCTAAAATTGGAATCCATGAAAACCATTCTCTACGCCACTGATTATTCGCAAAACTCCGTTGCTGCACTACTTTATGCCCATACCATTTGTTTTAAGCTAAAGGCAAAGCTACTAATACTTCATGTTTTTGACGAGCCTATGTCCTTGGCCACCAAAGTTTCCTTGGCCTACCTTAAAAAAGAACAGGAACTGTACGAGATGCACCAAATGAAATTGGAAGCCTTTTGTTATGAGCATCTAAAAGATAGACCCATTGTCACTGATAGGCAGGTCATTACTTTGGAAAATAGATCCAGTACTGATGGGATTCTTGAAGCCATTGTAACCCATAGTCCGGATATGGTGGCAGTAGGCACAAAAGGCGTTAGTGCCCTAAAAGAATTTTTGCTGGGAAGTACAGCCATAGGCTTAATTAAAAAGGCTCCCTGTAGCGTATTAACCGTCCCCCAGTATACCTCCCCCGCTCCACTAAAAACCCTTGTTTATGCTACTGATTTTGAAGAAGCCGATATTTTTGCCATTCGGCAATTGGTAAAAATTGCTAAACCTTTTAAGGCAGCCATAAAAATTGTACATATAACCACTAAAGCAGAATATGAAGAAGATAGAAAGGTAGCATGGCTAAAAAAAATACTAGAGCAAAAAATTAATTATAAACCGATGGGTTTTGAAAGAATATTCTCCGAAGACATCTCAAAAGAACTCCATGCTTATATGGAACGCTCGGAAGTGTCCATATTGGGAATGTTGGAACGTAAAGACAGTAGCCTACTGCGAAAATTTTTTCATAAGGATTTAGTCATTGCCATGGAATCTTACTTAACCATTCCTCTATTGTGTTTTAAGGTTGGTGGACTATGATAGCTTAATCAAGCTATCATATTTAATTTTCACACTTCACTTTGTCCAGTATGCGAACCCTGAACAGGTGCCTTTTCCTCTCCGATCAAGGTATACTCCTGGTTAATCTTTTCCCCGTTCCACCAAAGAATCACATGCCCAAGTAGGGACAAGTAACAAGGAATAAGCCTTGTAAGATGCCTAGGTTCGGTTATAGTTAAGAAGCTTGTATAATCCCAAACGGTCCATGACATTAGCAAAATTAAGGCCAAATGCCTCTACTACTATTAAAACCTGATCCGAGGATAGATTTGGTTTTTTATACTCTCTAATTTCAAAGGCAGTAAAGACAGGGCTATATTTTAACAAACACGCGGCTCTCATAGGCCAATAGCTATTTCTTAATAGAAAGGTAGCCCACCTCCTACATCTTTGTACTGATGCATATCATATGATTATCAATTGATTAGTATTTAATTTGAAAATAGGAACCCAAGCAAATTTCATATTATAAAAGCATGGATTATGTCTGTAACAACGATAAACAAGACTTTAAAAATCACCTTAAAAGGGAACCTATTTCTCCCAAAACATTCAGTGGGATTGGTACTTTTCTCACATGGTAGCGGCAGTAGTAGATTAAGCCCTCGAAACAACTATGTTGCTGAAGTGTTGCAAAAAAATGGATTAGCCACTCTCTTGTTCGACCTACTTACCAAAGATGAAGATAGGATCTACGAAACTCAGTTCAATATTGATCTCTTAACGAAACGCCTTATTGAAGTCACCGAATGGTTACATACGTATGTTCCAACCAAAGAATTAATAAAAGGATATTTTGGAGCCAGTACCGGTGCAGCTTACGCTCTTAAGGCCGCTGCATTTTATGGTGATATCATTGGAACCGTAGTTTCCAGGGGAGGGAGACCAGATCTGGCTATGAAGGACTTGTCAAGAGTTACTGCGCCCACCCTATTATTGGTTGGAGGATGGGACCATATGGTGATAGCGCTCAATGAGAGCGCCTTTGAAAAATTAAAATGTAAACGAAAATTAGAGACCGTACCCGAAACTTCCCATCTATTTGAGGAGCCCGGTAAATTGGAAGATGTTGCCCTTAGGTCGGCAAAATGGTTTATTACATGGTTAAGCGCTAAAAAGTAACCCCATGTTCATAGATAGAATAGATGCCGGACTCCAATTGGCTGAAAGGTTAAAAGAATACAAGGATAAAGAGGTTGTGGTATTGGCCATTCCAAGGGGAGGGCTTCCATTGGGTGCCATCATCGCAAAATCATTAAATGCCCCATTAGATGTTGCCCTCTCCAAAAAAATAGGCGATCCCTACAATAAGGAATATGCCATAGGTGCTGTAACCTTAGAAAATATAATTCTGAGTGACGCTGCCAAAGTTGATAAAGAATACCTTGAAAAAGAAACGGTCCACATCCGGGAAAAATTGAGAATACGCCACGACCAATACTATAAAAACAAAAAACCAGAATCTTTGAAAGGTAAGGTTGTTATTATTGTAGATGACGGTATTGCCACGGGCAATACAATTTTAGTTACCGCAGAGCTCATACATTCAAAACATCCAAAAAAAACAATCGTGGCCATTCCCGTTGCTCCCAGATCTTCCATCACCATGCTCGAAGCTTCACTCTACATTGATATGGTGATTTGTTTGGACACCCCTTTTAACTTCCATGCGGTAGGACAATTTTATAAGAATTTCCATCAAATTTCCGACGAGGAAGCCATTGCGATATTGGGAGAATCCACACAACCACCATAAAAAAAGCGCATCAAAAGAGTGCTTTTGATGCGCTTAAACCAAATATCGCAAGCTGACTAATTCTTAATACCGAAAGTTACTTTGGTGTTTACACGATATTCGGCAATTTTGTTCTCCTTTACGGAAACCTGCATGTCTTGTATATATACAGATTTAATATCTTTTACCGACTTAGAAGCCTCATTGATTACATTCTGAACGGCATCTTCGAAACTCACTTTAGAGTTCCCCAAGATTTCTATCACTTTTAATACGGACATAATATGTTGATTTTATACTAATGGTTATTGTTCAGTACAACTTATAAATTGAATATGAAGATACTCCTCTTCAAAGTGTTAAACTATGACATAGGTCAGTCTCCCCATAATAATTAATAGGTAAGTCATTAACCTATAACCTCCTACTGACCAATATCATATGATGTAATTGAGGCTTCGGCTAGCTTTGATTGTATCATTAAATATTTGAAAATGTATATCAGGGAATTTAATACGCTTCGGATAAAGGATATTGCATTGGTTGGCGGCAAAAATGCCTCTTTAGGAGAAATGTACAACCAATTAACATCCAAAGGTGTGCTTGTGCCAAATGGTTTTGCCACAACCTCAACAGCCTTTTGGCAATTTTTGGATGAGAACAACATAAAACAATCCTTACAGGACTTAATGTCAGATTTGGATAGATTCCAATTTTCAAACTTGAACGCCATCGGAAAAAAAGCAAGGGAGCATATTTTGGGAGGAACATTTTCTCCTGAATTTTCTAAGGCCATTACCACATTCTATAAACAATTAAGTGGCGACACCTACAGGGAAGTTGCCGTTCGCAGCAGTGCAACGGCAGAAGACCTCCCCGATGCGAGTTTTGCAGGACAGCACGAAACCTATTTAAATGTAAAAGGGGAAAAAGAGGTCGTGGAAGCCATTAAAAAATGTTTTGCTTCCCTATATACAAATCGGGCCATAAAATATCGGGAGGACAAAGGCTTTGCCCATGATGATATAGCACTTTCCGTGGGGGTTCAGCTTATGGTACGTGCAGATATTGGTTGTTCGGGAGTTGGATTCACCATTGAACCGGAATCTGGTTTTGAAAACGTTATATTGCTCAGCGGAGTTTGGGGATTGGGGGAAAACATTGTCCAAGGCGTTATAAATCCAGATGAATTTTATGTCTTCAAACCAACCCTGCGGCAAGGAAAGTTTCCAATCATCCAAAAGAAATTGGGCGATAAAAAATTGACATTGATGTATGCCTCCGCCAAAGAACAAGCAAAAACAATAAACAAGGTTACTCCATTGGAAAAAAGACAACAATTTGTTTTGACTAATGACGAAATCATTGCCTTGGCCAATTGGTCTTTATTGATTGAAGAGCATTATAAACAACCCATGGATATTGAATGGGCAAAAGATGGACTGACACAGGAACTTTTCATTATACAAGCACGCCCCGAAACAGTACACCAAACGAAGAACAAAAACATTCATATAGCTTACCAGTTGCTAGAAACAAGCAAACTATTGACCCAAGGGAATGCTGTGGGCTCCAAAATAAAAGTAGGGACGGCAACCTTACTTGAATCCCCAGATGATGCGGGCTTTTTAGATAAAAATACCATTATTGTAACAGATACGATTACCCCCGATTGGGATCCCCTATTGAAACAGGTAGGTGGCATTATTACCAATAAGGGTGGAAGAACCAGCCATGCCGCCATCGTTGCTCGCGAACTTGGGGTACCGGCCATTGTTGGATGTGGAAATGCTACTACCTCAATTACCAATAACCAAAGTATCACCTTGACTTGTGCCCAAGGTAAGACCGGATACCTTTATGAAGGGGAACTCCAATTTAAAAAAAAGGAAATAGATTTTTCACGAATAAGACTTCCCAAAACCGAGGCCAAATTAATATTGGCGGATCCTGACCTCGCCTTTCCCCTCTCCTTTTATCCAAACCACGGAGTTGGCTTGTTGCGTATGGAGTTTATCATTACCCATATGGTAAAAATCCACCCTATGGCCTTAGTGAAATTCAATGAAATGAAAGATGGTTCTACCAAAAAGAACATCGAGACAATCACAAAGGGATACCCTAATAAATCTGAATATTTCATAGATACTTTAGCCCAAGGCATTGCTACTATTGCAGCCGCCTTTTACCCAAAAGAAGTCATCGTTAGGCTAAGCGATTTTAAGACCAACGAATATGCCAATCTTATGGGTGGGAAACAATTTGAGCCCCAAGAAGAGAACCCCATGTTAGGTTTTAGGGGAGCTTCTAGGTATTATAGCCCTATGTACCGGGAAGGGTTTGCCCTAGAATGTGCCGCGATAAAGAAAGTACGAAAAATCATGGGGTTGACCAACCTCAAAGTAATGGTTCCTTTTTGCAGAACCTTGGAAGAAGGTAAGAGGGTAGTTGCCCTAATGGACCAGAACGGCTTAAAAAGAGGGCATGATGGATTAGAAATTTACACCATGGTGGAAATCCCCAGCAATGTGATCCTTGCCGAGGAATTCGCAGCCATTTTTGATGGATTTTCCATAGGCTCCAATGACCTTACCCAATTGACGTTGGGTATAGATAGGGACTCCGATCTTTTGGGACATCTTTTTGATGAAAATAATCCTGCTGTAAAAAAGATGATAACTATGGCTATTGCTTCTGCACAGAAAACAAATACAAAAATTGGACTATGTGGACAGGCACCAAGTGATTTCCCAGAGTTTGCAGCTTTCTTGGTACGAGAAGGAATTAACAGTATTTCTTTTAATCCAGATGCGCTGTTACAAGGCATAGAGAATATGAACAAGGCAGAAAAAGGTCAAGTGGTTCATGATTTGATAGACAAGAGCCTTTCAAGAAATTAGAGAAAAAAAAAGATGAATCACCCTTGATTTAAGTATACATCAACCCTAAAAAACAATCCAAAAATGAAAAATCTACTTTTTATCACTATCGTGCTTACCATATTCACTTCCTGCGTGAGCCAAAAGAAGTATACGGCAATGCAAAATAGAGCCGAGTTTTGCGAAGGCAATTTAAAAGCCAGTAAAAACGAGCGCTTATTGTTAGAGACCAATTTGGCCAATGAAATTAACCGGACCAAGAACTTGGAACAAGAAATAGCCTATTTCAAAAGCACCAATACCAATTTACTAGAACGACTTTCCGACCTATCCGTTGTGAGCAAATCAGGAGCCGAAAACATAAAAAAATCCTTGGAAGCCCTGAATCAACAAAACAAGTATATTAAAGATCTGACTTCCTCTTTACAGAGAAAGGATTCCATTAACCTTGTCCTAGTCATGAACCTCAAAAGATCCTTGGATAATTTTGACGATGAAGATATTAGTATAGAGGTAAAAAAAGGGGTGGTCTATATTTCCATATCCGATAAGATGCTGTTCCAATCTGGCAGTTATAAAATAAGCATTAAGGCGGAAGAGGTAATTGGAAAGATTGCCAAGATCATCAACGACCATAAAGATCTGGATATATTGGTAGAGGGCCATACAGATAATGTACCTATTGCAACAGACTGCATGGCGGACAATTGGGATCTGAGCGTAAAAAGAGCCACGTCCATTGTGCGGTTAATGCAAACAAAGTTTGATATACAGCCACAAAGGATGACGGCAGGTGGGCGTTCTGAATACCTCCCAAAGGACACCAATGAAACAGTAAAAGGAAGGGCTCTTAACCGAAGGACAGAAATCATTATTTTGCCCAAACTGGATCAATTTTTTGAATTGTTGAACCCCCCCATGACCAACACCGGGGCTGAATAATTTAAAATTTTAAACATGCAAAAAGGAAAAATGGCATCTTTTATTTGGATAGTCTCGGTCATACTTTTGCTATGGGGCCTACTAACATTTCTTTCCCAACAAAAACGTGGGGAAAAAACCTTCTCCTTTGGTCCTATTTCCAGTAATCAAAAAGCCCTGATTATTTATAATCCAGATTTGTTCTATGACTTAGACGAACAGGTATGTACCTCCTTTGCAAAAGGACTTATAGAAAAGGGTTGGGCTGCTAAAGTGGTTACCATTGCGGCCGCAGAGCGCTTAAATGAGGAACCTGTTGATTTGTATGTGTTCTGCGCCAATACCTATAACTGGGCTCCAGACTGGCCGACCAGCAGATTTATAAAGCGCCAGAACAACTTAGAGAATAAAAATGTAATTGCCATTACCTTGGGAAGTGGCTCCACCAATAGGGCTCAACGCCTTTTGGAACATAAACTCACACAAAAAAAAGTACACTTGTTGGATTCCCAGATATTTTGGCTCATGAGACCCAACGAAGAACCCTCTACCGATAAAACAAATGTTGGGGTAGCAGTGGAAAATGCATATGCTTTGGAAAAGAAGACTGCAAAACGATTGTCCCATGAATAATATCTTCACCCTTACCGTAAATCCGGTAATAGATAAGACTACCACTGTGGACAGTTTAATAGCTAACTGTAAATTAAAATGTTCGACTCCAAAGTATTATCCAGGAGGTGGTGGGATCAATGTTTCTAGAGCCATACGTAACCTTGAGGGAAAGTCTACAGCTATTTATCTTGCAGGAGGACTATCGGGAACACATTTTCAACAATTAATGGAAGCAAGGGGAATTGAACAAAAAGTAATCCCACAAGAAGGCAGAACAAGGGAAAATTTATCGGTAACGGATAGAGAGAGCAGTTTACAATACCGCTTTGGGGTTCCGGGACCTTTTATAAACGAGCATGAATGGACAGCAAGTTTAGAGCTTATCAAAACCCAGATAAAGCGAGGAGATTATTTAGTTGCCAGTGGCAAATTACCACCAGGTGTACCTTCAAATTACTTTGCCTTAGTGGCCACTATAGTCAATGAGAAAAAAGCCTTTCTCATTTTAGATACCAAAGAAGAAGGGCTAAAAGAGGCAGTAAAGAATCCAATTTTTCTCTTTAAGCCCAATTTGGGCGAACTATGCTCCCTTTTAAATTTGTCTTTTATATCCTATAAGGATCTAGAACGTTTGGCCATGATTTTTATGACCACTCACCCTTGTAATATTATGGTAGTATCCATGGGCTCAAAAGGAGCTCTGTTGGCCACTAAAGAGAACTGTACATTTATTCCCGCTCCAATGGTGCGCGAGAAAAATAGGATAGGGGCTGGAGATAGTATGGTAGCTGGGATGACCTTAAGCCTTTTAAAAGGCAAGTCATATGTTGAAATGGCCCAATATGGCGTGGCCTGCGGCACTGCGGCAACTTTAAACTCCGATGGGCATCTTTGTCAAAAAGAAGATGTTTCCAAATTGTACTCTTGGATAAAAAGACAGACCTTAAATTAAATTATAAAAAGTATTCCAAACTGATTTAAATCATTCTAGAACACTCCATAATCAATTAATTTAGCACAGTAATCAAAAAAGTTCTTGAAAATTACTAGTAAAGGTTTTGGGGGAACCCTTTTCTAGTATAACGAAGGTTAAAGATATGCTACACAGCTAATTTAAGGTGTTGGCTCAATAAAAAAGAGCGTATACTTTAAATAGCATCAATGGCATATCTTAATCCTTCTGAAAGACCGGGATATATTTATCCTGGTTTCTTTTAAAACTATTAAATTTCTAGAAACTGATCTAGGTCATTTTCATTGGCAATACTAGTCCCTACTTTAGTAACTTAATTAGAAAAATAGTTCTTTGAAAATATAAAAGCATAGGATTTTTGATGTAGCAATATATCAGAGTCTTTAGGGAGTATTAAAATTATCTCTATACCTTGTGAATCAAAATGTAATCTAGGAATAGGTTATAAAAGATGTTACTATAAGTGGTCATTGGTACATTTAATATCTTCTGAAAACCAGGACATTGAAATGTCCTGGTTTTTTTTACATATTAGTCATTGGTCCTTATTTCTGCAAAGAGATAAAGATCATAATGAAGAAATAGATGCTATTTAGTTTCAAAGTATACCTCTGGTCCATTTTAGCAATAAAATGGTTTAAAGGATAGATTGAACATATAGAAAACATTGATTTTCTTCGTGGGAAAAAGGAGGCTCTGCCTCCTTTTTCTATTTATTCCCATTTCCATTAAAACAGCAAGACCAATTTTTAGAATCCTTTAAAACATGATTGCGTCTTAGTCTATCTTTCACAAGAATTATTCTATTTCAGGATGATGTCTTTCCCAATTTTAAAGTAATATTCCAGGGCAAAAAAGCTTTCAAAAAAAGCAACTATACCATGGAAAAATAGGAAGAGTCCCATTAGAATGCAGGTGCACAAAGAAATTAAAACCAATAATACTATTGCAAATTTTTTTATCCTTCAAAATTTGAGGAGCTGTTATTAACCATTTATATCAATTCCCCCTAGTACTCCTTTTACCAATATTGCTTCTACCCCTATAAGGATTTTCATTATGGTATCCTTGTATGTTCTCTTCTCGAAAATCACTAATCCTTCTATATCTAGAACGACTCAGGTTAATAGTTCTATAGCGTGGCGGTAATACGGCTGTCCTGATCCAAGCCCCAGTGTCCCAATATACATATACTCGATCGTAAAAATCATAATATATACTATACTCTGGAAAGTAGACATAACGTACCAATTCCACCCTATTAGGATAAAACCAGAGAGGAGGCGGATTATTAGGTCTTGAGGATAACACAATAGGACCACAGCCTACTAAAAGGAAAACGATTATAACAATTAATACGCCTAGTTTTAAATTTTTCATCACGCTTTATTTTAAAAGCAAAGTACTGGTTGAAAAGGAATTTAGAAATGACTTTCATTATTTAAAACCCATATGTCCATAACTGTATTTGCTAATTTTGAGGGTGCCTTTTAACTCAACATTCAAAAAATAGTAACAGTATATAGTGTAAAATTTAAAAGAACTTTACAACAAAAACTTTCTATCCTAAAGCTAGTTTGCTTAACTACAACCCATTGCCCATCCACCTGTCTTTAGCAACTAAAAAGACAGATCTATGTCATCTATACGCTATCAGGCATACATCACTAGAGAACAAATCATACGGTTTCGTTTTAGTTTTAGTTTTAGTTTTAGTTTTAGTTTTTGGAAGAAATTTATTACTTTTAAGTACTTCCCCGATAAAAGCTATCAAATTAGAACTTATAATATCCCCTTGTTATGGTTAGTATTTTGATTATTGACAATTGCCGAGCCATAAGGGAAAACACGGCCGAATTACTGGAACTAGAGGGTTTTCATGTCATTACTTCTGCCAATGGAAAGGATGGCTTTGAAAAAGTAATCCGATACGTACCAGACCTTATCGTGTGCGACATCCTGATGCCAGTAATGGACGGTTTTGAAGTGTTGAAAAAACTGGGTGAACATCCGAAATATAAAACTATTCCCATAATTTTTTTCAGTGCCAAAAGCGAAAAGAAAGAAATATCCAGAGCCCTAGAATCTGGAGCCTATGACTACATTGTAAAACCTTCCGAACTGGATGACCTGATCTATTCCATAAAACGATTTATCACCGAGAAGAATCTTTCTACTTCCTAAATAATTTAAACGATTATCTACTGCCTTTTCCGTATTGGTATATCCTTCAATTCTTACTATCAATTCTAAATATCGCCATACCCATTAATAGTCTTATTTTATGATAATTTAGGACTATATGCTATCTTTAATGGTCTTAAAACTTTGTGTATGAAACTCATCTCTTGGAATGTTAATGGTATAAGGGCCATAGCCAAAAAAGGCTTTTTTGAATCGGTCAGCAGCTTAAATCCCGATATTCTTTGCCTACAAGAGACAAAGGCCCAAGGACAGGAAGTAGAACAAACATTGGAAAAATTATCCAAATATCATCTTTACTCTAATTCTGCAGACCAAAAAGGATATTCGGGAACGGCCATATTGAGTAAACAAGAACCCATAGCGGTAACCATAGATATGGGAATTGCGGAACACGACAAGGAAGGAAGGAAGGAAGGAAGGGTTATTTGTGCGGAATTTCCCAAATTTTATGTGGGGATTTTAATGTGGCCCACAGACCCATCGATCTAAAAAATGATAAGGCCAACTACAACAAAACAGCGGGATATACCCAAATTGAAATTGATGGTATGGATAACATGGCCAAAATAGGATTTGTTGACACCTTTAGAAAGTTACATCCTTCTGAAATTGCCTATTCTTATTGGAGCTATCGCTTTAAATCAGGAGAGCGCAATGTAGGTTGGCGCATAGATTATGCATTGGTAAGCGAATCCCTAACGGAAAAGGTCAACAACTCTAACATGCTGCCAGATTACGATGGCTCTGATCATTGTCCCATTCAACTTTCCTTAGAAGTATAAGTTTTAGAGATCAATTTATAGTTACTAAAAGTTCTTAGTATTCGTATATCTTTGGTAAAGACTTTTTTTCAATACTCTTTTGAGTCATTTTAAGAAGTTGGTCCTCCTCTTAAAAACATCTCAGAAGCATAGCACCCTATCAACATTCATACCGATAAGACACAGCTGCACGAAACCTATCCTTGGGCCTATTAACTACTTTTTATGCTGATTTATCCAATAGTTTTAGTGCATGTTCCAATCTATTCAATTGAAGCTCATACCCCCTTAATATGATGAGGCACGAGCCTTCTTTCAAGATCTTTAGAAAATTCAAGGTCTCCTTTGGTCCAATCCCTAAACCTCTTAAAATACCATAAGTCCCTCCTGAGAGGGAACCTAATTTTTTTCCGTTGACATCATATAAAAACATAGGCATAAGGTGACCTAGAATATAAATATCGCCGATATCTGGGTGAGAGAAAAAGCCAATATCCGTTTCCTCCTTAAAACGCTTACGCCAATACGTTCTTAGGACTCTTCTTTTTTCTACTAATATTTTTTTATTGTTAAACTCATCATGATTTAATTTTCCAAGAATAGAAAGTTCCATATTGGCCCCTAGATTACTACTGATAATGTCAAGAGCCCTGTCCACCTTTACCAAATCACTGAAAGCTTTAATACAAAAACCTTTTTGCGCTTTTTTTTTGAAAGATTTCATGATTCATAGGTTGATAAATTAATTTGACTTTTCTCTTATGAAAATCAAATTTACTTAAAATCAGAAATCAATAAAGTGACTTGAATCATTCTGAGTTAAATATTTATTTACTGATATATATCATTCCTTATATCTGGTCAACCATTTAATTTTAAGGAACAAATTGTTTAACCCTTAAAATTCAACATCATGTCCAATTCAAATGAAAACGTCTTATTGGCCCTTTTAACAGGAGCAGCAATAGGAGCAGGAATCGGGATTCTATATGCCCCGGATAAGGGCTCGGAAACTAGGCATAAAATAAAGCAAAAAGCTATGGATACCACCCATGAACTTACGGACCGCATAAAACATGCAAAGGAAGAACTCACTAAAACAGCCGATGAGAAAAAGATAGCCTTTGAGGAAAAATTGGAGGACGTTCTTTCCCATATGAGTTACAAAGCAGATGACATAATTGCTGGCTTGGAAAACAAATTGGAGGAACTTAGAAAAAAGAACACCCAATTTCAGAAATAGTATTCTATGGTATTTCAGGAACTGAAGCACCATCTTAAAGAAGCAGATGGGCACGTAAAATCCTATTTGGACCATAGTGAAGAATACTTTAAGCTAAAAGTATTTAAAATCTATATGGGTGTGGTCACCATGGTAGCCAAATCTTTGATTATAGGTTTTGTAGTACTTTTAGCGAGTATTCTATTATCCATTGCGGCATCTTATTGGATAGGAGATGTCTTGGACAATGACATCATGGGCTTTTTATTGGTAGGTCTATTTTATGTGTTCCTCGCTATTTTTCTTTATGTATTTAGGGAGAGGCTGACTGTGCCTTTGCTCAAAAAGTGTTCAGAATTTTATTTTGACGACTTATGAAAACCATATATCGCTCTTTTGCTGAAATAGACCAGCAATTAAAAATATTGAGACTACAAAGACAGATTAACAAAGAGTCTCTAATACTTCATTTACAGGGAGCCAAATCTAATTTATATCCTCGTAAAACAATAGGTATCCTCACATTCCTGATTCCAAAAATCATAATTCCCATGATAAAAAAGAAACGGCTCTCTAAAATACAGGAGATAGATAATTAATAAGACCTTCTTTTAACTGAATTCGGCTACATGTGCTAGCTCCTCCTTGTTCAAAATAATGATCCGACGGCCCTGATCAGTAGTGATCAATCCTTCATCCTTAAAATCCGATAAGGTACGTATTGCAGTTTCTGTGGCTGTGCCTATCATTCCGGCAAAATCCTCTCTTGCTATCCCTACTCCGCTATTTGCCTTATCCTTAATGATTCCTTTTTCGTACAAATCTAAAAGTGTCTTGGCCGCCCGTTGCCTTACCGAGGCAAAGGCCATGCTTACCAATTGCTGCTGCACATTAATCAAATTATTTGAAATCATAGCAATAAATTTTTGTGAAACTACTTGGTTCCCGAACAATAGTTTAGTAAAATCCTCCTTGGGGATCCCATATATCTTGGTATCGTCCAATACCATAGCTGTTTCTGTATAGGTCCCTGAATTATTTAACAGGGACAACTGACCTATAAAATCACCAGCACTGTATACCCCCGTAACAAATTCTTTTCCCAATTCCGTACTTTTAAAAGTCTTTACCGTTCCACTCTGGATAAAGAAAAGGCTATGAGCCAGATTTCCCTCCATATAAAGTATTTCCTTCTTTACAAATTCCTGAACCTTTTGTTTTTCGGTAAGACTCTCAAAATCCATATATTTTTGAGCATCTTCAAAAAAAGTATGGATACCCTCAATATTCCTACTGATTTTCTTTTTAAAAAAATCATCCTTTTTAAGACGACATTCGATAGCCTCTAATAGCTCTTTTTCCTCAAAAGGTTTCGTTAGATAATCATCGGCCCCTAAATTCATCCCCATTCTAACATCTGATCTTTCAGATTTTGCCGTTAAAAAGATAAAGGGAATACCTCCCGTGGAAGTATCATTATTTAATTGTTTCAATACGTCATACCCACTGATCCCGGGCATCATGATATCGCAGATAATTAGATCTGGCATTACAGTTTTGGCTTTTTCAATACCAATTGTACCATTTTCAGCGGTTACCGCTTCATAGTTTTCCAGTTTCAGGATTTCTGCAATGTTTTCCCTAACATCAGTACTGTCCTCAATGATCAATATTGTTTTCATTTTCTTCCAAATTTGTTGGTAATTTCACGGTAAATATGCTCTCTTTCCCCAGCTCACCTTTAAAGCCAACTGTCCCCCCCAAAAGCTCTACATATTGTCTAACGATATGCAGACCCAATCCTGTTCCCTGAATGTTTAAAGCGTTTTCCGCTCTAAAGAAACGCTCAAATAGATGTTCCTGCTCTTTAATGGGAATCCCTATTCCATTATCCGTAATCTTAATGACCACATGGGAACCAGTGTTTTGAATATTAAGAATAATATCCATATTTTCATCAGAATACTTAATAGCGTTAGACAGTAAGTTGATTAAGATATGGCTCAACAACTTTGGATCTATAAACACAAGCATTTCCTGCTCTATTTTCTCCAATACGATAGTCTGTCCCATTTTTTTGTTAGAATCCATTTCCTCTATCAATGCTTTTGAAAATTGTATCAAATCAAAAAGCTGACGATTTACACCTACTTTGCCCGCTTCCAATTTGTCCAAGGATAGAAAATCATTTAAGATGACCACCAAATTTCTTACATTAGATTTGATGCGTTCCACGTACCTTTCTATTTTTGTCTCATTCCCAGGCTCATTTTGCTTGTAAATTAAAATAGCTGATGAAAGAATGGCACTAAGTGGGGTTCTAAATTCATGGGATGCCATAGAAACAAAACGCGTTTTTAAATCATTGAGTTCTTGTTCCCTTTTGAGAGCATAACGTATTTCACGTTCCACCAGTTTCTGTTGGGTGATGTTATTATAGACAAAAAGAGCTAAGGTGCAGTCATTATAGGCATCATATAGAGGTCTGGAATTTACGGAGTAGATTTTCTTTTCGAACCCCATTTCAAAAGAAATTTTATTTCCTTTTACGGTTTCTTTTATATCTTTCTTCATTTTCAAAATATGATGTTCCGAAAAAAAAGGAATTTCGCCTATAGACCGGCCTTCTACCTCCTCTTTTATCATATTTATATGTCTCAGTTCTTCTCCTTCTATGTATACAATCTCAAAGTTTTCATTAAAAACGACCATAGCCCCCTTTGGAAAGTTTTGTGCTATGGCCGAGAGCATCACCTGACTTTGGCTTGCCTTGTTTTCTGCCTCCTTTGTTTCCTTGACCTGATCTTCCAAATTTAAATTTAACTCTACTAATTTTCGTACATTAGCGGTGACCTCTTTCGTACGCTCCATAACCCGGTATTCCAATTTCTTGGCCAGTTCCATTAGTTGCTTTTTCCCTTGTTGGAGTGCATAGTTATTTTTATGGTGCTCGAAGGCGATACTTGCTAATTTGACCATATCAGTCAATAGTTCTTTTTGGTGACCTTCTGGTTTTCCATACCGTCTATTGAAGAGCAATAAACATCCCAACACCTCATTTTTAGAAGATAGGATAGGAAAATACCAACATCCTAATATCCCTAGTTTCAAGGCCAAGGATTGAAGGCTAGTTGTAGCTTTTATCTTGGAGATATCTTCTATAACCACCTCCTTTGAATACATAGGTCTTTCACTTTTAGTGTCAAATATAGATTCCAAAATCAAAGAAGCAATAGTCTCTATGACTTGCCCGTACCCATTTCCCTTTTCCAAGTATTGCCAGTTGTACTTTCCTCTATCCATATGGCCAATAATAGGAATGGAATGCGCTACGTATTCCTTCATAACGTTAATGATCTCCTGTCCTATCTTTTCAATGGGCGTAACCTTGGTGATCATTTCGAGAATGTACCTAATGTGATCTTTTGTCAGCTCTTCTTTCTTAGTAAGTGTAACATCATTTTGGACCCCAATAAAATAACTTAATTCATTGGCCTCGTCCCTTACTGGTGTGATGTTGAGCTCGTTCCAAAACAACGTCCCATTCTTTTTATAGTTTCTTAATACTACGCGACAAGGGTCCCCTTTTTGTATCGCAGATTTTATAATCCCTATTTCTTTTTGGTCCCTATCATCTGCTTGTAAAAATCGACAGTTTTTATTCAAAATTTCCTCTTTTGAATATCCTGTCATCCGCACAAAACCTTGATTGCAGTATATTATCGGAAGATCGGGAAGGCGCGCATCTGTAATTGTTATTCCGTTACTGGTAGATTCC
Organism: Sediminicola arcticus; assembly: GCF_040566695.1. Taxonomy (NCBI): domain Bacteria; kingdom Pseudomonadati; phylum Bacteroidota; class Flavobacteriia; order Flavobacteriales; family Flavobacteriaceae; genus Sediminicola; species Sediminicola arcticus. Next base: position 185,687 of record NZ_JBEXAE010000002.1, on the reverse strand, counting down.
AAAGCCATGTTCCTCACCTTTAGCATATTTATGTAGTCACCATTCCAGAAGATAGTACCCAAAAGCAATATACATCCACCTTTATCCTGAGGAATAATCCTTATCTGAACATCCTGGGGACCATTTAAAGCGTAGACAGTTGTTTCTAAGATCTTTACGTCATGTGTCTGTTTTTCTTCGGAAAATAGTTTATCGAGTATCGCTAAGGTAGGTTTGGAAAGTAGCTCTTCTAGCTTTTTTTGTTCCAACTCACTTGCAGTATATCCTAAAATTTGATGGGCAGCTTTGTTTACTTTCCATATCCTTCTCTTTGCATCTACAAACAGTATTCCATCGGAAGTTGCTTCATAGATGCTTTGTAATACTGTGGTATCTGATAGTTGGTGCTCCATCTTAAGGCTTACAGGCTAATTATATCTTTCCCAAGGAGTTGGCATTGGGGAGAATGCCATTTGAACTTTAAATTACAAAATATTCTAGCTCCTAACTCATTAGGGATGTAAAAAATAGGGTTTCATTATAGCAAATATAAACCTCAAGGCTAGGCTTAAAAATGACAAATATCATTATTACGCCTAGTCATGTACTAGGGACAATGATCTTGATTTTTAAAAATAGAATGTTAAAGCACTTCTAGAAATACCAATGCCCCTTGGCTCTTTACGGTTATAAAAAGAAGCTAGCTCTATACCGAATGGGCCAAGGGGCATTTATAGGAATTACCTATAGTGAAGTTGTGTGCGATTTTCTTTTAGAATATGTTACGCAATTTGGATTTTTTTAGGGGGCCTCTTTTTGGCCTCCTCTTTTTTTAATAGGTTAAAGCTTAAGATCCCGTCTTTATACTCGGCCTTTATGGCTTCTTCCTTAATACTTTCTGGCAATTGCAGTGATCTTTCAAAGGATTTGTAACTAAATTCCTTACGGGTATAGTCTTCCTCTTTTTCTTCCTTGGGAGTTGATTTCTTGGCAGCAATATTCAAACATCCATCATCAATGGTTACCTCAAAATCCTTTTTGGCGAAACCTGGAGCGGAAAGTTCTATCTCAAAATGGTCATCGGTCTCCTTAATATTTAATGCAGGCTCTCCCCTTTTACCATTCCAAAAACCATCATCCAGTATATTTCTGCTCATGAGGCGGTTGTCAAAAAATTCATCCATATCAAAGAAATCTGACGAAATAAGACCTCCAAATGGCCTTCTGTTTTTAAATTTTACTAGTGACATAATATCTATTTTAAGGTTACATATTTTTTGTAATTTAAATTTACAAATAGGGAGCAGCTATTGAAATGACCCAGATCAGTATTATCAAAATATTGTTCAATAGACTATTAAATATCACAAGAACAAAGATTAGCACTTGCCAAATATTGCCTTAAATGAACTGACATGTATCATTGGAACTGCCCTAATTTGAAATTATATTTATGTGAAAAACACGAAACAAATGAGCTACTATTTTAATAAATCGTTCCAGAATGTCGATTTTGACACTATGATAAGACGAACCAAGGAAGCATTGAAAAATGAAGGGTTTGGTGTTCTTACAGAAATTGACATGAAAGCCACCTTAAAAGAAAAATTGGATATTGACTTTCACAACTATAGAATACTAGGGGCTTGCAACCCTCCTTTTGCCTATAAGGCCTTGCTGGCGGAAAATAAAATAGGCACCATGCTTCCCTGCAATATCATCATACAGGAAAAAGAGGAAGGCCTAGTTGAAGTTGCTGCCGTGGATCCCAAAGCCTCTATGATGGCCGTGGGCAATAAAGACCTGTCCGAAATTGCCTCCCAGGTTACCCAAAAACTAAAAAAGGCTATGGATCAAATATGAGTCATTTTCCTTGTAAATATATCATTGTATCCTGACCATTGTCATCTTTCTCGTAATTCAGGTTTTGTACATTGAGGGAACAACGGTAAAAGTTTTGCACATGGAAAAAATATTGGCAGATCATTATATTTCCTTAGGTACGGATGTTCCCATTTGGAACCGATGCTTTACCGTGGCCCCCCTAATTGTAGTGGGGACCAAAGAAGGTGACAATTATGACCTTGCTCCAAAACATATGGCCACCGCCATTGGCCTATCGAATTATTTTGGTTTTGTCTGCACCCCAAAACATGCTACTTACCGTAATGTAAAGGCTACAGGGGAGTTTTCAGTAAGTTTTCCATTACCAAACCAAATAGTACTGTCGTCATTAAGTGCTTCGCCTAGATGCGGAGAACGTAGCAATGAAAAAAGCATCATCCGTTCCTTACCCACAGTAAAAGCTACTTCCATAGATGCCCTTTTATTAGACCATTCCTATTTATATCTAGAATGTAAACTTTTTAAAATAATTGATGGGTTTGATAACGATAGCATCATTACTGGTAAGGTGATTACTGCTTTTGTAAAAAGCAACTATCACCGGGATGCCGAAAAAGACGAGCAGGAGATGATCAAGGACAACCCATTACTGGCCTATATCGCCAACGGTCGCTTCGCTTCCGTCTCAGAAACCTTCAATTTTCCATTTCCAAAAGGTTTTAAAAGATGAGCACAAACACGGATATAGCAACAGGGATCAAAAAATATTTGACCATCCAACGGAAAGAAATGATCAATTTCCTTAAAACCCTCGTGTCTTTTGAAACCCCTTCAAAAGAACAGGATTCCCAAAAGGGAATATTTGATGTCCTTCTTGCCAAACTGGAAACGATAGATTATGAAACTATATATATGCCAGGAAAACACTCCGGTGGTTATCTATTTGCACGTCCCAAAAAAAGGAATAGAAAGCTACCTTTGCAACTATTAGTAGGACATTGCGATACCGTGTGGCCATTGGACACGTTAAAAAAAATGCCCTTAATGGAGGAGGACGGCAAAATAAAAGGTCCTGGAGTCTACGACATGAAAGCAGGATTGACACAGATCATCTTTGCGCTAAAAACGCTTCAAGACTTAAACCTTTCACATAACCTTACACCAATTATCCTGATCAACTCAGATGAGGAAATAGGCAGTAGGGAATCCACAACTATAATAAAAAGACTAGCAAAAATATCGAAACGAGCCTTTGTTTTGGAACCTCCGTTAGGCCTGGATGGTAAACTAAAGACGGCAAGAAAAGGCTTGGGACGCTTTACTATTAGAGCCAAGGGAAAAGCCTCCCACGCCGGTTTAGATCCCACCAAAGGGATCAATGCCATTGTGGAGTTAGCCCACCAAGTTCAAAAATTATATGCCATGAACGATTTTGAAAGGGGAATTACTGTTAATGTTGGTATGATTGAAGGAGGTGTTTCAGCCAATGTCATAGCTCCCGAAAGCACCGCGGTTATAGATGTAAGGGTATTTAAGGATTCGGACGGGAACTATATCACCGAAAAAATAAAAGCCCTAAAGCCGTATCTAAAAGATATTGAACTACATGTCGAAGGTGGTATTGGAAGACCTCCCATGGAAAAAACAGTCCGCAATCAAGAATTATGGAAACTGGCCAAGTGCCAAGGTGATGCCTTGGGTATTCAACTTGAAGAGGCTACGGCAGGTGGTGGCTCCGACGGCAATACCACCAGCCAGTTCACGGCAACCCTAGATGGTTTGGGCACTCCTGGAGATGGGGCGCATGCATCCCACGAGTACATTATTGAAAACCAATTATTGGAACGGACTGCCCTTTTAACCCTTTTATTAATTACTGACTCTTAAAACCTATAGCTATGAACCTTCAATATATTTATACTTCATTAACACGGATTTCGGACTTAGAAGAAACCGACTTCATCCTTAAAAAATTACCAAGGGAACAGTGGCAAACGGGGGATTATGTTGTTTGTAAGATCACAGATCCAGGCAGTAGCGAATTAAAACTAGAGCTTTCCAATGGAAGAATGAGAGGCATTATGGGCGGTGAACTCATGGTAGGTGCTTTAGGGGAGCGCTTTGCAACCCTAGAGGCTACAGGTACTTGGAGAAAAGTGGGGGATGACTTAAAAATGAACATATTAACTGGAGCCGGTCTACTTGGGAAGCTCACTTCCAAATCTGTCTTTATGCCAAATCTAATGGAAGTGGTCTATACGGGACATACTTTCCGCTTTGGAGATAAGCTCACCATGGAGAGTTTTGTAAGGCCAGAGCCCTATGTTCCTTTTTCTACTCCCGTGATCCTCTTTGTAGGAACTTCCATGTCTGCAGGCAAGACCACTTCGGCGAGAATTGTCACTAATTTATTTAAACTTGCCGGACACAAGGTGGTAGGAGCCAAACTTACGGGAGCAGGGCGTCTTAAGGATATCTTGGCCATTAAGGATGTTGGTGCCGATTTGGTTCTGGATTTTGTGGATGTTGGGCTGCCCTCTTCAATTTATCCGAGGGAACAGTATCAAGAAAAATTGACCCAATTACTGAGTAAAATGGAAAAAGTGAAGGCTGATGTAGCCATTGTAGAAATAGGTGCCTCCCCTTTAGAACCTTACAATGGTGATATCGCCATCAATGCCATAAGAGAAAAGGTCAGATGTATTGTCCTAAGTGCATCCGATCCTTATGCGGTACATGGCCTTATGAAAGTTTTTGATATTGTTCCAGATATCGTTACTGGGGTGGCCACAAATACTCTGGCAGGTTGTAAATTGGTGGAAACGCTATGCAAGGTGAAGGCTCTAAATTTAATAGATGCCACCACTACCCCAGCTTTAAAAGATATATTGTCATCGGCAACAGGGCTTTCTTTGGAGAACAGATTTATGGAAACGGAAGCATTGCAATTCCACACCCATATAGACTTTGTACATACCACAACAGATCCGGACTTGGAACAACTGATTATAGCCAAGTTAGACCGTTTATTTGAGAAATTTAATGAATTGATAAAGGCACATGTAATCATAGAAGAAGAGAACACCACCTCTTCTAAGGGGAAGATATGCAAAATAGAACTCAGCTCCCCTGGTCCTAGAATCTTTGCCTCTTCCAAAGAAACTACCTTTGAGGGTTCTATAGCAGAAACGATACGCGATCTGGAGAGACAACTTCTAAAACGAAAAGAGAAAATGAACCCTCATCTTTAAATAATGTCCCGCAAAATTGTACAAAATCCCATGCAACTCCTTACTGAACGTTATCTTTAGAAAAACGATCAAGGTAACACCATAGAGACACCAGATCAGCTGTTCAGAAGGGTTACCCGTTGATGACCGTTTGGAAGGGATTTTCACTACCCTTATAAATACCGCGCTAATTCATCAAAATGTTGGTGGCACAGGCTATAATTTTTCCAAACTACGCCCCAACAAAGAACTTGTGACCTCTTCTGGCTGGAAATCTTCTAGCCCAATTGCCTTTATGAAGGTTTATGATGCCGCCACAGAACATGTAAAACAGGGAGGAAAACGAAGAGGGGCCAATATGAGCATATTAAATGTAGGCCATCCTGATATAGAACAGTTTGTTATTACTAATTAGATGGTCAGAGCTTACAAAATTTAAATATTTCTGTAGGCATTATAGATATCTTCATGAAGGCTGTAACAAACAATGAAAAATGGAAACTTATAAATACCGGGACGAACCATAGAAGCCAAGGGACTTTGGAAATCTTTAATTCATGCTGCCTAGAAAACTGAAGATCCAGGGCTTATCTTTATTAACACCATCAATAATTTGAATTGTTGAGATGTTTCTCCCTAATACAGCAACAAATAGTATAAAGACCAGCTTGAACTCCATTTATTTAACGCTTTTCAAAATATTTAGAATACCCACCTACACCTTCGTTCAACATATGTACCACCCCTAAGCTTGTCACGGTGGCCCCCGAAATACCATCAACCGTAAATTCTCCATTGATCGCTTCTTTGCCACGGACCTGTAACCCAAAGGTATTATCCGTTATATTTAGGACCTTTCCTATAAACCTATTTTGAAAAGAGGTCCGTCCTATTTCAGCTCCATATCCTTCGGATTCCACTTTGTGCCCAAAAGCTATTTTCAAGATTTCATGTGTTTTATAATCAACTAAAAGCTTGGCCCAAATAGGCCCTCCAAACCCCTTGCCTCTACTTATCAACAAGACCTTGTCCGTATTAACAATTTCCATAACAGGGCATTCAGATTCCTTTACGGAATTTGGGGACGAATAAAATAATGCTGCTCCCATTTTCAAAGGTATGGGCATACTATTTCCATTTCTGACTACCTTTTTAAAAACAACTTTATCCTTTAACTTCGCCATATCCGTTTCAGTAATATCAGCAAAATCAAGGAGAACCTGTAAGTTAGCAGATGCCTTTTTCTGTTCAAGTACCACTTCGTCTGTTGTTACTCCATTTTGTTCGGAAAATTTAGATTGTTCCTTACAACCACAGATCAATGGTATGAGCAATGCGTAAATTATTTTTTTTGCCATTGGGTTGTCAATTTTCGTATTTTAGAAGTTAGGGAAGGCACATTTTCTGGCTTCAGTTTTAAAATAATATCATGCCTTTTAGATTCCATTTCAGGATGTTTCATAGCTATTTCAAATAATGTCTGTAAAGCGCTTACCCTAACAATTTTACTTTCTGTGGGATCCGTAGCCCACAGGGTGACTACTTCCAAAACCTGTTCTATTCTATCCTTTGACCATTCCAATCTAGAGACCACATGTGCCAAATACTATTTAAATTCCTTGTGCATGGCAGTTCCTAAAAATAGCAGGAGCTAGGTATCTTGCTTTTGCAAAAATTTGGGTTTTTTTCTTGAAATTTTTTCTATGGCATCTGTCGCAAGCATGATCAATATGCGATCATTGGAATGTAAAAAATGGAATACCTTGTCAAAATCGTTTTGGGTCTATACTAAGGCCTGTCGTTAACCTTTCCTATAGACCTCAAGTCCCCACCCTTTAGATAGGTTCTAAAATCCGAAGTCATGATGAAAGCATACCACCATCTATTACATGTATGCTTCCCGTAATATAGGCACTTTCATCCGAAGCCAAGAACAAGGCCAGATTTGCAATTTCTACAGATTCTGCATATCGTTTTAGAGGTACCATATTTTCAAAACCTTTTATGACTTGATCCGGATTTTCAGGCGAGATGTCTTTTTCAATACGCCTCATCATTTCATTATCCACAGGGCCGGGATGAATACTATTGACCCGTATCTTTCTATCTGCACTTTCCAAGGCAGCCACCCGCATAATCCCAATAACGCCGTGCTTACTGGCTACATAAGCTCCCAATCCTGCAAAACCTTTTAATCCCGCAACGGATGAGGTGATCATTACACTTCCACCCTCTTCCATTTTTGGTAGTACATGTTTGCAGCCCAACCAAACTCCTTTAAGGTTTATTGCGATTACTTTATCGAAAATGTCTTCGGGGTAGTCCACCAAAGGTTTGGAGCAGCCTTCAATCCCAGCATTATTAAAGAAGATATCAATTTTTCCAAATTCCTTAAGGGTTTGCTTAACATAATTTTCGGTATCCTTGGCCTTGGAAACATCTGCCATGCAGTGGGAAAGATTTGGATTCTTAAAATCCGCTACCGCCTTTTTCAAAAGGTTTTGATTTACATCCACCAACATCACTTTTGCTCCTTCTTCCAAGAATAATTTTGCAGTTGCTACACCAATGCCTCCAGCACCACCTGTGATAATGGCTACCTTATCTTTTAAGCGTTTCATAGTACGATCTTTTAGATTAATCTAAGGTACCCTCACTTTACTCTCCCCAAAATGACAAAGGTCAGTTAAGAATGAAACACTTAAAAAAAATTACGAATATTTCTTTAGGAAGAAGCCTAAACAAAATAATAATACATAAAATGAAATTGCTATCAATGTGGTCATTGTATTGGTTTTAAAAAATAATGTACGATGAAATCATTGCTTTAAGATCCTTGGGAAGTCCATCCCGGATATCCTCCATCTCACCAGTTGAAACATATTTTCTTAGGTAAGTAAAAGTGGTATCCACATATTGCTGGGCTACCTCATCACTGTATTCAAAATCGTTGACCGCAGATGGGCCATCATGGGTCCTGACTAGATCTAAAAATTCAGCCATCCGCTTCACTTTTGGTTTTTTCTGTTTTACATTCCAACCGTTCACATAAACTGCCTTTAAAAACATGGGTAATTGGGCAATGAACTGCAATGATTCCTCTATTGGAATGATATCACGTAGCGCGTGTAACGTTGCCGTTAGAATTCTCCCCCCCTTATCACGATCATTACCAAGACCCAATTGCACGGTATAATCTTTTAAAAAGGTATTCCCCTCAGTAGCATATTGATTAAAATTAAGTGCCATGACCATATTTTAAAGGTGGACAATAAAATTGGCAAATTATTCCCAAGTACAAAATGATCCTGGTCATTTTGTACAATTTCCTCGCATCTTTTAAAAGAGGCTAGGGATTACTGCGTCATCATCCACCAATGCAACCTAGAGGGTAGAAGTTATGATTTAAAAGTTATGGACTAGACATTCTTCCATGAACCTTATAATAAAATCGATGTGAAGAAGAAAAGATGACGTTTAAAGAAACTAATCTTTGTTTACCTGCTTGTACATGTCGGTAGCCTCAATATACTGTTCTATAATCTGAGGGTTCATAGAAGGCTCATGTTCAGAAGGTTCTATTTGAGTAAAGAAAAGATCTGTGGACCCCCTTCTTTCCTGAAGATCCAATGCTCCCTGAATGTAAGAGCTCCAATCGAATAATTGGTATCCAAGGCCATGATCTATACAGATAAGGTCTTTATTAAATTTGGTCTCTTCTGCATAGGTTGCATTGAGCATTTTAAAGACATTACCTATAAGCTGGGAGGTATTTTTAGAATGGTAGGTGCTTATTTGTCCCAATTCACGTCCCATAACACCAATTTGTGCATTGTAGGGAAGGTTTAAAAATAGTAAGGGCTTATTTATAGATTCTGCATCAGTGCTTATAGTAACTATATACGTCCTATTCTCCCTTTTCTTGAACATACTAAAAAAGGTAGGTTTGGAAGAAAAAGGGGTCTTACTCTTGCGGAATCGAAATTCAACTTTGACGTCCTTTAATTCTGGATAATAAGATAGTGCCGTGACGACCTGATCAGTAATTTCCGTCGGCATTTCCTTATTGACTAGAAACTTTGCATTCATGGTAGTATCAAGGCTATTTGCTTTAAACTCTTTCCTAGGTACTTGTGCCATTACCAAGCAGGAAAAGCAAAAGGTAAAAAGGGTAGTGACCCACATACTACGAGATAAATTCATTTGTAAATTCATATTATGCTGTTTTTTGAAGGCGTATCTTAAAAAAATGATTATCTCCTTTCCCTTAACAAACATTCAATTTCCAAAATACCTTTTTTTGATCGGTATTCCAGAATACTTAACCCGTTATTAAATTATTGTAAATCAGTATCTAATATTGGCTGTAATAAAAACATAACGTTACAATTTACTGATTGGTATAATACATAGATCATATTTTCTCTCAAAGAGCAACCACAATAACACCCCAACCACTTATATATAAGCTATTTATATAACATATAACACTAGAAAACTAGAAAACTAGATGAACTAAGAAAAAGTTAAGGTGGTCATTTCACGAAAATGAATCATAAAAAGTAAGATTAAAGAACTACTAGCTTCATTTGACCATTTAATGGCGAGGTTCTTATACATCAAAATTAGCAAATTTTTTTACTACCAATTAAAGCGAATAATACCTACATTTTTTATGTTTACCCTATCGTGATTGCAAGTACTCGCTTATTCCTTATTGGAGCGGGTTGCCATCGGCAATTCTTGCATATTATACGTTATGTTCGCTAATTCTAATTTTAACCAAGTCCAACCGCCGCTATCCAACTTCCAATTCGCTTCCAATGCTACTGGTATCTTTATACCATTATGTTCTTCGGTTTTGGTAGCTTTAACGGTCCATTGTGTGGGGTCGGTATCATTTATGTCTTTATACCTCATAGCTACAAACTTTGTAAAAATTCCATTTTTAGAAAAATGAAAAATTCACGAACCTTTTGTGCCATTGTGGGACAGTGTTGCTTTAGCCGCAGTGTCATCTATTTTTTTCCAAACGATATAAGGACTTAAATCGGCAGAAGGAAACCAAACAATTTCAGCCAAGTACCGTTGAAGTGTTGCCTTGTTTACCTTTTCATTATTTTTTGCATTTGCAATTTGGAATACCGAGAACATCTTAATTGTCATTTCTCCTCTTCCATTTTCAAATTTGTCCTTCCCAACCACAGTTGTAAATGGATTTACTTTTAGACCTACCGACCAAATAAAAGCAGGAGGTACAATTGTAAAAAACTGTTCAGCTTTCGCAAAGCTCCAATCCTTTTGATCGGGATTCATTAACATCTGTAAATTTTGTTTCAAATGAACATTGCAAATAGATTCTTTACCAATTGTTCCGCTATGGATCAACCATTTTTGGACTTTGGAAGGTAGCTCTGAAATCATTTGTTTTTTAAGAATGTTGTTATTTTTAGTACTTGAATTTTTAAACATTTGTGCTGTTTCATACGTCACCTTTTTTAGCAAAACTGAACCTTGAATATGCTATGATAATGGACGTGAGAATGACCAAGTTTAAAATTGTCCCGAATTTGGCATCAATCCAAAAATTTATGATTGAAAACTGAGAAAGAAGTACGCCCAAAATTCCGATGATCCAACAAAAATTGGATTGTGCTTTCAATAACACTGAGGTACTTACAAGTAAAAGAAAGGCAAACAACCATATGACACCCAATATTTTGGAAATGGGTTGTGAGATCATATTAAATTGAGATATCCCAAACGCTTTAAAAAATCCGAATAAATGGATAATTCCATGTATTCCAATCAATAGTATTAACGCAATTCGCATTTTTTTTGTTTTTTGAATAACGAAAGGCATGGGTGCTCCTAAACCCAATATTGATTATTTTTAAACAGATCATTGAAACCGATAGCCTAATTTTAGGATATCAGTGTTTCATAGCCCAGCTCGTTCTTAGATTCCTTTCCTTTTGCCCAACAATCGATATTGTAAAAAGTAATGTCCGCAATATTCGCCAATGCCTCTTTAGTAACGAAGGCCTGGTGCGGAGTAAGCAATACGGCATGCAATGAAAGCAGCTCTTTTAATTGATGGTCCTTTATATCCCCAGAAGCGGAATGGTCTTTAAAAAAGAGGCCTTTTTCCTTTTCATATACATCGGTGGCATACCCTGCAATTTCATTTTTCTTCAGGGCGTTGATCAATGCCTTTGTATTAACTACCGCACCACGTGCCGTGTTTATTAGAAGGGCCCCTTTTTTCATTGCTTTTAACTGAATTTCATCTATTAGATAGTGGGTGTCATGCGTCAATGGAACATGAAGAGTAACAATATCCGATTTTGTAAGCAGCTCCTCTAAATCCACATATTGGATGCCATAATCTTTGATCAATAATGGATCTGGCGCTAGGTCATTGGACAAAATAGTGCATCCAAAACCATGCATAATTTTCGCCATAATGGCTCCTATTCTGCCAACACCAACAATACCAACTGTTTTCTTGTTGAGGTCGAAACCGAGAAGATTATCTTGTAAAAAGTTATATTGGTGCACTTGTGAGCTGGCTACAACAATCTTTCTATTAAGTGCCAAGAGTAAAGCCACGGCATGTTCCGCAATGGCATAGGGCGAATAATCTGGGGCATTGGCAATCTTAATCCCAAAACGTTTGGCGCATTTTACATGAATATTGTTGTACCCCGCAGATCTCAAAGTGATATACTTGACGCCAAAGTCCCTTAATTTTTCCAAAACAGTTAAGGATGCATCATCACCAGAAAATATAGAAATAGCATCAAAACCTACTGCCTGATATGCCGTTTCCGAGTCTAGAGCATTATGGGTAAACACCACATGATAATTATTTTTATTGGCTCTTTCTAAAAAAGGTACCTCAAATTTCTTAGCACTATAAACCAGTAATTTCATTCTTTCTATTTTTTCTAAATATGATATCCTGTTCTTCCAGAGCCAATACAATCAGTTTTATATAATCATCAATTGTTTTGTTGACATCCTGTGGATCTGTAATATCTATAGAACCCCTCCAAATTAATTGGCGCTCTTTGCCCACACAGATGCAGTACAATGAAGTCTCCGCATGGTAAACCATAAATTCCTCGTAGTAATTATCCCTGTAATAAATATCTTGGTACTGTAAATAGTCGTCCCGGAAACTTCCATAAATGCCACCTACCTCTGACAACCTCTTTCTAAAAGTCTTTTTACTTTCAGATCCTGTAACCTTGGTAAACAAAATGGCGTCAAAATCTCGTTCTATGAGCAAATCCTCTACTGCAGCTATTTCTTGTTCTGACTTTTTTGAAGACGTAAACTCAACATCAAAGAGATCCAGACTTCGCATAGCCTCAATATCCCTTTTCGTAAATTCCTTAGTCAATTTGGTCTCGAAATCCTCTCTGGCCTCCTTATTCTGAGTCATCCCAACAACAAGGACCTTGTTGGCATCGAAAATGACTATATCTGGACTCTTCCAATTTTCTACCAATTGAATGGAAGAACAACTAGAGAACACTAATCCTACTAAAATGGCCAACTTTTTCATTCTTATTTTTTTATATTATAATTGGGGTACTATAAATGAATACTTCACTTTTTTTAAGGTTTTTTCTTTTTGAGAATTCCGCCTGCGTAATTAAAGATTTCTGATTTAAGCCCTTGGAAGTTCTCCAAAAAGGCCACTACATAGGCTTTAATGGCCTCATGTTTTTGATAATACCCCAAATCACAGGAGTAATCTGCACATTCTAGCATCCCTGCCAAACCTTTTTCATGTTTTTGTATGGCATGCATCACAAGAGTCTTATGTTCCTTGTTTTTTTTAATTTGGGCTTGATAAGTTTGTAACCTTTCAAATAGATTGGGAGTATTGGGTTCAAAAACATATGAACTCAATAAATTATCTATAAAGATTACCTCATCATTCACCAAGTGCAGGGAAGACTTCCAATTACGGGATTCTGTGTGAAGTAGATCTACCTTTTTTTCTTGTTCTGGTTTTATTTTACTTTTTCCCATGGTTTAATTAAAATCTAGGAGCAAGATATTACCAAGGTGCAATTATAAAAATGACAAAAGTCATAACCAAAAAATTAGATCACTATTTCTAGTACTTCATATAATTTGGGTATATGCACATTCCAACCATAAGTGTCCTTTATTTTAGTCCTAAAGGAATCTAAAGCAGTGGGTTCTCCATGAACAAGAAAAACCTTTTCCGGAATATTTTTGATATTCTTCAGCCAATCCATCAACCCTTGTTGATCGGCGTGGGCTGAGAGACTTTCCAAATGAGCCACTGTGGCTTTTACGGGATGGTATTTTCCAAAAAATTTAAGCTCATGAGCGCCTTCCAACAACTGCCTGCCCCTTGTTCCCTCTGCCATATAACCCACTAAGAGAACCGTGGTTGAGGGCTCATCTATCAACTGTTTTAAATAGGTCAGAACGCGCCCTCCCGTAACCATGCCGCTTCCGGCAATAACAATCTTTGGTCGGGGATCATCTATGGTTTTCCAGGTATCCTTATAGGAAGTTATTATATTGACATGATTGCACATGGCCTTATAATCACTTATGGATAGTTTATGCCACTTCGGATAATTTTCAAAAACGGAGAGCACATTGTTTCCCATTGGGCTATCTACAAAAATGGAGATGTTTGGTATCCGATTTTTCTTATATAAATTCCAGAGCAGGTAAATTAACGATTGTAATCGTTCTACGGCAAATGAAGGGATAATGAGATTGCCCTTTTCATGAATGGTTTTATCAATGAGCCCAATAATAATATCTTCCACATTTTCCTGTGGATGCAATCTATTCCCATAGGTACTTTCCACAAAAAGGAAATCGGCCCATCCTGGGCGCTGGGGTGCATCCAAAAGGGCATCCTCTTTCCTTCCAATGTCACCTGAAAACACAAATAATTTTCCAAAAATTTCAAATTCAATGAAAGTGGCTCCAATGATATGGCCATTGTACCTAAACCTATATTTGCTGTTTTCTGATAGGAAAATCCATTTATCCCTTTCTTCGGCTTGGAACAAATCTATTGCCTTTTCGGCCTCTTCCATAGTATAAAATGGCAATGCAGGATTGTGCGAACTATACCCAATTTTATTGGCCTGGGCCGCTTCCTCTTCGTGTATTTTTGCACTATCCCTTAAAATAATAGCCGTAATAGATAGGGTAGGTGCAGTGCCTATTATTTTTCCTTTAAATCCTTCTTTGACAAGTCTTGGCAAATATCCTGTGTGATCCAGATGTCCGTGGGTGAGTAGAACCACTTCTATTTGATTGGCCTTTATGGGCAAGGGCTCCCAATTATGAAGTCGCAGTTCCTTAAGCCCTTGGAACATCCCACAGTCTATCATGATATTTATCTCAGGGGTTTCTAAATAGTATTTGGAACCCGTTACTGTGCCTGATGCACCCAGAAAATGTATTTTTATATTGGCCATATTCCTATCTTACCTATTGCATAATAGTTCTATCTCTTTCATGATTCTCTGCTTACGCGAATCCGAAATACCTAGGTGATCAAGAAAAAATTTATCATGAAGTAACTGTTGGCATAGGACCACATCCCTACTCAATAAAAATTGTTTTTCACGTGCGCTTAATAATGTAGATACGGTGATGGGATACAGTCCCAATCTGTCTATGCGATCTTTTAGCCCGTCATCCTTGGGGTAATCCCAACTCAATAAATAGAGTCCTGCACATTTTCCGAATTGGATGGCATCCTCTGTAAAACGGGTATTGGTAGCTACCCAACCCACATTAAAAATCAAATCGGAATTCTCTTTTGTCTCCCAGTGTTTTTTTACATCCATATATCTGGAATGAATGTACAAGGGAACTTTTACGTTGCAGTTTCTCCCTTCCTCACTGTGGAACTTACATTCAATTATGGTAACCGCTCCATTCTTTTTTGCAAAAATATCTATTTCATGCTTTACACAAATGCCGGTCATGACCTTTCCAACTTCTGTTTTATATCCCGAAAATTGAAGAATAGCGCTTATAAATTTTTCGAATGGATATCCTGTTGGGCCAAATTCATAAATGGCTTTCTTCAGTTTGTATTTGGAGGCAAAAATGGACTGTTTCTTTTTTAATAGGGCAAATGCCCTATTGTAAATTTCTTTGGTACTAATACCTTGATACAGCTCATCCCGGACCCGATCTACAATAAGATTAATCAAATCTTCATCGGCGCCGCTTCGTTTTAGGGAATTCCGCAATTTGAACATTGAGAATTTCACTTTTTCCCCAGAAGACTTTACTATTTCCATACTTCACGACTTTTATACGTTATTTTTTATCCGCACATCAACTTCAGGAATTTTCAATAATTGTAAGGTGGCAGATGCCAAAACCACTTTTCCATCTGATTGTAATGCGTTCTTTTGAATGCTATAAAAAAGGTTGTGCTTGGTACTTCTTCTAAGCTTATAATCCGTAATGTACCTTAGGTTCAAGGCTACCCAATTGTCGGTCAATGTTATGGCAACAGTAGGTTCCAAGGTGGCATTCTCTATATAATACCGCTCTACCATCTCCCCCCATTTGGTCTGGCTAGCCCCAACATAGTCAGAGAGAAGCTCAGAAGAATTATCCAAAACAATTTTCTTAGCTAATTCTATGTCTGAGCCATAAGTGACAAGAATATTAAGTTCATCCCATACAAAAGGAAAGTCCATAGAGTAATTTTTTATGGGTCCCTTAAAAACAAAAGCGTTACTAATCTTGACGATCCTACCGGAATAATTATCGCTACTGACCCATTCCCCCATTTCCATAATGGTGGTATAAATACTATCAATATCTATAACATCTCCCTTTATGCCGTTTATTTCTATTCGGTCCCCAGGGGTATAAACCCTAACGGCAAAAATGTAAAAGGAGCCTGCGATGCTTAAAATAAGCTCTTGTAAGGTAAAGGTGATGCCAGCGGTGAAGAGTCCGATTATGAGGGAGTAATCCTTAATGTTTCCGGCAGTAAAAAACACCAAAAAAAGAATGGCAATCAGCACATACCCAATAACCTCTATCCCTTTTTGGGTCTTGTACCTAAAGCTAACATTTTCAATCCTATTCCGCGCAATATTTCTTAAAACCCGTATCCCAACTATAATGATCAAAGCCCAAAACAGTAATCTCAATAAGCCAGCTAAAAAAGGTTGGTGTTCCAGAAGTTCGTATAGCTGTTGCATTATTTGCATAGTAAGCATTAGTAAGATACAGCCTAAATTGAGTCTTTGTAATAATCCTTTATCAAGGCTTTAACTTGATTGTCGGTCATACTATCCTTTTTCGCCACCACTTTTATTTTAGAGGCTAGGGAAGGATACCTATCTATAAGTTCTTTCCCAAATTTTTCTCTGGTGATGGCCGGTCCAAAAATGGCTATGGCATCTACCTCGCCTACTACATTTACCAAATTTTTAAAATAACTCCTCAACTGTTGTTTTTCACGCTCCATATAGGAGCTTTCCCTTACCACATCTTGGGTGCCTCCCCATTTAAAGGGTGCTCTCCCCCCTCCAGATGGGTGGAAAAATTCAACCTCCGATTTCAAGGTGAGAAATTCCTCCTTTCCATTGGATAACCTTAATATTTTCGCTTCTTTCTTATCTAACCAAATCCCTACCCTTTCCATATGTATTTATTTAGAATAATCATTAAGTACTAAAATTGGAATCTTTGCATGATACCCGATTTCCTTTACTAGAGGTTTTGAGAACATAATTCCAAAAAAACTATGCTTTTTATTTAAAAATGCAATCATGTCACTGTCCCTACTTTCTGTAAAAAAGCCAATCCCTTTATGAACCTTTGTGTCCGTTAGGGTATGGAAACTATATTTTGTAGCTGCCAAAATAGTTTCCAATAGTTTTTTGTTTAACTCCTGAGTTTTGGACAACTTGTGCTCTTCTAAAATATGAAGTATGCGAATGGGGGTCTCATACATTTTTGAGATATTCAATAAATGGTTGAGCTCCCTTCTTTTATAACTGGTCTTAAAATCAGTAGGAAATACAATTTCTAATGGTGGTGAAAACCTAAAATCCTCAGGGACAGATAGTAATGGACAATCTGTAACTGCCTCCATCGTCGCAACGGTATTGGTGCCTAATATTACACCCTTGGCCCCAGTAGATCCCTTGGTACCCATGATCACTAGGTCAATATCCTTTTTTGCAATGGTATCCTTAATGGCGTCAATGAGGGAATTATAGCTAGAAATGGTATGATATGTATGTTTAGTATTGGTATTATGCAGTTCCAAAATATCCAATAATTTTTGAAACTGATCCTCGGATACTTTCTTGGCCGCATCATAGGTGCTATTGCCGGGTTCTGGAACCATCATATTAACTAAAGAATACCCATCTACCTGAAAGACGTTCAACAAATAGAACTCACAATGCTGATTAGCATACATATCCAAAGCATACCTAATGGCATTTAAGGCATTTTTTGAGAAATCCGTCGGCAGTAATATTCTTTGATTCATAACTTAGGCTACTGTTTTAAGTGTTCTTAAAAGTACCGGCAATGCAAAAAATAATCTATGATAAATATCAGTATTACTAAAAAAGTGAAGAAACCTAAGGAATGATAAGAGTCAGTTTTAATTATATTGTAAAACAATACCTTGTTAGGTAAATTCAGAACAAATGAAGAGTAGTTTTAACGAAATCATTAAATCCGATACCCCTGTATTAGTCGATTTTTATGCCGACTGGTGCGGACCCTGTAAAATGTTGGTGCCCATTTTAAAACAAGTGAAGGAAGAGTTGGGAGACAGCATTAAGGTCATCAAAATAGATGTGGATAAAAATCAGGCAATAGCAGGAAAATTTCAAGTCCGGGGAGTACCTACCATGATACTGTTCAAAAATGGAAAACAGCTCTGGAGGCAGTCAGGGGTGCTTCAGAAAAATGAGTTAGTAGCCACCATAAAGTCACACAACAAGTAGCTATTTTGGCAAGATTATTTTAAGTATTTCAAAATGTTTTTAGAATTTTAGTGCTGTGCCTTTACATTTAATCGTGTATCACCAAAAATGGAACCTTAGTGTGGAAACTTATTTTTTCCACCTTGTTACTTAACACAATTTGCTGCAAGAAATTTAAATTCCTGGCTACCATTACCAACAGGTCTATATTTCTACTTTCCACAAAACACTGTACGGCTGCGGTGACATTCTTATTGGTTATGTAATGAAAACTGTTCTTTTTTTCAAAGGTCTCGTTTAAATAATCTTCCAAATATTCCTTGTTCTTGATCTGGGAATCAGTTAATAACTGCCCCGATTTAGAGGCGTGCATTACCCTCACATATGCCTTATTTGTTTGTAAAAGATGGGAAAGGGCGGAAAGAATCCTAGCAGAATAAAATATATTATAATCCGTTGGGAAAGCTATTTCCTTCAGATTGCTAAAGGTAGCCTTTACAGGCACCGCCAGAGTATTACATTTCACTTTAGTAATCACATCTCCCGTATTACTACCTATAACATCCCCTAAGGCTCCTGAGGTTCCTTTAGTCCCCATGACTATAAGATCAATTTTCCTTTCCTCTATATTTCTTCTTACAGACTCTATAAAAAAGCCCTGATCGTATAAAGGATAGAACTGATGCTTTTGGGTTTTTGCCATGCTTACAACTTTCTTGAGAAAATCATAGAGTTTCTTTTTGGCAACAGCTATAACATCTTCCACAATAACATCGGAGGAGGCTGTATAATTCAATCCCTGAAAATCATACCCGCTCATATCATGTACATGCAATAAATAAAAATTACAAGGACTAGTTTTCAATAATTCCAAGGCATAGGTTACAGCATTCAAAGAATCTTCCGAGAAATCTGTGGGAATTAAAATATTCTTCATTGTACACACTTATTAAAAACAAAAGTATTGGTACAAGGCCGCCTTTAATATGACAAAAATCAGTTTTGAATGACTAGTTGAAAAAAGATAAGGTTAAACTTCCTAAAGTCCTATTAGTTCATTTGCTGTAACAAATTGAGATCTAAAATCTTAATATTCCTTCCTTCTATATCTATGATACCTTCCTTTTTAAAACTGGAAAGTGTTCTAATAAGACTTTCGGTAGCAATTCCGGCCACACTGGCCAAATCACTCCTAGAGACCTTTATAGGCTTATCCCCTGACTTGTTTAATAGGTTTGCAAACTGCATAAGTGTCTGTGCCGTTTTTTTTCTAACAGAACTATAGGCCATTTGAAGCAACTGCTGTTTTATCTCTGATAGATTTTTGGAGAGCAACCCCATTAATTCCAACGACACTTGATTGTTCTTTTGAAGTATTGATTTCAAGTAATCCTTAGATACCCCTACTAGTTCAACATCTTCAACAGCAACTGCAGATTCTTCGTAAGGCATATTATCCAAAAAAGAGGTAAAGCCCAAAAAATCATCGGCTGGATGCAGAGAAGTTACTAATTCCTTTCCATCGCTGTCCATCTTATAACATTTTACAGCTCCCTTTAAACTTAAATATATCTTATTGGAATGGTCTCCTTCCTTGTAAATGGTTTCCCCATTTTTAAAAAAATATAGTTCACCTTTGTCATCAAAGAAATTTTTAAGCTCATTTAAATTTCGTAATTCATGTTCATCATCAGATAAGTTCTTATTTTTTTTATGCTCTATTTGAGCAAGAATCTGAGCTTTAGCCAACCTACTTTCTATGGCACTAAACAGATCTTCTTCTTCAAAAGGTTTGGTCAAATAATCATCGGCACCCAAATCCATCCCTTTTCTTATTTCTTTGTGTTCTGTCTTTGCAGAAAGGAAAATAAAAGGAATTTGATTGGTCTTTTCATTGGAAGTCAAGGCTTCTAAGACACCATAACCATCTATTTCTGGCATCATAATATCACATACTACAATATCAGGCATATTATTTAGGGCATATTGAATCCCTAATTTCCCATTGGGGGCTGTAATAACGTTGTAACTGGCAAGTTCCAAAAGTTCTTGGGTGTTCTCCCGTAAAGCCAAATCATCTTCGATTAAAAGTACAGTTTTCATGCTTAATTTTTATTACGTGTTAAGGGTAGCTGTATATTAAAAGTTGTGCCTTTATTTTCTTCGCTAGTAAATTCTATAAATCCTCCAAGATTTTCCAAATGACCTTTCACTATATTTAAGCCTATTCCAGTGCCTTGGGTGAGCAAAGCATTTTCTGCCCTAAAATACCGGTTAAAAATAAATTTTTGTTCTTCTTTTGGAATACCCATGCCCTGATCTATGACCTTCAAAGTAACCATTTTTTTATTATATTCCACCTGAATATCTATGGGTGAGTGTTCGGAAGAATATTTAATAGCATTATGAATAAGATTTGATAATATCAATTCAAGGATTTTCTCATCAAAATCTATGATCACATCGTCTATATTGTCTGGATAATGTATATTCTGTCCTGTTTTCAACAACATATTGGCATCATAAATTACTTCGTTTACCAATTTACTCAACGGAAAGGTGGTAAACTTATAATTTACTTTCCCAGATTCCAGTCGTTCCACAGACAGAAAATCGGTAAGAATAGTATCTAGGTATTTTACCTTGTTTTTAATAGTATCCAGATGTTTGTCTCTCTTAGCCTGTTGTTCGCTAAGTTGGTACTTGGATATCAAAGTGGCAGAAGTAAGGATACTGCTCAAAGGGGTTTTAAATTCATGAGATACTAAAGAAAGGAACTTTGTTTTAAGATCATTGAGTTCCCGTTCTTTCTTAAGAGCCATATTGGCTTTACTCTCTGCCTTTTTCCTTAAAGTAACCTCATCCCTAAGCTCTAAAACTATATCTTTTAGTTCTTTGGTACGCAGCTCTATTTTAGCCTCCAATTGTGAATTGAGATCGTTTATCTGCCGCTCTTGTTGTTTTCTTTCGGTAATGTCTATAACTAGGGCCATCACATAGATAACACCATCTACTTCAAAAGGGTTTAGTCCAGCCTCTACTGGGAATTCCTGGCCGTTTTTTCGCATACCAAACAAATCGCGACCCTGTCCCATTTGGCGTTTACCGCTCTTCTGCATAAAGCCCGCAAAATGGCCACCGTGATTATGATGAAATTTTTGAGGTATTAAGGTATCTAATGGTTTCCCAAGTAAAGCACCTTTGCTATACCCAAACATTTCGTTGGCAGAGTTATTGGTGGCTACGATGAGTTGATTCCTATTTACCACAATTATTCCTTCGGAAATGGCACTGGAAAGCAAATCGATAATATTGCTGTTCTCTTTAAAAAACTTCATATCCCAAAGTTAACTTTTTACATTTTGTGCTTCTAAATATATAGAATAAAAACCGTTAGTGAAATAGGCTTGAGCTTCATCTCAACTCAATTTAAATGATCCGCATCATTTTCCCTTAAAAATGGTCATCTAAAATAGTAGTAAACAATTGGAGCCAACGATCAAAATGTTCTTGGCGCAAGGGCAATTTGGCATGTGGTGCAAACGGACTTCCGTAATACGTATGATCCCCTAGCAGAAGCGTTTGCCAAAACCTATACATTTTCTCCAAATGTTCTGCCCAATTATTTTCAATGACTTTGTTAAAAATAACCCCGATAAGATCATCTTGCTGCACCTTGGTATAATAAAGTATCCACCAAAAATTTAATATCCTCAAATGTCGTGATCTCCCTTTTCATTCTTTAAAATTACATCATAATATGCTCTAAAGAAAACGCTATTATCTAAGCTTTTTTAACCATCAAATTATTTAATTAAAACGGTACCCCTGCCTTTGTAATTTTCCTTTAAATTTATAGGCTCATAATTACATTAGGGAAATATTTAGAATGTTATACACGGTTATTGATATAGAGACCACGGGAAACGGCGTAAAAGGAAATAGGATTACGGAAATTGCCATTTTTAAATACGATGGAGATTCTATACTTGATGAATTTACTTCTTTAGTCAACCCAGAATGTGAGATTCCCTATTTTATAACAGGTTTAACAGGTATAGACAACCACATGGTTCGCCATGCACCAAAGTTAGCGGAGATCACGGAAAGGATATTGGATATTACTAAGGATACCGTTTTTGTTGCCCACAATGTAAATTTTGACTACAACATTATTAAAAATCAATTCCAAGAATTGGGGGTATCCTTTACCCGTAAAAAACTCTGCACCGTCCGGTTGTCTCGCAAATTGGTCCCAGGACTACATTCCTATAGTTTGGGTAAACTTTGCACCTCCCTTAATATTCCTCTTTCTGATAGGCATAGGGCGAGGGGTGATGCGCATGCCACAGTGCTCCTTTTGGAACGCATGCTACATACAGAAGGTGCGAAACCTGTTATTGAAGGATTTTTAAATTCTCGCTCTCAAGAAGCTACCTTGCCTCCCGCTTTGTCCAAGGTGAATTTTGATTCCCTCCCTACCTCCAGTGGAGTCTATTATTTTAAGAATGCCAAAGAGAAGATCATATACGTTGGCAAGGCCAATAACATAAAAAAACGGGTATTGGGGCATTTCTACGACAAATCATCCAAAGAAATAGTGATGTGCCAGGAAACAGCTCATATAGATTTTGAGCTTTCGGGAAGTGAACTACTTGCTCTTTTGATGGAATCTGCTGCTATTAAACACCATTTCCCCCATTATAACCAATCCCAAAAGAAACCTACCCAACAATATGGTATTTTCACCTATGAGGATAGAAACGGCATTTTACATATGGGTTTCAACAAGCTTAAGCTTGCACCTAATGCCTTAATGACTTTTAATACCATTACCGAAAGCAGGGCTTTTCTAGAACAAGTTTGTATGGATTTCTCCTTATGTCCAAAATACTGTCATCTTCAAGAAAATGTACCTGTTTGCTCCCATTATAAGATTAGTACATGTGAAGGTATCTGTCGGGAAAAGGAGCCCATAGATAGTTATAATGAAAAAGTTAAAGCTGCGGTAGCGCATATCATCGCCAAAAATGATGATATTATCATCAAGGAAAAAGGAAGGAATTCCGAGGAGGACGCCTTTGTACTATTGAAAAATGGAAAGTATGCCGGTTATGGTTTTATTGAAAAGGAAAAGGTTATTAATTCATTAGAGGATATTGATGCCTTTATCAACCCACAAAATGATAATTTAGATACACAGCGTATCCTTAAATCTTATTTAAGCAGAAATACGACGAATGTTATTCCACTCTTAGAATTATTTGAGTCGCACTAAAGCTTGTAGAAACTTGTTAGAAATCTAGGAGAAGAATTATTTTTTCAATTTGGAATACATCCTCATAACAAAAAGGAGCCAGACAACAAAGATGATGCCCACGACAATGGAGTATATGTAAATAAGTTCCATTACTTTTTGTGCTTTAAATAATTCATAAAACCTAAAATGGTTGGTGCCCAAAAGGCGATAAAGATACCTTCAAGTTTATCTCCTTTCATAAAATGATACTCCGAAACAATTATTATGGATAACACTAAAAGGAGCATAATACAATTCATGATCCCTATTCTTTCAATAAAATCTCTAATCATTTTAATCAACATACATTAGATTAATATAAGAAAATATAGTAGACAAATAACAGCGAAATTAGGTTTTTATTAACACCTACAAATTACCACTGCTTTACTACAAATATAACCGAAATTGATTGTTCTATTTTACCACTAATCATTGTTATTTACTATGATCTTATTGTCTATGATTATGAATTAGATAGGCTGAACTTTATTTAAAAAAGTTAGTGAAGTTAAGAAGCTACCTCTCCAGGAACCTTTGCATAAAAAACATTTAACAGGAAGTGGATAAAAAGGACTCAAAGAGAATATACCTCCCTTTTATTTGGATGTAAAAGGTTAAAAAACCAAATGTTCCTACTTTAACTTCTATGGCTAAAAGTATTCCACCCGAACAAGGCATAAAATGGACAATATCCGATAAGACTAGTAAGAGCAAAAACGCCGATGGCCGCTAACAATAGGTAAGATATTACACCCTCTACAAAGCCGTAATAAATAAGGAGACCTATGGCAAAGGCCAAAGAAAATCGTATTAATCTATCCACAGTACCCATATTTGTCTTCATGATCTTGAGCTTTATCCGTTCAGGAATTGAATCAGAGATATTAAAAAGTTAACAAGGCTTGCAATGGCTATTAACTGTAATGTCCCAATAACAAATTTTTCGAGAAATAAAGATTTCATAGTTTCTCATTTATAGTGTTCAGGTCTAAAATTAGTATGTTCTTAGTCTATACCAAATGATATAAATCAGTGAAACAGAGTTTTTATAAAATTTAATTTAATTTAGTAGAAACAAGTCATAAAAAAAACCCCATCAAAAGGTGAGGTCTTATATTGAGATATTATAAAATTAAAGGGTTGTAGGACACACAAAGTTGGATACGGGAACCCCAACCTCTTTAAGTGCTCCAAAACCACCATCAATATTAATGAGGTTATGTATACCCCTACTTTTTAAAATTGAAGCTGCAATTACGGAGCGATAACCTCCTGCACAATGCACGTAAAATGTTTCCTCTTTTGGAAACTCGACCATATGATTGTTTAAGAAATCCAGTGGCGTATTTTCGGCATCTAAAACATGCTCCGATTGGTATTCACTCTCTTTGCGCACATCAAATACGCGGGGTTGTGTTTTTGCTTCAGACTTTTTAAATTCTTCGGCTTGGATAGAGGTTATAGTATCATAGTCCTTTCCTGCTTTTTTCCAAGCTTCAAAACTACCCTTTAAATAACCCGTGGTGCCGTCAAAACCAACTCGTGAGAGTCTTGTCACTGTTTCCTCCTCCCTTCCTTCAGGAGTGATTAAAAGTATGGGTTGTTTTACATCTGCGATTAGCGCACCTACCCATGGGGCAAAACCTCCATCAATACCAATAAAAATAGATTGTGGAATATGTCCCTTTACAAATTCATCCTGATGTCTTACATCTAAAATAATAGCTTCGGTTTCATTGGCAGCCTCTTCAAAATCATCAGGAGAAAGTGCTATGGTTCCCCTTTCTATGACTTCCGAAATATCCTCATATCCTTCCTTATTCATCTTCACATTCAATGGAAAGTATTTAGGCGGTGGTAAAAGTCCGTCCGTAACCTCCTTTACAAACTCTGCCTTGGTCATATCAGGCCTTAGGGCATAGTTCATGTTCTTTTGATTTCCTAGTGTATCTACGGTCTCCTTCATCATATTCTTACCGCAGGCAGAACCTGCTCCGTGTGCAGGATATACGATAACGTCATTTGCCAGAGGCATAATTTTATTTCGCAAACTATCAAACAAAAGACCGGCAAGATCCTCTTGAGTCATATTTGCCGCTTTTTGCGCAAGGTCCGGTCTTCCCACATCCCCTAAAAATAAAGTGTCCCCTGAGAATATAGCGTGATCCTTGCCGTTTTCATCCCTTAATAAATAAGTGGTGCTTTCCATAGTATGCCCAGGGGTGTGCAATGCCTTAATAGTAATTTCACCCAATTTAAATTCCTGACCATCTTTGGCTATAATGGCATCAAAAGATGGATTTGCATTAGGACCATAAATAATGGGTGCTCCTGTTTCTTTTGATAAGGTTACGTGACCACTCACAAAATCTGCATGAAAATGGGTTTCCAAAATATACTTTATTTTGGCCTTATCAGCCTTAGCTCTTTTAATATAGGGTTCTACCTCTCGCAATGGATCTATAATGGCAACCTCACCCTTGCTCTCTATGTAGTAGGCTCCTTGGGCCAAACAACCTGTATAAATCTGTTCTATTTTCATAATTAAATCTCTTTAGTTATATCTAATTCCCACACCTTTGGTATAAGTTTTTTTACCTAATTGCTTTATTCTTCTACAAATTTAGCGATTACTATGCACCCATACAGTAACATTAGTTACCGAATACTCTATTCTGATGGGCCACATTTTTGCCCAAAAGGGAAACATTGCCCGGATTATTAAAATACTCCACGGCTTCGTTGATTTTTACAAAAAGGCACTCCTTATGCAATACATCTATGATGCCCGTGGTAAAAATAATATCCCTGGTAGGCCCAATGGCACCGGCAATGTAAAATTCAATATTTCGGGCATGGATTTCGGTTATAACATGCACCAGCATCTTGGCCGCTGTGGAATCTATATAATTAATTGCCTCTGCATTCAAAATCACCAATTTCAGATCGTCTCCTTTTGCATCTATCTGTTTAAAAAGCTGGGTCTTAAAATAATTGGTATTCCCAAAATACAGTTGGGCGTCAAAGCGGATAATCAAGATGTCATCCCTTATTTCAACCTCATCCCCAAACCGCTCTACATTCTTATAGTAATCGGTTCCCCTAATATTTCCTAATACCGCAAAATGGGGCATAGAGGTCCTATAAACCATCACTAATAAAGATACTAAAACTCCCACTAATATTCCTTCTTTAATCCCCACAAACAAGGTGACCAAAAAGGTAATGGCCAACACCCCAAACTCATCCTTTCTATGTTGCCACAGACTTTTAGGATAGGGGATATCTATAAGTCCAAAGACCGATACCATAATAATGGATGCCAAGGCTGCATTAGGCAAAAAGTAAAATAAAGGAGTTAAAAAAAGCAGGGTGATCACCACCAATAAGACACTAAATAAGGAAGCAACTGTTGTTTTAGCCCCAGATTCCGCATTAATGGCAGATCGGGAAAAACTTGAGGTTACAGGATACGATTGAAAGAAAGACCCAACCAAGTTAGAAGTCCCTAAGGCAATTAATTCCTGGTTGGCATCTATGGTTTCCTGATTGTTCTTTTCTTCTAAAGCCTTCCCAATAGAAATGGTTTCTAAATAGCCCACGAAGGCCAAAGCTAAGGCGATTGGAATAATTTCCTTGGCCTTATCCAAATCAAAAGCTGGGAGTTGAAAAGATGGGAGACCTTCGGGTACCACCCCTACCACATTAACACCATAGTTTTCCAGACCTAAAAAGTAAACAGCGAAGCCTCCTAATAACACTACTAAGAGGACAGAGGGAAACTTTTGGTTCCATCGTTTTAGAAGCACAATAATTAAGATCCCAATTACCCCAATACCCAAATCAAAAATATTGGTACTACCCAAGTTGTTAAATGCATTGAGAATCATTTGATGAAATTGGTTACTATTGGGAATATTAGCCCCCAATAAATGCTTTAACTGACTAAAGATAATGGTCAGGGCAGCTGCCGATGTAAACCCGCTGATGACGGGTTTAGACATGAAATTTACGAGAAATCCCATCCTTAGAAAGCCCAAGGTAAGTTGAATTGCACCTACCATAAAAGCCAAAAATACGGCCATTATAATGTATTCTTCCATAGTGGCTATAGCAAAAGCTCCCAATCCGGCCGCGACCAAGAGAGAGTCCATAGCCACAGGGCCCACAGCCACCTGCCGAGAAGTGCCTAAAAAGGCATACACTAGAATGGGAAACAAAGAGGCATATAATCCATAAACGGGTGGTAGGCCGGCAATCATAGCGTAAGCCATTCCTTGAGGAATTAGGATTACACCAACAGTTAGTCCCGCTAATAGGTCACTGGAAAAGAATTTCTTTTGGTATTTTGGCAACCAATCCAAAAAAGGGAAAAATTTACGCATGGATCAAAATTAACATTTTTAGGATGGGCCTAAAGTGACATTTGCTAGAATAGCATATTTTAAAATTCAATTTGTGGCAATTCCGTAATATACCCATCCTACATTTTCTTCAAAAGGATTAGATTGGAAATGTATTTCGCCTATTGATATGAAGAGGAAATACCCTTCTTCCAAAATGATCCTTTCTTGGTTCACCACACATTCTACCCAGCCCTTTAGGTTATAAAAACCTCTTACATGGTACTATGGGTCTAGGTTTTCACAAATTGTACAGATAGAAAAACTGCTGAACTGAAATTCATCAGTTATGAAATAGCCCCTTTGTTCAAAAGTACTCTTTTCTTGTTATCCTCATTATGACTAACTCCTGCCCGAGTAATTTTTTGGGAACGAACAATTTTCATAAAATTTAATCCTCTGGAATAATGGTTACGGAACACACTTTGGGTTCCTTACTCAAAAACTGAAACCCCGTATCTAAACGTTGTTGGATAACCGCATAAGGATAAAAGGTAATAGGCTCTATGCAGACCATATTGGGGACCTCTGTCCATAACATAAAACTTCCGAACCCTCTGGTTTTTATGGTGAACCCCTTTTTATCATTCAACGTAATGGAAGAACAGTCCTTTACCTCTAAGGCTCTACTCCCAACTGCCAACACATCCTCAAGGCTTATCTTTTTTAATCCCGTATCTATAATGGGTTTGTCACTGTGCAAATAAAAAGCCGGGTGGTAGCCCAACATAAAGGGCATGCCTTCCTCCCCTGCTATAGTGAAGGTAATTTCCAAATTAGTTCCTTTGAGTTCATAGGTCTTTTCAAAGCTGAAATCATAGGGCCAGGTTAAAAATGCTGCGCTCGATTTTGCTGGAAATTTTGAGTTTTTTATCTCTGTGCCCGCCCTATATGTTTTAAGATAGACAACCTTTGACTCTGATGCATCCACCACTTCATAGGCTAGTTCTCTTAAAAGCCCGTGTTGATCTTGCACCGCTGTACCCTTTTGTGTTTCTATCATAAAACCGGCCTCGTTTGTCGGACCAATTATAGGGAACATTTCCGTATCCGAATTGCGCCACCCTGGATTACCTTTTTGGTGTATAATCTCATAGCTGCCCATTTTGAAACTCACCAATTCCCCAGCATCTATATGTACCACA
This sequence comes from Sediminicola arcticus, assembly GCF_040566695.1. Classification (NCBI taxonomy): domain Bacteria; kingdom Pseudomonadati; phylum Bacteroidota; class Flavobacteriia; order Flavobacteriales; family Flavobacteriaceae; genus Sediminicola; species Sediminicola arcticus. The sequence continues at coordinate 156,785 of NZ_JBEXAE010000002.1, read as the reverse complement.
CAATTAGCAGAAGTTAATTTTTCCATCGCTTATTGATTGATAAGTCTATAAATTAATATGGCAGTTCGCTTAGTAAGCTCTTGAATAGTATTAAGGTTTATGCTCTCCTGTGGCGTATGTGCCCCACTTCCCATAGCTCCTAGGCCATCCAAACAATCTACATATTCGGCCACAAAGGAGATATCTGCCGCCCCCCTTTTTCCGGGGTCATAACCCAATACTTTCCCATACCCCAGATCTACACTCACCTGACTCAGCTCTTCTAACAAACGTTGGTTGCCGGGGGTTGGACCCATGGCGGGATAGCTATCCTCAAAACTGACAATTGCCGAAGTCTGTGGCAGATTATTGGCGACAATAGTCCTCATTTTTTCTCGGGCATTTTCTTTCTGTTCTTCAGATATAAAACGGAGACCTCCGTTAACAATGGCCGATTGAGCTACCACGTTGGTTTTCCCAAAGGTCGTGCCCTTGCTAGTCATATCATCATAGGTAACAAAGGTGCCTCCCAATAAGGTACCCGGATTAAAGGTTAAAAACTCCTCCCCTTTTACTTCGTTATAAAATTCATTGAGGATCCGTGACATTTCAAAAATGGCACCAGCCCCAGTATTCTCACTAAAGATTCCTGAGGAATGTGCTCTTTTTCCTGTAACTTCTACCTTCCATCCAGAAGATCCTCTTCTAGCTACAGTAGCATAATTAAAGCCTGTGGAGGTTTCAAAATTTAAGGCGATGTCGCTCCGCTTTGCAGCTTCTATCAAATCCTTTCTGCTTACATCCAAAGGCTTACCTGTACTTTCTTCGTCTCCGGTAAAGGCTACAATGATTTGGGAATTATTAAGAAGGCCATTGTCATGCAAGGCCTTAAGGGCATACAAAAGAATAACATCCCCTCCCTTCATATCATTACCTCCCGGGGCATGAGCAATACTATCATTAACCATTTCAAAGGTCTGGAACGGACTGTCCTCTTCAAAAACCGTATCCAAATGCCCAATAAGGAGCAATTTTTTTCCTTTGCTACCTGAAGTCTCTGCAAATAAGTGCCCTCCCCTATTCATTTCTTGGGGCATTTCTATCCAATTGGTCTTAAAATTAATCTGATCAAAGGCATCTTTAAAAACCATGCCTACTTCTTGTACTCCCTTTGCATTTAGGGTACCGCTATTAATGTTCACCACCTTCTCCAGAAAACCTATGGCTTCTGTATTGTTGGTTTCTATACTTTTTATAATTTTCTTCTCCGTTTTGGAAAGTTTTTGACCAAAGATAACCGAGCTGCATATGAAACATAGCAGAAAGCTCAAAGCGTATTTTAATTTCATGGGAAGGGTATTAAGGTTTATACCCTACTAATCTATAAAACCTTTTTCTCTCATCCAATCCTCATTGAACATTTTACCCACATATCGGCTACCGTGATCATGAAACAAAACTACAACCACGTCGTCCTTGGTGAAATGCTCCTTTAATTGGAGAAGACCTTTTACGGCGGCACCTGCTGAATTTCCTAGGAACATGGCTTCTTCTTTTGCTAATCTGGCGGTATATACTGCTGCGTCCTTATCGGTTACTTTGGTAAACCCGTCTATGACCCCAAAATTAACATTCAATGGTAAAATATCCTCTCCAATGCCTTCGGTGCTGTACGGATATATTTCTTTCTCGTCAAAAATCCCTGTCTCATGGTATTTTTTGAATACGGAGCCATAGGTATCTATTCCCCAAACCTTCACTTTGGGGTTCTTCATTTTCAAATAAGAACCAACCCCAGAAATGGTCCCCCCGGTACCCACACCCACTACAAAATGTGTAACTTTTCCATCTGTCTGTTCCCAAATTTCTGGACCCGTACTCATAAAGTGCGCCTTGCAATTGGAAGGATTGTCATATTGGTTTACGTACCATGAATTGGGGATCTCTGTAGCCAATCTTTTGGCGGTGGAATAATAACTTCTTGGATCCTCAGGAGCAACATCGGTAGGACAAACATGCACTTCGCTGCCCATGGCCTTAAGGATGTCTACCTTTTCCTTAGACTGTTTGTCACTGATCACACAGATCATTTTATAACCTTTTATCACCGCTGCCAGAGCCAAGCCCATACCGGTATTTCCCGAAGTACCTTCTATGATGGTACCTCCTGGCTTTAGTATTCCAGCCTCTTCCGCATCTGCAACCATCTGGATGGCCATACGGTCCTTTACAGAATTACCCGGGTTAAAGGTCTCATATTTAGCTAGCACCAAGCAAGGTAGTTCTGCCGTTAATCTATTCAATTTTACCAGAGGGGTGTTCCCGATGGTTCCCAATATATTTTCTGCGTATTCCATAATTGCAACAAAGATACAATTTTACTGCTTTTTGTGATGATTTTCACCAACTTCTCACCTTAGTAAAGGCAAACAAGGTTAGTCCATTGATGAGGAAAACGATCCTTCGTTCTTTAAAAAAATATGAATTTTTGGAGTATATATTTTGCTATACAATGCATATTGGATGCCTTTCCTATTCGAACTTAATAGCCTTTACAGGGGATATTTTAGTGATGATATAAGAAGGAATCAAGAGCATTAAAAGGCAAAGAAATAGAACCCCTACATTGAGAATGATCACGGTGACCACATCTATATGCACGGGGATATAATCAATATAATATTCTTGAGGATTCGGAAATTTAAACACGCGATATTTCTCCTGTGCTAACAACAATCCCAAGCCTAATACATTACCCCAGAAAAGGCCCACAGCGATTAAATAGGTAGCATTGTACAGAAACACTTTTCTAATGCTCCAATTGTTAGATCCTAACGCTTTTAGGATGCCAATCATTTGGGTGCGTTCCAAGATGAGTACCAACAGAGCGGTGATCATATTGATGCCGCCTACAATTACCATGATTCCTATAATAAGGGCGATATTAAAATCGAACAGCCCTATCCACTCAAAGATTTTATAGTATTTGTCCTTTATGTTCTGAGTATCTAAATTAGAGACCGTTTTTCCATAAATTTCTTTGGTCTTTTGGTCTATATCATCAAAACTGTTTAGAAATACTTCAAAATTCCCTGCTTGGTTACTCTCCCATTTGTTCATCCGTTGGATGTGTCGCAGGTCTACAAAAATATAATTGCTATCGAACTCCTCAAAACCACTGTCATAGATTCCGACTATTTTAAACTTTCGTTGGTTGGGAATCTGGGAAGGGTCATCATCCTTCAGGAAGAAAGTGAAAAAGAAATCTCCGGTCTTAAGCTGTAATCTACTGGCGAGAATTTGCGATATGAGCACCTCATCATTTAACTCCCCCGTATACTTAGGCAAGGTACCCGTTACCAAATAATCCTTGAACACCTCCCAATCGTAATCCTTGCCTACCCCTTTGGCAATGATTCCCTCAAAGGTATCCTCTGTTCTGATAATCCCACCCTTACTAGCCACCGCCTGTATATGGTGAATGCCGTCTATATCTTTAAATTCAGGATAAAATTCCTGTTCTAAGGATACGGGGACTACTGATACATCGGAAGTGTTATTATCATAGTTGTATATTTGGATATGCCCATTGAAGGCGGCGACTTTTTCACGAATCTTATATTTGAGGCCTACGCCTGTTCCTATGGCAATCAGCATCATAATAACCCCCAATGCAATAGCAACAATTGCTATTTTTATAATTGGTGCGGAAATACTACTTTTATGCTCTTTGCCCTTGATGAGTCGCTTGGCAATAAAAAATTCTAAATTCAATCTATGGGGTTTTTATCCATTTTCAAAAGTACATTTTTATTGTGGGTTTTGATACTTTCTTCTTGTGGAAACAAAATGACATCCCACAAAAATACAGAGGATCCCATTTTAGTTGAGCAGCACACCCCCCTGACAGATTCCTTGATCATGGCTGCTAACCGTACTCAGGAATACCTGCCCTTGCTCAAGAATAAAAAGGTGGCCGTAGTGGGCAACCAGACTAGTGTTATCTTCAAAAAAGAAGGACATATCCATTTGGTAGACTCTCTTTTATCCCTTCAGATAGATGTTAAAAAGGTCTTTGCGCCCGAACACGGATTCCGCGGAGAAGCAGATGCAGGGGAAGCAGTGAAAGACGGTTTGGATACCAAGACGGGCTTGCCCTTAATATCCCTTTACGGAAAAAACAAAAAGCCCTCAGATGAGCAACTACAAGGTTTAGATGTGGTGCTTTTTGATATCCAGGATGTGGGGGTGCGATTCTATACCTATATAGCCACCTTACAATTGGTAATGGAGGCCTGTGCCAAGAATAATATTCCTTTGATTATTTTGGACCGTCCAAATCCGAATGCTAGTTATGTGGACGGCCCTACTATGGAGGCCAAGCAAACCAGCTTTTTGGGCATGACCACAATACCGTTAGTCTATGGAATGACCATTGGGGAATACGCACAAATGCTTAATGGCGAAGCATGGTTAGATAGCAAACTGAAGGCCGACATCATCGTGATCCCTTTAAAAAACTATACCCACAACACCGAATACCACCTTCCTATAAGGCCTTCCCCTAATCTACCTAATGACAAGAGCATTAACCTCTATCCTAGTCTTGGGCTTTTTGAAGGAACCAACGTCAATGCAGGGCGGGGCACAGAATCCCAGTTTCAAAGATATGGAGCTTCCTTTTTAAAACCTTCGGCCTATACTTTCAACTATGTGCCTAAGCCAAACTTTGGATCCAAATCTCCTAAGGAGGAAGGGAAGACTTGCTATGGCAAGGACTTATCCAACACGCCAAAACTACAAAGGGTTTCCTTGGCTTGGTTGATAGATGCGTATAAAAATACCACCGATAAGAATACATTTTTCTTGACCGATTCCTTTACCAAACACTCGGGAACGGAGAAGTTGCAACAACAAATTGAGGCAGGGCTCACCGAACAGGACATCAAAAAAACATGGCAGGCCGACTTGGATACCTTTAGAAAAATTAGGATAAAATATCTGTTATATAATTAGAGCGTTTATTGCTCTAGCTTAACGGAAGTAGTTTCAATTCCCATTTTTTTCTTTTTCTTAAAAGGAACCCCTAAAAGAATACCAATGTTGGCATTGTCCGCAGCATTGGGATGCGTGTTTACACCATAAACAATAGCCTCATTGGGTAATTTCGTAAACGTCCCTAAAAGTCGATCCCAGATAGAAAAAATGTTCCCATAATTAGAATCCGTATACGGCAGTACATAGTGATGGTGCACCTTGTGCATATCGGGAGAAACAATCACATAACTCAATAGATCGTCCACCTTCTTTGGCAAGGTAATGTTGGCATGGTTGAATTGCGAAAACACTACGGATAGGGACTGGTACAACATGATAATACCTATGGGCGCCCCTACTATGATCACCCCAAAACAGGTAAATAGAAAACGAATAACGCTCTCCCCCGGATGATGCCTATTGGCCGTGGTGGTATCTACCTCTTGGTCCGTATGATGAATCAGGTGAAAACCCCAAAGTACTTTTATCTTGTGCTGAATCCAATGGGCAAACCAAGCCCCTATAAAATCCAATAATACCACTCCCAGAATTATTTTACCCCATAAGGGCATGCCACCAACCCAATTGAGGATCCCAAAATTATGAGCCACGGTCCAATCACTAGTCTTCAATAATACAAAGGCTAAGACAAAGTTGACAATGATGGTGGTAAACGTAAAAAATATATTGATGCTCCCGTGCTTAACCTTCTTATAATTGAACCGAAATAAGGGCACGGCATATTCCAGTAACCAAAAAAAAGTAATCCCAGATACTAGGATGATACTCCTGTGCGAAGAGGGGATGGTTTCGAAATAATTGATGATAGATTCCATACCTGCAATATAAGCAACCTTCTTAAATTTTCAAATAACAAAAAACATATCTCAATTAAAAATTACGCTTCCTATTGCACCCCCTATTTTAATTTTACCCTCCGCTTCATCTCCTCCACAATATTAAAGGCCGCTGGGCATATTTCTACATTCTTAAGGGTGAGGTTACTGATTTGTTGGAACTTTTTCCGGTCTGTATGTGGAAACTCCCTACAGGCTTTTGGACGCACATCATAAATCATACAATAGTTTTCGGCATCTAAAAAGGCACAAGGAACGCTCTTTAATACATAATCGTTCTCCTCATCTATCCTTAAATAGGTGTCAATGAATTTCTGGGGTTTTAATCGTAGATGTTTTGCTATCCGCTCCACATCAGGAGTAGTGAATAGGGGGCCTGTTGTTTTGCAGCAATTGGCGCAGGAAAGGCAATCGGTGCGTTTAAATTCTTCCTCATGGAGTTCCTGCATAACGTAGTCCAAATCCTTAGGTGGCTTCTTTTTTAATTTAGCAAAGAACTTTTTGTTTTCCGTATGCTTTTCATTTGCTAATTTTGGGAGGTTGCGTAAGACATCATCCATGGGGCATTAAACTTTTTAAAGTGGCGTAAAAATGCCACATTTGCATGGAAAATACAAATTTAAATGGAGAACGACATTTTTGGAAACGCTATTCTAGATTACCAATTGGGTAGCTATACAGAGGATATTAAAACCTATTCCTCTTTAGATGAAGAAGATGTTATCCCCGTGCCTTATCTCTTCCGCAAGTTCAAGGTCATGCCCTCTTTGGAGCAACGTGCTCTAAAACTATGCAAAGGCAGGGTTTTGGATATTGGTTGCGGCGCTGGAAGCCATAGCCTATACCTACAGGAAAAGGGGTTAGACGTTACTGCTTTGGACCATTCACCCGGAGCTGTGGAAGTCTGCAAACTGAGGGGGATAAAAAAAGTGGTGCGGTCGGACTTCTATGATTTTAAGAACCAAACCTTTGATACCCTCTTGATGCTCATGAATGGCATTGGGATTGTGGGAGAGCTTAAATATTTGGACCAATTTTTTACCCATATCAAGACCCTACTAAAACCAGGGGGACAGTTGTTGATAGATTCCAGTGATATCATCTATATGTTCGAAGAAGACGAGGATGGTGGCTATTGGATCCCAGATACAGAGAATTATTACGGGGAGGTCACCTTTACCATGGAATACAAAAAGCAAAAGACCAAAGAGCTTGCCTGGTTATATATAGATTACAACACCCTGCAACGGGCGGCACAGAGTTCCAATTTTAACTGTGAGCTTGTAAGCGAAGGGGAACATTACGACTATTTAGCTAAGCTCACCTTAAATTTACAATAGAACCCTTTTGGTTTCGTTATCGTAAGTAAGGTAAACGAAATAGAAATTAAATATTTTTGATGCTATGAAATTGAAATATGTATACCTAGCGGTTGCGGCAGTAGCCATTATAATTAGTTGTTCCAAAGATTCTAGTGGGGGATCGGCATCGGAAGAATCCGTTGTCATCAACAAGACCCCCAACCTTCAGGGAACCGGAGATTCTGCCAATGATCTGTTGTCTAACGACTCCTATACAAAACTGTTGATAGAAATAGCCTACGTAACAGGTTTTAGACCCGCACAACAGACTATTAGCGATGTTGAGGAATACTTAAAGGAAGTAACTTTCAAGCAAGACATAGAAGTCATCTTAAAAGAATTACCATCTCCAAATGAAGAAACTTTGACCTTAAAGGAAATTGATGATTTGGAGAAAAAAAATAGGACGGCCTATAATGACGGAAATACTATAGCCGTATATATTTATTTTGCCGATGCCCCTGCCGACTCAGATGACCCGGACAGCAATTTAGCCACATTAGGAGCGGTATACCGTAATACCTCCATGGTGATCTATGAACGTACCGTTCGTAAACTGGCCAATTCTAGTATTCTGATCACTGTTGCTACAGCTGAAACCGCTACCATGCACCATGAGTTTGGACATTTATTTGGATTGGTGAATTTAGGAGGCAATATGGTGAATCCCCACGAATCACAATCTGAGAATTCCGCAGGTGTTATAGAAGGCGATAGCCACTGTGATATTGACGGTTGTTTAATGGAGGCCGCCCTAGAATTTGGAAGAGGAATGAAAAAAATGCTGACCGCTAAAAATGGAGCCGTACCAGAATTGGATGCAGAATGCAGGCGAGACCTGCAGGCTAATGGAGGACGTTAGATGGTTGATAGTTGATAGTTGATAGAATATAAAAAAGCTCCTTTTGATGATTCAGAAGGAACTTTTTTATTAGGGGATATTTAAATATTTATGGGTCTGTAATGAGACTTTCCATTTAGGGTTTTTCATTACATACTCTACAATGAGGGGTACCATTTTATCACGTACGCTCCATTCTGGTTGTAGGTATAGGATACAGTTGCCGTTTACTTTGGCTGCCTGTTCCTCGGCAAAGATAAAATCGTGCTTGTTAAAGATGATCATTTTAAGCTCATGTGCCTTGTCATAGATCACCCCCTCCGGCAGTTTGTTCTTTTTAGGTGAGAGGCAGATCCAGTCCCAATGACCGGTAAGCGGATAGGCGCCAGACGTCTCTATATGTATCTGTAGGTTTTTGTCTTTTAGGGCAGCGGTTAGCGGGTTCATGTCCCATGTAAGGGGTTCTCCTCCTGTCACCACAATGGTATCCGAATATTTTGCAGCATTGTCCACAATGGCCGAGATATGGGTTGGCGGGTGCGTTTCTGCATTCCAGCTTTCCTTTACATCACACCAATGGCAGCCCACATCGCAACCTCCTACCCTAATAAAATAGGCGGCGGTGCCCTTGTGAAACCCTTCTCCCTGGATGGTATAGAATTCCTCCATTAAGGGGAGCATTTCCCCTTTATCTACCAGTGCCATCACTTCGTTTTTTACCATGGTGCAAAGATACGATAACCCATTAAATATTTAGGTATGGGAAGGGGGAGATAAATAGGAGGAGAAAAAAGAACTGCATTAGATTATTCTCGTAAATTTTTAATTAGTTTTATGAACGCTTCCTTGTCTAAACTTATAAAAAGGGTTTTAAAAAGATCTAAAGTAAATAGGTCCACCTTAGTCAAACGGTAGCTACAACCATTCAAAAATGAAAAAAGATAAAAAACTAGGATCTGGAATAGCAATTGGAATAGCCATAGGAACTGCTGTTGGTGTTGCAACAGGCAATTTAGGACTATGGCTTAGTGTAGGAATAGCCATTGGTGCTGGAGTGGGAACTTCCTTAATGCAACAGGGCAACAAAAAAGACAATGAAGATTCGTCAAAAAAAAGTAGTTAGCCCCGGCTAGCCCGAGCGTCACATTCGTGACAATATGGTGGGCTACGATTCATACACCAACATTAGACACAAGGGAACAAAACCTCTTGTAACATTCTTCATATACATCCAATAATTGTAAATTAGCAGCCTGTCTAAAAGGGAACATAATGGAAGAGAATAAAATGTTAGATTATATTAAAGAGGTATTGGAAAATATGCCACCTGGCTGGGTGGGTCTAACCACCCATCGGTTAGATATTTTTAATGAAAACTTAGCCAAAACTCAGTTCCTAAGTGAGTTCCAAAACCTATTTAATGACAATAATTCTGATGCATCGGCACTTAAAGAACTACCCACTGCCTACGACTACATAAGACTGGGTCATCCCCTATCTTGTATATTGGAATGGGCAATTGCCCACTTAAATGCCATAAATCCAGAAAGAGTCATCAGTTTTTCGTCTAAGACCGCCCCGATTTTAGCTGTTTTAAGAAAGAATCTACTAGACCATAAAAACACTCAAATCCTTTATAAAGGTGAACTACCTGGTTTTTTTGATGCTGATATACTGCAGCGCGTTTATGGATATAAATTTGTTTTAAAGAAGGTGGACAGCCTATCATCCATTTCCAATTTTAACGGCAGCACCATTTTCATTTCTCAACAAGATGAAATTTCTACTATTGATCTTACCCTCCCGAAAGCTGCCGAGATTGACTTCTTTATCACTATGTACACAAACTTGGGAAGTGTATTAGTAGTGAATGGAAAGCAAAGTGAAAATTATATCTCAGACATTCAGCATGTGAGACGAAGAGAGACGATTGCAATGACGCCTATCAATTGTCTTACGGCCTTGAAGTCGCTAGCAAGTCAGTCTTCTATTGCTCCCCAGAAAAGTAATATTGATAGCTATCAGGACGAGACAAACAAAATATTGGTCTTAGATTCAATTAAGGAGATTACTGGTACATCCATAACACCCTTGGTTGCTTCTAGTGGACTATCTATTCAATATGCCATAATGATGGGGCTTATACACGATGCCCTAGATAATCACAAAGGAAAGGCTATTAAATTTATTGTTCCCCCAAACTGCTATGGTGGAACAAATGACCAAGCAAGGCGGGTTGCGGCTTGCATTAACAATGTGGAAGTAGTGGATTTACCGGTGGATGGTGACAACAATATGGTCCAAAGCCTTGATGCCATTTTAAATAAAATTGCAAACGAAGATGCTATCCCTTACATCATCGCTGAAATTCCAACAAACCCTAGGGTTGAAGTTCCCAATCTTCAAAAACTAAAGGCGGTTTTAAGTGCATCCCGCAAAACGGAAAAAGGTGAATTGGCTATAGATCCAGTTTTTATTTTAGATCAAACCTTCTGTCCTAATGTGCATTTTTTAGGGGAAGGCGAAATTCTCTCAACAGTTAGAGCTATTTCATATGCTAGTGGATCCAAGTTTCCTAGCGGCGGACAATGTACTGCTGGTTATTGTGTTGCAAATAACAAGGCCGAAGCCTTAATGGACAACATAGATACGCATTTGAGACTTTGTAATAACGAAGCTACCGCGCTTCAAACGGAAATATTGGCAAAACAACTACCTTCTATGAATCGGAGAATTCAGGATGCTTATACCAATACCCGTGAATTTGTAACCTTCATTCACGACACCTTACCGGGGGCGAAAATCAATTTTGTTTCAGAAGAATTGGCACAACAAGGCTTTACCCCCTCAGTGTTTTCATTGGATCTACCCACCAAAGGAACAACGGCTGAAGAAAGGGAATCATATAAAAGAGCGTTGAATTTGAAATTAATCAATTTAATGATTACTGAAATCCCCCATGAAAGCAAGTATTGTGTGAGTTATGGGCAGTTACATGGATGTTACTGGACAATACCCGCAACATCTACACAAGGCACAACTAAAGAGGGCGACAAGGATTATATTGCCAGGGTATCACTTTCTCCTAATATGGATATGGAACTTCATAAAAAGGTCTTTTTAGATTTTGTTGGAAGTATTTAACACCACCAATGGTTTAAGAAATGTTCGTTTTAAAATGTCCCAAACAGTTCTGCAATATCTTTGCAACACAATGAACATACCCTTACAAGAGTAAAAAACAATGTCGCCCACGTAAAATGGGCGACATTGTTAATTAGCTTATCGGTCATTCATACGTAAAGACCGCTGGTTTTGAATTTCTTACGATTTATGCTTAAATAAATAAAAGACACCAACTTGAAAACCTCTATTGTAGGCTTTAGAAGAATCATCTTCGTTGATATTACTAATTCCATAGTTATAACGTGCGTCTACCCCAAAACCTGATGCTGAGTCTACATAGCTGGCACCAACACTTAGCGCAAAATCGATAGTTTTGAAAGCATCTTTAACATCTACGCTTACTCCATCACCCTTGGCTTTAGCACTAGTTAGAAAACCAAGTTGTGGACCGGCTTGAATTCTAAAACCATTGTCGTACATATATTGAAAAAGAACAGGTACGTTAATATAATCTAAATTTAGTTTCAGGTCACCATCATTGCCTTTAGCTCCTTGTGTGGAATAAATAATTTCGGGTTGAAGACCAAATTGTTCTGATAAATGAATGTGCCCCAAAAGACCAAGATTGAAACCTAATTTAGTTTTAATATCATTGGTGTCATCGCCGCCTAGGGTATAGGCATTTAATCCCCCTTTAATCCAATATTTATTTCTTGGGCGTATACAGAACTGCCCGTTACAACAAGTAATACTAAAAATGCAAGATAAGTTCTCATATACATAAAATTTAATTAAACATTAGGTTAATAATTATTAGGAGGCTAATGTACATTTAATACTAATCAGTCACGGATAAATTTTTAACTCAAATGAATGTATTTTGGCATACCCCAAAGCAGGGGCTAGTTTAGCAAATCCAGGCGAATTATTTTTAGGATCATTTTCAGTTTGTATCCTTAAAAATGTGGAGCGTTTTTCTATTCTAATCAATTTTGAATACTCAAAGGCTGAAATAACGGTGAACGCAACACACCTTGAGAAACCGCCAAGGTTGGACGACATAAATTATGTACTGAGAGTTTATAGTCAAGACAGTCATTTAAATATTGATTTACTCCACAAGAATATTGAAAAGTTTGGAACCATATTTAAGACTGTCCAGTCTTCCTGTTCTGTCATTGGTGAAATAAAAAAATCACTTATGGAAAAGTGGATTTAATAAAAATCAGTAGCGATCAACATGTGCAAAAATAGCTGTTGAGAACATATTTTAAAGTTTGTTTCTTTCCACTATCATTTTTTTCTAAATCAAAAAAAATCAGTTATAAGTCTGCAGCTTTTCACATCCAAAACCATTAGCTATAATCCTGAACAACTCCTAAACAGTTTAGAGTAAGCGAAAACATAATTAGAAATGTAAAAGTGAAAACTGTGTCCCCATTTTACCGCCCTTTTAGAAGAGTAGGTGTATCTTTGTAGGCCTTGATATAAACGGGTAAGGAATGATTTTAACTATTGAAAATATACTATTAGTTGGCTCTTTATTACTTCTTGTAAGTATTTTTGCTGGTAAGACTTCTTATAAGTTTGGTGTCCCTACTTTATTGCTCTTTTTGACAATTGGAATGTTGGCAGGTTCTGATGGCATTGGAGGTATCCGTTTTGATGATCCAAACCTTGCCCAATTCATCGGCATAGTATCCCTAAACTTTATCTTATTTTCCGGCGGACTTGATACCAATTGGACAGCCGTAAAGCCCATTCTTCGGGAAGGAATAGTATTATCCACATTTGGCGTTTTATTGACAGCAGTTTCACTGGGCACTTTTGTGTGGTTTGTTACTGACTTTACTATTTATGAGAGTTTGTTATTAGGTTCGATTGTATCTTCAACAGATGCAGCGGCTGTATTTTCAATCCTACGCTCAAAAAGTCTTGCACTAAAAACTAACTTAAGACCTACTTTAGAGTTGGAAAGCGGAAGTAATGACCCCATGGCATATGTGCTGACCATTGTATTTTTAACTTTAGTAATCAATCAAGACCAAAGTATTGTATCTATAATCTCCCTGTTTTTACAGCAAATGATTTTAGGAGGTATCGCAGGTTTTGCTTTTGGCATACTTAGCAAATTTACCATTAACAAAATCAAACTTGACTTTGAAGGGCTTTATCCTGTGCTAGTCATCGCCCTAATGTTCATTACTTTTTCTGCTACTAATTTTGTAGGTGGCAACGGGTTTCTTGCCATTTACATTTGTGCGGTTTACTTGGGCAATCAAGACCTGATACACAAAAAAACCATTTTGAAAATGTTTGATGGTTTGGCGTGGCTCATGCAAATTGTTCTATTCCTTACTTTAGGCTTGCTTGTTTTTCCTTCACAAATCATTCCTTATATGGGTATTGGACTACTCATTTCATTGTTCCTGATAGTTATTGCCCGACCTTTAGGCGTATTTATCAGTCTTATCTTTTTTAAAATGAAGCTGAAAAGAAGATTTTACATTTCTTGGGTTGGGTTGCGTGGAGCGGTTCCAATTGTGTTTGCGACTTATCCGCTTTTGGCAGGAATTGACAAAGCAAGCATGATTTTTAACATTGTGTTTTTCATTTCAGTTACATCCATATTAATTCAAGGAACGACACTTTCCATTATTGCAAAATGGTTAAATGTAGGATTACCAGAAAAACAAAAGAAATTGACTACAACTGATTTACTACTGGCAGAATATCCCAAAGCTAAAATGAAAGAACTCTTGATAACTTCAGACTGTTTTGCAGTAAATAAGAAAATCGTGGAATTAGGCTTTCCAAAAAATGCGATAATAGCAATGATTAAAAGAGATGATACCTATATAATTCCAAACGGTTTAACAAAAATTGAAGCACAGGACACACTGATTGTCCTTGCTGATAGACCTAAAATTTTTGATGACGTGTACAAAACACTTAAATCACACAAAAAATAAGTGGCACAGGCTTAAAAGTTAATCTTATGGTATCTAAGCCCATTACAGTTCTGTTAATAAATTTTTACGACAATTCAGAAAAACTACACTCATTAACCAAGAAATGCCTTGAAAAGGCATGGACAGAAAGCCATAACTCTAACACATTTATTTTGTGAGTGGACCTCTTACACAAAAGCTACTGGTGCGCTGAAATACTTTCCATTTGAGCGGATTAAATACTAAAAAAAACAAACTTATGCGGAAAAGTAGAGTGTGGGTGAAAACACCTCAAATAAAAAAGGAAGACTTTCGCCCTCCTTTATATTATTATTAGTCCTTAAGAAAACCGTATTAGTCTTAATAAAGTATGTCTTCGGTGATTTCTCCAACTCTCATGACGGGTTAATAGCCTGTCAACAAATGTGTTGGTTTCATTTTGTTGCCTTTTAGTATCTTTCATTTTACTTCTTTATTCAATTGTTGTGATGGGCGCAATAAGCACCCTTATGCACACCCTCCCTTAGACGTAAAAAAAAGCCAAAAATTACTCTTTGGGAGAAGTTTAACACGCTACTAAGGCCCTAGATTGGGCAAGGCAGACTGAGAGTTTTTAGAAAAGGTAGATCCACATAAATCCTACATGTTATTAAAAATCTAAAATTCAAAAAAGTCCTGATTGATTCAGGACTTTTAGTATTAAATGAATAGTAAAATCTAGTTTTTCAGATATGTTTTTACTTCAACTTTTTGGGTGTCTTTATTATAGTATTCTACTACAAAATCTCCATTAGTATTAAAATGACCAATACCAGAATGTGTTTCTCCTTCTACAATATAATAGGATTGGTTACTTGAAACCCAAGAGTTACCAATTTCTACCGCTTGTTCATTTTCTAAATTAAAGCTTATGCCAAACCCTTTTCAATAGGAGAGAAAATATAAGTACGCCCTTTTGAAATGTAATATGTTTCTTTTGATAAAGAATTATAGCCACTATCATCATTATCTATATAAACTTCTTTTTCTACTTTTATAGTTGAGCTTACACGATCTTGATCTATCTTGTTCTTATTGTTCTTATCGTTCTTATCTAACTCAATGTTAGATGTTTCTCTAGTAGCTACTTTTACACTTTTTTTGGTAACCTTTTCTCCATGGTTTGTTTTAACAGTTTTTACTTCGGTTTCTTGCTTTACTTCTTTTGGTTTTTTCTGTGTAAATAAGAGTTCTAGATACAATGAGGGCTGAAATAAATATTGAATTTTTCATTTGTTTTATTTTTAAGTTTATATGGGTTGTGATTTTTCAAATTCCAATGTAAAGATCAACATATACCCTTGGGTTTTTGTTCCATATTTTTTGAGAAGAGTTACATAATTCACATATTAATTCCTAACCCTTATGTTTTGGAAAAAAACTAATGGATAAACCCCATGCTTTTAAAAATTAATACTAAAACAGTCGCTTTATTGTTCATCACTAGCCAGAGGTTTTTACACTTACTAGGAATATATATAAAACCGTACCTGAAAATTCATGCTCTCATTAACTACTTAATTACAATAAATTAGCTATACATAAGACACCAATTTTTAATACTCTAAGCCATGCCCTTAATTGGAAACCCATACCTTTAACTATCCCTCAAATAACTAATTTGCGGATCAGCACTACAACCTATGAATACCAAAAAGAACAAAGGCATGCTCCCACCAAGGGAATTTGCCAAAAGGGTTTTAAAATATGCCTTCTACTCCCTAATGCTTTTATTGATATCCATTGGCATCGGCATTTTTGGATATCATTATTTTGGAGATTTGGAATACATAGACAGTTTCTACAATGCCTCCATGATCCTTACCGGAATGGGACCCGTGAACGAGATGAAGACCGAGGGCGCTAAATTCTTCGCCTCCTTCTACGCCCTATTCAGCGGAGTGATCTTCCTGAGTACCGTGGCCATCTTTTTTGCACCTATTGCCCACAGGCTAATGCACCTATTGCGCATTGAAGAATTGGACGACTAAAACAACACCCCATGATTAAACAATCCCGAGACATACCTATTATTGTAGAACAGGAATACCCAGTGCCTGTAAAAGTTCTTTGGAAAGCCATTACTAATTTGGAACATAAGAAAGGGTGGTTTTTTGAGAATATCCCTGCGTTTGAACCAGAGGTCGGGTTCCATACCAGTTTTGCTGTACAGTTAGAAGAGCGCACTTTTAACCATCTGTGGCGTATTGAAAAGGCCATTCCCTTTAAAAAAATCACCTATCATTGGAGCTATTTGGAATGTAAAGGAGAAGCCTTTGTGACCTTTGAGCTTTTGGATGAAGGTGAAAAAAGAAGCCTACGACTTACCAATATAGTGATAGAAGCTTTCCCAGACGATATTCCCGAGTTTACAAGGGAGAGTACAGAAAACGGGTGGGATTATTTTATTAAACAAAGCCTTAAAAAATACCTAGAAAACAACCTACACTAAATAAGTGTATTGTAAGAACCAAAAAATCAGTTTTACCTTTCCATCAAAATCGATATATTTAAGGGTTAAACCAATTTAGCCAAAATAAATCATGAAATTACATTCTATAACTCTACTCCTGTTCTTAACACTATTCACTGCATGCAAAGAACAAAAACCTACTCCTGGTCGAGATGATTCCGCTTCATTGGACAGTCTATTTCAAGATTACTATCAGTTCAAGCAGCGGATTAACCCTATAGAGTCTAGCAAAGGAGGGGAAACCAAATACAATGACCGCATTGCCAATTACATATCAGACCCCTACCAAAAAAACCTGATCGCCACCTACGGTCAATTTTTAGAAGCATCCAAAAAATACGATTCCACTTCGGTCTCTCCAGAACAATGGATGAGTCTCAAAGTATTGCAATGGGACTCTAATATAAAACTTGAGGGTCTCAACAATAAAATGGTAACCATAGCCTCCCCCATCTACGACATGCCTAGTTTTGAATTAATGCCTCTAGGACAAATCTCCTCCCTACAACTCTATGTGGCCCAACTGGCAGCAGGCAAGAGTGTGCAGCCTTTTCATACCGTTAAGGATTATGACAACTGGCTGGAACGCGTAGATGACTACCTTGTATTTTTAGATACCAGCATGGTTAAAATGAAAGAGGGAATGTCCAAAGGCGTTGTATTACCAAAAGTGCTCACAGAAAAGATGATTCCACAATTGGATCCTTTCATTACTGATGCTGTAGAAGACCATTTGTTCTTTACTCCTATCACCACAATGCCAGAAGAATTTTCCAAAGAGGACCGTGATCGTCTCACATTAGCATACAGCGGTATGATCTCCGATAAACTAAAACCTAAATACAAAACCTTACAGCAATTCCTGATCCAAGAATACCTGCCCGGTTGCAGGGAGTCTTCAGGGTTAGGTGCCTTGCCCAACGGACCGGAGACCTACAACTATCTCATAAAATATCATACCACTACCAATATGACGGTAGATGAGATTCATGAATTGGGAAAAAGCGAGGTCACCCGCATCCTCATTGAAATGGAAAATGCAAAAAACAAAATCGGCTTTAAAGGGGATATCAAAGTCTTTTTTGAACATATCAGAACTAGCAAAGATCAGATGCCTTTTACAGAACCAAGTCAGGTGATTGATAATTTCAACAGCATAAAAGACAGGATAGTCCTAAAACTAAAAGAAGTTTTTGATATAAGTCCGAAAGCTGATTTTGAAGTAAGACGTACTGAAGCATTCCGAGAAGCTTCGGCAAGTGCGGAATATGTACCGGGTACCAAAGACGCTTCTAGGGCGGGTATTTTTTACGTACCCATTCCTGATGTAGCCACTTATAACAAATATGCCAATGAAGCCCTCTTTCTACACGAGGCCATCCCCGGACACCACTACCAACTATCACTACAACAAGAAAATAAAAATCTACCTGAATTCCTCCATCCAGAAAGTATGGGGGTATTTGTGGAAGGATGGGCCCTTTATGCTGAATCCTTGGGAAAAGAATTGGGGCTTTACGAAGATCCTATCCAATACTTTGGGATGCTGAGCATGGAGATGCACCGGGCTATACGACTTGTAGTAGATACCGGAATTCATGGAAAAGGATGGACCAGGGAACAGGCCATTCAATATTCCTTGGAGAACGAAGCAGAATCAGAAGACGCTATAATTTCTGAGATAGAACGTTATATGGCCACTCCGGGGCAGGCCCTATCCTACAAAATAGGCCAATTAAAGATCAGAGAAATGAGGACAAGAGCCGAATCTGCCCTTGGAGAAGGGTTCAACATTCAAGAATTCCATAATCAGGTATTGAATTCCGGCAGCCTCCCGTTAGTACTATTAGAAGAAAAGATTGAAGCATGGATTAAAAATGGGGGCAAGAAAAGCTGACTATATTTTGATTTGCACGGACCCTAGGCATTGTAAATGAAGGAGAAATCCCTTAACTTAAGGTGTTTTTCTAAATCCCTGTAGTTATGAAAACATATAAAAATTGCCAAAGTCGTGGCATGCCCATGCGCAAAGACCTGAAAAAAGGGGGGTCCAATTTGGATGGTACCCGTAGCCTATTATACTGCAGTTATTGTTACCAAGATGGGGCTTTTACCCAACCTGATTTCACCGTGGATGACATGAAAAAATTCTGCGTTAAGAAAATGAAGGAAATGGGTTTTCCAGGGATGGTAGCTCGCCTATTTGCCGCTGGTCTTCCTAGATTAGAAAGGTGGAAGAATGATTGAGAACTAAATAATGTCGAAAATTTTGACCAACCACACTGGCAAATTTTAAAGTTATATTAACGAAGAAAAAATACAACAGTATGTATTTACCACGTACATAAAATTAAAACTATGGACAAAGCACTTCAGACAATGATTGACAATATGCCCGAAAAAACTGGTAAATCACTTCAGGAATGGAAAAACATTTTAAAGTCCAAGAGCTTTGCTAAACACTCTGAAGCTATGCAATTTCTAAAAAAAGAAAATGGGGTAACACATGGTTTTGCCAACACTATCGTAATCCTTTCCAAAGATGAAGTAGAGGCCCCAGAGGATCTTGTTACCAATCAATATAAGGGCAAGGAACAGCTGCTTCTCATTTACAAAAAGCTCATCGCCACCATTAAAAAATTTGGCCCTGATGTAGTCATCAGCCCTAAAAAAGGAACCGTTAGTCTTATAAGAAAAAAACAATTTGCATTGATCAAACCGGCCACCAAAACCAGAATAGATCTTGGATTAAAACTAGTGGGCAAAGAAGAAACCGCACGCTTGGAGAACTCCGGTCCTTTTGGTACTATGTGTACCCATAGAGTGCAAATCACAACTATTGATGAAGTGGACCAACAACTTAAAAATTGGCTAAATGAAGCGTATGAAAATGCTACCTAGAGTTCTTTATTACTTTATCAACAAAATGAATAAGTCAATTCAAATCTAAAGTTTATTAAGGATTATTTGGAGCTAAGTATTTTGCTATATTTGTGGCTTAAAAAAATAGCAGTTTCCTATGAAATATTACTTGTTAGCTTTGGTCTTTACCGTCTTAATATCTTGTGAATCTGATAAGAAAACGGAAGACATAGATTATGTGACTAAAAACGAACAGGAAATTACTGCTTATATAGCCGAAAACAATTTAGAGGCCAAAAAAAGCGATTCAGGATTATATTATGTCATCAATGAAGCCGGAACAGGGGCACAACCTATAGCAACATCTAACGTAACCGTTGCCTATAAGGGCTACTACATCAATGGAAATGTCTTTGATGAAAGTGATGCAGAAGGTATTTCCTTTGGCCTGAACCAAGTAATAAAAGGATGGACAGAGGGCATTCCCTATTTTAAAGAAGGTGGCAATGGCATCCTTTTGGTACCTGCGGATTTGGGGTATGGAAATAATGATTACCGTGGTATTCCGGGTGGTTCTGTACTCATTTTTGATGTGAGGCTAATCTCGGTCAATTAAACCGTTTTACTATCTATATCTGGGTTTCCATTTTTAAAGAAATCTCCCCATATTCTTTATTATAGCCATTATCCTAAATGGCCGTATAACGCACATTAAAAAAATTACTTAACTTTAAGAGAAGTAATCTATCGGACTTGTTTTAGTTGGAGCATACACCCATGTATCTTCTTCTTCCTTCCCCCAAAGACCAGATCCGAAACCCATCAGGGAATCTGAATGGAGTATTATAGCTGCCATTTCAGAAACTCAGAACAGTTGACTTTATTTTTTAAGCGATATATAACCAACAATGACCAAAAAGACCTTCGGAACCTTTGCGGGAGTATTTACCCCCACAACCCTTACCATTCTTGGGGTCATCATGTATATCCGTCAGCCTTGGGTGGTAGGTAATGCGGGTGTGGTAGGTGCCCTTGGCATAGTGTTATTGGCAGTAGCAATCACCTTGACCACCGCCCTTAGCCTTTCTTCCATTACTACCAATGTTCGAATTGGAAGTGGTGGTGCCTTTAGTCTTATCTCACAATCATTAGGTCTAGAAATTGGCGGAGCCATTGGCATCCCGTTTTATTTTGCTCAATCTATTGCCGTGGCCATGTATATCTTTGGTTTTCGAGAAGGGATACAGACAATTATACCAGACGTGAACCCTATCATCTTGGATATGCTCATTTTTGCTCTGGTCATGGGGACTGCTTTTATCAGCACTAGTTTTGCCTTTAAAATACAATATGTCATATTAGGGATCATAATACTTTCCCTGATCTCTATATACGGTTCCCTCTTTGTCAGGGAGCTTAATTTTAATTTCGAATGGTTTGGTACCTACCCTGGATCTGTAGAAAATAATTTTGGCGGTTCCTCTTTTTGGATTGTCTTTGCCGTATTTTTCCCTGCTGTAACCGGGGTAATGGCTGGTGCCAATATGTCCGGTGATCTCACAAATCCACGAAAAAGCATCCCCTACGGTACCATATCCTCGGTGATCCTTACCACCATAATTTATATCAGTTTAATTTTCGTTGCCTCTATGATCGCCACACCGGAAGAATTGGCAAAAAACTATAATGTGTTTATAGACAAGGCCCTTTTTGGACCTATCGTCCTTGCCGGTCTTTTGGGCGCAACCCTTTCATCAGCTCTGGGGTCCTTTGTGGGAGCCCCGAGAATATTATTGGCCTTGGGCGAAAAAAATATCTTGCCAAAAAGCAAACAATTGGCGAAACTTTCAAAAAAAGGGGAACCGGTAACTGCTATGTTGGTAACCGCTTTTATAGTCTTGTTCGGAATCTCCTTACGAAATTTGAATACCATAGCGCCCTTGCTCACCATGTTTTTTATGATCACCTATGCCATGGTAAACGTAGTCGCCTTGGTAGAGCAGACCTTGGGGTTGCCCAGTTATAGGCCCACCTTAAAAATACCATTGATCATCCCGGCCGTAGGGGCTTTTGGATCCATTGCCATCATGTTTATTCTAAACGTACTGGTAGCCCTCTTTTCCTTGATCTTTATCGTGATCTTTTACCTGTATTTGGTACGGATGAACATAAAATCTGCCGCAGGGGATTCAAGAAGTGGTCTCTTTACGGCCTTGGCCGAATGGGCTACCAAAAAGACAAATGCACTGAGACCTCAGCGTGAGGTAAGATCATGGCGACCCGACCTCCTTATCCCCATGACCACCACCAAAGAGCTCAGAAGTTCCTATAAGCTTATCCATTCTATTATTTATCCCAAGGGCTCCATTAAAATATTGGCCCTTAAGAATGAGAATGATGTGGAACAAAGAAACATTGAGAGCTTCCTAAGAAATGCGATCCAAAAATTTAAGGAAAGTGAAGTGTCTGCCTCCTATACCGTTATTGATAATACGGATTTCAATACCACTATCAATGTGAGCATGCAATCATTGAACGCCGCCTTTTTTAAACCCAATATTGTATTTGTAAGTGTAGATACCTTGGGGACCAATTTTTCCTATTACGACCGACTCTTATTAGATGCAAAAAGGAATAGTTTTGGGACTATTATTTATATACCTTTTTCTACCGCCAGCCTAGCCATTGAAAAGAGTATTAATTTATGGATGACCCATATCCCCATTGATTGGAAAGAAACCTTTAGTGTCAAAAACAATAACCTATCTACCTTGATAGCCCTTTTGATCTGTAGAAACTGGGAAGGAGCCATTGAGGTGAACATTTTAAACAACAATCCCAATATGACCATCACATCCATGGATATGGAAGACTTAAGGACCATGGTACGTTTTCCCAAACGCACCAATATTTCAGTTAAACAAGGAGATCTTTTGGAAAACGTAAAGAAAGAGCGAAATACAGACGTGAACGTCTTTAGTATTGAAAACGGAATGACCATTGAAGCCATGGTGAACATAGTCAATGAATCACGCATCTCTGCCATCTTCTGTGCAGATTCAGAATTTGAGAATGTTCTGGTCTAATAAATACCTCGTATCTGCAATCTCTTTTAACGTCCCTCCTTTCGCAATACTTCTAAAGGTGGACTCTTAATAACGCTACGGCTATTTAACAATCCTATGGACAATACTAAAAGGGTAATGCCAGGAAACAGGACCAAAAATGGAAACAAAGAAGGAATAAACGAGGTTTTGAACACCAACAATGCCAATAATTGGCTCCCAATCAAGGATAAAAGTATTCCCGATAGACTACCTAAGACTCCTAAATAGGCATATTCCAAAGCAGTGATCTTTAAAATCTGATTACCCCTTGCCCCTATAGTACGCAAAAGCACACTCTCTTTTATACGTTGATATTTACTGGTACGTACAGCCCCTAAAAGCACAATAACCCCTGTGAGAATACTGAAAAATGCCATAAAATTAATGATCCAAGAAATTTTCTCCAAAAGCCCTTCTATCACAGAAAGTACCTGTCTTAGGTCCAAGATGGAAACGTTGGGGAATTGTTTTACCAATTCCTTTTGTAAGAGGGCTGATTTTTTTTCATTCGGCACTTTAGTGGTCAGCACCCGGAATTGGGGTGCTTCTTCCAAAACCCCTTTGGGGAAAACAATGGAAAAGTTCAACTGCATCCTACTCCAATCTACCGTCCTAATACTACCAATAACCGTGTTCAAAAGAACACCTTGTACATTGAATGTAAGTTCATCCCCAACCACTACTTTGGCATCTTCCGAAAAATTATCACTCACAGATATGGGAACCAGGTTCCTAGAAGTAACCATCCTGGTCCATTCCCCAGCTTCCATAGTTTCCGATGCAATAAGGGAATCCCTATAAGTGACCCTGAACTCGTGGTTCAATACCCATTGGTTGATGTTGGAGGTAGTATCCTTTCGTATATCATTAGCCATGACACCCTTAATACTTTCCACCCTCATAGTGATGATGGGAATATCATCCAAAACGGGCAAATCGCTTTTTTTAATGATATTTGCCACAGCAAGCTCCTGTCCTGCCTGTACATCCAACAAGATCATATTAGGACTATTGGCATTGGATTCTATAGAAGCTTGATCCAAGAGTATGTCCTTGGTAAAATACAAGGTGCTGATCAAAAAAGTACCCACTCCAATAGCTAATACTAATGTCAAGGTTTGGTTCTGTGGCCTAAAAAGATTCAGTAAACTTTGCCGAGCTATAAAGCCCCAAGAGCTGGGGAAATATTTTTTTATACCTTTCATAAATAGATTGGCAACACCCCCTAAAATAGAAAAGGTTACTAAGATGGATCCCACAAAGGCCAAGGAATAGCGCCAATCTTTCAACAGCCATAGTGCAAAGAGAAAAACGAACAAAGTAATAGCCAAGGATACTAATAACAAGGCCTTTCTCGATTTTTTAACTCCCGCTACCCCAACTCGCAATGTTTGTAGAGGGGATACGTATAAAGTACCTATCAAGGGATATAGTGCAAAAAGCACGGACATAAGCACGCCCAATGACAATCCCATAAAAATGGCCTGGGCTGAAAATGTGATCTGGATCTCTATTGGAATTAATCCTTGAAGCAGAAACGGAAATAACTGTTGTAACAAAAGTCCACCTGCGGTTCCAATAATGCCACCAAAAAGTCCCATTATGGCAATCTGGATCAAATAAATTACAAAGGTCTGTTTGCGAGAGGCCCCTAAACACTTAAGGATAGCGACCGCTCTAAGTTTTTCCTTGATATAAATATTAATGGCACTAGCAATGCCCACACAGCCCAACAAGAGTGATATAAAAGCAACAAGATTTAGGAACTTACCAAAATTATCGTACCTACGGCCTAGGCGTTCACTGGTAGAGGTATGCGTATCCAGATCGGCATCCTCGGCATCCAATTTCGGATCTAAGATTTTGTCCAACTGTTCCATATCCGCCCCTTTTTTGGCCACGAAATAATATTGATAATCTACCCTACTTCCCTGTTGTATTAAACCAGTTTCGTCAATAAACTTGTATGGGATCAATATGGGAGGGGCCACGGAACTAAAGATGGCCGTACTCCCAGGAACAGATTTTAGTGCCCCGGCAATAGGCAAGGTAACAGTACCCACCTTTATACTATCTCCAGGCTGTATGCCTAATTGAAGCATTAAGGTAGCATCTACCAAAGCGGCACCCTTTTCTTGATATACTTTAGCAGCATTAACAGGCGTAGTTTCTAATTCCCCGTAAAAAGGGAAACCACCCTCGATACCCCTTACCTGCACCAATTTTGCGGCATCAGTCTTAGGAAAGGCAGCCATAGAGGCAAAATTGATCTCCCGGGCATTGGCCCCACCTAAGGAATCCATAATCTGCATCACCCGTTCGTTGGGCGGTTTTCCACTGTCAATAATATAATCGGCACCCATAAGCGCCTTGGATTGCAACTGAATGTTGTCTTTGAGGTTTTCGCCAAAGGATTGTATGGATACCACTGCAGCTATCCCTAAAATGATGGACGCCATAAAGAGGACCAACTTGCTTCCACTTGTCCTACCATCTCGCCATGCCATTTTTAACAACCACGAGAATCCAGCCTTAGAATAAGGTGTAGTGTTTTTATCGATCATCCTGCAACTTTTTCATCTTCCATAATCCTACCTCCTTTTAAACGCAAGATACGTTGTGTCTTTTGTGCCAATTCCAAATCATGGGTGACAATGACCAAGGTAGTCCCCAACTCTTTGTTTAGTTCAAAAAGTAGCTCTACCACTTTTTCTCCAGTTTCGGCGTCTAAATTACCAGTGGGCTCATCTGCGAATAAAATAGAAGGGTTATTACAAAAAGCCCTAGCCAAGGCAACCCGTTGCTGCTCTCCTCCAGAAAGCTGTGAAGGATAATGGTTGATACGGTCCGATAATCCTACCTTACCCAAAAGTTCTACTGCTCTCTTGATGGCATTCTTATCCCCTCTAAGTTCCAAGGGTACTGCCACATTTTCTAGGGCGGTTAGCGTAGGCAATAATTGAAAGTCCTGAAAAATGAAACCTACATGCTGGTTTCTCAACTGTGCCCTTTCATCTTCATTGAGAGTTCCCATATCCGTACCACATAAAGCGATGGAACCCGTATCTGCTTGATCCAACCCTGCACATAGCCCCAAAAGGGTAGTCTTCCCACTTCCTGATGGTCCAACAATGGAGAATGTTTCTCCCTCTTCAATATCAAAACTAATATCATGAAGCACCGTTAATTCCTTGGACCCACTGGAATAGGTTTTCCCTAGGTTATGTATGTTTAATATCTTTGTCATTTACTTACTTTTATAGTCATTTTCCGAAAGGAAGCAAAATAAAGAAATGATTTTGATTAAAATCTATAAGCCTATGAGAACGCTGTTAACCTTTTGTTATTTTTTAATACTGCTATTTACCTTTTCCTGTGGAGAAAGTGCGTCTAAAAAGGAATCCAAGCAGGTAACTACGGAAATCCAACAGGAAAATAACAGTGACTCAGCGGCCTCTGAAAAGGTAATCCTGTTTTTTGGTAACAGTCTTACTGCCGGAATGGGCCTAGATCCCAACGAGGCTTTCCCTGCCGTAATCCAACAAAGGTTAGATTCTCTAAATTTATTCTATACTGCGGTAAATGCCGGCCTTAGCGGAGAAACTACGGCGGCAGGAAAAAATAGAATCAATTGGGTACTCAACCAAAAAGTAGATGTATTTGTCTTGGAATTGGGTGCCAATGACGGACTACGCGGCATTCCCCTAGAAGAAACACGCAACAATCTACAAGCCATCATTGATACGGTCCGATCTAAAAACCCCGAAACAAAGATTGTCTTAGCAGGGATGCAGATTCCTCCAAATATGGGACTGGAATATACTTCTGAATTTAGAAAAATATTTCCAGAGCTAGCAGCAAAGAACAAGGCAGCTCTCATTCCTTTTTTACTAGAAGACGTAGCCGGGATACCATCCTTGAACCAAGCGGATGGTATCCATCCCACCGTAGAAGGTCAAAAAATAGTGGCCTATCAAAACGTTTGGCCCGTTTTAAAACCATTATTGATGAATTAATAAACTAGGAAAAAGAGTGGAGGATTTGAAGAGATTCTTGAAGGCCGCTCCCTGAATATCAAAGAAATGGCAAGGGCAAAAAGGTGGCTTATTTTAAGGTGATTCCCACTAAAAAGCATATTACGCCAGGATTCAACTATAGGGAAGAACTCCCTAATCCCTAGGCAATTTTAGAAGGAAGTGGAAAATTTTACCGACATTTCAAGGTAAAGTCCATAGGAGACTTAAACTATCCTGATCTAATCACCCTTTTAAAATTTTCCATAACCTATAAGGTTCCAACGCTTAATTCTTATTACATGTTATTTTTGATAATAGGTCTTATACCGGTGCCAATTACCTACTTTTAATACTATTAAAGAAATAAACAAGGATTAAAATAATGACCGATACCAACAACTATGCATACGCCGCCATGATGATTAGAAAACCTGTGGAACAGGTTTTTATGGCCTTTACCAATCCAGAAATCACCACAAAATTCTGGTTTACAAAAAGCTCGGGGATTTTAGAAAAAGGAAGGACTGTAGATTGGACTTGGGAGATGCACAACCATAGCGTTCCAGTACACGTGCTAAAAATGGTCACCAATGAATTGCTGATTATAGAATGGGGGGAGGAAGATAATAAGCAACTCGTGGAATGGGAGTTTAAAGCCTTGGACGATTATAGAACTTTTGTTTCCATTACCAATACTGGCTTTAAAGGCTCTACAGAAGACATATTATCAGGAGTAAGGGATTCTACAGGTGGTTTTTCTTGGGTATTGGCCGGTCTTAAAGCCTATTTGGAACACGGAATTGAATTAAATCTCGTTGCCGATAGGTATCCCAAAGAATTGGGTAACTCTTAAAATTAAAAAATAGTTCTCTTTTTAAACACAAAACAAACAATACCCCTACCACTATGTCCAATATCATTATCCAAGGCATTAAGTACGATGACAAATCGTCCTATCAAAAAGGCCCAGCACTTGCACCTCAACTGATTAGGGAAGCCCTTCATTCTGGAAGTATGAATTATTTTGCAGAGGATGGAACTACCATTGAAACCGGCCAAATTATGGATAAGGGTGATTTTGAAATTGCTGCTTATTTTGATATTGAAGAGATCACCAAGACCCATTTAAATGAACATTCAAAAATACTGACTCTTGGAGGCGACCATTCTATCACCTTCCCTATTGTAAAGGCCCTTCATGAGAAATACCCTGTTCTAGATATTCTACATATAGATGCACATGCCGATCTATATGACCATTATGAAGGTGATCCCTATTCCCACGCCTGCCCCTTTGCGAGAATCATGGAAAACGGATTTGCCGTACGATTGGTACAAGTTGGTATCCGCACCTTAAATACCCATCAAGCGAAACAGGCCAAGAAGTTTGGAGTAGAAATACATCCAATGAACAACTTGGAGTTATCCAGCATCCAGAAATTCAAAAATCCACTTTACATTTCTTTGGACATAGATGGTTTTGATCCAGCTTTTGCCCCAGGAGTATCCCATCATGAACCGGGCGGACTGTCCTCTAGACAGGTAATTGATCTCATTCAGAACATTGATGCAGAAGTAGTTGGAGCCGATATCGTGGAGTACAATCCCAACCGTGATTTTCAGAAAATGACTGCTTTTCTAGCAGCAAAAATGATGAAGGAAATCTTGGCAAAGATGCTATAGAACCATTCAATAACAATTATCCCACCTATATTTTAATGAAAACCATTTTATACGTAACCGATTTTTATTACGAGGCCAAAGGCAGAAAATACTATGAAGAAGACCTCTTTATTACCTCCCATCTAAAAGAACATTTTAATATCCTTATTGGACATCCCCATCAGGTGCTAAACTATTTGGATATGGCCGATATGCTTGTATTTAGAAATACCGGATCCGTAATCGGCTATCAGGAATATTTCAATCGGTTTGTCACTATCGCTAAAGAAAAGAACATCCTTACCTTCAATTCTTTTGACGGCAAAGCCGATATAAAGGGAAAACAATACTTATTGGACTTAATGGACCTGGATTATCCAGTAATTCCCACAATTGATACCTTGGAGGATTTGAATAAACTTGGTGATCCTTCAACCTTTGTTCTAAAACTAAAAAATGGGGCAGACTCCATTGGAATGGAATTTCTGACCATGGAAGAAGTGCAAAAAATAGATGTAAAAGGTAGGCTTATTCAGCCTTATCTCGATTTTGAATACGAGGTTTCCTTTTATTACCTCAATAATAGTTTTCAATATGCCCTGTACGCGCCAAACAAGGATAAG
This sequence comes from Sediminicola arcticus, assembly GCF_040566695.1. Lineage (NCBI taxonomy): Bacteria > Pseudomonadati > Bacteroidota > Flavobacteriia > Flavobacteriales > Flavobacteriaceae > Sediminicola > Sediminicola arcticus. The sequence continues at coordinate 127,851 of NZ_JBEXAE010000002.1, read as the reverse complement.
AGATGGGATCTTATAGCGTATGAGGCTACTAAAGATGACTTGGTCTTTGCAGAAAAATTTGTTCATTGGAACGAAATGGAAAGAGGGATTGTGCGCATAGATGCTTGCAGGCTTAAGAACAATTCTTTGCTATTGGTAGAAGTAGAAGACTTAAATCCGTTTTTATCCCTTGATGCCCTTAGCGAACCAAAAAGAAATACTTTCTTAGAAAATTTTATTACTGTCCTGAAAAAACTATAAATAGTCAATTACTAAGTTCAACCTGAACTCACTCCTATCCTCCTAAAATTCTAAAAAAAATAGTGCCTTAACGTTTATCACTAGCCAAACTAAAGATTTGAGCACATGGCGAGACTTGTTAAGAAAAAAAAAGAAGAAATAGGCTTGGCTCCGGATTCCCTTTACTTTAGGGGTAAAAAAAAGCAGACAAGATATACTTACGGTTGATTTATTTTGACGCTAACAACTTGGAAGAAAGCGCTATCCAGACCGTTAAAGAGGTTTTAGATTATCAAGAAAAACCTACCGTAACCTGGTTCAATATAGATGGACTACACAATGTGTTAATCATGGAAGAGATTTCCAAAGGGTTCAATATAGACCGTCTTATCCTTGCCGATGTTATGGATACCCAGGCAAGGCCCAAAGTGCATGAATATGCCAACTGAATCTATCTTTCCATCAAAATGCTACAACAGGATGAAGAGACCCAAGAGATCATGGTAGAAAATTTGAGCCTTATCCTAACAGAAAAGGTCCTCATTTCATTTCAATAAAAAAAAGAGGATGTTTTTGAACCTGTAAGGGAACGAATAAGAAACAATAAAAGGAGGATTCGTAATTCTGGTGTGGATTATCTCGCCTTTGCCCTTTTAGATATTGTAGTGGATAATTACATCTATATAATTAGTGTCTTGGGCGACAAAATTGAAGGCTTGGAGGAAAAACTACTCCAAGACCCCAATCAGAGTGTAATAGATGAGATCAATGCCTATAAGCGGGAACTGAATTTCTTGCGAAAAAACATTAACCCTTCCAGAGAAATGATCTTGGCTCTTTCCTAAATGGAATCCGAATTTATTGAGGAGACCACCTATGTGCATTACTAAGAATTACTTGCCAATGCCAACCAAGCATCGGAATCCTCGGATAGTTATAGAGAAATATTGTCCGATCAATTGAATATATACCATACGATGATTAGTAGTAAGTTGAACGATATCATGAAATTCCTAACCGTTTTCTCTGTCATCTTTATACCCTTAACCTTTATTGCCGGTATCTATCGGACCAATTTTGAAGTACTCCCAGAGCTACAGTATCAATATGGTTATTTTATTATGTGGGGGGGGGGGGGTATGATTGCAGTGGTTATAGGGATGTTGATTTACTTTAGAAGAAAAAAATGGCTTTAAATCACCTATCAAGGTTTGAGAAAAGAGTCTTGTTTGGTTCTTTTGCCTGTTGACTACTGCTTCACCGCTACCACCTCTATCTCTATCATGGCATTGGCGGCGAGCCCACTGGCGGCAAAAGTTGTTCGTGCGGGTTTTTTGATAAAGTATTGGGTATAAACCTCATTGAAAGCAGCAAAATCCTCTATGTTACTCAAGATTACCGTACATTTTACCACGCGGTCTAAACCCATTCCATGGTGTTCCAAAACTGCCACAATATTTTTAATGGTTTGCTCCGTTTCGGCCTTGATACCACCTGAGACCATAGTCCTAGTACTTTGATCCATTCCAATTTGTCCCGCTAAAAAGAACAAATTTCCCACTGAAACGGCATCACTATAGGGGGCAGACTGCTTTTTTTCCTCATGGGAGGCGTGAAAGACAATAGAAGTTTCCTCTTGGGCTATTCCTGTTGTTATGGAGGTCAATACCAAGACGATAATAAGGCATATACTTTTTTTCATATTGCAAAGTAATTAATTGGCTAGCATATTGGCGATAGCACCTTTTAAGTTCTTTAAAATTAGCTTATTTTTATCAAAAATATACCACATGAGTATCAAAGACGAATTCTTTGCTCACATTGAAGAGGGATACGCCACTAAAGGTGACTATATCACCATGGGATCCGCCATTTTGGATGGGGAAACAATAACCAACGCCTTTGTAAAAATCCCCTTAAAAACTTTAAATAGGCATGGCCTGATTGCCGGAGCCACAGGAACAGGAAAAACTAAAACCTTACAGGTCATTGCAGAAAATTTGTCCGATAAAGGTATTCCAGTACTCTTGATGGACCTTAAAGGAGATCTCAGTGGACTTGCACGACCTAGCCAAGGACACCCTAAGATAGATGAACGCCATGCCAAAATAGGAATTCCCTTCGAAGCTAAAGGTTTTCCTGTTGAAATACTTTCACTTTCCGAACAAGATGGAGTAAAACTTAGAGCAACAGTTTCAGAATTTGGACCAATACTATTATCCAGGATTTTAGATCTGTCGGAAACACAAGAAGGTATTGTGGCCGTGGTATTTAAATATTGTGACGACAACAAATTGCCTCTTTTAGATTTAAAAGATTTCAAAAAGGTACTGCAATATGCTACCGATGAGGGCAAGAAGGAATTCCAAGATAGCTACGGCAGGATTTCTACTAGCTCCACAGGAACCATCTTACGGAAGATCATTGAATTGGAGCAGCAAGGTGCTGAATTGTTCTTTGGTGAAAAGTCCTTCGATGTAGAAGACCTCGTTCGCGTTAATGAGGAAGGTAAGGGATATATCAATATTCTAAGACTTACAGACATACAAGACCGACCAAAATTGTTCTCTACCTTTATGTTAAGCTTGTTGGCGGAAATATATTCCACTTTCCCTGAACAAGGGGATAGCGATAGACCGGAATTGATTCTGTTTATTGACGAGGCCCATTTGATTTTCAAAGAGGCATCTAAAGCGCTCATGGACCAGATTGAAAGTATTGTAAAGTTGATACGTTCTAAAGGAATAGGAGTTTATTTTGTCACTCAAAACCCAACCGACGTGCCCGACGATGTCTTGGCCCAATTGGGACTTAAAGTACAGCACGCATTAAGAGCGTTTACTGCAAAAGACAGGAAAGAAATAAAATTAACAGCTGAAAACTATCCGGACTCCAAGTTTTATGATACAAAGGAAGTGTTGACTTCTTTAGGTATAGGAGAGGCATTGATTTCTGCCTTGGATGAGAAGGGAAGGCCAACACCATTGGCCGCAACCCTGCTCCGGGCGCCCATGAGCCGTATGGATGTGCTTACAGATAGCGAACTGAAATCTGTCATAGACAATTCTAAACTGGTAAAGAAATACAACGATAGCATGGATCGTGAAAGTGCCTACGAAATATTGAACGCTAAAATAGAAAGAGCAGAAATAGCCGCAGAAAAGGCAAAAGAAAAAGAAGAACCTGTAAGCAGAAGAACAACTTCAAGAAGAACAAGTACAAGACAAAATCCTATAATTAAAGTACTTACTAGCGCTACATTTATTAGAGGCGTTCTAGGAGTACTAAAAAAAGTAATGCGTTAAACACCTATGAAAAACAAGAATATTTTTACCTTGGCCCTAATTGCCATGCTCTTTATACAATGCCAAAAAGCCGATAAGGATTTTTTAATAACTAAAGATACCGTTGGTAAAGTTAGCCGAACCACTAAGGTGTCAGACTTAGAAACGCTTTTCAAAAAAGACTCCGTTGTTTTGGACACAAATGTTTCCAAATTAACCTCAGCTCAAGAAAAGATACGGGTCTTCGAAAAGGGCGGGGTACATTTATTGACCTTGACTCCCAACACGGACAGTATTCCCACTATTGAGAATATTAGAATTTTTGATCCACGTTTTGTATCTGATAAAGGGGTGGGACTCCAAAGTACCTTTAAGGATATCAAGGATAACTATACTATTGATAAAATTGTAACCTCCATGAACAATGTGGTCATCTTTTTAAGTGATAGTGATATATATTTTACTATAGACAAAGAGGAATTACCAGAAAGTCTGCGTTATGCTTATGCCGGTGATATTGAAGCAGTGCAGATCCCCGATGCGGCAAAAATAAAATACGTCATGATAGGTTGGGATTAACTCATGGAGACATGAATAGCACCTTATATGTAATCTAAAGAGCATCCATCAAAAAAAACCGTCGTCAATTCAAATGGAGTGGTGAGGTTGATAAATAAAACAACAAATGAAAAAGTACACCCTACAAAAAGCCCCTTTTGTAGTTCCTACTGCTGACGGGAAGCTTATAGAAGAGCATTTTGGAAGAGCTTCTGATGGTAATTCCCAAGTGAGTATTGCCCATATGGTTGCCCCTCCCGGATGGAGCGAACCTTTCCAAACTCCAGAGTTTGACGAGTACACTTACATCATTAAAGGGAAAAAACAATTCATCATCGATGGGGAGAACGTGATTCTTGAAGCTGGTCAGTCCATTAAAATTGAGAAAAATACCCGAATTCAATATTCCAATCCCTTTGAAACACCCTGCGAATATATTGCTGTTTGTCTTCCTGCATTTTCTATGGAAAGCGTACATAGGGAGGAATAGCTGAAAAATTTGGCACCATGGAAAAATTGATTTACAAATATTTGGCTTTGGCCTACGGACAGTATTTTAATGCATTGTCCCTGGTATCCAAAAGAAAGGCTGCCGAAAAGGCTTTCACCCTCTACTGTTCTCCAAGAAAGGGAAAGGTTTTGCCTCACCAAAAGGAATATCTGGATGCAGCAAAGCATCAGATTATTCATACATCCAATCTAGAGATACAGACGTATCAATGGTTAGGAAGAAAGGAAACTGTGCTTTTACTACACGGCTGGGAAAGCAATGTCTTCCGATGGAAAAATCTAATTGAAAAATTACAAGAGGCTAATTTTAATATCATTGCCATAGATGCCCCAGGCCACGGGAACTCCTCTGGAAATATATTGAATGTACCCTTGTACACAGAGTGCACAAATGAAATAATAGACACCTATAACCCTTCTTATGTCATCGGGCATTCTATGGGTGGGATGACCACCATTTACAACCAATACAAATATCCGAATACCGCTATAAAAAAATTAGTTTCTTTAGGTTCCCCCTCAGAACTATCGGAATTAATGGACTACTATCAAAATTTATTAGGCTTTAACAATACCGTTCTTTCAGAACTAGAAAAGCATATCTATGATCAGTATAAGATTGAAGTTCAAAACTTTTCGGCAGCTAGGTTTTCAGAAAGCATAGAACAGAAAGGATTTATTGTTCATGATGAACTTGATCTTATAGCTCCCTATTCTGCTGCTGAAAAAATCCATGGCCAATGGAAAAATAGTTCCCTCTTAAAAACTTCTGGTCTTGGTCATTCTCTTCATCAAGCAGAAGTAAACCAAAAAATTATTGACTTTCTCAATTCATAAAAATCATTTACTTTTATCAAAAAAGCAACTATGTCCAAAGTAAACCCTTTTCACATCGCCATACCCGTTCATAACTTGGATGAATGCCGAACCTTCTATAGGGATATTCTTAATTGCGAGGAAGGGCGGAGCAGTGATCATTGGGTAGACTTTAGCCTTTTTGGCCATCAGTTGGTGATACATTACAAGCCCAAATCCAAAGAAGAGTCTTTGCACACCAATCCCGTAGATGGCAAGGACGTACCTGTGCCGCATTATGGGGTGGTGCTAGATTGGGACCAATTTGAAGAATTTGCGGAAGATTTAAAATCCAAAAAAGTAACGTTCGTCATTGAACCTTACATTAGGTTTGCAGGCCAAGTGGGCGAACAAGCCACTATGTTCTTTTACGACCCGGCCGGGAATGCTTTGGAGTTTAAATCCTTCAAAGATATGGGGCAGTTATTTGCCAAATAACCCAGATTAATACTAGGGCAAAGAAAGCACCATTTTTATACGCACCCAAGCAAGTCCTTTTTAAAACATACACTATTCTCTATTCCGGCGTATTGTCCGTAATTGGGAATAATCCGATATCCATTTTTGGCATAGAGGGCAATAGCTTCTGGTTGTCTTTTTCCGGTTTCCAGCACGCACTTTTGATAGCCCAAATCTCGTGACCAACTTTCTAAAGCGGATAATACTTTGGAGGCTATTCCTTCACCTCTTTTTTGCGGAGTTACATACATACGCTTTACCTCCATTACGTTTGGCTCCAACTCCTTAATGGCCCCGCAAGCTATTGGAAAACCCTCTTCATAGACCAACAATACATGTTTTATGTGGTTTAGTTTGTTGAATTGGTCATAAAACGAATGCTCTTCCCCATCCCTTTTGGCAAGTTCCGCATCTAGAAAGGCAACAAGCTTAATAAAATCGGGCTGAGTAGCATCAGTCTTGACTATACGAATCATTGGATTAAAAGTATCTACTATTTATAACGCCAGCTGGTAAGATCGGCACCTTTTGGAGCGCTTTCAGCTATACGTTTCATAATTTTAGGCACATACATAGTATTGTACCGCATACGAGTAATGGAATTGGGTAGGTCTGGATCCCCGTTCCAACAGTGTTCTGCTCTATCGCCATAGGCAACCTCCCCTTCGTAGTAGGGATCGGTTGTACTTTCCAAAAAGTCTTCCATGAGGTATACGGCATTGTTCAAATAGTAATTGTCCATATCTCCGCAATAGATGTGGATTTTTCCTTTTAATTTATCCCCCAATTTATTCCAATCCCGTTCCATTATATAGCGCAGGTCATAGTTTTCCTGCCAATACTTGGCAACGTCCGCATTAATAACGCCACTCATTTTATCCCATAAGCGAACTGGATAGCCATCTTCTCCTTGTGGGGAATAGGTAGCCTCCCAAATGTCCCATTGCTGGCCAGATCTGGATTTATCACCTAATACCAGCTCCAAGTGGTTCCCCTCCCTCAAAGTAGACTGTATTTGACCTAGATTATTGCGATGGGAAGGAACTTCTAATTGTTTGAAGTCGCTCTCATAGTAATAGGCGTTTTTATCCTCATAGATATTCGTAAGGCAATAGGCCCTAAAATCAATAGGATCTGGGCAGGCAGCAAAACACCCATTGTATTCATCAGGATACTTTACTTGCACCGCTAATGCCTCCCAACCTCCAGTAGATCCTCCATAGAGAAAACGAGACCAACCTTCACCCATGCCTCTAAATTGCTTTTCGATTTGTGGAATAAGCTCGTAGGTAATGGCATCCCCATACGGACCTTGGTTAGCTGAATTTACTGCATAGGAATCATCGTAATAGGGAGTCGGATGTTGTATTTCAATAATTATAAACCTTGGAAAATCGGGCTCGTTCCATCGCTTATAAAAATCATAGGCTTCTTGTTCCTGAATAATATTATACCCCTCCACATTGAAACGTACCGAATATTCGGGTTTCATATTTGGGTCTGGGGGCGTTGTCCTAAATCCTCCAAAATCATTTGGAAAGTGCCCATGGAATATCATCAAGGGATATTTGGCCTCTGGATGCTCCTCAAAACCTTTAGGCAACAATACATGGGCACCCAAGTACATATCTCTACCCCAAAATTCGGTAAGTTTTTCTGATTTTATTTTGATGTGCTTTATCCATTCCGTGTCCTTTGGTTCCTCAATTGGAGGAATGATCTGATCCATTTGAATATCTATTTCTGGGATACCACTTTCCGTGATGGTAATCTTCATGGGCTTACTATAAACATTGCCTGGAGAGCTGTTCCACTGTTGTCCTTCCCCATTGTCCATAGGTAATTTAACGGTCTGTCCGGTAGACAAATCAAAAGTTTCATACTTGTGTAATAACGCTTGTACATAATAGTCTCCAGGAGGAATATCAGCCATATTGGCTATTGGAAATCCAAAATCCTTTTCATCAAAGACTACCTTATCATTGGGTGCCATACCATCTACATTTTTGCCATAGATCAACTGGGCTTTGAGCCCATCATTAATTTGAAAACGTGGTTCTGTGTTGTCGTTGTTGGCCAACATCAACAATAATCTACCATCCATTTTTTCTATTCCTACGGCATCAGAGAAAGAAATAGATACTGCTACTGGAGACGACGCCTCCTTATTTGATTGACAGGCTACCATACATATGGCGGCAACAAAGAGAAAAAGTCTTTTCATGGTTTGGTATGGTTATATTTAGAGAAAAGATACTGCTTTCCTTATAAAAATCAAAAACTATAGTTGATCTATTAAACCATGGGGGCAAACGCTAAATATAATTCCCAATCCGTTAATTCAAATAAGGTGTCTTATAAGAAAAATTAATTTAAAACGTTATGTACATTAAAGAAGACTAGGTTTTGATACCTACTAAATTTCTGGTCTATGAAAAAATTTTTAGCCGTATTATTGATGTTTGGTGCCATTATCGCCGTTAGCAGTTGTAATTATGACGACAGCAATGATATTGATGTTCTCAACCCAAATGACAGTATCCAAGGAGTTACTAATCAAACAAAAATGCCCCAATAAATTGGGGCATTTTTCGATCTAAATATTATTTTCTACTTCTATGACGTTCCCTAGCTAATAAGGTATTCTTTAAGAGCATGGCTATGGTCATAGGCCCTACTCCGCCTGGTACTGGAGTGATAAAAGAAGCTTTTTTGCTTACATTTTCAAAATCAACATCACCAGTGATGTAATATCCCTTTTCTTTGGTATCATCCGCGACACGTGTAATTCCTACATCAATGACCACAGCATCGTCCTTAACCATTTCTGCTTTTAAAAAGTTGGGTACACCAAGGGCTGAGATAATGATATCTGCCTGTGAGGTTATCTGGGTTATATTTTTCGTGTGACTATGAGTTAAAGTTACCGTGGAATTTCCAGGCCAGCCTTTACGACCCATAAGAATACTCATGGGGCGACCAACAATATGGCTTCTCCCGATAACTACCGTATGCTTCCCTTTGGTATCCACATTATAGCGCTCCAATAATTCCAAAATCCCAAAAGGGGTTGCTGGAATAAAGGTACTCATATCCAATGCCATTTTACCGAAGTTCATGGGATGGAAACCATCCACATCCTTATCAGGATCTACGGCTAACAATACTTTTTGGGTATCTATTTGGGGAGGCAATGGAAGTTGAACGATAAAGCCGTCAACATCGTCATTCTTGTTTAGTTCCTCTATCTTTTTTAGTAATTCTTGCTCAGAAGTGGTACTTGGCAACTTCACCAAAGTAGATTCAAACCCTACCTTTTCACAGGAACGCACCTTGCTGCCTACATAGGTTAAACTGGCGCCGTCATTACCAACAATTATTGCTGCCAAATGCGGAACTTTCTCCCCACGCTCCCTCATTTTAGAAACCTCAATAGCAATTTCGTCCTTAATTTCATTGGAAACTTTCTTTCCATCCAATAGCTCCATAGTATTTTTTTTAGGTATAATTTCTTTTTTGATAGCTAAATTACTTCATCCCCTTCATGGCTCCCATCATTTGCATCATCTTTTTGCCACCACCACCTTGCATCATCTTCATCATCTTGCTCATTTGGTTGAATTGTTTCAATAATTGGTTCACTTCCTGCACTGTTCTGCCACTTCCTTTTGCAACACGTACTTTTCTACTCGCATTCAATACTACCGGATTCGAACGCTCATCTGGCGTCATGGAATGTATAATAGCCTCTATATGCTTAAAGGCATCATCGTCTATATCCAATCCCTTTAGGGCTTTTCCCGCACCTGGGATCATTCCCATCAGGTCTTTAAGGCTACCCATCTTTTTTATTTGCTGGATCTGACTCAGGAAATCATCAAAACCAAAAGTATTCTTGGCAATTTTCTTTTGTATTTTCCGTGCCTCCTCCTCATCAAACTGCTCCTGCGCTCGTTCAACCAAAGAAACAACATCTCCCATTCCGAGTATCCGATCTGCCATACGGGAAGGATAGAATACGTCAATGGCATCCATTTTTTCCCCAGTACCAATAAATTTGATTGGTTTATTTACTACCGATTTAATGGAAATAGCAGCACCCCCACGTGTATCACCATCCAATTTGGTAAGGATTACCCCGTCAAAGTTCAAGATATCATTAAAGGCCTTAGCAGTATTCACTGCATCCTGCCCAGTCATCGCATCTACCACAAAAAGGGTTTCCTGGGGTTCAATGGCCTTATGAATATTGGAAATTTCCTTCATCATGGCCTCATCCACTGCCAAACGACCCGCGGTATCTATGATGACCACATTATGTCCGTTTGCCTTCGCGTGGGCAATTCCGGCCTTGGCAATAGCCACGGGATCATTATTACCTTTATCAGAGTATACTTCAATGCCCAATTGATCCCCTACAACATGTAATTGGTCTATTGCCGCCGGACGGTAAACATCACAGGCAACCAACAAAGGATTCTTTGATTTTTTGGTCTTTAAGAAATTGGCGAGCTTCCCAGAAAATGTGGTCTTACCAGAACCTTGGAGACCAGACATTAGTATTATGGAGGGGTTTCCAGATAGGTTGATGCCTTCTGTTTCACCACCCATAAGCTCTATCAGCTCATCCTTTACCAATTTTACCATCAACTGCCCAGGCTGAAGGGAAGTCAATACATTTTGGCCCAATGCCTTTTCCTTGACCGAATTGGTAAATTCTTTTGCAATCTTAAAATTGACATCGGCGTCCAACAAAGCCCGTCTTACCTCTTTGAGGGTTTCAGCAACATTTATTTCCGTTATCTGTCCATGCCCTTTGAGGACGTGTAATGCCTTATCTAACTTTTCGCTTAAATTATCAAACATAGTCTTGCAGTATTAAGAAATGCAAATTTAAGAATAACAATGGGATGTGGGAAGTTTGACCTTAAAAATATAAATGCAAAAAGGGCAACTTCGTTATGAAGTCACCCTTTTCAAAATATTTGGGGCAAAAAAGTGGTTCTTATTTCTCGAAAATCAAAGTTTCTATGGTACCATCACCACTTTCACTTCTCAATTTAAGACTTGTGCTTGTTGCGGCAACAATATCCCAATCATCGGATAAGGTTATAAAATTATTTCCTTCTCCATAGTTCAGGTAGCACTTTAGTTTTCCTTCACTATCTCGGATAATTCTCCATAAACCATTATCAACCAAAGGATCTGCATTTACAGAAATACTGGCTACATTATTGGATGAGAAGAAGAAATCAAAATCGCCGTAACTACTAGTTGTATCGATACCATTAACAGTATACTCTGCTATTTTCCATGCACCTCCAAGTAGGTAGTTTCTAATTTCTAGTACATCACCGTCCTCGTTATTATCATTACAATGGCGCTCTAAAAGAAGCTCGTAGGCAGTACCTTCAATCTCAAACTTCAATCGCTTGTTGTTCAGGTCTCGTAACAACCATTCAAAGCTTACCCCTGGCTCATCGCCCATCGTAATTGCCATGACTAATTGCCCTTGCGCATTGGTAGTAATCGCCCATGAACCGGTGGAAGTGTTTACACCATTGCTCAGTGTCACTTCTGCATTGGCTCCAAAACTAAACTTATAGCCTAGTAAGCGATCTATTTCCTCTCCATTGTTCTTCACCTTTTTAATTACCCAACTACATTCCCTTAAGATTTGCCTTAAAGTGTCAGGTGTATTGTTCAGAATATCACAGGCCTTTTTCATGATGATCTTATTGCCATCACCTGAGTATAGCTTTATTTTACCTTCTTCAATTTCATATACTAACCATTCCAAGCTAAAATCTACCAAGACGTCGAACTGTAATTTTAAAAGAACGCGATTTTCGCCAACTCTGGTAGACCAGGTTCCTTCAAGCGCGGCGCCTAATCGGTTCCTTACGATAACCGTACCGTTTTCCTTAAAGTTCATTACATATTCAAAATACTGTTCGGTCTGGTTGATGCCATTCCTTTTTACTTCATGAACCAAGAAAGGACAAGTAACTAAGAACGTATCCAAACGCTCTTTGTTAAAATCATCATCGTTATAATCATCGTCATCATCTTCATCACAAGCATCTTTAACATTCTCAATGGCATTAGCCAATTCTGCATTACTATTTACAGTTATTTCCGTGCCATCATATAGGGCAAGGGTTAGCGGGAATTCAAAACTCACAAGATCATTATCATCCAGTCCCTTAAAAAATCTTCTCAACTCTAAATCACTGTTCACTACCACACTACCTGTTTGCTGAAGGTTGGCACTAAAAGTGTATAGCTTCACTGGGTATACAAAATCAATACATTCAATATCATCGTCATCACCACCTTCTATACAGTCGGCCGCTAAATCACGTAATTCTTCTTTATTGTTAATTACTACTTCGGTAAAATCCGAAAGTGTTATGGTGATAGGAAATAAAATTTCCAAGAAATCTTCATCCCCATCAACAGAATCGAAAATTTCTTCAATCAATTTTAAATCGGCCATAGAGTCTATAGTCAATTGTATTCCCGCTATCTCAACCGTATAGGGAAATTGGATGGCTATACAACTAGAACCATCTACAATATTATCAAAAGAACCATCATTGGAAGAGGTACGTTCCACTAATTTGGCAGTAGATGAGCTGGCTGCAATAGCTTGTTGCTCATTTCCTTGTGGTAATTCTTCAAACTCATCTTGACATGAGGTGAAGTTCATAGCAAACGCCAGTAGGCCAGCATACATTAGATAACTTAAAAACTTTTTCATAATGTTTTGGATTAAATTTGATTTTATAACTATAGAACAACCCACTTAAAAAAAACCCTACCTACTTTTAATTTTTTTTAAAATATCTTTGAAAAAAATAGTACGATTGGATACGGACAACAAAAATAACATTTGTAGAGAAGAGGTCTACAACTCCCTCTATAATGCCAATTCTAAAACGGTTTTTAACTATATATATTATAAGTTTGGCAATGAGGAGAAAGCATATGATGCCGTACAGGAGGCATTTATAAAGCTTTGGGAGAATTGCGACAAAGTAACGCCCGAAAAAGCCAAATCATATGTGTATACAGTTGCGAACAATCTTTATTTAAATGTGATCAAAGCAGAAAAGGTTCGTCTGAAATATGCCGATAAAAGTTTAGAAGTTTCCCATGAGTCGCCAGAATTTTTATTAGAAGAAAAACAATATCAGGAAAAATTAGACCGTGCTTTAAACAGTTTACCTGAAAACCAACGAACTACCTTTTTATTAAATAGAATAGACGGGAAGAAGTATGCAGAAATTGCAGAAATGGAAAATGTAAGTGTCAAAGCTATAGAAAAACGAATGCATTTGGCTTTAAAAACGTTGCGTGATCAAATTGATGGGATTTAATATAATCCACACCATATTTCTACAATATGGGTCGCCTTAAAACGGATCTAATTTCTATTGCACTTATAAATAATCATTTAGAGAGAAAATAGTTCAATTATAAAGTAGGGTTTTTACTTTTTCGGTTGTTTAAATAATGTAAAGAATAGTGAGATGCAAGAAAATTACTTAGCAAAATGGCTCAATAACGAGCTCTCCAAGGAGGAGATAGCAGAATTTAAAAAATCTGCCGAATATGCTTCTTATGAGCGCTTAAAGGAAGTTTCCAGTACTTTGGAGGCTCCTAAATTCGATGCCTCTAAGACATGGGATTCCCTTAAGAACAAAAGGGAAAAGTCCACACCTAAGGTTATCCTAATGCGTCCGTATACAAAATTAATGCGCGTGGCGGCGGCTATTGCTGTTATCGCTGTTGCCTCCATCTTTTATTTCAACTCTCTAGATCAAACTATTTCCACTCAATATGCCCAGCGGGCCGAAGTAGTATTGCCTGACAACTCCGAAATTGTTTTAAATGCCGAATCCGAAGTTTCCTATAGCAAAAAGAAATGGGACAAAAAACGAAATGTATACCTTAAAGGAGAGGCTTTTTTTAAGGTAGCCAAGGGAAAACGATTTACCGTTTCCACCGACGAGGGAACCGTAGCTGTATTAGGAACCCAATTTAACGTGGAAAATAGAAAAGGACTTTTTGAGGTGACCTGTTTTGAAGGACTCGTAAGTGTAACTTACAAAAAAGAAGAATTCAAGGTGCCAGCGGGATCGTCATTTTTAGCGATCAATGGAGAGGTTAAACCTACCATTGCGCCAACAACTTCTGTGCCCTATTGGATGAATAACGAGAGTAATTTTAAAAGTATCCCTCTATCCTACGTGTTGGATGAGTTTGAAAGACAATACAATGTAACTATTGAAGTGAAGGATATTAATACTAACCAATTATTTACCGGTACTTTTAGTAATACAGATATAGATTTAGCGTTAGAAAGTATAAGTGTTCCTGCCAATATCCAGTTCAAAAAACTAGATGGGAATAAAGTCGTATTCTATGCTGAAGAAACGCCGTAAAATTTTAAATACTACTTTCTTACTCCTGCTGTTTTTCACCTTGGCGACCAAGGCCCAAAACAGCAAGGTTATTTCAGTGCCTCTTATAGAGTACATCCAATCCCTAGAAGCTAATTTTAATGTCAAATTTTCCTATGTGGACGAGGATATCCAAAATTTATCAATTATCCCAATACAGAGTAAGGAATTAGCTGAAATATTAAATAGCATTCAAAACCACACACAATTACAGGTCAAGAAACTTAGCGACCGCTACTATACCCTTTACAAAAGCACTACCGTAGATATCTGTGCCCAAGTCCTCGATAATTATGAAGCCAACACTATCCAAGGGGCTACTATTGAAGTGTTGGGAAGCAGCATTGCTATAATCACCAATCTTGAAGGTTCCTTTTCCCTGAAAAATATTCCTAGGCAAGCCACCTTGCGCATTCGGTTCTTAGGGTATAAGACAAGATATATAAAGGCAGAAGAATTGTTAAATCCTTCCCCTTGCAAACAACTATTGTTAGTGCCTAATTATGAAGAATTGGATGAGGTTATTCTTTTTAAGCTCTTAACTACAGGACTTAGCCAACTAATTGATGGCAGCATTCTTTTAACCATAGACGATTTTGGTATTTTACCTGGACTTATTGAACCAGACGTACTACAAACCATACAAGCGCTGCCAGGCATTAAAAGTATTGATGAAACCGTCTCGGATATAAATGTAAGAGGCGGTACAAATGATCAGAATCTAATCTTATGGGACGGAATAAAAATGTATCAATCGGGCCATTTTTTCGGGTTGATTTCGGCCTTTAATCCCTACCTCACAGATAAGGTTACCATTATAAAAAACGGTACGAGTGCTCAATATGGAGAGGGAGTAAGCAGTATCATTAATATGGAATCCCAAAATAACATCCACAATTCATTTTTTGGAGGAACAGGTTTTAATCTTATTAGTGGCGATGTATATGCCCATGTTCCTTTAAGCAAAAATTGGGCCTTCCAGTTTTCTGCCAGACGTTCAGTAACCGATTTTTTAAATACGCCAACCTATAGTCGTTTTTTTGATAAAGCTTTTCAGGATACTAAAATTAAAGATAATAACTCCCAATCTACTGATGCTGATATTATTAGGGAAGAGGACTTTTATTTTTATGATATTTCAGGCAAACTATTGTATGACCTTAATGAAAATCATAAGGTAAGACTAAGCTTTATCACTATTAAAAACGATCTGAGATATACAGAAACGGCAAAAGACAGCATACAATCCTCACAAAGTGGTTTGGATCAAAACAATTTCTCTTTTGGAGGTCATCTAGAAAGTAATTGGACATCTAATTTTTCCACCCATCTAAATATGTACTCTACCAAATACAATTTAGACGCAAGAAATAGCACAGATAATGGTAATCAGCAGCTATTTCAAAACAATCAGGTTCTGGAAACAGCATTAAAACTGAACACCATATATCAATTCTCCAATACCTTAAGTTGGCTCAATGGTTATGCATTTAGTGAGGTGGGCATCATTAACTTTACCAATGTGACCCAGCCAGCCTTTAAAAGCAACATCAAAGGTGTTCTTAGGCAACATTCTGTATTTTCTGAGCTTAATTACACATCCTTTAACAAAAAAATAAACGGGAGGATCGGTACTAGACTAAATTATTTGGAAAATATCAACACCTTTAAAGAGTGGATCCTAGAACCACGGTTAAGTATAGCCTATTCTTTCACAAAACATTTCAATGGGGAGATTTTGGGGGAATTTAAAAATCAGGCCACCAATCAAATCATTGATCTAGAACAAAATTTCTTAGGGATAGAAAAAAACCGATGGATTCTCTCCGACAATGATGACCTACCTATAACAAAAAGCAAGCAAGGATCTATTGGTTTCAATTACGATAATAAAAGTTGGTATTTGGGACTTCAAGGTTTTTACAAGGAAGTAAATGGTATCAGTACTTCTACCCAAGGCTTCCAAAACCAAAATCAATTTAATGGGGAAATAGGAAAATATGACGTCAAGGGGATTGAATTTTTAATCAATAAAAAAACGAAAACCTTTAGCACTTGGTTAAGCTATGCTTATAACCTGAATAACTATACATTTAACGATATTACCCCACAATCTTTTCCCAATAACTTGGATATAAGACATACTTTAACCTTTGCAGGCACTTATTCCTACGAAGGACTTAAATTAGGGATTGGCATTAATTATAGAACAGGAAAGCCGTATACAGAACCTCAAGAAGGTGACAATGGCATTGACAGGACCTCCTTCCCTAATAGCATTAATTACCAAGAGAACAATAGTAGCAGGCTTCCTGACTATCTAAGGGCAGATGCCTCCGTAATTTATGATTTTGAGATAGGTACTAATGTTAAGGCATCAGTAGGAGCTTCATTACTCAATCTTTTAAATAAAAGAAACGTTCTTAACACCTATTACAGGCTAAACGACCAAAACCAAATAGAAACCATAGAAAGTGTTTCCTTGGGAATAACCCCAAATATTAGTTTTAGGCTGAGTTTTTAATTTTCGAGAAGGGCTGCTGAAAATCAAAATTCAACATCTGACCAATAATTCTGTAGAGTCCAGGGAATTCTTTTTGGAAGGTCAAAGGAGTCTCCACATAATTCTCGACAGCTACGGCACAAAATTCATGAATATTTTCCATCCCATATTCACTAAAATAAGCTGTGCTATTCAACTGGGTCAAAAACTGTGCATCTAAATACAGTTCTTGTATTTTTTTTAGTCCATTGGTAAACGTTTGCGCCTCCCTGTTCTGCTTTGTGAGCGCATTAAAACTTAAAGCATGGGCAAATTCATGTAGTCCTAGGTTTAAATTATCATTTAAAGATTCAAAACCCGCCCTAAAATGTTCAGCAGATAGCCCCAAGGTTTTAAGTCTTGGGTTGTATTCCCCTATATGACTCTTTCTATTAATTAGTGAAAAATAATGGGTGGGATATATAATTATTCTATCAATGGAAGAAATCATATAATCCTTTACTCCCATAGTAAGCATAGTTGCAGTAGCGCATATCAACAAGACCATTTGCCCTTGTTGTGGCACTAGACCATGGGAAATAAATTATTTTCTGCTTTTAAAACGGATGAGACGAAACTCAAATTTTTGTTTTTGTAGGGTGAAAAACTTGGCATATATAGGAAAATTCGTGATGACAAGTTGTTTTCCTATGCCGTTAGCCGCTTCAATTTCACAAACGGATTAACATGATACAATCCCAAAGCGTAATAGATAAGAAATAGCCGAAAATATAAAAGATGCATAAGAGGGCAATAATTTTAGGTAAGCTCATTTTTCAAACATACTAAATATTACTGGAGGGTTTAAATAGACGCGGTTTCAGCACATATAAAATTATTTATTAAGTCTTGTCATTACCAAAACATGAGGAAAGGTTATAGCCGCTAGAAACGAAAAGAAGAATGCTATAAAGGTATTGCTATCCCTCCCAAAAAAAAGAAACAATACTAAAAGCCCGATTACAGAAATGGCCCAATATATAAGGGAAGTTTTTAAATACAAGATGATGTTTTTCCTAGTAATACCACCGTATAAAAATTTAATCTGATCAACCAAGGAGGGTAAAGAATGCCATAAAATAAAATATATAGCAAAAGACCACAGTAATGATGCTGTCTTAAACACCACTAAGAATACGACCAAATAAAAAATTTCTCTGATCCAATTACTTTCCAGACTCCTATTTTTTTTGAGCAGCAAGTATAAAATCGCAAATAAACCTATATTAAAAAACAGTAAATAGGAAAAAAAATTTGGCTCTATGTAATGGCCAGTAATGTTTTCAATAACTGTGTTGACCTCAATTGTGTGAGAGACAAATAATAAGGATAGAACTATAAGTCCATAACTAGAATAAAACCATAAAGTTGCTTTAGACCGCCTTTTAAATTTAGAACTCCAATGTTGTTCCCCAAAATGATATCCACTAAAAAGAACAAAAGTAAGAAGCGCCAAACTTGGTAGAAAATAAAATAATGAGGCACATATTAAAATGAAAAATACATAATAGGACGAAACCTTCAAAAAACTAGACTTCTTTTTGGCATTCGAATTTGATGTCTGTATCAGTTTTAAATCATTGGCTCCGTGAAGAATACCAAAAGTTAAGATCAAAAAATAAGCCACTATATCCTCAACACTATCACCAAAACTTATGGCGAACCAAAGGAAAAAAAAAGTGGTTACCAGCACAAAACCATCCAAATTCTTAAATATAGTACCTTCTTTTTTCATTTTTCACAAAAATATAACAAATAATTAAAACTATTTTGTTTAAATTTATGGCTAATTAATTCAACAAATCTAAATAACGATTTTAATTATGGAAAACTTTTTAGCATCACTTCCTCTGGTGGCCAAGTTGGCACCAGATGATTACGTAGGATTTACATTTTTTGTAGGATGTATGGCAATGATGGCTGCATCAGCCTTTTTCTTTCTGTCTATGAGCAGTTTCGACAAAAAATGGAGGACCTCACTCCTGGTTTCAGGATTAATTACTTTTATTGCTGCTGTACATTATTGGTACATGCGAGACTACTGGGCTGCTTTTGAGGAGTCCCCCACCTTCTTTCGCTATGTGGACTGGGTATTGACGGTGCCATTAATGTGTGTGGAATTCTTCTTGATACTTAAAGTAGCAGGAGCTAAAAAATCACTAATGTGGAGATTAATCTTTTTATCCGTTGTAATGTTGGTTACAGGATACCTAGGTGAAGCTGTATATAGAGACCAAGCTCAGATTTGGGGTCTAATATCAGGAATCGCATATTTCGCAATTGTCTACGACATCTGGTTGGGTCAAGCAAAGAAATTGGCAGAAGCAGCAGGTGGTGCCGTATTAAAAGCACACAAAACACTATGCTGGTTTGTATTAGTAGGTTGGGCAATTTATCCAATCGGATACATGGCTGGTACTCCAGGATGGTATGATGGAATCTTTGGTGGTCTAAACCTAGATGTTATTTACAACATAGGTGATGCTATCAACAAAATTGGTTTTGGTCTAGTTGTTTACAGCTTGGCAGTATCAAAATCATCTGAGGCTTAATAATTTGTTTTAGCGAACAAAAAAAAAGACCGCTATAAGCGGTCTTTTTTATTTTTAATTATCTTACAATCTACATTCTTTCGGGAACTTCAATTCCCAATAGTTTAAATGCCGATTGAATTACATCCCCAACTTTCTTGGCCAATTGCACGCGAAGCATTTTTTTTAGTTCATCTTCTTCACCTAAAATTGAAACATTCTGATAAAACGAATTAAATTCTTTTACCAGATCGTACGTATAATTCGCTATTAAGGCCGGACTAAAATTAGTGGCAGCCAATTGAATTGTATCCGGAAATAACTGCAATTGCTTTAACAATTCTTTCTCCTTTTCATGGAGTTCTATTTCTAAAGTTCCCTGCGTTCCTGATAAGGACACGTTTGTATCCACTGCCTTTCTTAGAATGGATTGAATCCTTGCATAGGTGTATTGAATAAAAGGACCAGTATTTCCTTGAAAATCTACCGATTCCTCTGGATTGAAAAGTATGCGTTTTTTAGGATCAACCTTTAAAATGTAATATTTTAATGCTCCTAAGCCAATTACTTTATAAAGTTCTTGTTTTTCCACTTCGGAATAATCTTCCAATTTCCCCAACTCTTTAGAAATCTCTGCGGCAGTTCTAGTCATATCCTGCATTAGATCATCTGCATCCACAACCGTTCCTTCCCTACTCTTCATTTTACCACTAGGCAAGTCAACCATACCATAGCTTAAGTGGAATAGATTTTCGGCCCAATCAAACCCCAATTTCTTCAGAATAAGAAAAAGCACTTTAAAATGATAATCCTGCTCATTCCCTACTGTATAGACCATCCCTTTTACATCTGGGTTGTCCTTTACCCGTTGAATGGCTGTTCCTATATCTTGTGTCATATACACGGCAGTGCCGTCTGAACGTAAAACTATTTTTTCATCCAAACCTTCATCAGTAAGATCTATCCAAACACTGCTATCTTCTTTTCTATAAAAAACCCCTTTTTTTAGCCCTTCATCAACCACATCCTTCCCTAATAAATAGGTATCACTTTCATAGTAATATTGATCAAAATCTACTCCAAGATTGTTATAAGTAACCTCAAAACCTTTATAAACCCACTGGTTCATGGTTTTCCAGAGATGTACAATCTCCGCGTCCCCAGATTCCCATTTTCGAAGCATTTCCTGAGCATCCAAAAGTATTGGGGCTTCCTTTTCTGCTACTTTAGGATCAACTCCTTCAGCGACCATCGCTGCAATTTCTTCTTTATAGGCTCTATTAAAGGCAACATAGTAGTTCCCTACCAATTTATCCCCTTTTAATTGGGAACTTTCCGGTGTTTCCCCATTACCAAAACGTTGCCAGGCCAACATGCTTTTACAAATATGTATGCCCCTATCATTAATGATTTGCGTTTTGTATACTTTTTTACCTGATGCCTTAATTATTTCGGCAACAGAATACCCCAATAAGTTGTTCCTTATATGACCAAGATGGAGAGGTTTGTTGGTATTTGGAGAGGAATATTCCACCATAACCGCGTCCGAATCTTTTTGGTCAGCATAACCAAATTGGGTATCATCCTTAATGTCATTAAAGAAATTAAGATAATACCTATCTCCAATGGTGATATTCAAAAAACCCTTTACCACATTAAAATCTTGTACTTCTTCAACATCGCCCTTTAAAAACTGGCCGATCTGCTCCCCTATTTGAATCGGATTTCCCTTTATAAAGCGCAACATAGGGAAAATCACAACAGTAATATCCCCTGCAAAATCCTTCCTTGTAGGTTGAAATTCTACCTCAGGTAAATCAACTTTATAAATGGAATTAATTACTTCTTTTACCTTTAGGGTTAAGACTTCTTGAATGTTCATTACATCTTGGTGTTTAAAGCTGCAAAACTACGCATTTTTATTCTTTTCCACTGATTATATCACTAACCCAGCCTTTATAATTGAAGATTTACTTAACTTTAGAAGTAACTATGAAAAGTACTTTTAAATTAAAAAATTGCTAAAATTAACATGCTCGTAAACGTATCCTATAACAATAAAGAAATCACGAGAAAAGTAGATGAAGAAGTCGGAAAGCCTTTTACACTAAAAGAGCGATTCAATTTAAATGGAATTGGATCCCCAAAATTATTTATCACAGCATCTAGTTCCGGAATTAGAGACTTATTACTATTGGACAACAATTTAGACAGTTGCAATATAGAAATGAGGCCAAAGGGAATAATTTTAAGATTCCGTTCTTTGTTAGAAACCTTTGCGTTGGTCATCCCCTATTATAAACTCACTATTTATAAGGGTGATTTCGCGGTATATTCGATCTACAGGGACCACCATTTTATCAAAGTTCGATCGGATACCAAGGCCATTCAAAAATACTTTCGGAAAATGTTAGACTATAAAGTAGACAATGCCCCCACCTCTATTGAAGATCTCTAGATGCTTAATGCTGCCAGAATTTAAGAAATAAAAACATTAATGAAGGTCTACATTAATAATGTTATGATATGAAGATTTTACTTACAGGTGCCAATGGATATATAGGGATGAGGTTGTTACCACAACTCTTGGATCAAGGCCATGAAGTGGTCTGTGCCGTACGCGATCAAAAGAGATTATCCATAGATGCTGAAACACTATCAAAGATAAGTGTTGTGGAGGTTGACTTTTTGGACAAATACACACCAGATGTGATACCAGCCGATATAGACGTGGCATATTATCTTATCCATTCCATGAGTTCATCAACCACTGACTTTGATGAAAAAGAGGCTATATCAGCCAAAAATTTCAATCGGTATATGAATGACACCAAAGTGGAGCAGGTTATTTATCTGAGTGGTATCGTTAATGATAAAGATCTTTCTAAACATTTGCGCTCCAGAAAAAACGTAGAAGATATTTTGTATAAGGGAGGTTACAACCTTACAGTTCTTAGGGCGGGTATCATTGTTGGATCTGGGAGTTCTTCCTTTGAGATCATTAGAGATCTTTGTGAAAAGCTTCCGATAATGATTACACCAAAATGGGTGTTAACCAAAACGCAACCTATAGCTATCAGGGATGTCATTCACTTTTTGACGGGTGTATTGGGAAATAAGAAGACCTATAATGACTCCTTTGATATTGGAGGTCCCGAAGTGCTCACCTATAAGTCCATGTTAGAACAATACGCCAAAGTTAGAGGAATAAAAATTGCTATCTATACTGTTCCTGTAATGACACCTAAACTATCTTCCTATTGGCTGTATTTTGTCACCTCTACCTCCTATAAGTTAGCCATGAATTTAGTAGATAGCATGAAAATGGAAGTTGTAGCAAAGGATGATCGCATACAACAATTATTAGGTCTAACCCCCCATTCCTATACGGAGGCCATACAAATGGCATTTGTTAAAATAGAACAAAACTTGGTCATCAGTAGTTGGAAAGATAGCATGGTCAGTGGCCGAATGAACAAGAATTTAAAAAAATACATTCAGGTCCCAAAATTTGGAGTGCTTAAGGATGAACAACATTTAAAGGTTGACAATCCCGAAAAGGTACTTGAAAATATTTGGAAAATTGGGGGTGAAACGGGATGGTATTATGCCAATTGGTTATGGAAAATCAGGGGCATATTAGATAAGTTTACTGGAGGCGTTGGCTTAAGAAGGGGTCGCACCCATCCAGATAGGATTTATGCAGGGGATTCCCTAGACTTTTGGAGAGTTCTTTTGGCCGATAAGAAAAATAAGCGTTTATTGCTATTTGCAGAAATGAAATTACCCGGGGAGGCTTGGTTAGAATTTAGAATTGATGATCAAAATATATTGCATCAGACGGCTACGTTTAGACCCAGAGGACTAAAAGGGCGTTTGTATTGGTACAGTATTGTACCCTTTCATTTTTTTATATTTGGAGGCATGATCCGAAATATTGCTAAAGTACAACCGTAATAATTTGATGTAATATAGAGAAAAGATGTTTGTTGTCGTATATTTACTACTTGTAACTCAATTCAACTAAGATATTAAATAATATCTACTAATTTAGATCCCCAAACTAATTATTTGGTTGAAAATGCTTAAACGATTACTCATCTTTTTCCTTATAGGTATTGTTACAAGCATATTGGGAATCTTTTTTATCCTAATACGTCTTAGAAAGGAAAAAATTATAGATAAAACCAAAACTGTTTATATAGATAGGACAGACCATGGTTTTCAACTCATTAGAAATAAAAATCTTTTTGTTATTCAAGGTGCATCTGGAAATTCCCATTTGAAGGAACTGGCCGATATTGGTGGCAACACGATCCGTCTATACGATACAATTAACTTGGCGAACTATCTCAATGAAGCTCAAAAAAATGGTTTGGCCGTGATTGTTGATATTCCTATCCCCGGGTATAACAAAAATTATAATGCATACGAAGATGAGAATCACAATAAATTATTAAAACAGAAAATCAAATCCCTTATTACGGAACATAAAAACCATCCCGCTCTTTTAATGTGGAATCTTGGCAATGAAATTGGATATCCTTTTGTTTTCTGGGAAAATTCATTTATGCGCAATTTCAATGAAATAATCGAAATTATTCATCAGTTAGATCCTAATCACCCCGTTGGTACTGCAATTCCTTCCAGTAGTAAAAAACAAACCTTAAGTATTTATTATCACTCTCCTAAGATAGATTTGGTATCCTATAATATTTTCGGAAACATAAAAAATTTAACCTCTGAAATATCCAACCTTTCATATTTCACAGGATCTAAACCCTATTATCTTAGTGAATGGGGAAATGATGGCCCGTGGGAACACACCTTCACCTCTTGGGACGCCCCAATAGAACCTACTAGCACAAAAAAAATAGAACAGCTTACAATAAGATACAAAAATATCTCAAATAATATCCAAAAAGGATGTCTAGGATCATTGGTTTTTTTTTGGGGACAAAAACAAGAAAGCACACATACTTGGTTTAGTTTATTTGGAGATAATAATTCTAAATCTGAGATTATTCCTGAACTAGAATCGATTTGGACGGCATCAAATTACAACCGGAATAAAATTGACTTGGATTACATGCTTGTTGACAATCAAAGTTCCTTGAAAAATATTGTTTTTTCTCCATCTGAAAAAAAAATAGCTGAAATTGTGTTCAGTACACCTAAAAAAGACAGCTTGAATATAAAGTGGGAAATCTATCCAGAAGCATGGAATTATAGAAGATGGGGTTATGGGGATATGGAAATAAAACCAAAAAAAGTAATAACCAGATTTGAGGATTTCGCGAAACATAAAACACTATTTGTTACACCCACTAAAGAAGGTCCTTATAGAATTTTTGCCTATATATATGACCAAGATGGGTACTACGCCACAACAAACATTCCTTTTTACGTTTTAAATGACAAAAGTAAGCCATATGAAGCCTCCAAATAAAAAGAACAAACTAGTACTAAGAATTCTCATTCTAATAGGATTAATTAGTATTATTAATTTTTTTTATTGGTTTTTAAACCCAGAATTAATTGAGGATCATTTTCTTTTCTGGTTGTTAATGTGCCCTCTGGCATTTGACACTTTAAGAATAGTATATATATGGTATCACTATTGGGATATATCAATTCCCGTAAGACCTAAGCTTACCAGAAATTTTAAAGTTGATATTTTAACAACTTACTTCCCAGGTGAACCCTATGACATGATTCAAGACACACTTCTTGCAATCAAAAGAATAAAATATCCTAATACGGCCTATTTATGCGATGAAGCCAACGATTCTTATTTAAAGGAGTTTTGTGAGCAAAATGGTATCGTACACGTAACTAGAAATAATAGAATTAATGCCAAAGCTGGGAATATAAATAATGCCCTTATTCAAGCCACAGGAGATATTTGCCTTATTCTAGACCCAGACCATATTCCAATGGACAATTTTTTGGATGATATAATACCCTATTTTGAAGATGATGAAGTTGGATTTGTCCAAACCGTGCAAGCCTATTACAATATAGAGGAATCAGAGGTAGCAAAAGGTGCCGCTGAACAAACTTTCCATTTTTATGGGCCGGTAATGATGACCATGAATTCCTATGGAACAGTAAATGCGATTGGGGCCAATTGCGTTTTTAGGCGCAAAGCACTTGATTCCATAGGTGGTCATGCCCCAGGGTTATCTGAAGACATGCATACAGCCATGCAACTTCATGCAAAAGGTTGGAAATCTATATATGTTCCAAATATTTATACAAAAGGACTTGCTCCGGCGTCTCTAACATCCTATTACAAACAACAACTCAAATGGTCAAGAGGAACCCTAGAATTATTGGTTACAGTATACCCTAAACTATTCAAAAAATTCTCTTGGAGACAAAAAATACATTATGGAATATTACCATTCCACTATTTTTCAGGAGTTATCTATCTTTTGAGCTTTTTAATCCCCATAATTTCCCTTTTTACAGCCTCTACCCCATGGAAAGGGAACGTTTTAAATTTTGGCCTACTTTTCTTCCCAATAATCATTTGTATTATTGGAGTAAGATTTTATGTCCAGAAATGGGTTATGGACAAAAGTGAACGTGGCATACATATCATTGGTGGGTTACTTCAAACGTGTACTTGGTGGGTTTTTATCATAGGTTTCATTTATACCATAATTCGCAAAAAAGTTCCCTATTTACCAACACCTAAAGAAGACAAAGAGCTTACCAGTTGGATAATTTTACTACCAAACATAACCTTAGGGCTTGTTTCCATAATAGCCGTAATATATGGCCTTTCCATTGATTTCACACCTTTCTCGCTTTTTATGTCTGGTTTTGCTTTATTAAATGTAGCCTTTATGTCCTACACCTTCGTTTTTGCGTATCAAAAACAAAAAAATGTCGAGTTCAGTCTAAATTTTAAAAAGGAAAAATTAACTTATTTAAATTTATTAAAAAGCAAAGTATTTGAATTCTGGCCCAAGATTGCTCTTCCTGTGTGCTTTGGTATATTAATATTATGCGGAGTTTTACAATATTATGGTGAATATGTAAAATGGGAAGGTGTACAAGGGGAGCCTCAAATCAAAAACAAAGTCAATTATATAGGAATTTTTGCACCTAAGATTGATAATGGAATTACCAATCTCCAAAACGTAAATGAGACCTCTTCTCAGATAGGTGATAATTTTGATATTATATCGCTATATATTGCTTGGAATAAGAACATAGAGTCTAACTTCCCAGGCCCATTATTAGACTCTATTTACCTTCAAAAATCGATCCCAATGATAACTTGGGAACCATGGACAAATTCTTTTGAACTCGAACCTCAAAACAACAAACATGTATATGAACTGATAACAGAAGGTTATTTTGATAGTTATATAAACAGATTTGCAGAAAAAATGAAAAATCTGGAGAGACCTATTTTTCTGAGATTTGCCCATGAGTTTGACAATCCATTTTACCCTTGGTGCATAAATGATGATAGTGCCCCAGATAAATTCAAAAAAGCTTGGATACATACTTACGAGATTTTTAAGAAAACTGGCGCACGCAATGTTATATGGATTTGGAATCCATGGAAATCGAAAAATATAAGGGCTTTCTATCCTGGTAAAGATTATGTCGATTGGATTGGTATAAATATTTTGAATTATGGAAGACTAAACCAAGATGGAAAAAATCTTACATTCAAAAAACTATATGAGCCTTTCCATTATGAAATTCAAAAGCTACCATCCACCCCAGTAATAATTTCAGAATTTGGCACTTTAAAGGATGACCAAAAACAACACGAATGGTTCAATAAGGCATTTTATTCCATTGAAAATAATTTTTCTGAAATAAAATCTGTAATCTATTTCAATAGTAAGGTTGATGATAATTGGCCTGAAGGATTACAAAAAAACAACTTAATGGACTGGAGCATTACAGAAAATCAAGTTATTAAAAGTTCATTTAAGGAAAAGGAAATACCTGAGTATGTTTTAAACCCATTTCCAGAGTTAAAAAATGATGTAACCCTACCTCATGAAATCAATAAACTAAAAAAAATAAAAGGAGTAAATCTTAAGAAGGCACATGACTGGCGAAAGGATTACCATGTTCTAAGTCGAAAAAACCTACTAATTGATTTTAAAAGGCTAAAGCGCCTGGGGATTAACACCATTAAATATGAAGGCAACTCTATATACGACCAAAATGTACTAACTATTGCTAAAGAATTCGATATTACTATCTCTTATAGTTTTTGGATTCCTAGCGATATAGACTTTGTAAAGGATACTTTAAAAACCATAGAATTAAAAAAGTCAATTATTGACCAAATTGATAAATGGAAACTCCAAAGCAATATATCCTCCTGGAGTATTCAAAATGATGTGCAATACAATCAACAAGATTTTCATCATAAACCCGACCTGCTTTTTCAAAAACGAGCCTACATAGTCTGGTTGAAGAACCTAGTAAAGGAGCTAAAAGAAATAGATTCAAATAGACCATTAATCGTTGACCTTGAGGTAAACCAACAATCAATTTATCATTCTAAGATGTTAATGGAAAATGTTCCTGGAATAGATGCTTTAGGATTGGTTGTAAAAAAAAAGGAACAATTAGAGCCAATACTGACCTATTTGAAAAATACGAATACTCAATTTGTATTTAGTGAAATTAATGTGGATTGTCTAATAGATCCATATATCTATACTTCCAATATTTCATTTTTTATCACAGCATGGCAGGATAAACACGAAAGTAACAAGTTAACATTTAATGGAATAATAGATAGAAAAGGCAGGTACAAAAAAGACTATTTTGACCTATTAAACACCTTACGAAAATCAAATGTGCAAATAAAACCAACAAATATCAGAATTCTAAAACCAGCTAGACCAATTTACGAGGGAAATATCCTAAACTATCATGCCATTGCACGTAATGAATTTAACGAATGGAGTAGCGACTTAACAACAAACTTAATAGACTTTGAATGGTCATTGGTGAAATGTGATCAATATGGTAATTATCTTGCGATTAAGGATGTAGGAAAGGGATCTAAAATTGCCCTTAAAATTCCCGAAGACCATCAATTATATAGATTACTTCTTACTGGTATAGATGAAAGAGGATTCATAACCACTACAATGACTACATTAAACACACCCTTAATACGATAGAAAAATAGTAGTTAAAGTTTTGAGGTGGCCTATTACTATGATGTATCCCTTTCATTTTTTTATATTTGGAGGCATGATACGAAATATTGCTAAAACCTAAACTACCGCCCTATCGCTATCCTTAAATTCATCAGAAAAAATATTCTTCTTTCCATATCCATTGGGATTATTTTTTTTCTGTCTCTTCTCGTTTATTGTTTTACTGAGGAATCTTACAATACTATAGAAACCACCTCTATTTGGGTACGCAACTATTTTGGATACTTTTATCTCTACCTTGGTTGCGGGTGTGTTCTTTTACTGATCGGGATTGCCCTTTCTCCTTTGGGTCAAATAAAATTGGGAAAAAAGAATCAAAAACCAGTGCATTCCCTTTGGGCGTGGACTGCTATGCTTTACAGTGCAGGTATGGGAGCTGGAATTCTTTTAAGAGCAGTGCAGGAACCAGTATATATGCAACAAAACGCTCCTTTCATTTCCAAGAACACTCCTGAAATTTTAGCACTAGAATTTACATTCTACCAGTGGGGTTTTACAGCCTGGGCATTTTATGGGCTATTTGCTATGGTTGTTGGTTATGCCCTTTTCGTGAAAAAGAAAAAGGTATTGGTAAGTTCAACCATAGAAGACACCATCAGGTATAAACCAGCCCGAATGGGTATAGATGTTATGACCATCATTACCACTGTATTTGGTCTCATTGCTGCCATAGGTCTTGGAACGACACAGATCAATGGTGGATTAAACCATATTTTTGAAACAAACTTTGGAATTCCTACCACCTTAGTTTTGGTCATTATAATTTCTTGCATTGCTTTTATTTCAGTTTGGATGGGCGTCAATAAGGGAATTAAAATCTTATCTAAATTGAATATTCTTATTACCCTAATTCTCCTGGCTTTCATATTTGTGACCAGTGATATGAGTAATATTTTATGGTCTTTTGGTATGGCAACCTTACAATATTTAATAGACTTCATTCCGATGAGCCTTGCCATTGGGTCCTATAATCCCGGTATAGAATTCTTAACGGACTGGACCTTTTATTACTGGGCTTTTTGGTTGGCTTGGGCACCCTTTACCGGTATTTTTATTGCCCGTATCTCCAAGGGTAGGACCTTGCGTCAATTGTTATTAGGCGTACTTATCATTCCCTCTCTAGGAACCTTCTTTTGGTTCTCTGTTTTTGGTAGTTCAGCGTTCCAACTTATTGAAGCATGGGGAACCTATCAAAATGAATTTGGAAATGTGTTCACCTCTATCTTTACTTTTTTTGAACAGTATCCATTAGCAACCTTTTTGAACGTGACCACCATAGTACTATTGATTAGTTTTTTGGTGACCTCTGTAGATTCTGCTGTTTTTGTATTAAGTATGTTTAGCGACAAAGGCAAGAAGAATCCTAGTAAAATACATCGTCTACTTTGGGCTATTTTTATTCTTTTGGGAGCGTCGGCTATTATTCTCCTAGGCGATGCCAAACCAGAAATCGATGTGCTGATCGCTGTTCAAAAATTATTGATTATCACCTCCTTGCCATTTGCTTTTTTCATGGTGGCCATGACCTTTATCTTCATAAGAGAACTTATAAAAGACACAAAAGCTTCTCTTTCATAATTAAAAGAGAAGCTTAAAAAAAAACATGTTTAATCTACTTTTGGGGAAGAAAAACCTCTGCCATCATACAGCGTGCACTTCCACCGCCACAGGTCTCTATCGTTTCCAAAGAACTATGGATTATTGGACAATGTTTTTCTATTGCCTTTTTATTTTCTAGAGTTAAACTATTATAAGCAGTTGTACTCATCACCAAATAAGTTTGCCCTCCCATTCCTTGCACTTGCAACATATTTCCTGCAAATTGGTGCATTTGAGCTTCAGTAATGGTAATTATTTCCTTTCCATCCTCCTTTAAATGGTCAACAACATTCTTCTTTTCCTTTTTATCATCTATAGTATCCAAACAAATTACAGCAAAGGCATCTGCAACACACATCATTACATTGGTATGGTAAATAGGTAACCGCTTACCAGCAACAGTTTGATTGGCCGTAAATACCACAGGAGTATACTCAAAGTCTTCACAAAATTCAATAAAGAGCTCCTCATCGGCACGAGCGGATAAGGCACAATAGGCCTTTTTATGTACCCGGTCTAAAATGATACTTCCTGTACCCTCTAAATATAATTCCTCGGCTTCAGCAGAAGTATAATCCACAATATTCTCTATCAAAAATCCCTTTTCCTCTAGAGTTTCAAGGATATCGTCTCGGCGCTCATTTCTTCTATTTTCCGCAAACATGGGGTAGATCCCAACATTCCCATTTTCATGGAAAGAAACCCAATTATTTGGGAAAATAGAATCTGGGGTATCAGGATCCAAGGTATCCTCTACAACAACAACATTTACCCCTTTCTCCCGCAATTTATTTGTAAAAGCATCAAATTCGTTCTGGGCTTTGATATTAATGTCGTGATTCACCATATCCAAATTCTCTTGGAAATAATTATTTACCGCAGTTTGCTCATTCATCCGAAAGTTCACTGGGCGAATCATTAAAATTGTATTTGTTGCTTGCTTCATGGCTTGATGGTACTATTTATATTAAATAATATTGTTATCCTGTACTGATGAACACAAAATTAGTTGATTAACTTGCAAAGTTAAATGGTTAAAGGTTAAAAAACTCACAAGATGACTTCTACAGACTGGATCGGTGCCATTGGTGTATTTTTGATATTATTGGGCTACTTTCTCAACCTCAGGGAAATCATCAAGCCTACAGACCTTTCTTATATCCTTTTAAATCTTCTAGGGGCAGGTATAGCCTGCGTAGCTTCCTTTTTATTAGATTATGTGCCCTTTATAATCCTAGAAGGAATATGGGCCTTGGTTTCTCTTATGGCCTTCATAAAATACCTAAGGCAAAGATCAAAAATAATTAATCCCTAATCAATGGCATAGTACTACATCTCAATAATCCTTCTTGTTTGGAAATTTCCGCATAAGGGATCTCTTCCACAGTAAATCCTTTCTCCCTTAGCCAATTATTTAGTCTGGTGAAATTTTGCTCAGACACTACAACATCGGGAGATATGGAAAAGACATTGCTAAACATATGGTACATTTCATCCTTCGTAATTTCAAACACATTTTCCTTTCCAAAAAAATCTACTAACCATTGGTATTCCTCTTCTACGAGAAAACCATTCTTATGAATAATAGCCTTATCCTTACCTACCGGTTGAAAACAGCAATCTAAATGAAGTGCATTCTCATTGGCTATGGTATTGGACTTCCTCAATTCAAAAGACTTTACTTTTTTGTTTGGAAATAAGGATTTAATGAATTCTACACCAGCCTTATTGGTTCGGGCCGTAATATAATCTGAATAGTCTGCTTTGGTATATGTACCAATAAAAATATAATCTCCATAGGGCATTACATCGCCACCCTCAATATGAACACTCTTTGGAGGCGTTATAATATTTTCTTGGGGTATTTTATCTAATACATGTTTAATAGCCTCTATTTCAATCTCTCTATCTGGAAGAATATTTGCCTTTATCAACTTATCTTCTATTACAAAAGTGATATCCCTTGAAAATATTTGGTTCACATCCTTGAATACTTTCGGTCTATAAACTTTTACACCGTACTTTTCAAAAACCGCAGCAAATGCCTCCATTTCCTTTACCATATCCTCTTCATTTGGATATGTGCCAGCCAAGATATGCTCCAATGATTTTGGATCATAAGCTTCCTCAGGATTAGGAACGGGACCACAACTCTTTGCAGTTCCTAGAATAACAGAACGCAATCGAGAAGTTTCGTCTGTAACATTTAGATGTAACATAGTTAAATTTTAAGCAAATATAGAATACTTATATTTCTAAAAAAAACCGCCCCATTAAAAGGAGCGGTTTTTAATTTTAAGCTTTTAATAAGTCTTATTTTCTCTTCTCTACAAAGACAAAAGGTCTAACATTTTCACCTATATAAACCTGTCTAGGTCTTCCTATAGGCTCATTTTTTAATCTCATTTCCCTCCATTGGGCAATCCATCCTGGAAGTCTACCTAAGGCGAACATTACTGTAAACATTTCTGTCGGTATCCCCAAAGCTCTATAAATGATTCCAGAATAGAAATCCACATTCGGATATAATTTTCTATCTACGAAGTACTGATCTTCCAACGCTTCTTTTTCCAATCCTTTAGCGATTTCCAAGATAGGGTCGTCTATTCCTAGATCTCCCAATACGTCATCTGCCGCTTTTTTAATAATTTTTGCACGTGGGTCGAAGTTTTTATACACCCTATGTCCAAAGCCCATCAACCTAAAAGGATCATCTTTGTCTTTGGCCTTGGCCATGTATTTTTTAGTATCTCCACCATCCTTTTCAATAGCTTCCAACATTTCCAATACGGCTTGGTTGGCTCCACCGTGCAAAGGCCCCCATAATGCTGAAATACCAGCTGACAAGGAAGCGAACAACCCCGCATGGGAAGAACCTACGATACGCACAGTAGACGTTGAACAATTCTGTTCGTGATCGGCATGAAGAATCAGCAACTTATCTAAAGCCTCAATTACCAATTTATTCTTTTTGTATTCTTGGTTTGGCTTCTTGAACATCATTTTATGAATGTTCTCTACGTAACCAAGACTATCGTCACCATAATCTAATGGCAATCCTTTCTTTTTACGCAAGGTCCAAGCCACTAATACTGGGAATTTTGCCAGTATTCTGACAATGGCCCAGTACATTTCCTTTTCAGAAGTTACGTTTACAGACGATGGGTTAAAGGCTATCAAAGCACTGGTTAATGAAGATAATACACCCATAGGGTGTGCCGACTTTGGAAAACCATCCAAAATCTTTTTCATTTCTTCATCCACATGCGACTCCCCTTTAATGTCATTATGGAAATTGGTCAACTGAACTTGGTTTGGCAATTCTCCAAATATCAAAAGGTAAGCTACCTCCAAAAAGTCGGCCTTTTCAGCCAGCTCCTCAATGGAGTATCCTCTATATCTTAAAATACCTTTTTCACCATCCAAAAAAGTGATGGCACTTTCACAAGAACCTGTATTTTTAAAACCCGGATCTATGGTAATCATACCCGTGGCTGAACGTAATGTTTTTATATCAATAGCGAGCTCATTTTCTGAACCCTCAATTACTGGAAAATCGTATTTTTTCCCTTTATATTCTAAAGTAGCTTTGTCTGACATTTTTGGTTTTTACTGTTTAAGTGATCGTAAAGTTAAGAAAAACGTTTTTGGTTAACAATTCCGTAATTTCTTTTGTATTTTAATTAACAATACTTGTATTTTAGGGTATAATTCCAACTATAATGAACCTTATTTCAAAACTAAACTAGGCGTTTATGGAATAAAGAAGTCTGTAATACTCGTCAACAGATTTTTTCCAGGTGAATCTCATTTCCTTGGCATTCTTTTCAATAGTTTCCCAGGTAGGCTTATCATTCAGGAAAATATCCAACACTTGGTCAAAAATACTTACCATATTCTGCATTTTCTGATCATAGGTTACCCCATCAAAACTAAATCCTGTCTTAAGGTGTTCCACTGTATCTTTTAAACCTCCCGTGTGATGGACCAAACAGGGATGCCCATTCCTCATCGCTAGCATTTGGCTTATCCCACATGGTTCAAAAAGACTGGGCATAAAATAGAGGTCGGACTCCAGATAGATGGAATCTATAACATCTTCCGACTGCCCATTTACGAAAATGAAATTCTTATGGGAGTAGCTTATTTCACGGAACAGTTTTTCATAACCGGGATCCCCTGTTCCCAAAATTAGCAAAATCCCGTTTACCTTGGACAACTTTTCTAATATGGCTATTATTACGTCAGGAGAGCGCTTAAAAAAATAAAATTTTTGTTCGGTTAATCTAGCAACACTTGAGCAAACAAAAGTGGGAGGTTCAGTCAAAAACCTGACTATCTTTTCCCCAGTATGTGCTAAAAAGTCAGATTTATATTTTTTAGATTCTTCCTGCAACCATTGAAAAATAGCGGTAATGGTATTGCGGTACAGATTTCCTTTTTCTGCCTCCCTAATATTATTATAATTACTTCCATTAAGAATACCAAATAACCTTCCTTCGTTATCTGCTACTTGTAAATCTCTTTCTAACCCTTCTCCACCTATAAATGCAGGAGGGGAACTTGGCAAAAGTATGTCCTCCTTATAAGAAGGGGAAACCGTGTGAACTGCATCGGCCAGACGTATCCCTATAGCCATTAAATTAATGCAGTCCTGGTATCTATAATCCATTAATCCCTCGTAATCCAAATCAATTTCCGGGAACCAGTTTTTGAGAGAGGCATAATTCCCATCAAAAGGGCGAATGCCTTGGATGGCCAAGTTATGAATGCTATAAACGAAACGCATCTGATTTAAAGATTTATACCCTGGATGATACGATCTTAAAAATAACAACATGCTAGTATGCCAATCGTGTATGTGCACGACGTCTAATTTACCAAAACACTCCTTTTTAAGAGCCTCGGCGACCGCAGTACAAAAAATAACATATTTAATGAAGTCTGTATAAAAAGGTTCCGTTGGGTCATCATGATAAATATGGGCAATTCCACCAGCCTCTATTTCAGGATGATGAATAACATAATGATGGACATTGGCAAATTCCTTTTTTGGAATCACCTCATATAATTCCGCCGAGTAGGTCACCCCTCTAAGTTTGAAATTTAAAAGAGACCTTAATGTTCCATTTTGGTGAAGTCTGGAATAGGAAGGTACAATAATATGAGCCTTATCCCCCCTTTCGGAAATCTGTCTCGGGACATCTCTAACCACATCGCCCATACCACCTGCCTTACATTTGGCTATACCATCATTCTCGGCCGCTACAAAAAGAAAATTGTTCATTTAATTCAAAATAATCATTACTATTTTACAACCATAAAAGGTAATTATTTATTTTTCTATATACCCTTTATTTTCAGAAAAAACACAAAAAAAAAGCCCTTCTCAACAAGAAGGGCTTTACTATATCTATAAGATATAAATTTTATTTTATTTTATTTTATTTTATTTTAAAAGCATTTGCGCCAGGGTAGTAAGCTACACTTCCCAATTCTTCCTCAATACGCAATAACTGGTTGTATTTAGCCATTCTATCGGATCTAGAAGCGGAACCAGTTTTTATTTGACCTGTATTCAATGCCACAGCTAAGTCTGCAATTGTATTATCCTCAGTCTCTCCAGAACGGTGAGACATTACTGATGTGTATCCAGCATTATGAGCCATATTTACAGCCGCAATAGTTTCAGTTAAAGTACCTATTTGATTCACTTTTATTAGGATAGAATTAGCTATGCCGTTTTTGATTCCTTTGGACAAACGTTCCACATTGGTTACGAAAAGATCATCTCCTACTAATTGTACTTTATCTCCAATCTTATCGGTAAGGTATTTCCAACCCTCCCAGTCGTTTTCATCCATTCCGTCCTCTATGGAAATAATAGGATAATTTGCAGCTAACTCAGCCAGATAGTCTGCTTGCTGATGACTGGTTCTTACCACTCCTTTATCTCCTTCAAATTTTGTATAATCGTATTTTCCGTCAACATAAAATTCTGCTGCAGCACAGTCCAAGGCAATCATTACATCATCTCCTAATTTGTAACCCGCCTTATCAACTGCTTTTGCTATAGTATCCAAAGCGTCTTCAGTTCCACCTGCTAAATTTGGCGCAAAACCACCTTCATCTCCTACTGCAGTGCTTAATCCTCTATCGTGCAATACCTTTTTAAGGTTATGGAAAATTTCTGTCCCCATCTGCATGGCATGTGAAAAATCTTTTGCTTTTACAGGCATTACCATAAATTCTTGGAATGCAATTGGAGCATCGGAATGCGAACCCCCATTGATAATATTCATCATTGGAACTGGAAGTGTATTGGCACTTACTCCGCCAACATATCTATATAAAGGCATTCCTAATTCGTTGGCAGCAGCTTTTGCAACTGCTAATGAAACCCCCAAAATGGCATTTGCCCCAAGTTTGGATTTATTGGGAGTACCATCCAAATCAATCATTGTTTGATCTATAAGATTTTGTTCAAATACAGACATCCCAACAATTTCTTCGAAGATGGTAGTATTTACATTCTTTACAGCTTGGCTAACACCCTTCCCCATAAATGCTTTACCTCCATCGCGAAGCTCAACAGCTTCATGCTCTCCCGTGGATGCCCCAGATGGGACTGCTGCCCTACCTAAAATACCACTCTCTGTATGCACATCTACTTCTATAGTTGGGTTACCCCTAGAATCTAAAATTTGTCTTGCATGAACGTTAATTATAATACTCATAATTTTTTTGTTTCTGATTATTTACTTCTCACAAATATACAAAACAGTGCCGTCACTGATTGCCTATATATTGCGATATCCATCGTGTTTTATGGAATTTATTAACTATAACGATTTAGTTTGACGCATTCTTTATCATTTCAAAAAAGTCATCAAAAAGATATTCGGCATCATGTGGTCCGGGACTTGCTTCAGGATGGTATTGTACCGAAAAAACATTTTTACCCTTCATCCTCATTCCGGCTACGGTCTTGTCATTTAAATGTATATGCGTTATTTCCAGATCCGAATTAGCTTCTGTTTCTTCCCTACTAACGGCAAAACCATGGTTTTGGGAAGTGATCTCCCCCTTACCCGTCATGAGGTTCATTACTGGATGGTTAATCCCCCTGTGACCGTTGTGCATTTTATAGGTGGAGATACCATTGGCAAGTGCCAATACTTGATGCCCTAAACAAATGCCAAATAACGGTTTACTGGAGGCAATCATCTTTCTTGCCGCTGCAATCGCATCTGTTAAAGGCTGTGGATCTCCAGGTCCATTGGATATGAAAAAAGCATCCGGATTCCATGCACTCATCTCATCATAAG
Organism: Sediminicola arcticus; assembly: GCF_040566695.1. Taxonomy (NCBI): domain Bacteria; kingdom Pseudomonadati; phylum Bacteroidota; class Flavobacteriia; order Flavobacteriales; family Flavobacteriaceae; genus Sediminicola; species Sediminicola arcticus. The sequence continues at coordinate 90,283 of NZ_JBEXAE010000002.1, read as the reverse complement.
TAGCATTGTAAGGGAACACCTTAATATACGCATCCCTTTTAGCCAGGTTTCTTAAAATGTTCTTCTTAATCCCGATATCTAGTGCTGCTATTTTATAGGTAGCATTTTCCTCACCGTAAAAATAGGCTTCTTTTGTTGATACTTTAGAGGACAATTCCAACCCATCCATACTTGGTACTTTTGCCAATTCTTTCTTTAGGGTATCTAAATTTTCTACATCTGTAGAAATCACTGCATTCATGGCTCCATTATCACGGATATAACTAACCAATGCCCTTGTGTCCACATCAGATATGGCAAACAAATTGTTTTTGTCCATAAAGTCCTTTAGGCTCATATCGGCATCAACCCGAGAATAATCATAACTAAAATTTTTGCAGATCAGTCCGGCAATTTTTATGGAATCAGATTCCACTTCTTCCTCTTTAGTTCCATAGTTACCAATATGTGCATTGGTGGTAACCATTAATTGTCCAAAATAAGAAGGATCAGTAAATATTTCTTGATATCCAGTCATACCGGTATTAAAGCATACTTCCCCATAAGCGGTTCCATCTTTATCTCCCACGGCCTTTCCGTAAAAAATAGTTCCATCGGCCAACAATAGCAATGCTTTCTTTTTTGTTTGATACTTCATCTGATTTAAATACTAAATTGTTTGACAAATAAACATAAAAAAAAGGATAAGCTTTTAGGCCTATCCTTTTCATATATCAAAAATGTAATGATATTTTATTTTTCTGAATCATCAGCATTGTTTTCAGCATCTTCAGCTGGTTCTTTTGTTTCAGTTTCAGTTTCAGCGGCCGGAGCGGTCTCTACTTTTTTGGTTTTACCCCTTCTTGTAGTTTTCTTAGCTTTTGGCTTACCAGCATTGTAAATTTCGTTAAAATCTACTAACTCAATAACTGCCATGTCAGCGTTATCTCCTAGACGATTACCTAATTTGATAATCCTTGTGTAACCACCTGGTCTATCCGCAACCTTTTCAGAAACTCCACTGAACAACTCTGTTACAGCGTTCTTGTCTCTAAGGTTTTTGAAAACGATACGTCTATTGTGCGTTCCTTTCTCAACTGTCTGATTGTTCTCAGCTTTGGACTTTGTGATCAAAGGCTCAACAAATTGCTTAAGGGCTTTTGCCTTGGCAACGGTAGTGTTGATTCTTTTGTGCTCTATCAAAGAACAAGCCATATTAGCCAACATAGCCTTTCTATGCGCTGTTTTTCTTCCTAAATGATTAACTTTTTTTCCGTGTCTCATTACTATACCTATATGCTTCTTTCAGAATGATTTTCACCACTCATAGGGAAGTCAATTAATCCTTATCCAATTTATATTTTGACAAATCCATACCAAAACTTAACCCTTTGTTGATTACCAACTCTTCAAGTTCTGTTAGGGACTTTTTACCGAAGTTTCTAAACTTCATCAAGTCGTTTTTGTTAAAAGAAACCAAATCTCCTAATGTATCTACTTCGGCTGCTTTCAAACAATTTAAAGCACGAACCGATAGATCCATATCCACTAATTTAGTTTTTAACAACTGACGCATGTGAAGGGATTCCTCGTCATAAGTTTCAGTTTGAGCTATCTCATCTGCCTCTAGTGTTATTCTTTCATCAGAGAACAACATAAAGTGATGAATAAGAACCTTGGCAGCTTCGGTTAATGCATCTTTAGGATGTATAGAACCATCACTTGAAATTTCAAAAATTAATTTCTCATAATCCGTCTTTTGCTCTACACGAAAGTTCTCGATACTGTACTTAACATTCTTTATTGGAGTAAAGATGGAATCTACAGCAATGCTTCCTAACGGCGCACCAGACTTCTTATTTTCCTCAGCTGGAACATACCCTCTTCCTTTCTCAATAATTATTTCCATGTTGATACTCACCTTGGGATCCATATTGCAGATCACCATGTCCGGGTTAAGCACTTGAAATCCGGAAATGAATTTTTGAAAATCACCGGCAGTCAATTGTTCCTTTCCGCTAACTGAAATAGAAACAGTTTCGCTTTCAACGTCTTCTATTTGTCTCTTAAAACGAACCTGTTTTAAGTTAAGGATGATTTCTGTAACATCTTCAACAACACCAGAAATCAATGAGAACTCATGCTCTACTTTGTCTATTCTAACAGAAGTTATTGCAAAACCTTCCAAAGATGAAAGCAATACTCTTCTTAATGCGTTCCCAACAGTCAATCCATAACCAGGTTCTAAAGGGCGGAATTCAAACTTCCCTTCAAAATCTGTAGAATCGATCATTATAACTTTATCGGGCTTCTGAAAATTAAATAATGCCATAATTGGATCAGTCTTGTTTTATTTAGAGTATAACTCCACGATTAATTGTTCCTTGATGTTTTCTGGAATCTGCAATCTTTCTGGAATAGAAACATAGGTTCCTTCCTTCTTCTCAGTATTCCATGTAATCCATTCGTAAACGTTGCTGCTTGCAGAAAGAGAATCTTGAATGGATTGTAAAGATTTTGACTTTTCCCTTACACCAACAACATCACCAGGCTTTAATGAATAAGATGGTATATTTACCAATTCACCATTAACAGTAATATGTCTGTGGGAAACTAATTGTCTTGCAGCACTTCTAGAATTTCCTATACCCATTCTGTATACTACGTTGTCCAATCTAGATTCACAAAACTGCAGTAAAACCTCACCGGTAACTCCTTTACTACTATTAGCTTTTGCAAATATATTTCTAAATTGACGCTCCAAAATACCATATGTGTACTTTGCTTTTTGCTTCTCCATTAACTGGATTGCATATTCAGATTTTTTTCCACGACGTCTTGCGTTACCGTGTTGTCCTGGAGGATAATTTCTTTTTTCAAAAGATTTATCATCTCCGAAAATCGCTTCACCGAATTTACGGGCGATTTTTGTTTTTGGTCCTGTATATCTTGCCATCTTCTTTAAATTGGGAAATGTGATTATGAATTAAGGCTAATCCTTCGATAATCGTAACTACATTTCCTGTGAAAACCCTTTTTGGGCCATATTAATAATTAAACTCTTCTTCTCTTAGGAGGTCTACATCCATTGTGTGGCATTGGAGTAATATCTATAATCTCCGTTACCTCAATACCTGAATTGTGAATAGAACGAATAGCAGATTCCCTGCCGTTTCCTGGTCCTTTAACATAGACCTTTGCTTTTCTCAACCCAGCTTCGTGAGCAACCTTTGCACAATCTTCTGCAGCAATTTGGGCCGCATAAGGAGTGTTCTTTTTAGAACCTCTAAAACCCATTTTACCTGCTGAAGACCAAGAAATTACATCACCTTTTTTATTGGTCAAAGCGATTATAATGTTATTGAAAGAGGCCGTTACGTGTGCTTCACCTACTGACTCAACAATAACCTTACGTTTCTTTGTTGTTTTTGCATTTGACTTTGCCATAATACACTACTTATTATTTAGTTGCTTTTTTCTTGTTGGCAACTGTTTTCCTTTTTCCTTTTCGAGTTCTAGAGTTGTTCTTAGTTCTCTGACCTCTTAATGGCAAACCAGATCTATGACGAATACCTCTGTAACATCCAATATCCATTAAACGTTTAATGTTCATTTGGATTTCTGAACGAAGTTCTCCTTCAATTTTGAAAGAAGAAACGGAGTCACGAATGCGTCCAATTTCATCATCGTTCCAATCAGATACTTTGGTATCCTCACTAACTTGGGCTCTCTCTAAAATTTCTTTAGCCCTACTTCTACCGACACCAAAAATATAGGTAAGAGCAATAACTCCCCTTTTCTGTTTTGGTATATCTACACCTGCAATTCTTGCCATAATTACCCTTGTCTTTGTTTAAATCTAGGATTCTTTTTATTAATTACGTACAATCTGCCTTTTCTACGCACAATTTTGCACTCGGCACTCCTCTTTTTTATTGATGCTCTAACTTTCATCCTATTTACTTAATATCTATATGTAATTCTTGCCTTAGTCAAATCATAAGGGCTCATCTCTAATTTCACCTTATCACCTGGAAGCAACTTAATATAATGCATACGCATCTTTCCAGAGATATGAGCCGTTACTACATGTCCATTTTCTAGTTCCACACGGAACATTGCGTTGGACAATGCCTCAATTATGCTCCCGTCTTGCTCTATTGCTGCCTGTTTAGCCATAATTTAAGCTACTTTTCTATTTTTACCCGTTTTCATAAGACCATCGTAATGTCTATTCAGCAAATATGAATTCACTTGTTGCACTGTATCAATGGCCACACCTACCATAATTAATAGCGAAGTTCCTCCATAAAACAAGGCCCATCCGGGTTGTACATCCATAATCTTTACAACTAAGGCTGGTAAAACAGCCAGCAAAGCTAAGAAAATTGATCCTGGTAACGTAATCAAAGACATTATTTTATCAAGAAAATCACCAGTTTCTTTTCCTGGTCTAATTCCTGGTATAAAACCACCGCTCCTTTTAAGGTCGTCAGCCATTTTATTGGTAGGAACCGTGATCGCAGTATAGAAGTAAGTGAACACAATAATTAAAAAAGCAAACAATAAATTGTACGCTAATCCGAACATATCTGCAAACTGAACTTCCATCCATTGTCCCACAGCTGTATTATTGAACGTTTTCCCTAATAACCCCGGGGCAAACATAATAGCTTGTGCAAAGATAATTGGCATTACTCCTGAAGCATTCAACTTCAATGGAATGTATTGTCTTGAGCCCATGATATTTTTTTCATATCCTCCTGAAGCCGTTCTTCTAGCATATTGTACGGGTATCTGCCTTGTGGCCATCACTAATAAAATACTAGCAAGGATAACTACGAACCAAATTATAATCTCAAATAACATGACCATTAATCCACCGTTATTGTTGGACGTTCTAGAGACAAATTCCTGAACGAATGACTGAGGTAAAGTTGCTATGATACCAATCATTATCAACAATGAGATACCGTTACCAATCCCTTTATCTGTGATTTTCTCACCCAACCACATAGCAAAAACAGTACCTGTCACCAAAATGATAACAGAAGGGATTATAAAGTTTAATCCTTTACCCAATACAAAAGCACTATCAGGAACTCCTAAAGCCCCTAGACTGTACAAATATGCAGGAGCTTGAACGATACAAATACCAATAGTTAACCATCTAGTAATCTGATTGATCGTCTTTCTTCCGCTCTCTCCCTCCTTCTGCAGCTTCTGTAAATAAGGAATAGCAATTCCCATCAATTGAACTACGATGGAGGCCGATATATATGGCATGATTCCCAATGCAAAAACAGAAGCATTGGCAAAAGCCCCTCCTGTAAAAGCATTCAAAATACCTAAGATACCACTGTCCGTGTTGGAAGATAATTCTGCCAACTGTGTGGTATCAATACCAGGAAGAACTATTTGGGCACCAAAACGATAAACCAAAAGCAAACCAAGGGTAATAACAATTCTCCCCCTAAGTTCATCTATCTTCCAAATATTGGATAATGTCTCAAAAAATTTCTTCATAGTGATACGCTTATAAACTTATTACCTCACCACCCGCAGCCTCAATAGCCGCTTTGGCACTGGCAGTAAATTTATGTACAGAAACTTTTAGAGGAGCTGTTAATTCACCTCCACCTAAAATTTTAATCAAATCGTTTTTACCAGCCAGTCTGTTTTCCACTAAAACATCAATAGTTACAGCATCCTTAACGATACCATTATCTACTAATTCTTGTAGTTTGTTAAGATTAACACCAGTAAAATCTTTTCTGTTGATATTGGTAAAACCAAACTTAGGAACACGACGTTGCAATGGCATCTGTCCACCCTCGAAACCAATTTTCTTGGAATACCCAGATCTGGATTTTGCACCTTTGTGTCCTCTTGTGGCAGTACCACCTTTTCCAGAACCTTGACCTCTACCAATGGTTTTACCATCTTTATGAGTAGATCCCTCTGCTGGTTTTAAATTGTGTAAATTCATAACACCTTATCGTTATTAAGCTTCTTCTGTAGAAACTAAGTGTTCAACTTTATTTATCATACCAAGAATATTAGGCGTTGCTTCATGCTCTACTACCTGGCCTAATTTTCGTAATCCAAGGGCCTCCAAAGTCCTTTTTTGGTTTTGTGGCTTTTTGATACTACTCTTTACTTGCTTAACTTTAATCTTTGCCATAATATCCCTGATTTATCCTTTAAAAACTTTTTCCAAAGAAACTCCTCTTTGTGTTGCAACAGTTTTTGCATCCCTAAGTTGTAACAAGGCATCAAAAGTAGCCTTTACAACATTATGCGGGTTAGAAGAACCTTGTGACTTAGAAAGTACATCTTGTACCCCAACGGCCTCCAATACAGCCCTTAAAGCACCACCAGCAATAACTCCAGTACCGTGGGAAGCAGGCTGTATGTATACGCGTGCTCCACCAAATTTACCTTTTTGCTCATGAGGAAGAGTTCCCCTATTTAAAGGAATCCTAATTAAATTTTTCTTCGCATCTTCGATTGCTTTGGCTATTGCTGTAGCAACTTCTTTGGATTTACCCAAGCCATGACCAACAACACCATTTTCATCCCCAACAACAACTATCGCAGAGAAACCGAATGCTCTACCACCTTTAGTTACCTTCGTTACCCTTTGAACCCCTACCAAACGATCTTTCAATTCTAGACCTCCTGGCTTAACGGTTTCTGCATTTTTATATTTTTGAAACATAATTTATTAGAATTTTAGTCCAGCTTCTCTAGCTCCTTCAGCCAATGATTTTACTCTACCGTGGTACAAATTACCACCTCTATCAAAAGCAACAGTTTCAATTCCTATCTTTTGTGCTTTTTCTGCGATAACCTTACCCACTTGGGTAGCTATTTCCGATTTTGTTCCTTTAGAAGAGCTAAGATCTTTATCCCTAGATGACGCAGCAGCTAAACTAACTCCTTTAGTGTCATCTATTAATTGAACATAAATTTCCTTATTGCTCCTAAAAACAGACAATCTAGGCTTTGTGGACGTTCCAAAGGAAACCTTTCTAATTCTTCTCCTAATCCGTTGTCTTCTTTCAGTTTTCGATAATCCCATAATGCTAATTATTAAGCTGATTTACCAGCTTTTCTTCTTAATTGTTCACCAACAAACTTGATTCCTTTTCCTTTGTAAGGTTCTGGTCTACGGAAACCTCTAATCTTGGCAGCAATCTGTCCTACCAATTGTTTATCAAAAGACGTTAGTTTTATAATTGGGTTCTTTCCTTTATCAGAAATAGTTTCTAATTTCACCTCTTCGGCTAAATCCAGAACTATATTATGGGAAAAGCCCAATGCCAATTCTAACTTTTGTCCTTGATTACTTGCACGGTATCCTACTCCTACCAACTCTAACTCTTTGGTCCAACCTGTAGATACACCTTTGACCATATTCAAAACAAGGGCTCTATAAAGACCATGTTTAGCTTTGTGTTCTTTTGAATCAGATGGTCTGGTTACCCACACCTGTCCGTCTTCTATTTTTATTGCTACCGCAGAGAACTCCTGAGTAAGCTCACCTAACTTACCTTTTACAGTAATGATGCTCTCGTTTACCTCTACAGATACTCCCTCCGGGATCGCTATTGGATTATTACCTATTCTAGACATTATTCTAACTCTTTATAGTATTAATAAACGTAACACAAAACCTCTCCACCAACTTTTTCTAATTTGGCTTGCTTACTTGTCATTACTCCATGGGAAGTAGATACAATCGCTATTCCTAAACCATTCAAAACTCTTGGAAGTTCTAAAGAATTAGCATACTTACGTAGCCCTGGTTTACTTATACGTTGTAATTTTTTTATAACCGGCTCTTTGGTAACCTTATCATATTTTAAGGCGATCTTGATATTACCTTGAACGGCGTTATCCTCAAATTTATAGCTTAAAATATAACCTTGATCAAACAAGATTTTGGTCATTTCTTTTTTCAAATTAGAAGCAGGAATTTCTACAACCCTGTGACCCGCCATATTGGCGTTTCTAATTCTTGTCAAATAATCCGAAATTGGATCTGTAAACATAATTATATATTTGCGGTAACGGTTTTTAACATTATTGTTAAACCTGGAACCAGTTTATACTCAATTTTTTTTACCAACTAGCTTTTCTAACGCCAGGAATCAAACCGTTGTTTGCCATTTCCCTGAACGTTACTCTAGACACACCAAAAGTTCTCATGTAACCTCTTGGTCTACCAGTCAACTTACATCTGTTATGCATACGTACAGGAGAAGCATTTCTTGGTAATTTCTGTAATGCTTCATAGTCTCCAGCCTCTTTCAAAGCTTTTCTCTTTTCTGCATATTTTGCCACAGTTTTTGCTCTCTTGACTTCGCGGGCCTTCATTGATTCTTTAGCCATACTAATTCTTTTTAAAAGGTAGTCCTAATTCTGTTAATAATGATTTTGCTTCCTTATCGGTATCTGCCGTGGTCACAAAAGTGATATCCATACCATTAATTCTATTGATCTTGTCAATGTTCATCTCTGGAAAGATAATTTGTTCAGTAATTCCCAAGTTGTAATTGCCTCTACCGTCAAAACCAGTAGCCTTAATACCTTGAAAATCTCTTACCCGTGGCAAAGCACTTGTAATGAACCTATCCAAAAACTCGTACATCCTTTCACCACGTAAAGTAACTTTAGCGCCAATTGGCATACCTTTACGTAATTTAAAAGCTGCAACATCCTTTTTAGAGATAGTTGATATTGCTCTCTGACCAGTGATTGCTGTAAGTTCATCTACAGCATGATCAATTAATTTTTTATCTGCCACAGCTGCTCCAACACCCCTGCTAAGAACTATCTTTTCCAGCTTAGGAACTTGCATTACATTTTTGTAACCAAATTCTTCCTGAAGCGCTTTTATGACACGCTCTTTATACTCTTGTTTTAATCTTGGAATGTAAGCCATAACTAAATTACTTCATTAGATTTCTTGGAAAACCTTACTTTTTTGCCATCCCTTTCTTCAAAACCTATTCTTGTTGTCTCGCCTGATTTAGGATCGATCAAAGATAGGTTAGAAATATGAACGGGAGCCTCTTTCTTTACTATTCCTCCCTGAGGATTCTTAGCGCTCGGTTTCTCATGTTTAGATACCATATTGGCACCTTCTACAATCGCTTTGTTTTTTTCACGGTCAACACTAACAACCTTGCCCTCGGTACCTTTATGGTCACCAGCAATAATTCTTACAGTGTCTCCAGCTTTTATTTTAAGTTTCATCATCTTACTGAATATATTAAAGCACCTCTGGAGCTAATGATACAATCTTCATGAATTGTTTATCACGAAGTTCTCTTGCCACAGGACCAAATACACGTGTACCTCTCATTTCTCCCGTAGGATTCAATAAAACACAAGCATTATCATCAAAACGAATGTATGAACCATCCTGTCTTCTAACTTCTTTAGTAGTCCTTACAACAACAGCAGTAGAAACTGCACCTTTCTTGATAGTACCATTTGGTGCGGCTTCCTTAACCGTAACCACAATTTTATCACCTACTGAAGCATACCTTCTTTTTGTACCACCTAAAACACGTATGGTCAATACTTCTTTTGCTCCTGTATTATCGGCTACCTTTAGTCTAGATTCTTGCTGTAACATAATTATTTAGCTCTTTCAATGATTTCAACTAATCTCCAACACTTGTTCTTACTCAATGGTCGGGTTTCCATGATCTTCACAGTATCCCCAACATTGCAGTCGTTCGTCTCGTCGTGCGCAACATATTTCTTAGTTTTCAACACGTACTTTCCGTACATAGGGTGCTTTACACGTTTAACTTCTGAAACCACAATTGATTTCTCCATCTTATCGCTTGTTACAACGCCTATTCTCTCTTTTCTTAAATTTCTATTTTCCATAAAGCAGAACCAATTATTGTAATTCCCTTTTTGTTAATTCTGTCGCAATTCTTGCCACTGTTCTTCTCACTTTTCTTATTTGAAGAGGATTCTCCAATGGAGTAACAAAATGGGCCATTTTTAAATCCGCATGTTGTTTTTTGTACTCAGCTAGTTTTTCTTTCAACCCTTCTACTGATAATTCCTTTATTTCCGATTGTTTCATGATTTCTTGAAATTAAAATTAAGCTGAATAATCTCTAGCAACAACAAACTTAGTCTTAACAGGTAGCTTCTGAGCTGCCAAACGCATTGCCTCTTTAGCAATGTCCATGGTCACTCCACCTACCTCAAACATAATTCTTCCTGGTTTTACGACGGCAACCCAGTACTCTACTGCACCTTTACCTTTACCCATACGCACCTCTAAAGGCTTTTTCGTAATAGGCTTGTCCGGGAATATTTTGATCCATAACTGACCTTCCCTCTTCATGTATCTTGTAGCTGCAATACGAGCCGCTTCGATTTGACGAGATGTAATAAAATCAGTGTCCAAGGATTTTATACCAAACATACCGTTAGAAAGTTGATGTCCTCTTCCGGAGATCCCTTTCATGCGACCCTTCTGCGCTTTGCGATATTTGGTTCTTTTTGGCTGTAACATTTTTTTCTTTCTTTAAAAAATTACTTTCTACGACGTGGTTTCTTTCCTCCTTCTGGTTTTCCACCTTTGCCAGCGGTCTGTCCTTTAGACATTCCTACCAAAGGAGAAAGCTCTCTCTTTCCGTAAACCTCACCCTTCATGATCCACACTTTGATACCCAATCTTCCGTATGTAGTATGTGCTTCATGTAATGCATAGTCTATATCAGCTCTAAATGTAGACAATGGAATTCTACCATCCTTGTAAGATTCTGAACGTGCCATTTCAGCACCGTTCAAACGACCAGATATCTGTATTTTGATACCCTCAGCGTTCATCCTCATTGCAGCTTGGATAGCCATTTTTATAGCTCTTCTAAAAGAAATTCTACTTTCGATCTGCCGTGCAACACTTGCAGCAACCAAATTGGCATCCAATTCTGGTCTCTTAATCTCAAAGATATTTATTTGAACCTCTTTGTCAGTAATTTTCTTAAGCTCTTCTTTTAACTTGTCTACTTCCTGACCACCTTTCCCAATAATAATACCAGGTCTTGCAGTTGTGATGGTTATAGTAACAAGCTTAAGAGTACGTTCAATAATAACTCTAGAAACACTAGCTTTCGCCAAACGTGCATGAACATATTTTCTTATCTTATCGTCTTCGGCCAACTTATCTCCGTAGTCGTTTCCACCGTACCAGTTAGATTCCCATCCTCTGATAATACCTAGACGATTCCCGATTGGATTTGTTTTCTGTCCCATACTAAATGCTCTAGCTTTGTGTGTTATTGTTAGACTCCAATACCATTGTTACGTGGTTGGAACGTTTTCTAATTCGATGCGCTCTTCCTTGTGGTGCAGGTCTAAGTCGTTTCAACATACTTCCTCCATCAACTCGTACCTCTTTTACAATAAGGTCCGCATCTTCTATACTCGCTTCTTCGTTTTTGGCTTGCCAGTTTGCAATAGCAGATAACAATAATGTCTCCAATCTCTTAGAAGCTTCCTTCTGGTTGAATTTTAAAATAGCGAGAGCTTTTTCAACCTGAACTCCCCTTACCAAATCAGCTACTAAACGCATCTTCCTTGGTGATGTAGGGCAATTATTTAGTTTCGCAAATGCAACTTGCTTTTTCTCTGCCTTTATTCTTTCGGCCATTTGTCTTTTTCGAACTCCCATAGCTTACTTTTTACCTTTATTCTTAGTACCACCATGACCTCTAAAAGATCTTGTAGGTGAAAATTCTCCCAATTTGTGACCAACCATGTTTTCAGTTACAAATACAGGAACAAATTGCTTCCCATTATGTACCGCTATGGTTTGACCAACGAAATCTGGTGTTATCATTGAAGCTCTAGACCAAGTTTTTATAACTGATTTCTTTCCAGATACCACATTATCTTGAATCTTCTTGTCTAGACTATAGTGAACGTAAGGTCCTTTCTTTAGTGAACGTGCCATTTCTTTCTCTTTTTATTTCTTTCTACGTTCTATTATATACTTGTTGGTACTCTTAGTTTTAGAACGAGTTCTATAACCTTTTGCAGGAATACCATTTCTAGATCTTGGATGACCACCCGAAGCTCTACCTTCACCACCACCCATTGGGTGATCGACGGGGTTCATTGCTACCGGCCTAGTTCTTGGTCTTCTACCCAACCATCTGCTTCTACCTGCCTTACCCGACACCAATAATTGGTGGTCAGAGTTAGAGACAGCACCTATAGTGGCCAAACATTCAGAAAGAACCAATCTAGTTTCTCCTGATGGTAACTTAACAGTAACAAACTTACCGTCTTTCGCCATCAACTGAGCAAACGTTCCAGCACTTCTAGCCATAACAGCACCTTGACCTGGACGTAATTCTATACAAGAAATAATAGTACCTAAAGGAATAGCTTTCAAAGGTAAGGTGTTTCCAATTTCTGGAGCAACATCACCACCTGTAGCAACTTCTTGACCTACTTGCAACCCATTCTGGGCAACAACATACCTTTTTTCACCATCTGCATAATTCAACAATGCGATAAAGGCTGTTCTGTTAGGATCGTACTGAATCGAATCAACAGTTGCAACAATTCCCTGCTTCTCTCTCTTGAAATCGATAACACGATACCTTCTTTTATGACCTCCACCTTTCTGGCGTATGGTCATTTTTCCTTGACTGTTTCTACCTCCGGACTTTTTTAACGGAGCGAGTAAACTCTTCTCCGGCTTATCAGTAGTAATGGCGTCAAACCCGTTTACTACTCTAAATCGCTGTCCTGGAGTGATTGGTTTTAATTTTCTAACTGACATTTTTTGTCTTTATAGATTATTGTAAAAATCAATTGCCTCTCCATCCGCTACATCAACAATCGCTTTTTTATAAGCATTTGTTTTACCGTGCTGTACGCCGGTTTTTGTGTAACGAGATTTACGTTTGGGCCCGTAATTCATTGTACGAACCTTTTCCACAGATACCCCATAAGTAGTTTCAACAGCTTTCTTAATCTGAAGCTTATTGGCACTTGGGTCAACAATGAAACCATAACGATTGTACAACTCGCTGTCCGCGGTCATTTTTTCCGTAATTATTGGCTTTATCAACACACTCATGTCTCTCTTATTTAGTTAAGTTCGATTCAATTCCTTCTAAAGCACCTTCCATTAAGACAATGCTACCAGCATTTAATATTTTGTAAGTACTTAATTCTGAGTTGATTACGACCTCGGAACGCTTTAAATTGCGTGACGACAAATATACATTATTATTTGAATCGCCCAACACAAATAAAGATTTTTTATTTTCCAATCCCAATGACTTCAAAACTTCCTTGAATTCTTTTGTTTTTGGCGCCTCAAAATTAAAATCCTCCACCACAAATATGGCTTGCTCTTTTGACTTAATACTCAAAGCCGATTTTCTTGCAAGACGTTTCAGGTTCTTATTTAATTTTTGAGTGTAATCTTTAGGTCTTGGTCCAAAAATACGTCCACCTCCCCTAAAAACAGGAGATTTAATACTACCCGCACGAGCGGTACCAGTACCTTTTTGCTTCTTTATTTTTCTTGTACTACCAGAAATCTCAGCTCTTTCCTTTGATTTATGGGTACCTTGTCTCTGATGCGCTAAATACTGCTTTACATCTAAGTATACAGCGTGGTTATTAGGCTCTATTCCGAAAACACTATCAGAAAGCTCAACGTTTCTGCCTGTTTCTTTTCCTGTGATATCTAAAACTGCTACTTTCATTACTTCTGAATAGTTACGTAAGCGTTCTTATGACCAGGAACTGCACCTTTAATTACAATAAGGTTTTTCTCTGGAACTATTTTAACAACTCTAAGGTTTTCAACTGTAACCCTATCATTTCCCATTCTACCTGCCATTTTCATTCCTTTGAATACTCTCGCTGGATATGAAGCCGCACCAATAGAACCTGGAGCTCTTAGTCTGTTGTGCTGACCGTGAGTTGCCTGACCAACACCTGCAAAGCCATGTCTTTTAACAACACCTTGAAATCCTTTTCCTTTAGATGTACCAATTACATCTACAAATTCTCCTTCTACAAAAAGATCTACACCTAAAGTGTCACCTAATTTGTATTCTCCTTCAAAATCTCGGAACTCAACGACTTTCTTCTTAGGAGTAGAACCTGCTTTTTTGAAATGACCTGTTTCGGCCTTATTCGCACGTTTTTCCGCCTTGTCATCGAAACCAAGCTGAAGGGAACTGTACCCGTCAACCTCTAAGGTTCTGACTTGGGTAACTACGCATGGTCCAGCTTCGATTACTGTACATGGAATGTTCTTTCCATTTTCATCGAAAATGCTGGTCATGCCGATTTTTCTACCTATTAACCCAGACATATTTACTAATTATTAATTATTAACTTATTTGTGTTTTGCTACATATGTAGCAAAAAAACAGGGTCAAAAATAATTCAACCCTGAATTTATTTTTTTCCATTTTTCCTTTGCACAAAGCGCTGGACATGTAACCCACTCCCTAAGGAAGAGGATAAGATAAAACTATACTTTTATCTCCACTTCAACACCACTAGGAAGCTCTAACTTCATTAAGGCGTCAATAGTTTTAGATGAAGAACTATAGATATCCAATAGTCTTTTATAAGAACTTAATTGGAACTGTTCTCTAGATTTCTTATTTACGTGAGGAGAACGCAATACAGTAAATATCTTTTTATGTGTAGGCAAAGGAATTGGCCCTGTAATAACAGCTCCTGTGGTCTTTACCGTCTTAACAATCTTCTCAGCAGATTTGTCTACCAAGTTGTAGTCGTAAGATTTCAATTTTATCCTGATTTTCTGACTCATTTTACTATTATTTAAGAGGTTACCCCTTTAGCTTTTTTAATTACTTCTTCTGATATACTCGATGGTGTTTCTGCATAATGCGAAAACTCCATTGTTGATGTAGCTCTACCTGAAGACAAGGTCCTCAATGAGGTTACATAACCAAACATTTCTGAAAGCGGTACCATACCTTTTACGACTTTTGCACCAGCTCTATCATCCATATTGGTAACTGTTCCCCTTCTACGGTTAAGGTCACCAACAATATCACCCATGTTTTCTTCTGGGGTCAATACTTCCATTTTCATTATAGGCTCCATGATAATAGCACCCGCAGCTTTACCCGCAGCTTTGTATCCCATTTTAGCGGCTAACTCAAACGAAAGTGCATCTGAATCTACTGCATGAAAGGAACCATCCTTTAATACAACTTTCATCGTGTCCATTTCATAGCCCGCTAACGGACCACTTTGCATTGCTGCTGCAAATCCTTTTTCTATCGATGGTATAAATTCCTTTGGAATTCGACCCCCTTTAATTTGATCTACAAACTGTAGACCAGATCCTACGAAATCCTCATCAGCAGGTCCCATTTCAAATACAATATCTCCAAATTTACCACGACCACCAGATTGCTTTTTATAAGTTTCTCTATGCGATGCAGTCCTAGTTAAAGACTCTTTATATTCAACTTGAGGCTCGCCTTGGTTTACCTCTACCTTAAACTCACGTCTAAGACGGTCTACAATAATATCCAAGTGAAGTTCACCCATACCAGATATGATAGTCTGCCCTGATGCTTCATCAGTTTTAACCTGAAAGGTTGGATCTTCTTCAGCTAGTTTAGACAAAGCCATACCTAACTTATCAACATCCGCTTTGGTTTTTGGTTCAACCGCGATACCGATAACGGGATCAGGAAAATCCATACTTTCCAAAACGATAGGATGCTTTTCATCAGACATAGTATCACCAGTCTTGATGTCTTTAAATCCAACTGCCGCTCCAATATCACCAGCCTCGATAAAATCGATAGCATTTTGTTTGTTGGAGTGCATTTGATAGATACGAGAGATACGTTCCTTTTTACCTGATCTATTGTTCAATATATAAGAACCGGCATCCAAACGACCAGAATACACTCTAAAGAAAGCTAAACGTCCTACAAAAGGATCGGTAGCAATTTTAAAAGCCAAAGCAGCAAATGGTTCCTTTACAGATGGCTTACGAGAAACTTCTTTCTCAGTATCTGGGTTCATACCTACGATATCATCCTTATCCATAGGAGAAGGTAAATATCTACATACAGCGTCCAATAAAAACTGAACACCTTTATTTTTAAATGAAGATCCACAGATCATAGGTATGATACTCATATCCATAACAGCAGCTCTTAGAGCAGCGTGAACCTCATCTTCTGTAATAGAATCTTCATCCTCGAAGAACTTTTCCATTAGGGTCTCATCATATTCAGCAACAGCTTCAATCAAAGCTGCTCTAAACTCCTTAACTTCAGCCTTCATGTCTTCTGGTATCGCAACTACATCAAAAGTTGCCCCAAAATTTTCATCATGCCAAACGATAGCTCTATTTTTCACCAAATCCACGATACCCTTAAAGTTTTCCTCGTCTCCGATAGGCAAAACAATTGGCACCGCTTTTGATCCCAACATCTCCTTAACCTGCCTGTTAACCATCAAGAAATCAGCTCCCTGACGGTCCATTTTATTAACGAAACCGATACGTGGAACTTTGTAATTATCGGCCAATCTCCAGTTAGTCTCAGACTGAGGCTCAACGCCATCAACTGCACTAAACAAGAAAACCAACCCATCCAATACACGTAATGAACGATTTACTTCAACCGTAAAATCAACGTGACCAGGAGTATCTATAATATTAAAGTGGTAAGATTGTGCATCTTCGGTTGGCAGGGCATTTTCCATTGGAAAAACCCACTCACAGGTAGTAGCAGCAGAAGTAATGGTAATTCCACGCTCTTGTTCTTGTTCCATCCAGTCCATAGTAGCAGCACCATCATGAACCTCACCTATTTTATGACTCACACCAGTGTAAAACAAGATACGCTCTGTCGTAGTTGTCTTACCCGCATCGATATGAGCAGCAATACCTATATTTCTTGTTAATTTTAAATCTCTAGCCATTTCTCTATTAATTAAAATCTAAAGTGGGAGAATGCTTTATTAGCCTCTGCCATTTTATGGGTATCTGTTCTTTTCTTAACTGCAGCACCCTCTTCTTTAGCAGCGGCTAAAATCTCACCGGCTAATTTTTGAGACATTGCTTTTTCGTTACGCTTGCGTGAATAGCTGATCAACCACTTCATAGCAGTAGAAATCTTACGGTCCGGTCTAATTTGCATTGGGATTTGGAAAGTTGCCCCTCCTACCCTTCTACTTCTAACCTCTACGTGAGGCATAACATTAGACAACGCATCTTTCCACAACTCAAGTGCAGTTTTCTCTTCATCTGTCTTCTTTTCTTCTACGATATCAATTGCATCATAGAATACTTTAAAAGCGATAGACTTCTTACCATCCCACATCATCATGTTTACGAACCTAGTTACTAACTGGTCGTTAAACCTTGGATCTGGCAATAACGGTCTTTTTTTGGCCTGTTTTTTTCTCATGTCTTCTCTTTAAAAAGATTTAATTACTTCTTAGGTCGTTTAGCTCCATATTTAGATCTACGTTGGGTTCTTCCAGCAACACCTGCTGTATCCAAAGCACCTCTAACAATGTGGTATCTAACACCTGGCAAATCCTTTACTCTTCCGCCTCTTACTAATACTATCGAGTGCTCTTGAAGATTGTGTCCTTCTCCAGGGATGTAGGCGTTCACCTCTTTACCATTGGTCAACCTAACCCTTGCAACTTTACGCATTGCAGAATTTGGTTTCTTTGGTGTTGTAGTGTAAACACGAGTACAAACCCCTCTTCTCTGTGGACACGAATCCAAAGCAGCCGATTTACTCTTCTTAGTAATTGTGGCCCTTCCTTTTCGTACTAATTGTGAAATTGTTGGCATACTATATATTATATGTATAAAACTTACCCTCTTTTAAGGGCTGGCAAATGTAGTAATTATTACCAATAATTCAAATTCTAAAGCATTAATTTCCAATGTTTTTTTTAAAAAGACAAAAGAGCTTCAATCAAACACCCCAAACGAAGGCAAAAAATACGCCATATATCAGATTAAAAATTTACCAAAGACTACTTGACATATATCAAATGTTAAAAGAATTGTGTTTCTATTTCTCTTTATAGCATCACACAGCGTCCGTCAACTATGGAAACCCCACAAATAATAGTGGTCGTTATAGAATTTACACAATAAAGAGTATTAAAGAAATCTTAAATATTTATTAAAATTAGTTTGGTTTATTAACATGAATTTAGGATTTTAGCACTCAGCTAATTCAAATAATTTAAAAATGAGAACAAAACTAAATGGAATCTTAACGCTACTATTGGCGTTTGTTGTGCATTTGACTTTTGCACAACAAAAAACGATTTCCGGTACGGTGACGGATCAAGACGGTCTACCCTTACCAGGAGTCAACATTGTTGTAGTAGGTACCACTAACGGTACACAGACAGATTTTGATGGGAAATATTCCATACAAGGATCTACCGGCCAAACTCTTTTGTTTACCTATATAGGTCAAAAGCAAGTCAGAATGGATATTGGAGCAAGCAACACGCTTAATGTTCAAATGGCAGAAGATGCACAAGCTTTGGAAGAAGTAGTGGTCACTGCCCAAGGTATTAAAAGAGAGAAAAAATCGCTAGGTTATGCGGTTGCATCCATTGGTTCCGAACAATTGGAACAAAAAGCAGAAGGTGATGTAGGTAGGGCACTGAATGGTAAAGCATCGGGGGTTTTAATCAACGCTGCAAGTGGTGTATCAGGATCAGCAACGAATATTATTATCCGAGGCTTTACATCCATTTCTGGATCTAACCAGCCTTTATTTATTGTAGATGGTGTCCCTTTTAGTTCTGATACCAACGCTCAAGGAAGTGCTATTGATGGTAATGTAGGTTCTAGTAGATTTTTAGACTTGGATCCAAACAGTATTGCCGATGTTAGTATATTAAAAGGTTTAGCAGCAGCTAACCTATATGGTACAGCAGGTAGGAACGGTGTGATTTTAATCACTACGAAAGCTGGTTCTTCTGGAGCTAGCCGTGCAAAATCAGAAATTACGGTAACTTCCTCCATGTTTTTCAATGAAATCTCTACATTGCCAGATTACCAAGACCAATACGGTAATGGTTTTGATCAGGCTTACGGAGCATTTTTTAGTAACTGGGGACCTGATTTTAATATTCCTAATGCAAACAGTTTTGGAGCTAGTTACAGAGGTGTTTCTCCAGAAGGAGTTATTCAAATAAGACATCCTTACTCTGTAAATTCTGGTGTAAGAGCCGCTTTTCCAGAGTTTAATGATGCCGTATACGACTACAAACCATACAACGGAGTTAAAGACTTTTTCCGTACGGGAACAGTTACAAATAATTCCATAAACGCCTCTGGCGGATCTGAAGATGGTAAAATTTCGTACAATGCCAGTGCTAGTAACTTAAGAGATGTTGGTTTTACACCTGGAAACAAGTTACAGAGAACCAATATAAGTGTGGGAGGACGTGCAGAATTAAGTAATAATTTTACCGTAAATGGTACGTTGAATTTCTCTAAGAACGACGTTAAATCTCCACCAATTGCTGCCAGTACAGGTAACGGTGCATTTGGAGATGGTGCTTCTATTTTTGGACACTTATTCTTTACGCCTCGAAGTATAGATTTAATGGGACTTCCTTTTCAAAGCCCTATTGATGGCCGAAGTGTTTATTACAGGGGTGGAAATGATATTCAGAATCCTAGATGGACTGCTGCCAATTCCTTTGCCAACCAAACAACAAATCGTGTTTTTGGTAGCTCACAAGCCACTTATAAATTCAATGATAAGATAAACGTTTTTTGGAGAACGGGTCTTGATTTTTATACAGAACGAAATGAAATTGGCCAAAACAAAGGAGGTGCCGAAGGGTTTATACAAGGTAGATACCAAACGTATGACAATAGAAACACCATTTGGGATCATACTTTACAGTTTAACGGCTCATTCCTTTTATCTGAAAAATTGGATATGAACGTAAACTTGGGAGCAACTTCTAGAAGAACAGAATTTTCTAGACAAGGTGTAACCAGTGACCAACAATCAATTTTCAACGTGTTTAGACACTTTAACTTTTCTACACAAGCACCAGTACAGTATGATGAAATACAAAATATAGTAGGTGTTTATGCCCAAACTGAATTTGGCTATGACAATTTTGCTTATTTAACCTTAGCAGCTAGGAATGACTGGGTTTCCAACTTCGTTGAGAACTCTATATTCTATCCTTCTGCGAGTATATCCATATTGCCTACTGCTCTTATTGACGGTTTGCAATCACAAAACGGCCTTAACTTCTTAAAGTTAAGAGCTGGTTACGGAGCTTCAGCAGGATTCTTTGGTGGCTATCCCGTTGCAGTAACAGGTACATTGAATACTAGAGAATTTTTAAAAGATGGGACTTTAGTTCCTTCCGTTAGAGTTGATGACGAGTTGGCCAATCCTGGTTTAAAACCAGAACTTCTTAAAGAAATTGAATTTGGTGTGGAATCGCGTTTACTTGGAAACAGAGTTTCCTTAGACGTATCTGTCTATAAGAAAAACACAACAGATCTAATTTCAAATAG
The DNA here is from genome assembly GCF_040566695.1 of Sediminicola arcticus. Taxonomy (NCBI): domain Bacteria; kingdom Pseudomonadati; phylum Bacteroidota; class Flavobacteriia; order Flavobacteriales; family Flavobacteriaceae; genus Sediminicola; species Sediminicola arcticus. The sequence goes on along the minus strand of NZ_JBEXAE010000002.1, from coordinate 69,696 downwards.
ACCTTTGGACCCAGCTACTGGCTACACCTCAACAGTAACCAACATTGGTGAAGTACAGGTTAAAGGTATAGAGGCAGACTTAGGAGTTACTTTATTTAGAAATGAAAAACAAGGAGGCTTCAATTGGAATGTAAATGCAAACTTTACAGCTGATGAGTCTACTGTAATAGATTTAGGCCAAGATACAGACAACATCAACATTGGTGGCTTGTTTTCAGACCTTTCTAACTTCGCTGTTCCTGGAAGACCTTTTGGTGTTATTTTAGGATCTAGAGTATTAAGAGATGACAATGGAAACAAGGTAGTTGCCAGTACTGGTAGTTATGTTGAAGAGAATGGGTTATTTGAAATTGGTGATCCCAACGCAGATTGGAGACTTAACGTAAGTAACGGTTTCCGTTTTAAAAACTTCAACTTTAATTTTGATATCTCTTACAGACATGGTGGAGATGTTTATGCAAACACTATTTCTGCACTTGTTGGAAGAGGTTTAACCACTGACACTCAAGATCGTGTATCAACCTTTATCCTACCTGGTGTAAAACAAGATGGTGGTGTAAATGATATTCAAATTAACAACTCTGATTATTATTTCAGCAATGTTGCCTTTGGTCCTAGTGAACTACAGGTATATGATGGAAGCACAATACGCCTTAGAGAAATTAGCTTAGGGTATTCCATTCCAAAAAAATCACTGGAAAAAACACCATTTGGATCTCTTAGTATAACCCTATCTGGTCAGAACCTTTGGTTTAAGGGTATCAATGTACCTGAAGGAACTAACTTTGATCCTGAAAACCTAGGTGTAGGTGTAGGTAACGCTTTAGGCTTTGACTTTATCAATAGCCCAGGTTCCCAAAGATATGGTATGTCTATAAAAGCAACTTTTTAAAAAAATAGAAAATGAAAATATTTATTAAAAATTTAGTTCTTACTATGTTCTCAGCGGGAATTTTATTTTCGTGTGAGACAACAGAACTTGATCTGACCAGTGATCCAAACGCTGTAAGTCCCGATCAAGCCTCAGCAGATTTTTATTTGAATCGTATTCAAGAAGAATTTGCGCGATTTAATAATGCAATAGGAACCAATGGTGCTGAAGTAACCCGTATGGAGTATATGGGTACTAGGTTGTACCAACAAGCCTATTCACCAGCTTCTCAAGATTTTGAGTGGAGTGTTGCTTATTCCTCTATGTTAACAGATATCGCTGCAATGAATGAGTTAGCAACAGAGGATAACTTCAGAAGACATATTGGTATAGGCCAAGTGATTAAAGCCTTTACAGCCGTTACTCTAGTTGATTTTTATGGTGACGTTCCTTATTCTGAAGCTATAGGTGGGATTGAGAATTTAAACCCTTCTGTAGATGGTGGTGCCGCTATTTATTCTGCAGCCCTTTCTTTACTAGATGAAGCTATAGCAAATTTTACTGCTACAGATAACGCAGCTGAACCAAGCAACGATTATTATTATGCTGGTGACTGGGATAACTGGGTAAAACTAGCAAATTCTTTAAAGCTAAAAATCTATGCTCAATCTAGATTGGTAGATAGTGGTGCTGTTGCCGCATTTAATGCCATTATTACGAATGGAAACTATATGACCTCAGTTTCGGAAGATTTCCAATTTACTTGGGGTACAAACGTAGTAAATCCAGATTCTAGACATCCTAATTATGTTACCAACTACACACCTCAAGGTGCTAACACCTACATGAGCAACTGGATGATGAACTACATGGATAATTCTAAAGTTGACAACGGAGTGGGTATTTATGAAGGAAGTGATCCAAGAATTAGATACTACTATTACAGACAATCAGAAACCACACCAGGGGCTTCAGATTCTGACGGGCCTAACCAACAAACCCTTTCATGCAGTGTAGAACCTGCTCCAGCGCATTATGTTGCAGGTAATTTTACGTTCTGTTCCTTACCAAATGGGTATTGGGGTAGAGATCATGGTGACGATGACGGTACTCCTCCAGATGGTCAAATTAGAACAACGTACGGAGTATATCCTGCAGGTGGTGAATTTGATGATAGCACTTATGAAGCGGTTGATTTAGGTTCTGGCGCTGGTGGTGCAGGTATACTACCAATATTCTTAGCACAGACTGTAGATTTCTTAAGAGCTGAAATTGCATTTGTTAGTAACGATCTTGCTGGCGCAAGAACACACTTAACTAATGGTATTCAAAAATCAATTGACAAAACAGTTGCTTTTGGACCTTTAGATGCTGGTGCTGACTTATCTTTAGCTCCTACACAGGACGATATTGATGATTACATTGCTGAAGTTCAAGCTATATATGATGCGGCTGCCGGAAATGATAAATTAAACCTTATTGCTAAAGAATTTTTGGTAGCAACCTTTGGTAATGGTATTGACGGTTATAATTTTTACAGAAGAACTGGATATCCAAACGACTTACAACCAAACTTGGAACCAGATCCAGGTTTATTCATTAGGTCTTTCCTTTACCCTGCTGTGTTTGCAAACAACAACAGCTCTGTTACCCAAAAGACTAACGTAACACAAAAGGTTTTCTGGGACAATAACCCTGATGCTGGATTCCCATTATCAAATTAAAATAAAAGAACAATGAAAAGATATATAAAGAACTTAATGATGCTTTCGTTGGTCACCACAGGCTTCGTCGCCTGTGAGTCCAGCAATAAGACAATTGACGATGTTTTCGCTGATGTAACACGTGGAGCTGTATTTAGATCAACAACTCCTTCATTGGAGATCGCTGCACAACAATTCAGTTTTTCGGATCCTTCTTCCACTATCACAACCTCATTTGAGGTTGAAGATAATGCTGGAGGAGACCTTCTTCAAGATGTAGAGGTATATACTACTTTTAATGATGCTTCTGCAGGAACTAGTTCAACTGAATTTTTGGTTACAACACTACCCGCGTCGGAATTTTCTCCAAACGCGGATGGTTTACCAGCTATAACTGTTTCATTAACGTTAGGGCAATTGGCATCTGTAGCAGGTCTTGCTGCAAATCAGTATACAGGTGGTGATAGCTTTGTAATAAGATATGCGTTAAATCTTACAGATGGCAGAACCTTCTCTAGTAATAATTTGAACAGTACCGTTTCTGGTGGGTCTTATTTCAGATCTCCATTTAGATATTCAGTACCGTTGGTTTGTCCTCCAGTTCCACCAACACCTGGAACTTGGGTAATTAATATGGAAGACGCATTTGGTGATGGATGGCAAACAACTAATGCCGATGCAGGAGCTGGTCTTACTGTAACATTAAACGATGGTACCGTATTTGAAGTTGGACTTTGTTCTCCTTACGACACATCAGATTTCGTGTGTACTCCGGGTGTTTCTAGTGGTACAGCTACTATTGATATTCCTGTAGGGACAACTACTGCTGATTGGTTTTTTCCTGGTGATTTCTACGGTGAAATATCATTCACAATCATAACACCTAACGGTAACGTTGCTGCAGACATTTCTACAAATCCACCTGCTGGTCCAGTAGCTATAGATTTCTGTGTAGATTAAATAATAGTTATTTTTATAAAAAGGGCGTAAACAATGTTTACGCCCTTTTTATGTTTTTTAAAGTTTTCTTTAAAACTTAAACCTAATAGAATACGAGTTTAAGCAAAATAGTTATCTTTCCCTATGACCAAAAGTTAATCCTCAATTTTCCTATCTTTAACATCTGAAATATTCACTGTTTACATATGAAAAAATGCTTACTAGTTTTACTCCAAATTACTTTACTTTTTGGTTGCAAAAACGCAACAGAGAATAAAAAAAAAGACCCAATATCCTCTAAAACAGAAATAGCTATTGAGCAGCCCAAGGAAGAGTCTAAAAATGGAGGATTGTTTCTCCCCGATGATTTTTCTGCCATAGTTGTGGTTGACAGCATTGGTCCATCACGACATATTGCCGTTAACGATAATGGCGATATTTATGTAAAGCTTAGAGAACCAAAAGGTACAATGGGTAACATGGCACTCCGTGATACAACTGGAGATGGAAAAGCCGATATCATCCAGAAATTTGGTGATTACCCTAATGATGGCACCTTTGCTACAGAAATGAGAATTCACAATGGATACCTTTATTTTAGTTCCGAACAAGTTATCTATAGACAAAAGTTAACCCCAAATAAACTGATACCAGAATCAAAAACAGAAGTCATTCTTACAGATTATTTTCCTAAGAGATGGCATAATGCTAAGTCTCTTGCATTTGACAAAAAAGGAAATATGTATGTCACATTCAGCGCTCCTACAAACGCTTGCGAGGATCCAAATTCTAAAGGACAGATTAAAGGCATGATGCCATGCCCTGGCCTTGAGGTTTTAGGAAGTATATGGAAATTTGATGAAAACAAGCCTGGTCAGTCACAACAAGATGGTGAACTATTTGCTACAGGAATTAGAAGCGTTGTAGCCTTTTCATGGAACGATGAGAAAAATAGTTTATATGGCGTACAACATGGGAGGGATTATCTCCATAACCATGCACCGCAATTCTATAGCAAATGGCAACAAGCCGTGCTTCCAGCAGAAGAATTCATGAAGATAGAAAAGGACGATGATTTTGGATGGCCCTATAGCTATTATGATCACTTCCAGAACAAAAAGCTCCTAGCACCAGAATACGGTGGTGATGGCAAAATAGAGGCAAAAGAATTCAAAAAACCCATCATGGGACTTCCAGCTCATTGGGCACCAAATGACCTTCTATTCTATAAAGGAAACCAATTTCCCTCTAGATACCGAAAGGGTGCCTTTATTGCCTTTCATGGATCTACAAATAGGACTCCATATTCCCAAGCGGGTTATATTGTAGCCTTTATTCCATTTGAAAATGGAAATCCAGTAGGGGAATGGGAGGTCTTTGCGGACGGTTTTACAGGGACAGATACTATTGTTAACATGCAAGATGCCCAATATAGGCCTATGGGACTTTCTGAGGGAGCAGATGGCTCTCTCTACATCTCGGAGTCTACCCAAGGAAAAATTTGGCGCATTTACTTTAAAGGAGACAAAGAAAATTTTGGAATAGAACAGCTCAAAACAATGGTAAAAAGAAAATCAATGCCTTATCTGAAGACTCCCGATAAAGTGAAAGATCTTCTAATCACCGGAAATTAGAATTAAATCTCAAGAAAGAAGTAGCTCCTATCCTACTTCTTAAGTTGATCATTAAACGTTCCTATTCCCGAATTAAATTAAGGTTACAATATTAAGATGGTTTTTTATTTTACCTTTACCCCATGAAAAATGAGGATTACCAAATATTTGGAATACGCGCAATTATAGAAGCTATAAACGCTGGTAAAAATTTGGATAAGGTATTTATCCAAAAAGGATTAAAAGGCGATCTTATCAAGGAAATGGAAACCTTGGTTCGGAAGAATGGTATTGGATTTTCCTATGTTCCCGTTGAAAAGTTAAACCGACTAACCAAAGGGAACCACCAAGGGGTAGTTGCCAGTATCTCTCCTATTTCTTTCTATGAAATGGAAGAACTGGTAGAAAAAGTATTAGCCAACGACCAGAAAACTCCTCTCTTTCTTTTATTGGACCAATTATCCGACGTTCGCAATTTTGGGGCTATTATTAGAACTGCAGAATGTACAGGAGTTGACGGAATCATCATACAAAAAAAGGGAGCTGCCCCAGTTACAGCAGATACTATAAAAACATCGGCAGGTGCGGCATTTAAAGTACCCATAGCTAAAGTAGATCATTTAAAAGATGCCGTGTTCTATTTGCAATCCTCTGGAGTGAAGGTAATTTCAGCATCCGAAAAAACAGAGAAAACACTATATGACGTATCCTTTGAAGGGCCTTGCGCCATCGTCATGGGCGCGGAGGATGTAGGTATTTCCCCCTCCATTCTTAAGGCTTCGGAAGAAACTGTTAAATTACCCCTTTTGGGCGAAATTGGTTCTTTGAACGTTTCGGTAGCTTGTGGCGTTTTCTTATACGAAGTGGTCAGACAACGTTCAAAATAAGATTAGTCCTTGCCTTCTTCAGGTAAGGACTTTTTAAAATGATAGGTAATCTTTACCGAAGCCTCCTCAGTATGGCTTTGTTCTTCGTTATTTTCAACAAAATTTCCATCTGCGTCAAAATGCCTTAGAAAGGGGTCATCTTGTTCATTAAAATCTTCTTGCTCCCATTCATACTTCTTAACAGGAGGCGTTTTTACCTTGATCATTAACGCCATCAACAGTCCTGCTGTAAAACCACCTAAGTGCCCTTCCCAAGAAATACCATCTTCTATAGGAAATATATACCACAATAATCCACCGTAAATAAATACAACTACTAAGGATAAGGCCACCAACCTGTAATGTTTAGTGAAAATCCCTTTAAAAAAAATAAAACTAGCCAAAACATAAATAAGACCGCTGATACCTATGTGATAGGATGGCCTTCCTATGATCCATGTCACTATTCCTGAAATAAGAATACCCCAAATCAGCACCTTTCCATAAATATCTTGATAGAAATAGACCAATGCACCAAGAAGAATGGCTACAGGAATGGTATTGTTGTACAAATGCTCCACAGAACTATGGATTAGTGGACTAAAAACCACTCCTTTTAGTCCTGACAAGGTCCTTGGGAAAATTCCTAAAAAATTCCAATTCACCTGAAGACTCAACTCCAACCAAAAAACCAACCATATGGTCAATACAGCTATCAAAGGAACTACTAAAACCGCGTTATAAAATTTGAAATATTTATCCTCGGACATCCCTACAATTTAAAACAAATTCATCAATTTAAAGACCAAAAATATAAAACCTGATAAATTGTCATCAGGATAATTGTTATACTTTTGAACCTATGAATGAACCATTAGCAGAACGCATACGCCCCAAAACCTTAGAAGATTATGTCAGCCAGCACCATTTGGTTGGCGAAAAAGGTTCGTTAACACAACAGATAAAAAAAGGCATATTACCTTCGCTTATCTTGTGGGGTCCTCCTGGCACAGGTAAAACAACATTGGCAAATATCATTGCCAATACCAGCGGACGTCCTTTTTATGCCCTCAGTGCCATCAGTAGTGGCGTAAAAGATATTAGGGATGTAATAGACAAGGCTAAACAGAGTGGAGGCTTATTTACCACTAAAAATCCTATTCTATTTATTGATGAGATACACCGCTTCAGCAAATCCCAACAAGACTCTCTTTTAGGAGCAGTTGAAAAAGGATGGGTAACTCTTATTGGAGCCACCACAGAAAACCCAAGTTTTGAAGTAATTCCGGCCTTACTTTCCAGATGCCAGGTTTACATCTTAAATCCATTTGGAAAGCAAGATTTGGAAGCGTTGTTGCATAGGGCAATGAAGCAGGATGACTATCTAAAAAGCAAAAATATTGAACTGAAAGAAACCGAGGCTCTCTTGAAATTATCAGGAGGTGATGGACGAAAACTATTGAATATTTTTGAATTGGTAATTTCCTCTGAAAGTGGGGACCAAATAACTATAACCAATGATCTTGTGCTTAGCAAAGTTCAAAAAAATACGGTACTCTACGACAAAACGGGAGAACAGCACTACGATATTATCTCTGCCTTTATAAAATCGATCCGTGGGAGCGATCCAAACGGAGCCGTTTATTGGCTGGCAAGAATGATAGAAGGTGGCGAAGATGTAAAGTTTATCGCTAGACGAATGCTCATAGCCGCATCTGAAGATATAGGTAATGCCAACCCTACAGCCTTGGTCATGGCCAATACAACCTTCCAGGCTGTCACTACCATAGGCTATCCGGAAGCAAGGATTTTATTGAGCCAATGCGCCATTTATCTCGCAACCTCTCCTAAAAGCAATGCTAGTTATATGGCCATCAACAGGGCACAACAGCTTGTTAAAGAAACGGGGGACCTTTCTGTCCCTATAGGTTTAAGAAATGCACCCACCAAATTAATGAAGGATTTGGGTTATGGGCAGGAATACAAGTATGCCCACGATTACCAAAACAATTTTGTAGAGGAGGAGTTTCTGCCTGACAGTATCAAGGGCTCATCCTTTTATAAACCTGGGAATAATCAGCGGGAAAATGCATTAAAAGAATTCCTTAAAAACAGATGGAAAAGCAAATATGATTTTTAGAACTTGATCTGAAGTTCCTCAACAATCACCTGACCATCGGAAGTATATTCAAAAAACCATTTTCCGTCCTTTTTAAAGACCATACCGTCTTGATCACCCGCTTTCGCAATGAAGACATCTGCCATTGTACTTTTGATCATCTTTAGGACAACCTTAGGTGTACTATCCACCAATTGATATCCATTGGTAAGTTCCTGGGCATATAATAGTGCTGTTGGAAGTAAACCGTTTTTAGAACTTTCCATCGTGTTCACCCCTTTTTCTAAATTTGAAGGCTCAGGTACAATTTCCTTATACGTTAGTTGTTCCATGGTGGCCTCTTGCACCAAGACTCCATTTTCAGACTTTTTGATTTCAGCTTCCTTAATCTGCTTCACATCATTTTTAAAACTTATCATCGTTAGAGTACTTTTCTTTTCTAATCTTGGTACATATACATAATTAAGCCCCTTAAAGGAAATAAAAGCATCTCTTATGGCACCAGCGTAAGCTGTTTTGTAATCCTTATCCTTACTAGTACCCTCTTGGGTCTCAAAGACTATTTGGGATTGGCAGTCTTTTAAGGTCAATGATAATTTTGTCGCTAACATTCCGGAGCCTTCCTTTATCGCCACAACTGTCCCAAGACAACGATTTCTATTCAGGTCATCTGGAAGTGCATCCTCGTATACCGCAGTAAATCCATTTTCTACAAAAAGATATTTAATAAGTGTACTGGTCTGATATTGGTTTTCATTTCTAAAACCATCAAACTTTTTAGGGACAATGATATACTTGTATTGATTGAGATCTGTTTGTGCGTTTCCAAGAAACACTACAAAAAGGAATAGGATAAAAAGTGAGATTTTCATAAGTGGTTTACCATCATTTTCTGCCCCAAGATATAATATTTAATCCGAATTGGAAAGAGGCATATTGACTTGCGTACACATTCCTATACCCTAATAAATTATCTGCCATGGCATAAAGTTCAACGGGTCCGGCCTGCATGCTCATGCCCAGTCCAATATTAGAGATGGAAAATTTATCAACAGTATAAGTGGTTTTAAGTGCCAAGAAATTACCTAATTTGCGCATATAGAAAGCGGTAAATGCCGCTTGTGGACCTCTAGGCCTATTGATCATATACAACTGCCCTCCCACACTATTAGCGTACTCTGGCTGTCTACCTTTTAATCCACCCCCATCTGAGGTGCATTCACAATCTTCTTCTGAAGCTAATGGTTCTCCAAAATTATAGCGTAGGGAGGCGTTGAGTTTTGTTGGTCTAAAATTAATATAACTGTTCCTATTATCCTCAAAAGGAATAAGCTCCTCTATCTCGTCTACAAGCTCTTGCCAAAAATCTCGGTTAGGATCTTCTAGGTCTCCTGGAAGTATAATAGAAATACCTTCGTTGGTAGCACTACCTTTCAAAGTATAATTTTTAACATCTTTAGTGTGCCTTATAAAACCTACATCCAACAAACTTCCAGTTATCAAAGTTCGATTATTAAGTCGATACGTAAATCCAACATCAAGACCCAAACCTAAATCGCCCCCTAAAAGTGCCCTTTTTAAAAAAGTTTGGGACACCCCTTGGTTCCCCTCTACCAAACCGTCAATGCCCGAGGTTCTAACCTCTACATCTGCAACTAGGGTATTTGCCAAGAGGTTGTTCTCCCCAGGATTGGTGACAAAATAACCTGAATTGCTGGTAGAACTTACATCCAAAATCCCCGAATATAGCTTTCCCCTGACCCCAACTCTTAAGGTATTATTCAATTTTCTATTGATGCCAAAATGAAAAACATTAACCACTTCGCCACGAACTTTCAAATGCTCCAAATTAAATCTACTGCCAATATAATTAGCATTACCCTCAAACCCTAAAATAGCCAAATCCTGAGGCCAATACGTAATCATATCCTCCTCCAAATACATCCCAAAGGAATAAAAATCACTGGGCCTATTTTTACTTCTAAATCCAACATTCAGAAATTCAAATTGAATAGTTCCACTGATCTCGTCCCGAAAATTCATCCCAAAAATGGCTTTATCTCTTATTTTGGTGGTAATATCTATGCCATCATTGGCAAAAATATCATTTACAGTCACCCCGCTAGTTCCGGCTGCAGCAGAAATTCCGGAAAGCATGGGTATACCACCATACCATTGATACGTTGCCCTTGCTCCTGGATTGAGCATTAAGGCTTGTGGTACTTCCATAAAATCGTACAGCAATTGTTTATTTTGAGCCAATATAGAAGAACAGTCCAAAAGCAAAAAAACTACAATTAGATTTTGTAATCTCATTTGAGCTCCACCTTAAAAGTTCCACTGGAACGCAATATTATTTTCGGATCTAGTTCATTTGAAATACTGGTATCATCACTAAGATTCTGTGCGCTTACCCTGATTGCAGAGGTGTTTTTTATGATATCGATGCTTCTTCCCCCGGGACCATAGGCGATCTCCACCATTTTTGTAAAAACTGGAGGAGCGGGTTCCACAAGAATGGGTTCTGTGTCTAATACAATCCCGTTTTCATCTAATAATTCAATAACAATCTCAATTGTTTTGCTTGTCGAATTTTCTACCTCATAGGTAAGGACACCACTTAGAACCCCTTCTGCAAAAAAATCCTCTGTAAAGGCGTCAAAATTAAATTCCTCTGCATAAAAGGCTCCAGGCACTACAGAATTAATAAATTCTTCTGTGGTTTCTATATACAAGATACTAGAAGTTATTGTGGGCCTAATACTAAGGTTCTCAAATTGATTGAAATCCTGCTCTTGCATACAAGAACCGCATAAAGCAATGAAGAGAAATAAAGGAACGAAGTACTTCATATTGAACGTGATTTAAAACTCCCTAGATAACACATATTGTGACAGTTATCTAAAGAAACTACTTCTACAACTCTACAAATAAGATTTTATTTCATTAAGATCATGTATCATATCACAATATTCATGTTTTTCATCATTGTGAACATTAAAATGAAGGGCATGCAGCCCCATAGCCCTTGCACCAATGATATCGGCCTCTAAACTGTCCCCTATCATGATGGACTTCTCAGGAGTTGCCCTTGCCTTTTGAAGGGCCAATTGATAAATGATAGGATCTGGTTTTTTTACTCCAGCCATTTCAGAATCAATAATCTGATCGAAATACCCGTGTATGTTGGAATTTTTTAATTTTTTTTCTTGAATTTCCTGAAAACCATTGGTGATGATATGTAGCTTATAATTTGGTTTTAAATAGTCTAAGATGTGGACCGTATTTGGAAACAAATGGGTAAAAGAGGACAAGTGCTCTATATATTCCTCAGATAGGACATGAATGGTTTCATCCGAAATCGTAAATCCCAAAGCATCAAAGGTTTGTTTTAATCGCTGATACCTTAAATCCTCCTTGATTATCTTACCATCTCTATATAGTTTCCAGAATTCTAGATTAAGAGGGATATACACCTTTAAAAAATCATTTAAGTCAACGCCTACCCTATTGGCCTGTAGTATTCTATCAAAGGTTAGCGCTGAGTTCTTTTCGAAATCCCAAAGCGTGTGGTCCAAATCAAAAAAAACGTCTGTTACAATATTTCTAAACATAATAATTCTTTAAAACTGTACTGTATAAATCTATCCAATCTATTTTACTTTCACCGCCTAAAAGTTCATTGGAAAAAACACTAATAAAATTCCCATTCACCTCCTTCGTTTCCTTATAAAGGAAGGATATCTTTTCTAAAATCTCTTCCTGATCCATATACTTCATTAAGGCGTAATCATGCACAGCAAAGGGATGAACCTTTATGGGTTGTTGCACCTCTAAAGGAATATCATAAAAGAAAAAAGGGGTACAAGTGCCTGCCCTAAAACCTATTTCATGGGTGTACCCCATGGTATAATCATCTGTAAATTCTGCCTCCACCAAGTTCCGATAGGTAGTTGGAATATCTACCCTATTATATCGCATTCTAGAAGCGTTAATTGGCCTGTTTATAACTTGCGACAACTGCTTCTTCTCCTCCTTTAACAAGGCGTTATTATCAAAGGAACTATACGAAGCGCCTAAAGATACTATACTATAATCTGCAACAGATTTTATTAAATATCTAAATCTATTATTATTGGTTGACACATTTTTGTCATAGGTAGAATATTCTGCGAATTGGAAAAAGAACATGCTACCTACTCCGTAATTCTTATGAAGTTCTATAAGACTAAAAAAATTATCATAAGGATCTAATTCAGGGTTAAGCCAGACCATAAAACGCTCTACAACACGTTTTAATTTAAGAGAACCAATATCCAAAAATAGACCAGCAAGACTTCTAACAAAACCTCTATATGCAAAACAGTGGGAGGTAGTAACATCTATGATGGATGTATAGGAAAACTCCCGTTTTTTTGCCTTCATATCTGGGAACCTTTCCCTTAATGCTTTAAGCAACTGGAAAGCCCAAAGATCTATAACGGGCCTTTCTAGAAAATCATGCTGATATGCAAGGCTTTCCGTGGGAGGAAACCTTCCGTGCACATCCTTTACATGGGGCAAATATTCTTCATATCTAGAGATAAGATAAAAACTGGCAGCAAAAATATCAAAAGGAATATTACTGCGGTCCCTGGCAACAAAAAAGCAGGGCACTCCATTCCATTCCCCCATTTTAAATTGAAGGTCGTTTATCCCCTGTTCGAATAGTAGGTCATTGCTTCGAACAAAAAACTCATTCTGTAAGGGTTGCTTAGTATATGTTATTTTTGGACCAGCATGCTTGATAAAATCTTCCACTTTGGTCGTAAAAATAACCTCTATTCCCAGAATTCGAGTGAAAATATGCTTCATAATGTAAGTGAAGCGAGACGTAATCTTATGGGTATATATCAACAACATAGGTTCCTAAAATTCCAAATTTAATGCTATTTGGACATTTTTATAGCATAGTGTTATCCGCAAAGCTAAAATAATCTTGTTGGGTAATGATCACATGATCCAAAACTTTTATATCAAAAGCCTCAGCAGCAGTTCTGAGTTTACTGGTCACCTGCTTGTCAGCTTCACTTGGCTTTAAAGTTCCCGACGGATGGTTATGTGCCAAAATTAACCCCACAGCACCCAGTTCCAGTGCCTTCTTCAACACCAAACGTACGTCTACCAAAGTACCAGTTATTCCTCCTTTGCTCAAAAGGGCGGTGTGCATTACTTTATTTGCGTTGTTTAGGTAAACAATCCAAAACTCCTCATGAGGAAGTTCTCCCATCAGAGGGTGCAACAGCTCAAAAACACTTTTACTACTTGTTATTTTAGTAATCTTTTGTGCTGATTCCTCTCTTCTTCTCCTTCCTACTTCAAGGGCTGCTGCAATCGTAACAGCTTTTGCTTCTCCTATCCCCTTAAACTGCATTAATTGTTTAATGGATAGTTTTCCCAACTCGTTTAAGTTATTATTAGCAGATGCCAATATCCTTTTCGCGAGCTCTACAGCACTTTCATTTCTACTGCCAGAACCAATTAAGATAGCAATCAGTTCTGCATCCGAAAGCACAGATTTCCCCTTATGTACCAATTTCTCTCTGGGCTTGTCATCATTTGACCACTGCTTAATAGAGAAATTAATCGACTTTTCTTGCATCTGTTAAAGATAACAAACAAAAGAATTTAAACTAAAATTCAAGAAAAAAATCTATTCCCAATTCAATTCAACTTACGCCCTAATTTTCCATAAGATCCTTTACCTCATCAAAATTTAATCCCCCGTAATTACCAGAACTCATAAGTAGGAGTACTGAATCATCAAAATTATTTTGGAACAGAAATTCTTTGAACGAAAGGGCGTCCGTGTAGATCTTAAGATCGCTCCTTTCGAAAGCCACTGCAATTTGCTCCTTGGTCACTTCTTCCAGCTGCTTGATCTTCACTGATTCAGGAGAATAAAACACCACGGCCTCATCGGCATAATCAAGGGCCCCCTTATACTCTTTTAAAAAATCAGCATTCAAACTGCTATAAGTATGCAATTCCAAGCATGCCAAGAGCTTTTTATCTTGATACTGCTCCTTCACAGCCCTAGTTGTTGCCGCTACCTTACTTGGCGAATGGGCAAAATCCTTGTAAGCCACACTTGTTTTTCCTTCTCCTATTTTTTCCAATCGTTTGGAAGCTCCTTTAAAAGAGGCTATGGCCTCATAAAAGTCGGCCTCATCTATCCCCATATTTTGGCAGATCCATTTTGCTCCGGCCAAATTACTGAGATTATGCCTACCAAAAACCTCAATGGGCATTGGACCTTCCTCTGTCATTAATAGAGTCTTGCCATCTTCTATAGAATAAGCAGGGGTTTCATAAGGTAACTTCCGAATGGGATTCATGGAAGCTTCCACCACCCTTTTTACTTCCTGGTCTTCTACGTTATAAGTGATACTACCTCCTTTGACGATACTATCAACAAATATTTGAAACTGCTCCACATAATTCTCGTAGGTAGGAAATACATTGATGTGGTCCCATGCAATTCCACTCAATAATGCAATATTAGGTTTATACAAATGGAATTTAGGCCTTCTATCTATTGGTGAAGACAAATACTCATCACCTTCCAAAACAATAAAGTCATTCTCCTCAGTTAAATGAACCATTCGGTCAAAACCATCCAATTGGGCGCCTACCATATAATCTACTGGCCTATCATGGTAATCCAAGACGTGGAGAATCATTGAGGTAATGGTGGTTTTGCCATGACTACCACCAATAACCACCCTAGTCTTATGCTTGGATTGCTCATATAAAAATTCAGGATAGGAATATATCTTCAACCCCAATTCTTGAGCTTTTAACAATTCCAAGTTATTCGGTTTGGCGTGCATGCCCAGAATTACAGCATCCAAATCTCGATGAATATTTTCTGGAAACCAACCAAATTCTTTCGGCAATAGTCCTTTCGCATCTAACCTGCCATTAGAAGGCTCAAATATAACGTCATCGCTCCCGGTAATAACATATCCCTTATGATGCAAGGCAAGGGCTAGATTGTGCATGGCGCTTCCGCCAATAGCTATAAAATGAATGTGCATTTAATCGAATTTAAAAAACGTAAAGATAGGGATTGCATGGGCCTAATAAAATTTTAAATGTTTTGATTTTAACGCACATCCAACAGCTCTTTTTAGCGTCCTCAAAGTATTGAATATTGTTTATATTCGTATAAAGAACAAGTACATATGCATATAAAATTAAAAGATGTGGCCCCAAAAGAAATAATGCCTGGGTACCGAGGTAAACTGATACATACACAAAATATGAGTCTAGCTTTTTGGGAGGTTGAAAAAGGGGCGGAAGTTCCCTTACACTCCCATATGAACGAACAGGTTATGCAGGTATTGGAAGGTAGTTTTGAATTTACTTTAGACGGCCATACCAAGGTTTATGGACCTGGAGATCTCGTAGTGATTGCTCCACATTTGCCCCACAGTGGCAAAGCACTTACCGACTGTAAATTGATGGACGCCTTTAGCCCCACTAGAGAAGAATACAAGTAATCATGAATATATCTTTAATTGGAAAAAGGGCTTTGGTGGGCGGTAGTAGTCAAGGCATTGGTAAGGGCATAGGAGAGCAATTGGCTGCTAGTGGTGCCAGTGTTACCCTAATGGCGCGTAGTGGGGAAAAATTGAAAGATATTATTTCCCTAATGCCTACAGATAATGGGCAACAGCACCAATACTTGGAAGTAGATTTTACTGACTTTAATTCTTATCAAGAAATTATAGGAAACTATTTTAAAAATAATTCGGTAGATATCTTAGTGAACAACACCCAAGGTCCTGCATCGGGAGGAGCAATGGAAAAAAAAGTAGAAGATTACCAAGCTGCTTTTGATCTGTTGTTTAAAACAGTCGTCTACACCTCGGAACTTGCTTTAAAGGGAATGATAGATCAAAAATACGGGCGGATCATAAATATTGCTTCTGTTTCCGTAAAAGAACCTTTATCATATCTAGCATTAAGCAATTCCATAAGGGCGGCAGTGACAACTTGGGCGAAAACATTGGCAGCCGACGTAGGTAAATATGGGATCACTGTTAACAGCACCCTGACTGGCTATTTTGATACCGAAAGACTAAAAAACCTTAATAGTGCCAAAGCCAAATCTTTTGGTATTCCCATGGAAGAGGTAAACCAACAAATGCTCAATAATGTTCCCATAGGCAGATTTGGAGATCCAAAAGAATACGGTTATTTAGTGGCCTTTTTAGCTTCTGAACAAGCGTCATTCATTACGGGCGCAAATATTCCCATTGATGGGGGCATGTTAAAATCTGTTTAAATGCTATTAGCTAGCAGATGAAAAAATAAGTCTCTATTCCAATAAGGACTTATTTTTTTTATACTCACTTTTTGGTATTCTTTTTGCAATTGAGGTTGTCTATAATGCTCTAAGGTTACTTTTTTGTCATTTCATATCGACCTATACATAACAGATTATTTAATATTGTTTCTAAATTTATGTCTATGAAACATCTAGCTTCTATACTCATCCTGCTTCTATTTTCCCAAATGGGCCATGCCCAAACTAAAGGGAATACTTCCTATGAAACCCTTTGGACAAAGGTTGCCCAATTAGAAGAAGAATCGTTGACAATATCTGCCTTAGAAGTGGTTAATACCATCTCCAAAAAATCTAAAAAAGAACAAAATTCTCCACAGACTATTAAAGCATTGCTATATTCTTCGAAATATAGTATGGTATTGGAAGAGGAATCCCAATTGACCATTGTTAATGAATTTAAAAGCGAAATTAACAAAGCTACAACTCCCACAAAAAACATATTAGAGAGTTATTTGGCTAATCTCTATTGGCAATACTATCAGCAGAACCGCTTTGAGTTCTATAATCGGACTAAAACTGAAACTAAGGAAGATCACCTAGATTTTCGAACGTGGGACCTCAGCACTCTTTTTGAAGAAATAACTTTTCACTTTGAACGTTCCTTGGAAGACAAAGAGGTTCTACAAAAGTTGGATATCAACATTTTTAAAGATATTCTAGATCATCAAAAGGATTCAAAGCTATACAGACCTTCACTTTATGATGTTTTGGCCCATACCGCATTGGATTTTTATAAAACCAGTGAGAATGGCATCATAACTCCTTCGTATAAATTTGAATTGGATCAGCCTAAGTATTTTACCTCAGCGGAAAAATTCAGTGTCTTAACGTTAAATCCTAAAGACAGTAGCTCCCTCCAATTAAAGGCTCTGAAACTATACCAGCAACTTTTAACATTCCATCTAAAGGACAAATCCCCTTTGGCCATGGTAAATGTAGATATAGAGCGCCTACATTTTGTAAAACAATATGCTAGCATCCAGGAAGTGGATCAATACTATTTGGAAGCATTGAAAAATACCGCTAATTCCTTTAAGGGCGATGTTGCAGCGCTATATCATTACGAGATTGCAGCACTGTATGACCAGTGGGCTAAGAACTTCCTTCCTATATCCGATGAGAAAAATCAATGGAAACGGAAAGAAGCATTGGAAATCTGTAATGCTATAATTGAAAAGTATCCAAAAAGCGTAGCGGCCGAAAAATCCTTAGCACTGAAAAGTCAAATACTTTCCCGGAACCTTCAGTTAAAAGCTGAAGGGGCTCTGCCAATAAACACAGCATCGCGCATCTTAGTGAACTACAAAAATATGGATGGGTTAAAGCTTTCGGCTTATACTATTACCGAGGGAGAAAAAGTCCAATTAGAGAAAATTTATCCAATAGAAAAGCAAAAATCCTTTATAAACAAACTACAGCTTGCCAAGCAATGGACGGGAACGTTAAAAAACGTTGGGGACTATCAAAATCACAGCACAGAAATACTACTCCCTGCATTACCCAATGGTTTATACGTAATTCTTGCGGAAGACGATGCTACGTTTGCCTTTCAAACAGTGCAAGTAACCGATATTGCCATTGTAGAAACAAGAAGAGCTAACGAACAAAAGTTTCAGGTTATTAATAGAAATAACGGTTTTCCCATTTCAGGAGTCCCAGTTACCTTGAGTTATCAAACCAATTACAATGGGCCATTAAAGAAACACACCACTCTCACAGATAAACAAGGCTTCATCAACACCGATTTTTCTGATGAAAGATGGACAAATATTTCTATTTCTGTCAAGTCTAAAAAAGATCATGCAATTTTTGGAACGTATTTTATATCCCAAAATACAGAAGTTGATCGTCTTACCGATACCACCTATTTCACCTCTATTTTTACGGACCGGAGCATTTACAGACCTGGCCAAGTCGTCTTTTTTAAAGGAATCGTTTTAAAAAGAAAGAAATTTTCTACAGAGGTATTAAAACATACAAAAACCATAGTAATATTTTTCGATGCCAATAATCAAGAGGTTGGAAGGCAGGAACATAAAACCAATGAATACGGTTCTTTAAATGGACAGTTCATTTTACCCAATTACGGTCTTACTGGTGAATATTCTTTACTAGCAAGTTCTGAAGACATTATTTTAAGCGGACAATCCAATTTTTCCGTTGAGGAATACAAGCGACCAAAATTTGAGACTTTTATTGATCCTGTAACGGAAAGTTATAAAGTGAATGACAGTATTTTATTAACGGGGACCGCCAAAGCCTTTGCCGGAAGTAACATCACCAAAGCAAAAGTCAGTTATGCCGTGAGCAGGGTAGTTCAATATCCAGAATGGTATTATTGGAGTCACCCGTATATAAGAAGTTCGGCCCAAGAAATTGCACATGGGGAAACTCAAACCGATGAAGATGGCAAATTTGAGATTAAATTTAGGGCAATCCCTGACAGTGATATTCCCAAGAAAGATTTACCCATTTTTACATACAAAGTAACCGTAGATGTTACAGATATTAATGTTGAAACCCATGGTGCGTCAACAATGGTGAGTGTAGGGTATCATTCCCTATTGGCCAAAATAAAAGTTGCAAACAAACTAGATAAAAACAAAAAAGATCACTCCCTTGAAATTTCCACTACCAATCTTAATGGTCAAAAGGTTTCAGTAAAGGGTACTCTTAAAATGTATAAATTAAAGTGTCCTGATAAGGTCCTTAGAGAACGACCATGGAAAGCTCCTGAATTTTCCTCCTTCACAAAAGAGGAGTTCAACGTTTTGTTTCCACATGATTCTTATTCCAATGAAGAAAATCCAGAAAACTCGGAAAAAGGAACTTTGGTTTGGCAGGCCGATTTTAATACTGAAAAAATAGATAAAATTGTCCTAGACCCTATTGAATCATGGGAATCTGGCAAGTATGTAATTGAACTAGAATCAAAAGACAGGTATGGTAAGTCTGTGAAGGACGCAGTGCAAACCACTGTTTTCTCAAAGAAGGATAAAAAATTAGCAGATAATGAATTGTTCGACATAAAAACCGATAAGGAATCATACACCATAGGGGATATAGTAAACTTTACATTGGCCTCAACCGCAAAGGACCTTCAAGTGACATTGTTTATTGAAAAGGATAAAAAAATTAAAAGAACCCTTATAGTTTCCTTGTCCAATAATAGCAAATCCATTTCTATCCCAATTGAGAAAGGTGATTTGGGTGGTTTTGTCATTAACTATAGCTTTTCTGCGTTTAATGGGTTTGTAAATGGGAATCAAAGCATAAGTGTGCCTTATCCATCGACCCATCTCGAATTGGAGACTATGACATTCCGGGATAAGTTAGCTCCTGGTGCCGAAGAGACTTGGAGTTTTAAATTTAAAGGTCCAAAAGGCGAAAAGGTAGTTGCAGAAGTTTTAGCAAGTATGTACGATGCCTCTTTGGATACTTTTAGGGAGCATGAATGGTATTTTAACCCTACCGAAAAACCATCCTATTATTCCATTTATAGCTCTAATGCGCACCAAAGTTTTGGTACGGTAAATTTCAATACACGTGTAAGCCAAACAGAAAGCCATGATTATTCTCAACAAGAATATGACACATTCAATTGGTTCGAGTTTTATTTTGGAAATAGCAATAGGTTGTACAGAACAGAAATGATGATGAAGAATTCAGCGCCAATAGCCATGGAAGTTGCCGATGATGCTAATGAACAATCTGAGGAAGAAATCGCATTATATTCAAGGGGAAAGATCAGAGATTTAGATGAAAGCTCTATACGTGTGAATGAAAAAGAAACCGAAATGGAACAAATTCAGGTTCGAAAAAATCTTCAGGAAACTGCTTTTTTCTTTCCAAGTTTATTGACCAATACCGAAGGCGATGTCTCTTTTAGTTTTAAGACTCCTGATGCCCTTACCCAATGGAAGCTTCAATTATTAGCGCATACTGCTACATTGGAAAGTACCGTAAAAACTTTTAAAGCCTTGACCCAAAAGGAACTCATGATAACACCCAATGCTCCTAGATTCTTAAGGGAAGGAGACACTATCACCATCAGCAGTAAAATAAGCAATCTTACAGAAAATCAACTGGAAGGCGATGCCAGTATTCTGCTAGAGGATGCGCTTACAGGAAGGAATATTACTGATGAGCTACTTATATCAGTAAAATCTAGTCCTCGTAACAAGAAAGCATTTAAGGTAGATCCTAAAAACAATATTCAGGTATCTTGGACACTTACTATTCCCAAAAATCTTCAGGCTGTCCAATATACAGTCATGGCGAAAGCAGGAGATTTTAGCGATGGAGAACAGAACATCCTACCCGTTCTGACCAATAGAATATTGGTGACCGAAACCTTGCCCATGTGGATCAGTGGCAATACTACTAAAACATTTACGCTACAAAAATTAAAGGAAACCACCTCAAACACGAGAAGCAGCCATAAGCTCACCTTGGAAATCACCTCTAATCCCGCCTGGTATGCATTACAAGCACTCCCTTATCTTATGGAGCAACCGTATGAAAGCAACGAGCAGATATTCGCCCGTTTGTATGCTAATACTTTGGCTAATCATATCACAAAATCAAATCCTAGAATTAAATCTGTTTTTGATCAATGGGCAAATACAGATGCCCTAGTGAGTAATCTAGAAAAGAATCAAGATCTGAAATCCATTTTAATTCAAGAAACTCCTTGGTTAAGGGATGCGCAAACGGAACCAGAACAGAAAAAGAGAATAGCCCTTTTATTCAATAGTAATCATCTACAACAGGAACAGCAATTAGCTTTAAATAAACTAGTAGACAACCAAATGTCTGAAGGATCATGGGCCTGGTTCCAAGGAGGCCCCCAAAATAGGTTTATCACTCAACATATATTGGTCGGAATTGGGCATTTAAAAAACTTAAATACCGGTCTTACCAATGAGAAATTAGGAAGAATAGAAGAAAGAGGGCTTGCTTTTCTGGATGCGGAATTCGTAACCGAATACGAAGAGATGAAAAAATACACGGATAATATCAATAATGATTATTTAAGCTCCATACAGATCCAGTACCTATATCTACGCAGCTTTTTTAAGGATCAACCCGCATCTAATACGGTACAGGAGGTAATGCAGTACTACATAGGTCAGGCACGAAAGTACTGGACCAAGAAAACTTTATATGAAAAGGGGTTACTAGCATTGGTATTTCATAGGAGAGAAATGGACTTAGAAGCAAAGAAGATAATGCAATCCTTAAAGGAAAACAGTATTGTTAGTGATGAATTGGGCATGTACTGGAAGGAAAACTCCGCTTCGTGGTACTGGTACAAATCACCCATTGAAACTCAGGCACTATTAATAGAGGCTTTTACTGAGATCGGAGAGGAAGACGCATTGAATCAACAGACTATTGAGAATCTGAAAGTATGGCTACTAAAAAACAAGCAGACCAATCAATGGCAAACCACCAAGGCAACCACAGAAGCCATATATGCCTTATTACTAAAGGGTAATGATTGGCTTTCCATTACCGATGTGATAGATGTTCAAATGGGAGGAGAGACCATAAAACCATGGAACTCCGATAGCCCCATTGAAGCAGGTACTGGTTATTTTAAAACCACCTGGAATGGGAATGAGATTAAGCCCAAAATGGCCAAAGTTCAATTGGGTAAAAAAAGGAACGGTGTAGCTTGGGGTGCTTTATATTGGCAGTACTTTGAGGATTTGGATAAGATAACCCCAGCGAAAACACCCTTGCAACTAGAAAAAAAATTATTTCTAAAAAAGAATACAGATTTAGGGGAAGAACTGCAAGAAATTACCGAAGACACCCAGTTAAATGTTGGTGATCTAATCAAGGCTCGGATTGTGATAAAGGTAGACCGGGCAATGGAATTTATCCATCTCAAAGATATGAGAGCTGCAGGTTTGGAGCCCGTAAATGTTATATCCCAGTATAAATGGCAAGATGGATTGGGATATTATGAAAGCACCAAAGATGCCACCTCCAATTTCTTTTTTGATAACCTACCAAAAGGGATTTATGTTTTTGAGTACGATCTAAGGGTAAATAATTCAGGTGATTTCAGTAACGGTATTTCAACAATTCAAAGCATGTATGCCCCCGAATTTAGTAGCCATAGCGAAGGGATTAGAATTCATATTATGGAGAAATAGTTATGAAATTCGTAATATGTTATCGATTTTTTTTATAAATTAACACATAACTAATAGATAAACAGCCAATTATGAATCCAAAAATTTTCATGGCCCTGCGTATTGCGTTTGGACTATTCTTAATCGTATTCGGATCGAATAAATTATTTCATTTTATGCCCATGGGACAAATGTCCGAAGCGGCAAATGAGTATTTCTCCGCATTGATGAGTACCAACACCCTTAACATGGTTGCCTTGGTCGAAATACTTGCAGGTCTTTCTTTATTGGCCAACAAGTTTGGGGCATTGATGATGATCATTCTAATGACCATCTCCGTTAATGCCATTTTGTTTAATGCCTTCTTGGAGCCTAGCTCCATAGGTCCAGCATTAATACTACTTCTACTAAATATTATTATGCTTTACTTTTATAAAGATCGCTATAAGGATATCATTAGACCTTAAGAAAATTTAATAATTCAAAAAAGGTGGACCCATATCGCTATGTGTCCACCTTTTTTAATATAGCCAATTCATAATTGCCGTATGAACGGTAGTTTTCATATAGTATTTGTTAGTTCTTTCTGCCCGGAGGATATTTGGAAAAAACCTTATCTACCAGTTGTTTTAATTTAGCCTCCCTTGCCTTTGGGGACAAATTCTCCTTGTAGGAGCTTTCGCTAATAGCTTGCCAAAAAAGTTCATCCTTTTGGCTATCCACAAAATCGAACTGAATAACGCGCTCTAAATCGGGCTGACCAATAGGCAAACCTATAGATAGCCCTCCTCCTACATTTCTTCCTGTTCCGCCTACTCCAAGACCTACAGAATTATTTCTAGGAGCTCGCATTGAACTGCTGGTTATATTAACAAAAAAGTCTGGTTCTTCTACAAGTAACATCCCCTTAACCTGCATGGTAGAATCAATGGCATCTAATAAACGCTTTGTATCTAACTGGCTTAAACCCGCTTTCATATCCGGATAATAATTATAGGTAGTATAACTTGAATAATCTGTGTCCTTTTCGTAATCATAATTAACTCTAACAGCATTACACGATACTAAAAGAAAGGCTGCCAAGATGGTACAAATGTTTCTCATCAATTGGTTTTTTTATAAAAATACTTAAAAATGGGAACGCAATTAAATCATCAAATATTTAATCGTTCAACATCGCCCAGAGCCTATCCTTAAGTTCCACGATACCCTTCTGGGCAACAGATGAGATGAACATATATGGTGTGCCATTGAGATCTTTTTCGATTTCTACTCTCATTTCACTGATAAGCTCTTCATCTAGCATATCGCTTTTGGAAATAACCACCAAGCGTTCCTTGTCCAAAAGTTCTTCGTTATACCTGCGAAGTTCATCCAGTAATATTTCGTATTCCTTACTTATATCTTTGCTATCCGCAGGAATCAGGAATAATAAAGTAGCATTCCGTTCAATATGTCTTAGAAAATAATGTCCCAAGCCTTTTCCTTCGGCAGCTCCCTCTATAATTCCTGGGATATCTGCCATCACAAAGCTTTGGAAATCCCTGTATTCAACAATACCCAAATTAGGCTTAAGGGTAGTAAATTCGTAGTCGGCAATTTTTGGTTTAGCAGAGGTAATAACAGACAATAACGTTGATTTTCCTGCATTTGGGAACCCAACAAGGCCTACATCTGCCAAAACTTTCATTTCTAAGGTAATCTGTTTGTCTTCTCCAGGTTTTCCAGGTTGGGCATATCTAGGTGTCTGATTGGTAGAGGACCTAAAGTGCCAGTTACCAAGTCCACCCATACCACCTTCAACAATGATTTTTTCTTCTCCATCTTCAGTGATCTCGAATAAAATTTCATTGGACTCTGTGTCGCGTATCACAGTACCCAAAGGCACATCTACATAGATATCTTCCCCGTCAGCACCAAAACTTCTGTTTTTACTTCCGTGCTCACCGTGACCAGCCTTAAAATGTCTTTTAAATTTAAAGTGAACCAAGGTCCAAAGGTTTTTATTGCCCTTTAAGATTATGTGTCCCCCTCTTCCTCCATCACCACCATCAGGTCCACCTTTAGTTATGAATTTCTCACGGTGTAAATGCGCAGAACCCTTGCCCCCATTTCCGGAAGAAACAGAAGCTTTAACATAATCAACAAAATTACCTTCAGTCATTTTTACAGTTTAACAGTTTCCACGAATTCTTCAAGGGATTCCCAAACGGGGAAACCCATTGAAAAGCAAACTTTATAATTTATCTATTACAACCTTTAAGCGTTCAGTAATATCAGTTATGGCGCCAATACCATCCACACTATGGAATTTCCCCTTGGCTTGATAATATTGTTTCAAGGGGGCGGTCTTTTGGTTGTACTCTTCAAATCTGTTTCTAATCTTATCTTCGTCCTGATCATCTGGCCTACCACTTACCTTACCTCTTTCTAGAAGTCTTTGAATCAACACCTCATCATTGGCGTCTAGTGCTATAGTTGCATTGATTTTCATGTCCTTGGTATCCAAAAAATCATCCAAGGCCTCTGCTTGTGCAGTTGTCCTTGGAAATCCATCGAATATAAATCCGGATGCGTCAGGATTTTTCTCCACTTCTTCTTGCAACATTTTTATAGTAACCTCATCTGGCACAAGATCTCCTTTATCCATGTAGGATTTTGCAAGTTGCCCCAATGTTGTATCGTTTTTAATATTGTAACGGAACACATCGCCAGTAGAAATATGTTTTAAGTTATAAGTGTCCCTTAGAAATTCAGCCTGGGTGCCTTTACCTGCACCAGGTTTTCCGAACAATACTAGGTTAATCATATGTTTTTGGTTTAATTGGTATACTTCTTTTAAATTTCTTCCCAGTTCATTGTAGTCTAGTCCATACCCAACAATAAACTTATCAGGAATTTCCATTCCTACATAGTCAATGGTATACTCCCCATTATAAACGGATGGTTTATAGAACAAGGTGGCTATCTTGAATTCCTTCACATTTACATTAGCAAACAAATGCACTAGTTTCTGTAAAGTACGGCCGGTATCTATAATATCCTCAAGAATAATAACTACCCTACCTTCAATATTTTCTGGCACATCTAACAAGGTTTCTACTATTCCTGTAGAGGTAAGACCACTATAAGAGCTTAACTTCACAAAAGAAACCTCACAGGGGTGCTCGTAATGCTTTAAAACATCGGAAACAAACATAAAAGACCCATTAAGAACGCCAACAAAAATTGGCACTTCTTCTTTATAATCTGCTGCAACGGCATGGGCCACCTTTTTAACAGCAGTTTCTATTTCCGCTTTGCTAAGAAATGGTTTAAAATATTTGTCGTGGAGCTTTATCACCGCCATAAATTTTATGAGATGCCAAAGATAACATTTTGATTTCTCTTTTCTAAGATGCGCAAGGCTGTTTTAAGATTTAAATGTATTTTTGTTACACTATTTGTATTCGATTATCCATAAGACTAAAGAATAATCCATGAACTATTTTTCTTCCGATTTTAAACTGGGTATCCTAGGCGGTGGCCAATTAGGAAAAATGATGCTCTACGAGACCCGTAAGTTTGATATCCATACTAAAGTTCTGGATCCTTCAGAGGAAGCGCCCTGCAAAATATCCTGTAATGAATTCCAACAGGGAGACCTTATGGATTACGATACCGTTTACAATTTTGGAAAAAAAGTAGATGTCCTCACTATTGAAATTGAGAATATCAACTTGGATGCCTTAGAGCAGCTAGAAGAGGAGGGCATCAAGGTATATCCCCCGTCACAAACATTGCGTACTATACAGAATAAAGCCACACAGAAGCTTTTTTATGTAGATCATGACATCCCTACGGCCTCTTTCAGTAGATTTGCCTACACCAGTGAAATTAAGGACAGTATTAGCAATGGCGGGATGCAATTCCCTTTTGTGTGGAAATGCACCCAATTTGGCTATGATGGTCAGGGCGTAAAAGTGGTGAGAAATCTAAAGGACATAGACGGCTTACCTAATGTGGAATGCATAGCGGAAGAAATGATCCCGTTTAAAAATGAGCTGGCTGTGATTGTGGTAAGAAATCCTAGCGGACAAGTAGTTACCTACCCCGTTGTAGAAATGGAATTTCACCCAGAGGCAAATCAAGTGGAATATGTCATATGTCCGGCTAGAATTGATGACAAAGTAGCACAAAAAGCAAATGCCATCGCCTTAAAGGTTTCAGAAAAAATGAATCACATTGGTGTTTTGGCAGTAGAAATGTTTCAAACCGAGGACGACCAAATTTTAGTCAACGAAGTGGCCCCTAGGCCACATAATAGTGGACATTACAGTATAGAGGCCAGTTACACAAACCAATTTGAACAACATATACGCGCTATTTTAGATTTACCCTTAGGAAATACTGCGAGTAAGGTAGCTGGTATTATGGTTAATTTAGTGGGCGCAGAGGGTCATACGGGTAATGTGGTCTATGCCAATATTGAAAAGATCCTGAAAATGGAAGGGGTTACCCCACATATCTATGGCAAGAAACAAACGCGACCTTTTAGAAAAATGGGTCATGTAACCATAGTGAACAACGACATAGCCAAGGCAAGAAAAATTGCCGAACAAGTGAAGCAGACCATAAAAGTAATCAGTGAATAAGAAAAATATACAACTATGAGCAAAGTGGCAGTGGTTATGGGAAGCACAAGTGATCTACCTATCATGCAAGAGGCAGTGGATATTTTAAGAGGTTTTGACATAGAGGTTGATGTGGATATTGTATCCGCACACCGTACTCCCGAAAAATTATTTGACTTCAGCATGAATGCCCATAAAAATGGGTATTCAGTTATCATTGCAGGCGCAGGTGGTGCCGCCCATTTACCGGGCATGGTTGCCTCCATGTCTCCGCTGCCAGTCATTGGGGTACCCATAAAAAGTAGCAATTCCATTGATGGATGGGATTCCGTCTTATCTATCTTACAAATGCCTGGTGGCGTCCCCGTTGCTACAGTAGCCTTGAACGGCGCTAAAAATGCAGGAATCCTTGCTGCACAAATCATTGGCAGCAGTGATAAATGTATCTTGGACAAAATTATTTTCTACAAAGAAGGTCTAAAACAAAAAGTAATACAGGGAGCAGAAGAAGTACGTAAAAAACAAACTTAAAACGTTCATGTAGCATAAGTACTTGACGTATTGCTAACTTATGATTCCGCATTACCAATAAAACAGATTTCTACTTAAATTAAAATTGATTAAAAGATTATATGAACAACCCCTTATTGACATCCTTCGATACAGCACCTTTTTCCAAGATAAAGAACGAACATTTTAAACCTGCTTTTTTGGAGTCTATGACTCAAGCCCGAAAGGAAATAGACCTTATTGCCAATGCCAGTTCAGTTCCTACTTTTGAAAATACTATTGCAGCCTTAGATTTTGCAGGCCAACAATTAGATCGTGTTTCAAGTGTGTTTTTTAATTTGAATTCCGCTGAGACCAATCCTGAAATTCAAAATATTGCCCAAGAGATATCCCCCCTCCTATCAGAATTCGGTAATGACATAATGCTAAATCAAATCCTTTTTAAAAGGGTAAAAGCAGTCTTTGAACTAAAGAATAATTTGGATCTGAACAAAGAGGAATACACCCTCCTGGACAAAAAATATAAAAGTTTCAGCAGAAATGGTGCTAATTTACCCGAAGACAAAAAGAAGAGGTTAAGAGAAATTGACGCGGAGCTATCCAAGCTAAAACTGCAATTTGGAGAGAATGTCCTTGCCGAGACTAATAGATACGAAATGCACCTAACGGATGAGGCCGACTTGGAAGGACTACCGGAAGGCGAAAAAGAAGCTGCTGAGCAGTTGGCAAAGACTAAAGACAAAGAAGGTTGGTTAATCACCTTGGATTATCCCAGCTATATCCCCTTTATGAAATACGCAGAAAAAAGGGAGTTAAGAAAAGAACTTTCTATAGCCTTTGGCAGCAAAGGGTTTCATAATGACGAATTGGATAACCAAGAAAACATAATGAAGATTGCGAAACTCCGTTATGAACGTGCTAATTTGTTGGGTTATAAGACCCATGCCCATTTTGTTCTGGAAGAAAGGATGGCGGAAACACCTGAAAAAGTTCATGAATTTCTTAACGAACTTTTGGAAAAAGCCAAACCAGCTGCCGAAAGAGAGTTTAAGGAATTGGAATCCTTTGCCAAAGAGCTGGACCAAATAGATGGCTTAAAAAAATGGGACAGCGCCTATTATTCTGAAAAGTTAAAGCAGAAATTGTTCAATTTAGACGATGAGAAACTGAAGCCATATTTTAAATTAGAAAACGTCATTGCAGGCGTATTTAAAGTGGCTGAAAAATTATATGGATTACAATTTGAAGAAGTCTTTGATATTGACAAGTACCATTCGGATGTGAAGACGTATCGCATCTATGACGAGCAAAAAAAATTAGTTTCCCTTTTTTATGCGGACTTCCATCCTAGATCTGGAAAACGTGGGGGAGCCTGGATGACTTCCTTTAAATCCCAATACGTTCAAAACGGGGTAAATGTAAGACCCCATATTTCCAATGTTTGTAATTTCACCAAACCAACAAAAAGCAAACCTTCCTTACTAACCTTTAATGAAGTAACTACCCTTTTCCATGAGTTTGGACACGGACTACATGGTATGCTGGCCAATACGGTTTATCCTGGATTATCGGGCACCTCCGTTTATTGGGATTTTGTGGAATTACCAAGTCAGATCTTGGAGAATTGGTGTTATGAAAAAGAGGCTTTGGAACTGTTTGCAACCCACTATGACACTGGAACTTTGATTCCTATGGATATCGTTGAAAAAATCAAAGAGTCTTCCACCTTCCAAGAAGGGATGGCCACCCTACGTCAACTGAGCTTTGCCATATTGGACATGTCATGGCACGGAACAGACCCTTCTAATATAACCGATGTTAAGACGCAAGAAAAAGAGGCCTTCAAAGACACCGATCTTTATCCCGATGTACCCGAGACATGCATGAGCACCTCTTTTGCTCATATTTTTCAAGGCGGATATTCCTCTGGCTACTACAGCTACAAATGGGCAGAAGTACTGGATGCCGATGCCTTTGCTTATTTTAAGGAAAAGGGTATTTTTAATAAAGAAATTGCTACTAAATTCAAAGAAAATGTCCTTTCCAAGGGAGGTACAGAGAACCCTATGGACCTTTACAAGCGTTTTAGGGGAGCAGAACCAAAAATTGAGCCCTTATTAGAAAGAGCCGGATTAATTTAGAACCTATAAAAACCTGTAAGATCTTTATTTTTATAGGTTTTTATATATCAAATATTTTTCACTTTAATCACTTTTATATTAAACAGGTATCATACCCTCCGGATAGGTTGGTCACATTTTCAAAGCCATTGACTACTAGCTATTCGGCCGCCTTAAGACTGCAACTCCCAACCTTGCGGTACACATAAATAGGTGGGCCTTTGGACAGGCGTTCTAACTGTTTTGAAAAGTATCCCCAACCAATTGACATTTTCAACTTTATATATAAGGCCGACACTAAATTCAGGAGGCGTTCTTACATCGACTAAAACTATTGAAGCCAATAGATCTTCTGACACCTAGGTAATCGGAATTGTTTTCATTTGGACCATTCACAACTGAACCATTGCAAATAAAAAAAGCAGTAAACTGCTTTTTCCTAAGTAAACTATTTAAATAAAAATAAGGCATACTGGTCAAAAAAAAATAAATTACTTTTGGTACGAGCAAAAAATAATATGACAACTCACGTATTACAGCCCAAAATTTGGGTGGATCATTATGCCGATTACCTTTTCAATTATGCCGTTTCCCGTGTAAGCGACACTGAAATAGCGAAAGA
Source organism: Sediminicola arcticus (assembly GCF_040566695.1). Lineage (NCBI taxonomy): Bacteria > Pseudomonadati > Bacteroidota > Flavobacteriia > Flavobacteriales > Flavobacteriaceae > Sediminicola > Sediminicola arcticus. Next base: position 39,179 of record NZ_JBEXAE010000002.1, on the reverse strand, counting down.
CTTGGTACAGGAAACCTTTTTTGCCGGATTGAAATCTGCCAAGAACTATAAGGGCGATGCAGCCGAACGCACGTGGCTGATTGCAATTTTAAAGCGGAAGGTAATTGACCATTATCGCAAAATAAACTCCAACAAAGGAAAAGCAGAGGTGCGCATGACCTACAATACAAGCTCCGAAACCGAGGGAGATTGGCTGGAGGAGCAGGTGGCTGATCCTATGAGTATACTAGAAAATAGCGACATAGAGAATGAGGAGTTGGGCATTGCAATACAAGAATGTATTTCTAAATTACCAAAAAAACAAGCTTTAGTATTCACCATGAAAACCGTTCAGGGCATGAGCACCGAAGATATTTGTAATGAGTTGGATATTAATCCGTCTAATCTTTGGGTGATGATACATAGGGCCAGAACAACCCTTATGGATTGCCTTAATCAAAATTGGTTTTAAATTATGATTTCTTGCCAAGAAGCAGCAGTAATATGTAACAAAGCACAGTACAGAGAAGCTAAGTTTTTAGAAATTCTAAAACTTAAGTTCCATGTCTTTATGTGTAAAACTTGCTCCAAGTACACCAAAAAAAATACCAAACTTACTTCTTTATGTGATCAGGCCCGTTTAAAGGCTCTATCCGAAAAAGAAAAGTTGGAGATGAAACAGAAGCTATATCCAGAAAGCAAACAATAGCAAGAATATCAACCAAAAAATAGGTAGGGCCTCCACCCAAAAGGAAGAAAAATAAGTAGTTTGCTTCCTTTGTGTTAACAACATTAGCAATCCCATTATAAACAAGCCAAAACCTTTAGATAGTGCATCTATATTAGAGATGTGATCCTTTAAAAAAAGGAGCCAAAAAAAAAGAAAAGCCCCACAGGCGCCTAATATCTTAGTTCTTAAAAATCCTATAAGTTGTGGTAAGGTTCGCAGTTCGGGCCCATCATAATCCAAATCCCTGATCTCAAAAGGTACCATAAGGACCAAGACAAACAAAAATCGCTGTACCCCTTCTATCCAAACGTCCCAAGTAAGCTCACCCGAAGCAGCCAGAACTGGCAGATGTACTGTGGCCCCAGCCCAAACAATAGCTACCACAACAATTTTAAATCCACCAAGACTTCTTAGATTTCTAGCCTTAGGTAAAACAGGTAAGGCATATAGGGTTGTCAAAATTACAAGTACAAGGATACACTTCTTAGCTTCAAGGTTTAAAAACCAAGCATGGTAGACGGCAATAAAAAAGGCTATAAAACTAAATATCTGAATGTTTTTATGGTAACTATTTGCCACAAGTAGATACTTTTTAGCTTCGACTCCATATTTAATGAAATTGTAGCCCACTATAGTACCAAAAAAAAGAAAATAGGCCAAATTACGATTTAATGAAATGTTTAAGATTAGGCCACTTACCATCAGCATGGCTAAAACACCTAACGCCACATGAATACTAGCATCCAAATAAAAGTCGAAAACTCGCCTAAGCCATTTCATTGAACAAAATTAATTAAACGGTTTACATGATTGATTATTAATTAAAAACTTTATGTTTTACCTAACATTATTTATCGATTTTGAAATTAGAAATGAGTATTTTTGCACATCTTTTTATTTAAAAAAAAACGCCCGAAATATGAGGACAGACGTATTTGCTTTACGCCATATTGGAATAAGAGAAGAAGACCTTCCAGAAATGCTGAAAACGGTACAAGTAGACAGTTTGGAACAACTGATCAATGAAACCTTACCAGATGATATTAGGTTAAAAGAGCCATTGGATCTGCCGATGGCTATGAGTGAACACGAATTCCTCAGCCATCTTCAAAAACTCTCTGAAAAAAATAAGGTTTTCAAGTCGTACATAGGACTTGGATATCACGAGAGCCTTACCCCATCTCCTATTAAGAGAAATATACTTGAAAATCCAGGATGGTATACCGCCTATACCCCTTATCAGGCAGAAATTGCCCAAGGTCGTTTAGAGGCGATACTTAATTTCCAAACCATGATCTGTGATCTTACGGGAATGGAATTGGCCAATGCATCTCTCCTAGATGAAAGTACCTCAGCTGCTGAAGCTATGACCATGCTCTATGAAGTGAGGAGCAAGGATCAAAAAAAGAACAATACCGTTAAATTCTTTGTTTCGGAAGAAGTCCTACCTCAGACCATTTCCTTATTATACACAAGGGCTATACCCCTAGGTATAGAATTGGTTATTGGCGATCACGGTTCTTTTGATTTTACTGATGAATTTTACGGGGTATTATTGCAATATCCAGGCAAGCACGGACAAGTAAATGACTACGCTTCTTTCGTAGCTAAAGCCAAAAAAAATGACATAAAGGTTGCAGTTGCTGCAGACATACTAAGTTTGGTCTTATTAACCCCTCCAGGGGAATTTGGAGCCGATGTAGTAGTGGGTACCACCCAAAGATTTGGGATACCATTAGGTTACGGAGGACCACACGCAGCTTTTTTTGCTACTAAAGAAGAATATAAAAGAAGTATTCCAGGACGTATCATTGGAGTAACTAAGGATACAGACGGCAAACCTGCTCTGCGTATGGCATTACAGACCAGAGAACAACATATAAAAAGAGACAAAGCTACCTCCAATATTTGTACTGCTCAAGTTCTGTTGGCCGTTATGGCTGGTATGTACGCAGTCTATCATGGCCCAAGAGGTTTAAAATATATTGCCAACAAAGTACATTCTTCTACCGCTACTTTGGCTGATGCTTTGGAAAAAATGGGATTATACCAAACCAATAGTTCGTTTTTTGATACCATCACCTTTAAGGCCGACGCCAAATTGGTAAGACCTGAAGCAGAGAAAAATGAGGTAAACTTCTTCTATCCAGACGAGAATACTGTAAGTATAGCATTAAATGAAGCTACCTCACTAAAAGACTTGCAACAAATAGTTGATATTTTCGCAAGTGCACTTTCAAAAGAAGGGTTAAAAATTGATAGTATATTAGACAAAACTGTGATTAACGGGTCCGTAAAACGAACCTCTACATTCTTGGAGAATGCTGTTTTTAACTCATACCATTCAGAAACCCAATTGATGCGTTACATCAAAAAATTGGAGCGTAAAGATTTAGCATTGAACCATTCCATGATTTCCCTTGGCTCTTGCACCATGAAATTGAATGCAGCCTCTGAAATGCTTCCTTTGAGTTCTCCACAATGGGGCAATATACATCCCTTTGTTCCTATTGAACAGGCAGAAGGATATCAAATAATGCTTAAGGAACTAGAACAAGATTTAAATATTATTACCGGATTCGCTGGAACCTCTTTGCAGCCCAATTCCGGTGCGCAGGGGGAATATGCAGGTTTAATGACTATTAGGGCCTATCACGAGTCCAATGGCGACCAACACAGAAATATATGTCTAATTCCTGCCTCTGCCCATGGCACCAATCCTGCATCTGCAGTAATGGCCGGAATGAAAGTAGTTGTAACAAAAACTGATGAGAAAGGGAATATTGATGTTGCAGATTTAGAGGCTAAGGTTGAACAATACAAAGAAAATTTAGCCGCTTTGATGGTCACTTACCCTTCTACGCATGGGGTATTTGAGTCTTCCATAAAGCACATCACTAAATTAATACATGATCATGGAGGACAAGTCTATATGGACGGTGCCAATATGAACGCACAAGTTGGAATTACCAACCCAGCGGCGATAGGTGCAGATGTATGTCATCTAAACCTTCATAAAACCTTTGCTATCCCACACGGGGGTGGAGGACCAGGTGTTGGACCTATTTGCGTAGCAGAACAATTGGTTCCATTTTTACCAGGAAACCCAATCATAAAAACAGGTGGAGAGAAAGCAATAACGGCCATATCTGCAGCGCCATGGGGGAGCTCATTAGTTTGCCTTATTTCCTATGGTTATATTAAGATGTTGGGAGAAAAAGGGCTAACCCATTCTACTAAAATTGCGATTCTAAACGCTAATTATATTAAACATAGGCTTAGTGGCAAGTACGATGTTCTTTATACCGGAGAGATGGGGCGCGCTGCACATGAAATGATCATTGATTGCAGACCTTTCAAGGAAAATGGAATAGAAGTAACAGATATCGCAAAACGATTAATGGACTACGGATTCCATTCACCAACTGTATCCTTTCCTGTTGCTGGAACAATGATGATAGAGCCAACAGAAAGTGAGGGATTATCTGAATTAAACCGTTTTTGTGATGCAATGCTTTCTATAAGAGCCGAAATAGATGAGGCTACCTTGGAAAATAGTGATAACGTCCTTAAAAATGCCCCACATACCTTAGATATGGTAACCAATGATAATTGGGAATTTCCATACAGCAGACAAAAGGCTGCCTTTCCGTTGCCATTTGTTTCAGATAATAAATTCTGGCCAAGTATCAGAAGGGTAGATGAAGCGTATGGAGACCGTAATTTAATATGCACCTGTGCACCAATTGAAGCGTACGCAGAAGCTTAAGAACCTCAACAAAATAAATACCTCAGAGCCTCCCTTTACATTTAGGGAGGCTTTTTATTAGGGCATAATAGGTAATCATTTAGCATTGGACATCGTACTATTCATTATGCATGCATAATATTATTTATTAAATTGCACTATATTGTGCCTATTATATGAAGACAACACCTATGACTATTGGTATTACAGGAACAGGCTGCTACTTGCCAACTATTATCACCTCGAATGAAGATTTTGGCGATCATGAATTTCTAAATTCAGATGGTACATCTTTCAATAGTCCAAACACGGTTATCATTGAAAAGTTTAAGGGCATCACAGGAATTGAGAAAAGACGGTATGCAGAACCTCACCTTAACACCTCTAATCTGGCTTTTCTAGCTGCCGAAAAAGCCATCGCAGATGCTGGTGTCAACAAGGAAGAATTGGACTATATTATATTCGCCCATAATTTTGGAGATGTAGCACACGGACATTCGCAAGGGGATACTCTTCCAAGTTTAGCTACGAGAGTTAAGAACCAACTCAAGATTCGAAATCCTAAATGTGTAGCCTACGACCTTTTATTTGGTTGCCCAGGATGGATAGAAGGAGTTATTCAGGCCAATGCCTTTATAAAGAGCGGTATTGCCAAGAAGTGTTTGGTTATTGGGGCGGAAACCTTATCTAGAATTGTTGACAAGTATGATAGGGATTCTATGATCTATTCCGATGGTGCAGGAGCTACTATTATTGAGGCAAATGCTCAAGGAAACATCTTATCGCATTCCTCGGCAACTTACGCCAATGATGAAGCCTATTATTTATTTTATGGTGATTCCTTTTCACAAAAAGAAACCTCTAATACAAAGTATATTAAAATGCACGGTAGAAAAATCTATGAGTTTGCCGTGACACATGTGCCGAACGCTATGCGAGACTGCCTAGATGAAAGTGGCGTAGGCATTGAAGAGGTGAAAAAGATATTCATCCACCAAGCAAATGAAAAGATGGATGAAGCCATAGTAAAACGATTCTACAAATCCTATGGCCTTAAAACGCCAAAAGATGTAATGCCCATGGTCATCAATCAGCTAGGAAACAGCTCAGTAGCTACTATTCCTACCTTATATGATATGGTCCGAAAAGGAAAAGTAGAAAATCAGGAAATTAAAAAAGGAGATGTTGCTATATTTGCAAGTGTAGGCGCAGGAATGAACATAAACGCCTTCGTTTATAGATATTAGCATGTACGAAAACAATTTTCCTAATAAAAGATTTAAACATACCTCTGCATTTTTACAAAAACACATTACCACAGATAAACCTATTTTAGATCTTGGAGTAGAAAATCCTTTTTCTAAATTAATGAAAGATCAAGGCTATTCCGTAGAGAACACCCATGGTGAAGATTTAGATTTAGAATTTGCTTCAGTACGGAATTCAACTGCCGATGTCATTACAGCATTTGAAATTTTTGAACACCTTGTAGCTCCCTTTAATGTTCTACGCGAAATAAAAGCAACCAAACTAGTAGCTAGCGTACCCTTGCGTCTATGGTTCTCTAATGCCTATAAAAGTAAAACCGACTCTTGGGACCGACACTATCATGAATTTGAAGATTGGCAATTTGATTGGCTCTTAGAAAAATCAGGATGGGAGGTTAAAGACCGCTCCAAATGGACCAATCCCGTAAAGAAACTAGGTATTAGACCTTTGTTAAGGAGCATAACCCCCCGGTATTATATTGTATATGCAGAAAGGAAGAACTCCTAAAGCATAATCACTACAGCCTTATAAGTTCCTATGAGATACAGTATCATAATCCCTGCACATAACGAAGAGATACATCTAAAAGATGCTTTATCATCTGTGCATAGGCAGACATTGAAACCAACCTCCGTAATTGTGGTGAATGATAATTCTGATGACGCCACAGAAAGTATCATAGACGAGTTCTCTGTAATAAATCCAATAATCCAAAAGCTTACTATTATATCTTCTCACCTGCATATGCCCGGTAGCAAGGTGGTCAGTGCCTTTCAAAATGGGCTTCAACAACTACAGGATGATTATGATTTTATAGTAAAAATGGATGCCGATGTTATATTACCAGACCACTATTTTGAAAAAATAGCCGTTATTTTTAATAATTACCCAAAGGTAGGTATCGCAGGCGGATTTGCCTACGAACAAGATGAGACTGGCGAATATAAAAGAAATCACCCCATGGACAATGATCACGTAAGGGGCGCCTTCAAATCCTATAGAAAAGATTGCTTTCTGGCCATGGGAGGTCTTCGAAATGCTATGGGATGGGACACTGTGGACGAGCTCCTGGCTAAATTTCACGGTTTTGATATCCACACAGATGAAAGCTTAAAAGTAAAGCATTTACGGCCTATAGGAAAAGCATATAACAAAAGAGCGAAGCTATTGCAAGGCAAGGCCATGTACACCATGCGATATGGTTTTCTTATAACCCTCATTGCATCAGCAAAAATGGCTTGGAAACAGGGAAAATTTAATTCCCTACTAGATAACCTACAAGGCTACTTTTCCGCTAAAAATGCGAAAATCCCATTTTTAGTAACCGTACAAGAAGGTAGTTTTATAAGGGCTTTAAGATGGGAAAAGATAAAGGGCAAACTATTGAGATAGTTCGCCCTTTATATTACAGCTGACTTCCTATGCAAAAAGAGCCATCAGGTTCTTTAACTCACTATTCCAAAACCTCTATTATAGGTTCTCCAGTAGCTCCATTCGGAAAAGCAATTCCTAACAGGGCAGCTATTGTGGGGGCTATGTCCGGTATTTCTGTTTTCGCAACCGTACTTCCTCTTTTTATTCCCTTCCCGTAGAAAAATAATGGAACATGGGTATCGTATGTAAAAGTGGAGCCATGGGTAGAACCTGTTTTCGAATATCCTACAGTGGACGGTTTTAAAACCAATAAAACATCTCCAGAACGTTTTTGGTTATACCCATTTTGTAAGATATAAGGAATTCCCTTAGTATATTCATTTTGCCACATTTGATAGGCGGTATAAGTTCTTTCCACCCCATCATATCCAAGCATTTCATTGGCTATGGTTTCTTGGACACTTTCTACATTAAGATCCAACCCCTTGATTACTCCATGATCTAAGAATATTTGGTTGTTCGATAGATTTTTAATCAAATCTTTAGTTCCAAAAGTATACTCTACAAATTCGTTGAGTTTGTTTAGCATCTCTGACGACTTGATGTAGCCCGCTGGAATTTTTTGATCCATCAAATAGGCCGGCACCTCATTCGCCCCATGGTCAGCGGTTAAGAAAACTGTATATTCCCCTTTTCCTACCTTTTTGTCCAAGGTCTTTAGGAGTAGTTCTAAATCCAGGTCTAACCGAATATAGGTGTCCTGCACCTCTTTAGAATCCACTCCAAACATATGCCCTACATAATCCGTACTTGAATAACTTACCGCCAAGAAATCTGTAATTGCATCCTCCCCTAATTTTTCGCCATCCAATGCCGCCAAAGCAAAATCTGTCGTTATATTATTCCCAAAAGGAGTCGATTTCAACAAGCTAAATTTCCCATTGGCATCCCATAGGACTGGCAAATTATGTGGAAAAGAAGTGGTTGTTTCTCCTTTGAACATTCCTTCATAAGAATTGTTATCAACTCCACTCTCCAAATAGGAGGCAATATCTTTTAGTGTATTCCACGGCTTGTTATAATCCTCAACAATAGTTGATGTATTAAAATCATTCACCCATTGAGGCAACTCCTTCATATAATAGGTACTAGTAATCCAATTTCCTTCATCTGAACCTTGCAACCAGTAGGCCGCATTAGCGGTATACCCACCAGGCAATACAGCTCCCCTATCCTTTAATGAAATTGCAATAACCTTTCCACGCATTTGGGTATGCAATCTAAGTTCATCGGTAATGGTTGTTGTGTTCATCCTAAGTGGCGACATCTTTCCTGCATCACTCTTCGTACCAACAGAGGCATACGCTTCATCTCCTGCACAATACACACTATTACCTAATTCCTTATCATACCAATCATTTCCAATAATACCGTGCATAGAAGGAGTTGTTCCGGTATAAACAGAAGCATGACCTGGACCAGTATAAGTGGGTGCATAATTAAAATGATTGTTTTTACAAGTAAACCCTTCATTGGCAAGACGTTTAAATCCTCCTTCACCATAATGATCCCAGAAACGGGTCAGATAATCATAACGCATTTGATCCACGACTATACCTACCACCAATTTTGGTTTAGTTTGTAACGATATGGAATTATGAGTATCAGAATCACCCCTTTTTTGTGCCTTACCCACGGCAGGAATACTTACTAAAAGGAAAAGCGAAAGGACTAGTGTTAAATTACTTTTGATCATACTTTAAATCTTAAGGATACAAAATTAAATAAATAAATACCTTTAAAAGATAATTGAAGCTTAAATGAAAGCTAATATTCCTATTTTTACAGCAAGAAGTCTATTTATATTACATGAACTACTTAGCATCTATTGGCAGCTATTTTATAATGGTTAGAGAGGTTTTTAAAAAACCTACAAAATGGCCCATCATGAGGACCCTCATCTTAAAGGAGATAGATGAATTAATTTATGGCTCTTTGGGAATTATAATTTTCATTTCCTTTTTTATCGGAGGGGTCGTAGCCATTCAAACAGCCCTGAACATTACAAATCCCTTAATCCCCAGAAATTTAATTGGTTTTGCCACAAGGCAGTCCGTCATTCTAGAATTTGCCCCGACTTTTACCTCCATAATTATGGCGGGGAAAGTTGGCTCTTATATTACCTCCAGTATAGGAACCATGAGGGTTACAGAACAAATAGATGCCCTAGAGGTTATGGGTGTCAATTCCCTTAACTACCTGGTATTTCCAAAAATTATTGCTCTATTACTTTACCCTTTTGCCATTGCCATTGCCATGTATGTAGGTATTTTTGGAGGCTGGGTTGCTGGTGTTTTTGGAGGATTCAGTTCTAGTGCTGACTTTGTAGAGGGACTTCAATTGGATTTTATTCCATTCCATGTTGCCTATTCCTTTATTAAAACTATGGTATTTGCATTCATTATTGCAACCATCCCATCATTTCATGGATATTACATGAAGGGTGGGGCTTTGGAAGTTGGAAAAGCAAGTACCACCGCTTTTGTGTGGACAAGTGTTACCATTATCATTGTAAACTATATGCTAACCCAATTACTATTAGGCTAATGATAGAAGTAAACGATATTTACAAGTCATTTGGGAGTTCAGAAGTCCTTAAAGGAATCACCACGAATTTTGAAAAAGGCAAGACTAATTTGATCATTGGACAATCTGGCTCTGGGAAGACAGTCTTCTTAAAGTGCCTTTTAGGTTTATTTACACCGGACAAAGGCACAATAAGCTATAACGGGCAAGTTTATTCTAAGCTCTCTGGAGATCAACAGAGAGATTTACGCCAAGAAATGGGGATGGTATTTCAAGGCAGTGCCTTATTTGATTCTATGACCGTTGAAGGAAATGTTATGTTTCCTCTGGATATGTTCACCAAACAATCCAAATCTGAAATGAAGGATAGAGTAGACAGTGTGTTAAAAAGGGTAAATCTTATTGATGCACATCACAAATTTCCTTCTGAAATATCTGGAGGGATGCAAAAAAGAGTTGCCATAGCTAGGGCGATCGTAATGAATCCTAAATATCTTTTTTGCGATGAACCTAATTCTGGTCTGGATCCCAAGACAGCGATCATGATAGACAACCTTATCATGGAAATTACTGAGGAGTATGATATCACCACGGTAATCAACACCCATGATATGAATTCTGTTATGGAGATTGGAAAGAAAATTCTTTTCCTTAAAAATGGCTACAAAGAATGGGAAGGAACCAACATGGAAATCTTTAAAACAGACAATGAGGCCGTGACCGATTTTGTTTACTCTTCAGAACTTTTTAAAAAAGTAAAACAAATGTACGTAGAGGAACGGAATTAATTCCTCGATTCCCTTACTTGTATTTTCGTGTTTTTTAATCTCAATTTTAGCCAATCGTTCATTTTTTTAGTATCGGCGGCAACCTGAGAAGATTTGGTCCCCTCTTTCCACTTTACCTCGAAAATTGGAATAGTATCTAGTTTATTGAAATCGGTGCTAATGGTATAACTAAAACCCATGCTGGCTAAATTTTCATAGTTGGTTTTTGCCTCGGCACTTATATCTTGAAACGGTATCTGTTGTGACGCCAGTTTACTTACCTTCATAAGCTCACCTTCCAATACCTTTATTTGCTCATCCTTATTTAGAAGTTCATTTTTCTTGGACTCATAAAGTTCACTGATGTACTTCATTTGATCCTGTACCTCATTGTTTCCTTGGACCACTTTAAGCGCAGTATTCTTTAGCTTAGGATAATCTTTCATTTGAGCCTCCCATGTAGCGATAACATTGCCTGGCACAGTTTCGTTCCCCATAAAAACAACTTCAATTTTAGGATCCTTTCCTTTGTCGTATTCAATGGTAGTAAGATTCTCTAAAAACCTTCCCTCTCCCTGAAATTTGTAGGGCGCAATTTTTTCCGTCACAAACTGATCGGCATCCTTTCTGAACAAAGATTTCTGCAGTGCATTATAAAAAGTAAAACTAGCTGGAATCATTACCAGAATAGCCACTACAGATGCAATTCTTGCGATAAATCTTCTTCTTTGTGAATTTACATACCGCACCATTGGAAATCGCAACAAGCGAATTACCAAAAATGTAGCAAGACCAATAAAAATGGTATTAATGGTAAACAGATACATGGCACCATAGGCATAGGAAAAATTACCAATGGCAAGACCAAATCCTACAGTACAAAGCGGTGGCATAAGTGCAGTAGCAATGGCTACCCCATAAATCACACTTGCGATAGTTCCTTTTTTTGCCCTGGCAATTACAAGTGCCAATCCACCAAAAAAAGCAATCAATACATCCCTAATATCCGGTTCTGTCCGTGCCAAAAGTTCTGAAGATTGATCCTTCAATGGAAAAAAATAGAAAAATAGAAAGGCGGTAATAACACTAAGCACCACCATAACCCCAAAATTCTTCAACGACCTCCTCAGAGTATCTATGTCGTTTATAGCTAATGAAAGTCCCATACCTAATATAGGGCCCATCAATGGGGATATCAACATTGCACCAATAACCACTGCTGTGGAATTGGCGTTCAAACCCACAGAGGCTATAAAAATAGAACAAATCAAAATCCAAGATGTATGCCCCTTAAATGGAATATCCGCAATTATGGAATCTTTGGTTGCCTCTTGGTCTGTATTGTTACGAATGTCCAAAAGTTCGGAAAGAAACTTTTTTGAACTATCCAATAGACCTTGGAAATCCTTCTTTACCTCCTTTCCACTATCGTCTCCTCCAGTTGGGATACTTTCATCCTGATTCAAATTTTCGCTCATAACTAGGCATGCTGATTGCCAAACTTTTCTTTGACTTTATTCAATACTTTTTTAATATCCTGTTCCTTTGATTTAGGATAAATAAGGAGTACTTCTTCCTTATCAACAATAATATAATCCTTTAATCCGTCTACAACTACAATCTTATTTTTTGGAGTACAAATCATATTACCATTAGCATCTTGGGCAATGACCTTACTATTCACAATGGCATTGTTATTCTCATCCTTATCTAACTTATCGTATAGGGAACCCCAAGTACCCAAATCATTCCAATCGAAGGTGGCAGGTACTACAAAAATAGATTTGGACTGTTCTAAGATAGCGTAATCTATCGAAATGTTTTCTGCCTTCTCGTAATTTTCCTGAATAAAGGAACGCTCGCCCTCTGTGTTATACTTAGGTATTCCATCTACAAACAATTTAAATTGGGATGGCTGATAAGCTTTAAAAGCATTCACAATGGTAGAAACACTCCACATAAAAATTCCAGCATTCCATAAGAAATTACCTTGTGCTAAAAATTCTTTAGCAGTTTCATAATCAGGTTTTTCCCTAAATTGAGTCACTTTCTTAAGAGCATCGGTATTTCCTTTCTGAAACTCTATGTATCCAAATCCCGTGTTTGGGAATGTCGGCTTAATACCCAGGGTGCAAAGAACCTCTTCCTTTTCACATTTATCGAAACACATTTTCACATCCTTTGCAAAGGCATCTTCATCTTCTATCCAATGATCACTTGGGGCCACAATCATAACCGCATTAGGATTCATTTTTTGAATCTTAAGAGATGCATATAAAATACAAGGTGCCGTATTTCTCATGGCCGGCTCAAGAACTACCTGATCTTGCTCTACCAATGGCAACTGCTCCAACACGAGATCATTGTACCGCTCATTGGTGAGGATCAATATATTTTTTGTCGGTATAAATTTATTTAATCTTTTAAACGTTTTTTGGATAAGGGTGTCCCCTGTTCCGAGCATATCATGAAATTGCTTTGGATAATCTGATGTGCTAATAGGCCAAAATCTAGATCCTACACCCCCAGCCATTAATATGGCATAATAATTTTCATTCATGGTCAATTATTTTTAATCACTGATCAATTCAACCTCTGCATTGGGCTGAAATATATATACTTTCCCTGTGGCTATCTCTACACACTCGTACCGCTTTACCCTTTTGTTCCCTTTCTTAAACAACTTGCCATTATAAATCCTAAAAACACTACCGAAGGGAAGTTCAAAAATATAGGAATTATCTTTATTTTGATGATCAAGCTGTTTTAGGGCTATAGATAATTTAGCATCTGTGTCACTACTTGCTTTGGGGTTTTTAAAATGGTTTGCCAACAATGGCAATAGCTTTGAGGGAAATATTTCTGGGCGAATAAACGGTAACATCAAATATTGAAATGTTCTTTTCCATTCTAGGCCATGCGGCAATATCCGTCTTCCATATTTCTCAAAGGCAACCAAATGGGCAACTTCATGAACCAATGTAATCAAAAACCGATACTTGTTCAAGGAAGAGTTTACTGTAATATGGTGCAACCCATTGGGTAACCTTCTATAATCTCCATGCCTCGTTACACGCTCGTTTACAATTTTAAGATGCACCCCATTGTCCTTGATTAAAACCAAACAAGGTTCAATCGCTCTTTCAGGGAGGTATTTTTTTAAAACTTCGTTCATTTATGGGGTACTGTTAGATACCTGTAGCATTTTTCCGTTGTATAGTTTATGTCCCGATAAGGCGAAATCTTTGATATAGGAAGCCATTTCAAGAGCAGTCACTGGTGCTTGATACCCAGGAAAGGCCTCTTCCAACATTTCTGTTTGTACTGCCCCCAAGGCCAATACATTAAATGAAGGTCCACCTTCCTTAAATTCCTCTGCCCATAATTCCGTCAAGGTAATAACAGCACCCTTACTGGAACTATAAGCTGCCAATCCCGGAAATTTTGCACTTCCCTGTACGCCTCCCATAGAACTAATAGTAACCACGTGACCCTTTTTAGACATATGAGGAATCACACTCTGAGTGATACGAGCGACTCCAAAAACATTTACCTTATAGACCTCTTCAAATTCCTCCATAGACGAATCCAAAAAGGGCTTGTTTAACAATTTACCCGCATTGTTAATTAATACGTCTACGCAGGACCAAGTTTTATTGATAAAGTCTTCCATTCTCTGTATATCTTCCTTTTTGGAAATATCAAATGAAAAACTTGTGATGTTTTTATGTTTTAACTCAGAAATAGGCTTTTCATTTCTAGAGAGTGCCAATACTTGATGGCCTTCATTCGCGAAAAGCTGAGCCATTTCAAAACCTATACCCCTACTAGAACCTGTTATGATAATATTTGACATTAATTGTATTTTATTTCTTTAATAGGTGCATTGATGATTTTTTCCAAGACTGGATACATTTTATTTACAAAATTTGCCATATGCTCGTAATCCATAATTTCTGGCTCATCCCCTACTTTATGATAAAAATCAAAATTAGTAAAATCAAAAGTGCAATAGGTCTGGGAAGGCACGGAAAATTCTGTGTCAAATGGATAATTGTCCGATCTTTGAAACAAGTTATACTCCTTTGCCGTGGGCAAGAACCCTACCAACTTTTCCCCAGCGTAACCATTACTAATAGCTGCTAAATTAGACATTTCGTAACCGGTAACATATACATAGTAATCCTTTTCAACTAAGGGCACACCTACCATTTCAAAATTTAACATGGTATATAAATCTAGGTTTTTAGATTTTAATCTCTTTGCCAAATGGGCAGAACCCAAAAGTCCTTTTTCCTCCGCACTAAAGAGCGCAAAAATTAGGCTTCTCTTATTATTATTTTTGTTCCCAAAATACCTTGCAAACTCCAATACAGTTGTGGTACCTGACGCGTTATCATTGGCCCCATTGGCAATTGTGTCTCCATTCTCAGGAGCAATAAGTCCAATGTGGTCATAATGGGCACCGATTACAACAAATTCATTTTTAAGTACGGGATCCGTCCCTTCCAAGACCCCCACAATATTATAGGCGTTGGTGTCCATATTGGTAAGAGTATCCTTATACGTAATAAAGTAAGGGTTTATATTGTTGTTTTTGAACACGGCTTCTATAAAATCTGCAGCCTTTTCAATACCCTCACTGCCAGTTTCCCTACCTTGAAGCTCATCTGAGGCTAAATAATCCATTATAACCCCGATTTTCGCTTTATCACTAAATACAGCAGTAGTAGCGCCATTGTCGGATGAACCATAAGCCTTAGTATTATCGGTAGACTCTACAATTTTCCCTTTAACACCTTCGGGACCTCCCACAACACCTGTTTGGGTTCCCATGGTTTGTGTGGAACCACAACCAACCAATAGTGCTAAAAGTGCAATCCTTATAATTTTTTTCATCCTTTTAAATTTGGATTTAAAGATAAAAAAAAGCACTCCAATATCATTGGAATGCTCTGTAATATAATTGTTAGCTATTGTTATTATGCCAACATAGTAACTGGGTTCTCTAAGAATGCCCTTAAAGTCTGCATAAACTGAGCTCCAGTAGCACCGTCAACTGTCCTATGATCACAGGCCAAGGTAACTGTCATGGTATTCCCTACCACAATTTGACCATTTTTAACCACTGGCTTTTCAACGATGGCCCCTACGGATAAAATTGCAGAGTTGGGTTGATTGATAATAGAGGTAAATTCTAAAATTCCGAACATCCCAAGGTTGGATACCGTAAACGTACTACCTTCCATTTCGGCAGGAGTCAATTTCTTATTCCTTGCTCTTCCAGCTAAATCACGCACAGATACCCCTATTTGGGTAAGTCCCATCTGATCCGTGAATTTCAACACAGGAACTACAAGTCCATCTTCAACAGCAACAGCCACTCCCACGCTAACATGGTGATTGTAACGGGTGGTATCACCATTCCATGAAGTATTTACTTGCGGATGCTTCTTTAAAGCCATTGCACATGCCTTAACCACCATATCATTAAAAGACACTTTAGTATCTGGTAAGCTATTTATCTGTTCTCTTGAAGCTTTGGCATTGTCCATATCCACTTCTATAGTAAGATAGTAATGTGGTGCGCTAAATTTAGATTCTCCCAATCTTTTTGCGATTACTTTTCGCATTTGGGAATTCTTCACCTCTTCACTACTTTCCTCGCCTACGGGTGCAGCAAATGCAACACTTTGTGCTTTTCCTGCAGAAGTCTCCGTTTTCTCTGATATAGGTGTCCCAGCTGAAGCCTTTTGTGCTGGCTGGTAGTTCTCAATATCCTTCTTTACAATCCTTCCGTGATCTCCACTTCCTGTAACAGAGGACAGATCAATTCCTTTTTCATCGGCTATTTTTTTAGCCAAAGGTGAAACGAAGATTCTTTTGCCATCACTAACGGCCACTGATTCTGATGAAGGAGAAGATTTTACCTCTTCTTTAACTTCCTCTTTCTTTTCAGTTTTCGCTGCTGGGGCCTTTTCGCTTGAAGATTTTCTATCTAAAAGACCTTCTACTTTAGTGCCCTTTGGCCCTATAATAGCCAAAACAGCATCAACAGGCGATGATTCTCCTTCTTTAATCCCAATATATAATAAGGTTCCAGAGTAGAACGATTCAAATTCCATAGTAGCCTTATCGGTTTCAATCTCCGCAAGGATATCTCCTTCTTCAATCTCATCACCTACTTGTTTCAACCAAGAAGCAACTGTTCCTTCCTCCATGGTATCACTTAAACGCGGCATTTTAATAATTTCTACACCTTCGGGAATTTCAGTAGTTTCAGAAGCACTTTCGGAGGTATTATCGTCAGATTTAGACAGCACTTCCGCTTCTTCTTTTTCTGCTTCGGTTGAATTTGAAGATGTTGCACCCCTATTCAAAAGTCCAGAAATATCTTCCCCTTCTTCGCCAATAATGGCCAATAGAGAATCAACAGGAGCACCATCCCCTTCTTGAATACCGATATGGAGCAATGTACCTTCGTGAAAAGATTCAAATTCCATAGTTGCTTTGTCCGTCTCGATTTCGGCTAAAATATCACCTTCCTCAATTTTGTCCCCTACTTTTTTAAGCCACTTAGCTACCGTACCTTCTTCCATGGTATCGCTAAGTCTTGGCATATTAATTACTTCTGCCATCTACTTATAATTTATGTGGTAAAAATGGATAATCCTTTTGCTCGTATACCATATCGTACAATTGTTGCACTGGCGGGTAGTCCGATTCATCAGCGAATTTTTCGCATTCGGTAACCAAGTCTTTTACACGCTTATTTATTTTCTTGATCTCATCATCTGAAGCGTATTTATTTTCCTTGATGATCTCCAATATTTGATTGATAGGGTCTATTTTTTTGTATTCCTCAACCTCGTCTTTTGTCCTGTATTGCTGGGCATCAGACATTGAGTGACCTCTATATCTATATGTTTTCATTTCCAAAAATGTTGGTCCACCACCACTTCTGGCTCTTTCTACTGCTTTACTAACTTCTTTGGCCACTGTTTCTGGATCCATTCCATCTACCGGTCCACAAGGCATTTCGTAGCCCAAGCCCAATTTCCAAATATCTGTTGAAAAAGAGGTTCTGGCGACAGATGTGCCCATGGCATATCCATTATTTTCACAGATAAAAACAACTGGTAATTTCCAAAGCATGGCCAAGTTGAAACTTTCGTGCAAGGAACCTTGTCTAACGGCTCCATCACCCATATAACAAAGCGTTACAGCGTCCCTTTTAAAATATTTATCAGCAAAAGCCATTCCAGCGCCTAAAGGAATTTGGCCACCAACAATTCCGTGACCTCCATAGAATCCCTTTTCCTTGGAAAAGATATGCATAGATCCTCCCATACCCTTTGAAGTACCCGTAACCTTACCGTATAATTCCGCCATCACCCTTCTTGGGTCTACACCCATTCCGATGGGCTGTACGTGGTTACGATATGCCGTAATCATCTTATCCTTAGAAAGGTCCATAGCATGCAAGGAACCTGCTAAAACTGCCTCTTGCCCATTGTACAAGTGCAAAAAGCCTCTTACTTTCTGTTGAATATAGACTGCGGCTAGTTTATCCTCAAATTTTCTCCACAACAACATGTCCTCATACCATTTAAGGTAGACTTCTTTGGTTATTTTTTTCATTAATTCAGTATTTATTGAAGCTTATGTATCAAACAAGGGAACAAAAATACACATAAATTTAATAGAGAAAAAGTATTGAAGAAAAAGCTAGTAAGAAACCACAAAAAGATGGGAAAATATAAAATTACCCCTGTTTTTGGGCTAATTTTTAGGCGAAAAATTATGTTTATCCCAAAAACGACTTGCCAAAAGCCAATGGGAGAATATCCCCAATAGAATTGCATTTTATGACCTCACCGGTCTCCCCCATCAACATCAAAGGAATGGGTGTCTCTTGTTTTTGTTCGTATTCGGATATAGCTTGTCTGCAGTTACCACATGGAGCTGCCGCCTCTTTAACTATATATTTTTCCGAAGTTGCAGTAATAGCAATTGCCTTAATATGCACACCTGGATATTTTGCTCCTGCATAGAAAACAGCCACCCTTTCCGCGCATAGTCCTGATGGATAAGAGGCATTTTCTTGATTGTTTCCAATTACAATTTCTCCATTTTCTAGCAATACGGCCGCACCCACTAAAAAGTTGGAATATGGGGCATAGGCATTTTTTCTGGAAGCAATAGCAGCATTCATAAGTTTTTGATCTTCTATAGACAAGTCGTCGAAGCTGTCAAAAACGGTCATCTCAAAGGAAATGGTCTGTTTTCTCAAGAAATATTATTTTAGCGGTTATTGTATGATTTCAAAGATACTATACCCAATAGGAAGCTTACTTAAATTAATCATTTAAAATTTCTTCCCCTAAATTAAATGTTAGTGAAAATCTAAGTGTATTCTCCAAAGGATTTTTCACCTTAGAAGAAGAGAATAAGTATGATAGATCTATCTGTGTCGCCTTAAATTGGAACCCCGCTCCTAAAGTGAAAAATTTTCTAGACCCCTTAACTTCACTCTCATTAAAATAACCCGTACGTAGCATAAACGAGTTTTGATATTTATATTCCAAACCCAAAGCCCAGGTAACTTCCTTTAGTTCTTCGTTAAATCCATCGGGAGCATCGCCAAAGGATTCAAAGATACCACTAAAGAATCCAATTCTTTGATATTCTTCATTATCGGCTGAATCCACATCACCGTCACCATCAAAATCTCTTGGAGTTGGCACCAATAACTTATTAAATTCTGAAGTTATCCCTAAAACATTGTCTTGATCTAAGATAAAATCAAAACCAGCACCAAACTTTAAGTTAGTAGGTAAAAAATTTCCCTGTCCACCTTGATCATAGGCTATTTTGCCTCCTAGATTGGACACGTTAAAACCTGCCCTCCATCTACCATCAAAATTATTATAGGCAATTTCCCTTGATCGGTAATACCCAGCTACATCCACTGCAAATGAACTTGCTGCCTGAGAATCAGCGCCGGCATCATCCTGAAACTTTAAATTTGAGCTAATGAACCTTCCAGCAACAGCCATAGAAAAGGTCTGACTCAATTTCAAGGAATATGAACCATCCAACGCCAATTCATTTGGTTTTGCAATGGTTCCTGGATCATTCGCAAACTGCCTCAATTCTATTTCACCCAGTGTGAAATAGCGCAAACTAAAGGCGAAAGCACTTCTGTCATTAAATTTATTATAATACCCTGCGTTTAATAAGGCTATGTCTGTAATAATACTTTCTAAGTACGGGGTATAACTCAATCCTATTCCCATTTTCCGTTCTGCAAATGCAAATTTAGCCGGGTTCCATTGCTGTGAAAAGGCATCTGTAGAAGTTGCAACCCCCATATCTCCCATACCAGCCGCCCTAGCATCTGCAGCGATAGTCAAAAAAGGAACTGCGGTTGTGATTACCCTATCTTCCTGTCCGGATAATTTACAAACCAAAACCAATAATGCAAGTGTGAATATTTTTTTCATTTTCTACTTTTGATTAAGCAAGATCTCAAAAATGCCCATTTAAATTGGTTACCTTAAGAAATGAGTTGTATTACAATTTAACGGACAATTTGCCAATATCTTATATACTTTTCAAAAAAAATCGATGATTCCATCAACATCATCCATTAAACAACAGGAATGATCCTATTTTAATTCCCAAAGATATACTTCACTAGTCCCAAAAAGAATAAGGACCAATCATACTATTCTTGGCTTTATACCGTTATGGCTTTTGTAAGCATTAACTATGCGAATCACAATGATCAGAATTAATGAAAAAAAATGTAAAAGCATAAAATATTATGCGCTTATCATCGTTCTTATAGCCAAATGCAAATCATTTTAAATCATAATACGAATCCCAAACTACTTAATAGCGGTTTATATTTTTTTGAACTCAAGTCCTAATTATGAAAAAACAATTTATCAAAGTTGTACTCTCTTGTATAGTGGTAATAGGAAGTTTTACTAGTTGTAGCAAAAACTCCTCATCATCCAAGAATACGTCCAGAGCTACCGGCTGGAAAATTAATGACAAAGAAGGTGGTTTCCAATTTAATTCAGATTTTAAGGAGCAAGAAACCGCTCCCGGTCTTGTTTTTGTGGAAGGTGGAACCTTTACAAAAGGTAAAGTACAGGATGATGTGATGCACGATTGGAACAACACTGCTACCACTCAACATGTCCAATCCTTTTATATGGATGAGACAGAAGTAACTAATGTTATGTATCTAGAATACCTAGATTACCTAAAAAGTGTTTACCCTCCCGACAATCCTCAGTATGCACATATTTATACAGGTGCACTTCCTGATACGTTGGTTTGGAGAAACAGATTAGGGTTTAACGAAACCATGACCAATAACTACTTGCGCCATCCTGCATATGCAGAATATCCTGTAGTAGGTGTGAATTGGGTGCAGGCCACTCAATTTGCTGAATGGAGAACGGACCGCGTTAACGAGGTAATGTTGGAACGCGAAGGTTATTTGGCAGAAGACGCAAAATATCAGGCCCTAGATGGGGAAGGTAGTGGTACCTTTAGTACTGAAGCCTATTTAATGAGACCAGAATCTGTATACAACGGAAGTATTGACTCCTTACAAGGGAAGAAACAAAAAGATTCCGTTAATGTCTTTGCTAAAAGAAGCAGTGGAATTATTTTACCTGAATATAGGTTACCTACGGAAACCGAGTGGGAATATGCTGCTCAAGCTCAAATTGGATCTAGGGAATACAATAATTATAGAGGAAGAAAAAAATATCCATGGGAAGGTGACTACACCAGAAGTGGACAAAGAGTAGGAAGAGGTGATCAATTGGCCAACTTCAAACAAGGAAAAGGAGATTACGGCGGAATTGCTGGCTGGTCAGATGATGGTGCGGATATTACTGCTGAAGTAAAATCTTATAAGTCTAATGATTTTGGACTGTATGATATGGCCGGAAATGTTGCGGAATGGGTTGCCGATGTATACAGACCTATTGTGGATGATGAAGTAAGTGATTTCAACTACTTTAGAGGTAACGTATATATGAAATCTGCTATAGGAGAAGATGGAAAAGTAAATGTGCTGAGGGATGAAATAGTATACGATACCTTACCGAACGGAAAAATAGTAGCAGTCAATCTGCCTGGAGAAGTAAAAATGGTTCCGGTTGACGAGAATGAAACCTATTTGAGAACTAATTTCTCTTCTAGTGACAACAGAGGTTATAGAGACGGTGAACCGGGATCTACAAGATACTTTGATCAATTCAGTGAAGATGAGGAGGAGGACAATACAAAAAGTATGTACAACTCACCAAAACATAAAATTGAGGTAGATTCAGTTGGGAATTTAGTAGGAAAATACGATAAGTCCAATAACAGAAACACCTTGATCAACGATGAAGTTAGAGTCTTCAAAGGAGGTTCATGGAGAGATAGAGCGTATTGGTTAGATCCGGCACAACGCAGATACATGCCACAATATATGGCTACCGATTATATTGGTTTTAGATGTGCAATGTCTAGGGTAGGTTCTAAATCTAAAACTAAAAACAAAATGATACGATCTAAAAAAGCAAAATAAGCCTTCGTAAAATTCAAAAGATTCAAAAGCCCTGTTCTCAGGGCTTTTTTTATGCCCCTACATTAAATGTATAAATCAAATAACGGCACACCTTAGCCTTCTCACCTAACGAAAGCATTTTAGAGAATATCTAATTTTAGAATAATTGAATATATTTATATCTATAAATAAGCGAGGTTTTCCTTTTTGGTTTTATCTTGCTTTCGATTTGAAATACAAAATCCCCCCCTTAATTAGATGACTATACATGAATTACATAAGGTATTTTTGGAATCTCATTCCGTAAGTACGGACACCAGAAATATAACGGCTAATTGCCTTTTTTTTGCCTTAAGAGGTGACAATTTTAATGGTAATGAATACGCAAAAGAGGCTATCAAAAAGGGAGCTCGTTATGCCGTTGTGGATGATCCTACCTACCATTCCGATGGCGAAACTATATTGGTAACCGATACCTTAAAAACACTACAGGAGCTTGCTAATTTCCACCGTAAGTATAGTTCAGCCAAAGTCATCGCTCTCACCGGAAGCAATGGCAAAACCACCACTAAAGAATTAATCAATGCCGTGCTTTCCGTGAAGTACAAAACAGTGGCGACAAAAGGCAATTTGAACAACCATATAGGAGTACCATTAACCCTTTTGAATATAAAACCCGATACCCAATTAGCGATACTTGAAATGGGGGCCAACCACAAACTAGAAATTAAATTCTTATGTAGTTTGGTCGAGCCTGACTTTGGTTACATCACCAACTTTGGCAAAGCACACATAGAGGGATTTGGAAGCGAAGAAGGAGTCATTACCGGTAAAAGTGAACTTTACCAATTCCTACTTTCAAACCATAAGACTGTATTCTTTAACGGAGATGACCCCATCCAAAGAGAGAAATTAAAAGACTATCCAAATAAATTAGGATATAGTCAGGACGATCCTAATTTATTCAAAATTAAGAGTTTGGGTGCCCATCCTTTTGTGGCCCTAGAATCACATGGGATAAAAATACAATCAAGCTTAATAGGGAACTATAATTTTACCAATTGTTGTGTCGCCATTCTTATTGGTGATTATTTTAAAATTCCTATGGTCGACATAAAAATTGCAGTTGAACGTTATCAACCAAAGAACAACCGCTCTCAAATCATCCATAAAAATGACAACCAAATTATTTTGGATGCCTACAATGCCAACCCAACCAGTATGAAAGCCGCTTTGGAAAACTTTGCTGCCATGGAAGGGGAGAACAAAACAATATTTATTGGGGATATGTTTGAACTAGGAGATACCGCCGCTAAAGAGCATCAGTACATTGCTGACTTAGCAGCAGCTTCAAAATTTGATACTGTCTATCTTATAGGAGAGAATTTTTTCAACACACAAAGCCCTTTGCTAAAATTTAAAACATTCGGCGATCTTTCTAAGCACCTAAAAAATAGAGCCCCAAAAGGAAGTAATGTTCTAATAAAAGGATCTCGTGGAATGGCATTGGAACGAATTTTAGACCTTATTTAGGCAAATAAATGGGTGACTTTTCATCTCCGCGCTTTCATAAACCAATAAGACCTTGACTAGAAATATAAAATCCATCCCGTTACTACGAGATGGATTTAGTGATTGGTGTGGGACATACTGGATTCGAACCAGTGACCTCTGCCCTGTCAAGGCAGCGCTCTAAACCAACTGAGCTAATACCCCATAAACGAGGGTGCTAATGTAAAGCTTATTTTGGATTAGAAAAACTATAAAATTCATCAATTTTGACCTACCAGGGGTTTTTTCTAACACCTATTGTGCCATTAAATCTTTTTCCTTAGGATCATAATGTACTAAGAATTTCTAGTTTGAAAGATTAAATCAGCATAAGTTTTTACGATAATTTCGCCTCCCTTTTATTTCCATTTTTCAAAAATAAGATTTACAACGAATGGTAGTTACAAAAAATTAATCATTGGAAAATTCAAAAAATTCGTATATTTTAGAACACCTAAGATATAGTTCACAATAATTAGATAATCAAAGCAAACCATCGCATGGCAAAATATAATATTGCGGTTCTTGGCCCAATTCCAAGAGATCATATTACAACCCATAGAGGAGAAATAATTGAAAAGTACGGTTGTGCCACACATACGGCTATTGGATTATCCCAATTATTAGGAAATGAAGGAACAGTCCATCTCGTGTCTCATGTTCGAAAAAAAGACGAAGCGCCCATTAAAGAAATTCTATCGGCATACCCCAATATAAATACTGAACATATCACTTCAGAGTTAGATCAAGGAGACGTTATCAGCCTAAGGTTTATTGACCAGAACAACAGATTAGAGAAACAAACTGGATTCATGAATCCAATTATTCCGGAAGATTTAAAATCACTATTACATTGTGATGTTTTTGTATGTGTTCCCATTACAGATTATGAAGTGCCCCTTGAGACCCTAAAGTATATAAAACAAAATAGTACAGGCACCATTATTTTTGATGCCCACGGACCCACCAACACGGTGACAATGACAGGAGATAGATTGGTTAAATTTTGGATCGACATGGATCAATGGCTACCCTTTATAGATGTTTTAAAAATGAATCTAGAAGAGTCTAAATGCTGTTGGTTTGAAAAAGAATTCGAACTAGAAAACCTAAAACATGTTAACGACGAAAGTACAGATCATTTAGCATCCTTTGCTGAACACTCCTTGAATAAAGGTGTTAAATCATTAATTGTGACTTTAGATTCAAAAGGAGGAGCAGTTTTCTTCAAAAAAGAGGATAAAGTTCATCAAGAAATGGTTCCCTCTATAAAGGTAAGCCACGTGGTAGACACCACAGGCTGTGGTGATTCTTTCGCAGGTGGTCTTGGGTATGGACTACTAAAAGATAAGACTAATTATATAAGGGCGGCTAGATATGCTAATGCCTTAGGAGCCCAAAGGACGCAAGGTCGTGACTTTAGTGTTTTCAAGAATATTGAAGAGACCAATAAGATATTATTGGAAACCTATGGCATCGTATAAGCTGAATTTAGATACTTAACGATGTCTATAGAATTCTAAGTGGCTGTTTTAACGAAAAAATCCCGTTCACATAGTGAACAGGATTTTTTTTGTGGGCCCTACTGGGTTCGAACCAGTGACCCCCTGCTTGTAAGGCAGGTGCTCTGAACCAGCTGAGCTAAGAGCCCGTACTTGTAAATCAATCTTTCAATTAATTTTCCACTTCTAAATTCTCGAAGCGAGTGCAAATATAGTATAGTTTTTGAAATCCCAAAAGAAAAAAATGCAAAAAAATCAAACTACTTCTGCGACCACAAAATTACTGCCACCCACGTATATAAGATCAGAACTTTTGGCTATTTGCTTTGCGGCAACAAGTGCTTCATTTACAGAATTATACACCTCCCCTACCAATCCAAATTCTGAAGCTTTTTCTTTGAGTACCCATTCATCCAACTTCCTTTCAATCTGTGGGGCACAAAAATAATACGATGCTTCCTTTGGAAAGAGCGGTAAAATTGCTTCGAGATTCTTTTCCTTTACAAAACCCAAAACCAAGTGTAGGGCGTTATACTTTTGTTGATGAATTTGCTGTAATACCACGGCAAAGCCTTCACTATTATGAGCTGTATCGCATATCACTAAGGGTTTTTCGCCAAGTACCTGCCATCGTCCCATTAATCCCGTGTTCTCTGCAACTTTAAGAAGTCCAGCTTTGATATGCTCTTCATTTACATTATAACCCTTAAGTAGTTTCAATGTCGCCAGTACCCCTTTTACGTTCATTTTTTGATAATTCCCGAGTAAGGAGGAAATATAATCGGGTAATTCTTCCTTTGCGGCAAAGACGATGACTGCATCTCGTGACTGGGCAGCTTCCATAAATACGGAAGCAATTTCTTGTTGATACTCACTTATCACTACTGGAACATTGGGTTTTATAATCCCTGCTTTCTCGGAAGCGATCTGAGATAAGGTGGAGCCCAAAATATCCATATGGTCCAATCCAATGTTGGTAATCAAAGACACTTCGGGGATTATAATATTAGTGGAATCGAGCCTTCCTCCCAAACCCACTTCTATAATGGCTATATCTACTTGCTCAATGGCAAAGAAGTCAAAGGCCATTCCCACGGTCATTTCAAAGAAGGAAAGTTTGTTCTCGCTAAGGAACATTTTGTTCTTCTCTATAAATGTTATTACATAATCTTTATCAACTTGAATCCCATTGATCTTGATGCGCTCCCTAAAGTCCTTTAAATGGGGCGATGTATAAAGGCCTACCTTATATCCTGCCTCTTGAAGTACAGAGGCCAACATATGGCTACTAGACCCTTTACCATTGGTGCCGGCAACATGAATGGTCTTAAAATTTTTTTCGGGGTGATTTAAATGATCTACGAGTTTTAATATATTGTCCAGCTTTCCATTAAAGGCAGACTTTCCCTTCTGCTGATACATTGGAAGTTGTGCAAACATCCAATCCAAGGTTTCTTGATACCCCATGAATTACTCCCCCAATTTAAAATTGACAACAACAAATCCTATTTGTTGACTAGGAGCATTGGAATCTAGGTTCCATTTGTGCATAAATGCGGTTCTTTTTGCAGGATCCAAAAGACAAGGACTGTTATTTGTTGTACCTTTTACTCCAGGAGTGGCACTGACCACCTTCCCGTTTCTATCCACTATAATTTTAACCACAACCCTACCTTCTTCGTTGCATTCTTGTTGAACCTTTCCCTGGCTCACCAAGGATCTCCCATTTAATCCATACCCTCCGGTTCCAGAACCAGAACCAGCACTTCCGTAGTAGCTCGTAGCATAAGGATCTCCATCTGGCTGTCCTTTATCCCCTGCCCTATTATCGTTGCCCTCACCGCCTGTTGCCGTTCCATCATTTTTTGGACCGTTTATGATACTTGATAGGGCATCAGTGGTAGATTGGGAGGGCTTGGGCGTTTCCACAGGCTTCTTTACCTCTTCTTTAGGTTTCGGGTCTACCTTGGGTGTGATTTTAACCTCTTTCTTCTTAGGAGGTATAACCGGAGCGTCTATATCTTCACTCGTTAAGACCTCCTCCATTTTCTCTTTTGGGGTCTCTGTTACCGTAGCCTCTAATTTTTGCTGCGGTTGCACTTCTTGTTTAGGTGCTGTTTTGATAAGTTCTTTTGGTTGTACGTTTCCAGAACCAAATTCCATGGCACCAAAATTAACAGAAATCCCATTTTCTATAGGCGGGTCCATATAGGTAAGACCTATATAAAAAAGCAAAAGAAGAAGTGCACTTAACAAAACTGTTGTAAGTGTAAAAGACTTCTTCTTATGTTTTGTATCTAAAAATGACATTTAATTGGGTCGCACGGCCAAAATGACCTTATAATTGTTCCTATTAGCGATTTCCATAACGTTTACCGCCTCTTTTATAGCAACACTTTCTTCTGCCCTCAAAATAATTGTAGGCTTCTCTTGTCCTTCCAGTGCCTTTTTTAATTCAATTTCAACGTATGCTCCATTTATCCTTTGGTTATCTATATAATACTCCAAATCTTTGGTAATGCTTACAGATACATTTTGAGTATTGGTAGATTTGCCTTTTGCCTTAGGCAAAAGTAAATCCAGTGCATTGGGAGAATTAGCTGTGAGCATGAAGAAAATCAGCAACAGAAACACTATGTCCGTCATAGAGGACATGCTAAAATCTGGACTGACTTTGTTTCTTCCTTTTAGTTTCATAGCTATGGATTAAAGAGGTTCGTTCAACAAATCCAAAAATTCAACAGCATTAGCTTCCATCTTATGAACTACCTTGTCTGTTCTGTTGACCAAATGGTTATACCCTATATACGCAATAATACCAACTATTAGACCTGCTACAGTGGTAGTCATTGCCGTATAAATACCAGAAGCCAAGGAGCCCATCTCTGCCTGACCCCCATTGCTTGCCATTTGATGAAAAGCAAGAATCATTCCAATTACCGTTCCTAAAAACCCTATCATTGGGGCAGCACCTGCAACGGTTGCTAGAACACTGATGTTCTTTTCCAACTTGTAAACTTCTAAGGTCCCTGCATTTTCAATGGCTTTATTGATATCGTCTAATGGCTTTCCAATTCTGGAAATCCCTTTTTCAGTCAATCTAGCCACAGGAGAATCTGTTTGAGCGCACAACAATTTTGCTGCTTCCAACTTGCCATTGGACACATGGTCTCTAATCTGATTCATGAAATTACTATCGATCTTGGAGGCCGCCTTTATGGCAAAAATACGCTCAAAATAAATGTACAGCGCCACGAACAACATGACAAACAATACCGATATAATAAGGATACTTCCAGTACCCCCATCGACGATCAAATCGATAACGGAAAGTGTTTTTTCCTCTGATACAACTGCGTCAACAGCTGGATCTTGGACAAGATCTTGAAATAATAACATAGGTTCTCTTAATTAGTGTTGCCGTTATAACGGTTATTTGTCATTTAAATTATGCGTTCAATATTAAATCTCTCAACAAAATAAATGCTACGGCTCCAGCCAAGAATCCTACCAAGGCCAACCATGCTATTTTCTTTAAGTACCAGAAGAAATCTATCTTCTCCATTCCCATGGCTACTACCCCAGCTGCAGACCCAATGATAAGCATACTTCCACCAGTTCCTGCTGAATATGCTATAAAATGCCATAATGGACTATCCATTCCCTGGGAGAACATCCCAATACTAGCAGCTACTAAAGGTACGTTATCTATAACTGCTGAACCAACACCTAGCAACATCACTACGATATCTGTATTTGGTATGGCCGAATTTAATCCTTCTGCAAAATGGAACAGCATACCCAAAGACTCTAGGGCGGCAACTGCCAATAATATTCCCAAGAAGAACAAGATACTTGGTAACTCAATTTTAGACAATGAAGCATGAACAGGGCTGTGTTGTGCGTGTGCGTCACTCTCTCCATCCACATTGGACAGACTAAACTTAGTACTACTATATATCTCTGCAAAAGTAGCCACAATTGCCAAGGACAACATCATTCCTACATAAGGAGGAAGATGGGTGATTGTTTTAAAGAAAGGAACAAAAACAATCGCACCTAATCCAAGGTACAACATGTTAGACCCAAATTTTGATTTAGGAATTTCCTCCTCAAATTCGCCCTCTATATTGCCCTGAAAAGCTTTGAATCTGCTTGCAATAAAAGTAGGCACCACCATACATACAACAGAAGGTAAAAATACATGCTCCACCAACTGCAAGGCAGAAACCTTATTGGCAATCCATAACATGGTAGTCGTTACATCACCAATAGGAGACCATGCTCCACCGGCATTTGCTGCAATAATAACCATACCGGCAAACCACAATCTGGTTTCTCTATCCTTAATTACCTTTTGTAAAATTGTAATTAAAACTATGGTAGCTGTTAGGTTGTCTATTATTGCAGAAAGTATAAAAGCAAGGATGGAAAACAACCACAATAACTTTTTCTTACTCCTTGTTTTAATAAATCCTTTTATGGTGGCAAAACCATCAAAGTAATCTATGATTTCCACAATGGTCATGGCTCCCAACAAGAATACCAGAATTTCCGCTGTTTTGCCCAAATGATGTAACAATATATCATCAATATGAGAGGGTTCTAGCTCCCTTAACTCAGCATTAACCTCAAATACAGGCATGTGCGTTAAGGCTATGATTGCCCATAGCAATGCCATCATCGCCAAAGCGGGTATGAGTTTATCAATTTTTAAGTTGTGCTCTAGGGTTATTGCCAAATAACCCACAATAAATACAATAATAATAATGCTCTCCATTTTCGGTCGGTTTAATTTATACTAATTGTTTCAATGCAATCTCAAAGGCTGTTTTGCTCAAATTTACTTTAGATGCGTTTTGTTTAAATATATTCAAAATAGCCTTACGTATGGTTTCAGAAGTATCTTGAAATATCAATTCGTCATCCATGGGTACCCTACGCTCCATAAAATAGGCAAACACTCTTGCCATTCCACAATTGGAAATAAAGTCAGGAATCAAACTTACTTTTTCATCTGTATACTCCATAATAGGGCCGAAGAATATTTCCTTATCCGCAAATGGAACATTAGCCCCGCAGCTAATTACCTCCAAACCAAAATCGATCATGTTCCCTATCTGATCCTTTGTGATTAAACGCGATGCCGCACAAGGCGCAAATATTTCTGTTTGAATGCTCCAAATCTTATTATTGATCTCTTCAAAGGACATCATCCCATCAGCGACCAGCGTATTCCCTTTTTTCTCTAGATAAAACGACTTTATTTCGTCAAATGTAAATCCTTCCTCCTTTATTACTCCGCCGTCTCGGTCAATAATGCCTACTACCTTTGCACCCATTTGGGCGAAATAAAAAGCAGCTGCAGCACCAACGTTGCCAAAACCTTGGACCACTGCCCTTTTTCCTTTGACAGTACCTCCAAAAATATCGTAATAATGTCTTACGGCCTCAGCAACTCCATACCCAGTGATCATATCTGCCACAGTATATTTCCTAGCAGTAGAAGGCGAGTACTTTCCACTTTCCAAGACTTTAATTACACCAAGTCGCAATTGGCCAATTCTGTTAATCTTATCGGCTTCTGTTGGCTTAAAATGACCATTAAAAACCCCTTCTTGAGGATGCCAAACACCAGAATCTTCAGTAATTGGAATCACCTCATGTATTTCATCTACATTTAAATCCCCACCAGTTCCGTAATAACTTTTCAACAAAGGCGAAACTGCACGGTACCATCTTTCCAACACCCCTTTTTTTCTAGGATCACTTGGATTAAAATTAATACCAGATTTTGCACCACCTATAGCAGGACCAGAAACAGTAAACTTCACCTCCATGGTCTTTGCCAAGGAGAGCACCTCGTTCATATCCAAACCTTCTCGCATTCTTGTTCCTCCACCTGCAGCTCCTCCCCTAAGAGAGTTTATTACGGTCCAACCCTCTGCTTCCGTTTCTGGATCTTTCCAATTAAAAACAATTTCAGGGGCCTTATTTTCGTAGATACTAAGTAACTCTTTCATTATAATCGTTTTATTAAATTTTTGTAAACTAACATTAAATGCATGCTGCCTTCATAATCATTACGTTATTCGCTTTTAGCGAAGCTAATGCTGTCTCATAAGTTACCTATTTAATACAACCGATATTTTCAAACTGCCACAAATATAAAAATATTGATTTGGTTTTCCGTTTTTTAACCTTTGCTATTGAAAAATAATTTTCATGCAGATAATTTACTTCTAGTTGATAAAAATCCGATATAATGCACAAAACTTAATTGAATATTTGTAAGCATAGCCGTATATTTGATGCACATTTTTAATCATATTGCATATTTATGGACTTTACATTATCAGAAGAGCAACTAATGATTCAACAAGCAGCTAGGGATTTTGCTCAAAATGAACTTCTCCCAGGCGTAATTGAACGAGATGAAGCTCAAAGATTTCCTACAGAAGAGGTAAAAAAAATGGGAGAATTGGGATTCATGGGAATGATGGTAAGCCCTAAATATGGTGGTAGCGGACTAGACACTTTGTCTTACGCCATTGCTGTAGAGGAATTATCTAAAATTGACGCATCGGCCTCTGTTATAGTTTCCGTAAATAATTCTCTAGTTTGTTGGGGTCTAGAAACATTTGGATCCGAAGCCCAAAAGGAAAAATACCTCCCTAGATTGACATCTGGAGAAATAATCGGAGCATTTTGTTTGTCAGAGCCCGAAGCCGGAAGCGATGCAACTTCACAAAAAACCACCGCCATAGACAAAGGCGACCATTATCTTTTAAATGGCACTAAAAACTGGATCACAAATGGTAATTCTGCAGAAGTGTATTTGGTCATTGCCCAAACCAATGTGGAAAAAGGCCACAAGGGTATTAATGCTCTAATCGTTGATAAAGGAACACCTGGATTTGAAATTGGTCCAAAAGAAAATAAACTGGGAATTAGAGGTAGTGACACCCATTCTATAATGTTCAACGATGTAATTGTACCTAAAGAAAATAGAATAGGCGAGGATGGTTTCGGCTTTAAATTTGCAATGAAGACCTTGGCCGGAGGACGTATAGGAATAGCCGCACAAGCCTTAGGAATAGCGGCTGGTGCTTATGAAATGGCAAAGAAATATTCTAAGGAAAGAAAAGCTTTTGGGACAGAGATTATGAACCATCAAGCCATTGCTTTTAAATTAGCGGATATGCACACACAAATAGAAGCTGCCCGTCATATGGTATATAAGGCCGCTTGGGACAAGGACAACGACAAAGATTACGATCTATCTGGAGCCATGGCCAAACTTTACGCCTCACAAGTCGCTATGGATACCACTATTGAGGCGGTTCAGGTACATGGCGGAAATGGCTTTGTAAAGGACTACCATGTTGAAAGACTAATGCGTGACGCAAAGATTACCCAGATTTATGAGGGTACTTCTGAAATTCAAAAAATTGTTATTTCTAGAAGCATCTTACGCGACTAAAAATCCTATTTAAATATTAAATGTAAAACACCCCCTATGAAAATAGGGGGTGTTTTACATTTAATCTAATTACATACAATATACCCCCTTATGATCTAAAATATTTATGGATTAATATCCTTTTTTTATTTACAACCCCCCTATTCCTTAGGGATACGCTATATCCAATTTTACTATTTATCAAATTGCTAAATATTAAACGTCTCAAAATTAAATATAAATATTTTTCAACGAAATATTCAAAACACTGCTTTTTTTGTTACATTATTATAAATAAGATGCATTTAACGCATCAAATATGATATTTTTGAATAAATACCATAATTTATGAAGTTGATAAAGCAAGGGTTGTACCTACCGGAATTTGAGCATGATAACTGTGGAGCAGGATTTATATGTAGTTTAAAGGGCAACAAGTCTAATGATATCATCCACAAGGCGCTTGAAATATTGGAGAAATTGGAGCATAGGGGAGCCGTAAGCTCTGACGGAAAAACCGGTGATGGTGCTGGAATCCTCATAGACATACCTCACGACTTCTTTACCGAAGTTTGCGATTTTGAACTCACCACAGCTGGCAACTACGCCGTTGGAAACATATTTTTACCACAAAAGCAAAATCAAAGAGAATTTTGTATTTCAATTTTTGAGGAAAACATCGCTAAGCAGGGCCTAAAATTACTAGGGTGGCGAGATGTTCCAGTTAATAAATCGATTCCCGGCAGAATCGCAACTGAAACAGAACCTTTTGTAAAACAAGTTTTTATTGCTAAAATGAATAACGATCAAAGTTTTTTTGACTTTAATCTAAAACTTTTTATTGCTAGAAAAACTACGGAACACACCATTATAGCCTCTAAACTTTCTGAAAGTAATTTCTTCTATGTCCCCAGTCTATCCACCAAAATAATCATCTTCAAGGGATTATTAATGCCCGAAGACATAAGCTTATATTATAGAGATCTAATGGATTCTCGTGTTGTTACACGTTTGGCATTGGTTCACCAGCGATTTTCCACCAATACGTTCCCAACTTGGGACTTGGCACAACCTTTTAGATACATGTGCCATAACGGTGAAATAAATACACTTAGGGGTAATGTTTCTAGAATGGTTTCCAGGGAAGAGCTTATGAAAAGTGAGTGGTTTGGTGATGAGATAAAAAAGGTACTACCCGTAATCCTACCTGGTAAATCTGATTCGGCTACAATGGATATGGTCGTAGAACTCTTATTAATGACTGGTAGATCCCTACCTGAAGTAATGATGATATTGGTTCCGGAAGCTTGGGAAAAGAATCCTTATATGTCCGAGGCTAAAAGAGCCTTTTATGAATATAATTCCTGTATGATGGAACCATGGGACGGTCCCGCTTCCATACCTTTTACAGATGGGAATTACATTGGGGCAGTTTTGGATAGGAATGGTTTACGTCCCTCCAGATATTCAGTAACCAAAGATGGATATGTTATTATGTCCTCTGAAGTTGGAGTATTAGACATAGCTCCTGAAAATATTGAGATGCACGGTAGATTGGAGCCAGGTAAAATGTTCTTGGTGAATATGGAGGAAGGCAGAATCATCAATGATGAAGAGATCAAAGAGGAAATTGCGCAAAGGCATCCCTACAAAATATGGCTTAAAGATAATTTAGTTCACTTAAAGGACATTCCTTATAACGACTGCCCTCTCTTCCTAAATGAAGCCTCTGTATCAAAAAGAAAATCGATTTTTGGATATACTCAAGAAGATATCAATACCATTATATTACCCATGGGAAAAACATCCAAGGAACCACTAGGTTCTATGGGGTCTGATACTCCTATTGCAGTTCTTTCTGAACAACCCCAGTTGATTTATAATTATTTTAAACAGTTGTTCGCCCAAGTAACGAACCCACCTTTAGATGGAATTCGTGAGGAGTTAATTACGGATATCAGCTTAACCTTGGGTAGCGATCATAATATTTTCGATTTTACAGAAAAGCATTGCAGAAAATTAAAGATCCAAAACCCTGTTATTTCCAAAGAAGACTTAGATAAGATTAAAAATTACGACGCCAGCCCAGATTATAAGGTTGTTTCCATACCTACCTTATACGAAATATCCAAAGGCCTCAATGGTCTAGAGGATGCGTTGGCATCCTTATTAAAGCAAGCTGAATCCGCTATAGACGAAGGTGCTAATATTATCATTTTAACAGATAGGAATGTCAGCAAAGATCTTGCACCTATTCCTGCACTATTAGCCTGCTCTTCGGTAAATAGTGGTTTACAGAGAATACGAAAACGATCTCAGTTAAGTGTAATCATTGAATCTGCCGAACCCAGGGAGGTACACCATTTTGCGTTATTGTTCGGATTTGGTGCCAGCGCTATTAATCCCTACCTAGTCAATGAAATTATAGCAGAACAAATAAAGGAGCATGACATTACAGACTATTCCTTTGAAGAAGCTATAAAGAATTACAATAAGGCAATAGGAAAAGGCATTCTTAAGGTGATGAACAAAATAGGAATATCTACCTTAAATTCTTACCGTGGATCGCAGCTATTCGAATGTGTAGGTCTTAACACCAAAGTGGTAGATAAATATTTCCCCAATACCCCTACAAGAATTCAAGGTATAGGACTATATGAAATAGAAAAAGAAATTGCCAGACGCCATCAGAGGGCTTATAAAACTCAAGATGTTGCTGCAGAATTGGAATTGGAAATAGGCGGTGAATATAGATGGAGAAGGGATGGTGAAAAGCATGCCTTTAATCCGATGACCATTGCCAAGCTACAAAAATCGGTACGCAACAATGAACCTGAATCATTCAAGGAATTCTCAGCGTTGGTCAACGAGCAGTCCAAAGGCCTTATGACCATTAGGGGTTTATTCGAGTTTTCTAACTATGATCCCGTTCCTTTAGAAGAGGTAGAACCTTGGACCGAAATTGTAAAAAGGTTCAAAACCGGTGCCATGTCCTATGGATCTATTAGTAAAGAAGCTCATGAAAATTTGGCCATTGCCATGAATAGAATAGGCGGAAAAAGCAATTCTGGGGAAGGCGGAGAAGATGCAGAACGTTTTTATAAGAATCAGACTGGCGATTGGAAAAACAGCGCCATAAAACAAGTCGCATCAGGTAGGTTTGGAGTCACCTCCAATTACCTTACCAGCGCCAAGGAAATACAGATAAAAATGGCCCAAGGTGCTAAACCTGGGGAAGGTGGGCAATTACCTGGACCAAAGGTTAACCCCTCCATAGCAAAAACGAGAAATTCCACCCCTTACGTAGGATTGATTTCTCCTCCTCCACATCATGACATCTACTCCATTGAAGATTTATCGCAATTGATTTACGACCTTAAATCGGCTAATAGGGAAGCTCGTATAAATGTAAAATTAGTTTCAGAGATAGGAGTTGGTACTGTTGCTGCGGGGGTTTCTAAAGCCAAAGCCGATGTTATCCTAATCTCTGGGCATGACGGTGGCACAGGAGCTTCACCCCTAACCTCTTTAAAACACGCTGGACTTCCTTGGGAACTTGGAATCGCTGAGGCACAACAAACTTTGGTTATGAACGACCTTAGAAATAGGGTTGTTTTGGAATGCGATGGTCAATTAAAAACAGGTAGGGATGTAGCCATTGCCTGTTTACTAGGGGCCGAGGAGTTTGGCTTTGCCACGGCACCATTGGTTGCTTCAGGATGCATTATGATGCGAGTTTGTCATTTGAACACCTGTCCTGTAGGAATAGCCACTCAAAACCCGGAACTACGTAAGAAGTTTGAAGGCAAACCAGAACATGTAGTAAATTATATGTATTTCGTTGCTCAAGAATTGAGAGAGATTATGGCCCAATTAGGCTTTAGAACCATAAATGAAATGGTTGGTCAGGTACAAAAATTAGATCGAAATAAGGCCATTTCACATTTCAAAGCAGAGGGGATAGATTTAACCCCTATCCTGCACCAAGTAGATGTCCCAAAAGGCACAAAGTTCTACAACACCCAAGCACAGGAACATCATGTAGACAAGTCTATTGAATTTGAAATTATTGGTAAAGCACATCCCGCCTTATTTAGAAAGGAAAAAATAGCACTAGATTTCCCAATATGCAATACAGATAGGGCAGTAGGCGCCATTATTAGCAATGAGATTTCTAAAATCTATGGTGCTGAGGGTCTTCCAGAAAACACGCTGAAATTAAACTTTACAGGCTCCGCGGGACAGAGTTTTGGTGCTTTCGCTACCAAAGGACTAACGATGATCGTTAATGGAAATACTAATGATTACTTAGGCAAAGGTCTTTCTGGGGCGAAATTAATTATTAAGGTTCCGGACAAGTCTACCCTTAAGCCTGAAGAAAATGTGATCACAGGTAACGTTACCCTCTATGGAGCAACTTCAGGAGAAGCCTATATCAACGGGAAAGCAGGAGAACGTTTTTGCGTGCGTAATTCAGGGGCCCATGCTGTGGTTGAAGGAATTGGTGATCACGGATGTGAATATATGACAGGTGGTATCGCTG
Organism: Sediminicola arcticus; assembly: GCF_040566695.1. Taxonomy (NCBI): domain Bacteria; kingdom Pseudomonadati; phylum Bacteroidota; class Flavobacteriia; order Flavobacteriales; family Flavobacteriaceae; genus Sediminicola; species Sediminicola arcticus. Next base: position 2,087 of record NZ_JBEXAE010000002.1, on the reverse strand, counting down.
TAATCTTAGGCCAAGTAGGCAGAAACTTCGGTGCTGGAATGAGTGGGGGAATAGCTTTTGTCTTGGACGAAAAAGGCACGTTCGATAAAAATTGCAACAAGGAGGCCTTAAACTTACTATCGGTAAATGAAAACGAGGACATCTTACAACTGAAAACCCTCATAGAAAACCATTACAATGCAACGCTTAGCCCAATTGCTCAGCGCATTTTAGAGAATTGGGAGGATATATTGCCCAAATTCATCAAAGTCTTCCCAGAAGAATACAGACAAGCGTTGATACGCCTTGAGGAAGAAAAACTAAAAACAATATAATCGAAGATATGGGAAAGATAACAGGATTTTTGGAATTCGATAGAAAAATAGAAGAATACACCCCCGTGGAGGAACGCATAAAGAACTTTAAGGAGTTTACGGTACCTCTAAAGGAGAGTGATCTTAAAGATCAAGGGGCCCGATGTATGGATTGTGGTATTCCATTTTGTCATAGTGGATGTCCGTTGGGAAATCTTATTCCCGATTTTAATGATGCTATTTACAAAGGCAAATGGGAAAAGGCGGCTAAAATACTTCATTCTACAAATAATTTCCCAGAATTTACGGGAAGGCTATGTCCAGCACCTTGTGAAGAGGCTTGTGTTTTAGGTATCAATGAAGACCCTGTGTCCATTGAAAATATAGAGAAAAACATTGTAGAAACAGCTTTCGCCAAAGGCTGGGTTACGCCAGAACCCCCAACTAATAGAACAGGAAAATGCATTGCCGTCATTGGTTCTGGACCTGCAGGTCTTGCTACTGCTCAACAATTGAATAGGGCTGGCCATTTGGTAACAGTTTTTGAGAGGGACGAAAAAGTTGGTGGACTTCTACGATATGGAATTCCAGATTTTAAAATGGAAAAACATGTAATTGATAGAAGGATAAAGGTTTTGGAAGCTGAAGGTATAATTTTTAAAACGGGTATTAACGTAGGGGTAGATATCACTGCAGATGAGCTTAAAAGTGAATTTGATGCTATGGTATTATCTGGTGGGGCAACTATTAGAAGAGGACTTCCCACAAAGGGAGCTAACCTAAAAGGTGTTGTACAGGCTATGGATTTCCTCAAGCAGAACAATAAACGTGTTGATGGAAAAAAAGATTTAGGAGAAGAAATCAAAGCCACTGGTAAGGATGTCATTGTTATTGGTGGTGGTGATACGGGATCTGACTGTATAGGAACGTCCATTAGACATGGAGCAGTTTCCGTTACCAATTTTGAAATAATGGAAAAAGCTACCTTAGAACGTCCACAGGACCAACCATGGCCATTTTGGCCTATGAGGCTTAGGACTAGTTCCTCCCATAAAGAAGGGGCAGAGCGCTTCTTTAGTATCTCCACCAAAGAATTTGTTGGAGACAAGGACGGTAATTTAAAAGGATTAATTACAGCCGAAGTAGAATGGATTCACAAAGCAGGAGATCGACCTAATTTAAAAGAAGTTCCGGGGACTGAAAAAGAATGGAAATGTGAACTTGCTCTATTGGCGTTAGGCTTTACTGGTTCTGAAACAACTATAGCTGACCAATTAGGTTTAGAAATGGATACAAGAACCAATGTTAAGGCTTCTATTAACAATTATATGACCAATGTACCAGGCGTATTTGTGGCTGGTGACCAGAGACGCGGACAATCGCTTATCGTATGGGCTATTTCAGAAGGAAGACAAGCTGCATTTCATGTGGATACTTATTTAATGGGCTCCTCCAATTTACCATTAAAAGGTGATGGGGATTTGCCTAGGGTATAAAACACAATACTACATCATAAAAAAGACGCGTCTTTCAGAGGTACGTCTTTTTTGTATTACCTACTAAAATAAATCTATTTCCTATAAAACGATTAACGACTCCTTTTTAATCGATAATAAAATTGAAGTCCTGTATGGGGCTCCTCATTTTTGTTGGATCTTTTTTAATCATGAATATTAGATTTACACACAACAAACTTTCATTTTATGGCATAAAAAAACCCTTCATCGTTAGATGAAGGGTTCTCCAAAAAAAGGCGGCGACCTACTCTCCCACTTGGTATAGCAGTACCATCGG